>JARRMY010000004.1:0-234621 GCA_037385505.1 Gammaproteobacteria bacterium | reverse complement strand
AAGCGGGCGCCGTGCTATGTGCCGGGATCAGAAGGTTTTGGACCAGGAGACTGCGAGTGAGGTGTCGTCCGTGTAGTCTTCGTTCGCAACTGTCAGTGTGAAGTCACCGAAGTCACCCGCGCTCTTGGTGATGTCCATCTGAAGCTGCGTGTAGTCGAAGTCGCTGTTTGCCTCGAAATCGTAGTAACCAACCGTGAAACCAACACCCCAACCGCTGAGCTCTGGAGAGACGGTTTCAAGATCGAAGGTGGCGGAAGCGAAGTAGTAGATGTCGCCTTCGATAAACCTGCTGTTATCGTCAGCTTGTCCGGAAACCGTGTAGTTGATACCACCGGACAGCCACATCCAGCTCAGGCTGCCGTAGATCTCGGAAAAATCCCAATCGTCCGCATTGAGGTAACCGTAGTAGATGTAACCGACGTCATAGCCGAGATCGTTGTATTCACCCGCGAAACCCAGATAGCCATCCAGCTCCTGGTTGTCGCCACCGAGGGTGGATGTCCAGATGCCGGCGTAGAAACCGCTGTCGTGTGCATAGTCGACGCCACCGGACACAGCCGCCTCGTGGCCGGACTGGGTTACGCCACGCCACAGATAATCACTGGTAACACCAATGTTAGCGCTGAGTTCAGCGTGAGCTGCAGGCGCAGCCATCGCTGCCGCGCATGCCATTGAGATCAGTGTCTTTTTCATCATGTGTTTTCTCCCCTAGAGAGTTGTGAGTCAAAAAAGTCAGAGACATAACTGTCTGTCCAGAGTTGAAAGCAGGAAGCGTGCCAAAATCCAAAAAAAGCAGAAAATCAGGAATAACCCTAACCCTGCGGCGAAGCAAGAAGCCGAAACGCACCACAAACGACCATAAAGCCGGCATCACGCACCAAAGCGAAGCGGCTTCCGTGACTGTCGTGCAGAGAAGGCGCACAAGATGGTGCAAACAGGGATGGCCACGACACAGGGGGAGAAAGCAACCCACGGCCCGGAGAGAAAAAAGCGGATTAGTCTTGATGTTGCAGTGGCACTCTGGTATAAATTCGCCTCTTTCGCCGGACCCGGCTGCCCCATGTCGCCAGCGGGCCCATGAAAACCGAATCGAACCGAGGCTTGAATCATGTCAAAAGTTTGCCAGGTAACAGGTAAACGGCCGATGACTGGTAACAATGTGTCGCATGCGCACAACAAGACCCGTCGCCGTTTTCTGCCGAATCTGCACAATCACCGTTTCTGGGTTGCCAGTGAAAACCGCTGGATCCGCCTGCGCGTCTCCACCAAGGGCATGCGCATCATCGACAAGAAGGGCATCGACGCCGTCCTGTCCGACATCCGCGCCCGCGGCGAAAAAGTGTGAGGTGAACTGACATGGCAAAGGCAATCCGTGAAAAGATCCGTCTCGTCTCCAGCGCAGGTACCGGTCACTTCTACACGACCACCAAAAACAAGCGCAACCAGACCGGCAAGATGGAAATCAAAAAATACGATCCGGTCGTCCGCCAGCACGTGCTGTACAAGGAAGCCAAGATCAAATAACCGGCACAGCAAAAGCCCGGTTGAAACCCGCCATTCACAGCGGGTTTTTTATTGCCGTTATCCTGCCTTCGATGCTCAGCTGGCCGACTGAACATTCAGCATCACTGCCGGTCAAAGTGAAAGATCATGGATAACCCGGATGGTCAGAGACGTGTGACCTCCTTACTATCTCCTGTATGAAAACGGACGCTATCATGAGACTCTCACGAAGGGTCGCCGCAGGATTACTGGTTGCGATCATACTGGTCGCACCCTCGCTCGCCAGTAGCTCAACCCTCGCCAGCTTCTCCAGGGCTGAACAGGCGCTCAAGAAGGGCGACACTGATACCTACAAGCGGCTGAAAAAGCAGCTCGCCGACTACCCCCTGCTGCCATACCTCGAATATGCCGAGCTTGGGAGCGACCGCGATGCGCCCCTGAGAGAGAGGGATGTGGCCCGCTTCCTCGAGCGCCATGAAGGCGCCGGACCGGCCTACCTGTTGCGTATTCGCTGGCTCAAGCAGCTGGCATCAGAGGGCCAGTGGGAAAACTACCTGAGGTGGTATGACGACAGCGACCCGAGCACCCTGCGCAAGTGCCACTTCCTGAACGCACTCATCCGCACCGGGAAGGGCAAGGAGACAGAGGGTGAGGTCGATGCCATCTGGGATTACGGCCGATCCCGCCCCTCTGCCTGTGACCCGGTCTTCAGCTACTGGAAGCAGAAAGGGCTGCTGACCCGTGACCGCGTCTGGAGCCGGGCCGACAAGGCGATGAACCTTGGCCAGGCCGGCCTCACAGCCCACCTGGCAAGCTACCTTTCAGGCAGCGATGTCGGGCTGGTCAAGACCTTCTCCCGGCTTCGCAAGTCGCCGCGAGATAACCTGGATGCTGTCACCGGCAAGCATCCCTGGCGTGGCCAGATGATGGGTTACGGTCTCATGCGCCTGGCCTACCAGTCGCATGAATCGGCGCTCGGGAAGTGGAAAAGCTACAGGAAACGCCTGAAATTCTCGACAGCTGAACGCTGCATGATCGAGGAACGCCTGGCCAGGGGCCTCTACCGGGAACCGGGCAAGGCGGTCTACGACTTCTTCAGGGAAACCGGCAGCTGCAGCAGCTTCGAGGAACTCCATGGATATCGCGTGAAAGCCGGCCTGCTGCGCGAGGACTGGAAGCAGGTGCAAGCCTGGATCGAGCAGATGCCGTCATCGCTCGGGAAGGAACCGGAATGGCGCTACTGGAAGGCGCGCGCGCTCGAGCAGCAGGGAGAGAGAAAGGTGGCCAGAAAGATCTACACGGAGATCTCCGAAGACCGCAGCTTCTATGCCTACCTGGCCAGCGACAGGCTTGGCCAGGAATACCATTTCGCGCATGTGCCCGCACCGGTCAGCTCCAAAGTACGCCAGAAGATGGAAGCAGACACCGCCATGCTGCGGATCCGGGAACTCGACCGCCTCGGACGGCATACAGAGATGCGGCGGGAGTGGAACCAGCTGGTGAAGCGTCTCGACGAGGAGGAGAAAATCGCCGCGGCGGCGATCTTCCACGAGTGGGACATCCTCGACCGCGCCATCTTCACGCTCGCGAAATCGGACTACTGGGACGACCTGGAAATCCGTTTCCCTCTGAAACACAGCGATCTGATCGGTCAGCACGCCAATAGCCGGCAGCTCGATGCCTCCTGGACATTCGGCATCCTGCGCCAGGAGAGCGCCTTCATGCGCGATGCGAACTCCAGTGCCGGCGCACGCGGGCTGATGCAACTGATGCCGGGAACGGCCAGGCTGGTCGCGAAAAGATACGGTCTCGGCAGCACTGCGGCGAGTGAATTGATCAAGCCCGACAAGAACATCGCTCTCGGCACGGGCTATCTGCGCATGATGCTGGACAAGTTCGACAACAACCTGACACTCGCAACAGCCTCCTACAATGCAGGACCGGGCCGTGCGAAGCGCTGGCAATACGACAAGCCGTTGCCGGCGGACATCTGGGTGGAACTGATCCCGTTCAACGAGACGCGCGGTTACGTCAAGCGCGTCATGACCTATGCATCCATCTATGACAGGCGTCTCGGCAAGGGAACAGAACTGCGGATTTCTGAGCGCATCGGGATGATACCCGCGCGCAAGGGCAAGGGATAAGGGGCGCCTACTGCTGCTGGTCGCTGATGTGGTGGCCCGCCGCGGAGAGCATTTCGGCGCGGGCCAGGTTGAACTGGTCCGGCGTCATCTGCTTGACGAGTTCTTCCATCGCCTTCCCGGCGCGCTTGCTGCCGTTGGCAATCGCGAGCGACAGCCACTGAAATGCGCGGACCAGGTCCTTCTCCACGTGCTTGCCCTCCATGAGCATCTTGCCGAGCGCGAACTGGGCCGGCGGAAAGCCCTGGTCGGCCGCCTTGTGGTACCACTCGAGCGCCTTCTGGTGATCGCGCTTGGCCCCGAACTGGGAGAACCGGTACATGGTCGCGACCATATACTGGTCTTTCGGCTCACCCTGCTCGGCGGCCTTCAAATACCAGTAGCGCGTCTTTTCGTCGTCCTGGCGCACGCCGAGACCATTGGCGTAGAGCCATGCCAATGTGGACATGGCCTCGACCAGGCCCGCCTCGGCTGCCTGGCTGATGTACTCGACTGCACGCGAGTACTGCAATTCGACTTCGTCGCCGTTGGCGAACATGATGCCGAGCTGGTAAGCCGCTTTGGCGTTGCCCCGGGCAGCCGCGTCCTGCAGCACCTTGAGGAAATAACCATTATCCGATAATCTTTTCCCCTGAAAACGGACGAAATTTTTTCATGAAACCGCTCCTCGCCGCCGCCATTCTCGTCGCCTCGACAAGCCTGCAGGCGGAATACCGCGCCATCGAATCGCCTTTCGTGACGGGCATGCAGGCCATGATCGACGCCATGCGCGAGCCGACCAGCCGCTACGACAGGTACGGACGCACCGAGATCGTCTCGCCGTTCGGTGCGGAAGGGCTGCCCTTCGAGCGCTATTTCGGCACCAAGGCCATCGCTCCCGAGCTGCAGCTCGCAGGGCGCTGGCGCAGCCGTTCAGGTGACGGGCTCTGGATCAAGGACGGCTGGGTCCGCTTCTACAATCGGGGCGACTACAACGATGCTCGCCTCATTGTCGGCCGCACGCTGCTCTATGTCGGCATCCCGGAAACCGGCGCGGTGACGAAATTCGAATACGGCCTGCGTGGCGACCTGCTGGCGCTGCGCGACTACGCGGGCACGCTCTACCTGTTTCACCGCATGCCCGACCCGCCGGACGATCTAATTGATGACGAGCTGGATACCGATGACGAGTAACAGCGCCGCGAATATCTTCCTGAGGCTCTTCACCGGCAAGCTGTGCGCCAGCCCCGCACCCACGGGCGCCATGAGGAAGCTCGTCACCACGATACCCGCCACGGCCGGCCAGTAGAGATAGCCGCTGCTGTATGCCGGCAGTGCTGCATTGCCCCAGCCGGCGAGCAGGAAACCGGCGGCGCCGGCAACCGCGATCGGCAGGCCGCATGCACTCGAGGTGGCGACGGCATTGACCATCGGAACATTGTTCCACGACAGGAACGGCACCGTCATGGAACCGCCGCCGATACCGACGACTGACGACACCATGCCAATGAGCCCCCCCGCCGACGCCATCCCGACCCGGCCCGGCAACTGGCGATGCGGCTTCACTCTGTTCGAAAACGCCATCTGGAAGCTCACGATGATCGCGAAGAGACCGAACACGCGCTGCAGCCAGAGGGTGTCGAGCTGCTCCGCGATAGCGGCGCCAAGCAGCGCGCCGACCACGATGCCAGGCGCGAGCTGACGGAAGAGCGGCCAGCGCACGGCGCCGCGCTTGTGATGCGAGCGCACCGAGGAGATCGAGGTGACGACGATGGTTGCCAGAGAGGTTCCGACAGCCAGGTGCATGACGATGGACTCGTCCATGCCGATCTTGCGAAACAGCCAGACGAGCACGGGCACGATGACGAGGCCTCCGCCAACGCCGAGCAGCCCGGCCATGACGCCGGCGACCATGCCGGTCAGGAGATAGGCGAGGATTTCAAGCAAGCTGCGGTTCCGTCCGGTATGACCGGGTTTGTTGTTGTCCGTGGGTCACGAGTGTAGCCGGGAATCGCAGCCGGGACGAGAGCCGCTGCGCCAATTCCCTTTTCACCCGCCGCTTTCCAGTTGTTAAAGAGGGTGTTTCGATTTAAGGTACTGCAACCCTGACAACCATTCGTTTCCTGAAGGATGAATATCAAAACTGTCACCCTGCTCGGCGGTACTGGCTTCGTTGGAGGCCATCTCGCAACGGCGCTGTCGAACGCCGGCTACAAGGTGCGCATACTCGCGCGCCGCCCAGAACGTCATCGCGACCTGCGCGTGCTCAAGAACTGCCAGGTCGTGCAACTTGACGCCTGCGATGTGGCGGGACTGTCGCAGGAATTCGCGCAGGCCAACGCCGTCATCAACCTCGTGGGAATTCTCAACGAGAGCAAGGGGGCGAGTTTCGAGGATCTGCACGTCAAGCTTGCCGAGAAGGTCATCGAGGCCTGTCTGCAGAGCAAGACGCCGCGGCTGCTGCACATGAGCGCCCTGAACGCCAGCGAATCGCAAAACAAGAGCAACTATCTGCACAGCAAGGGCAAGGGCGAAAACCGCGTGCATACGCTGTCCGCGGGCAGCGTCAAGGTCACGAGCTTCCGCCCGTCGGTGATCTTCGGTCCCGGCGACAGTTTCATCAACCGCTTTGCGCAGCTGCTGCGCATCCCTGGCCCGATGCCGTTGGCCTGCCCCGACGCGCGCTTCGCGCCCGTCTACATCGGCGACGTGACTCAGGCCTTCGTCAAGGCGCTCGAGGACAAGCGCACCTGGGGAAAACGCTACGAACTCTGCGGACCGCGCACCTTCACGCTCAGGCAGCTCGTCGAGTACATCATGGTCCAAAAGGGCATTCACAAGCCCGTCATCGGGCTCGGCGACAGCCTGTCGCGACTGCAGGCGCGTATTCTCGGCAATCTGCCAGGCAAGCCCTTCACCATGGACAACTACCGCTCACTCCAGCTGCCGAGCGTCTGCAACGAGGATGGACTCGCCCAGCTCGGCATCGAGGCAACCGACATGGACGCAATCGTTCCACGCATGCTCCGCGGCAAGCGCTGAGATGCCGCGTATCTGGGTCAGCCTCGGCAGCAACATCGATCGCGAGGCGCACATCCGCGCCGCCGTCGACGAACTCGCAAGGCTGCTCGGCGAGGGCCTCGTCTCCCCCGTCTACGAAACCGATGCCGAGGGTTTCGAGGGCCCGGCCTTCTACAACCTCGTGACCGGTTATGAATCCGAGAGGCCGCCGGCCGAGCTCATCGCGCTGCTCCGCAAACTCGAGGAGCGCCTCGGGCGCGAGCGCAGTGGCGCCAGGTTCGATTCCCGCACCATCGACATCGACCTCCTGACCTACGGCGACATGGTTGCAGAGGTGTCAGGCAAGCAGCTGCCACGCGATGACATCACGAACTATGCGTTCGTCCTGAAGCCACTCTGTGACCTGGCTCCCGACGAACTGCACCCGGTGCTGCAGAAGAGTTATCGCCGGATGTGGGAAGAGTTCGAGCCCAAGCCCCGCATGCGCAAGGTTGACCTGGCGCTCTAGTTTCAAGCCGGACATAAACAACGCCGCGATCGCCTGGATTTCTCTTCCATTCAGATGACCGGCGAAAACTCACACCCCGGGCCGGCCCGACATACGGCACATCACCTCTGGAGTCGCGGGAGCCCGCACTGCGTGCGAATGGATCAGGCAATCCCGTCGAATGAATGCAAAAGACCCGGCGACCTTTGCGGTCCTCTGCGCTCTCCGCGTCAATAATTCAGACGCAAGAAACGCGGAGTTCGTCAGAGATCGCAAGCAGTTGACTGCTCTGTACCAGGCATCATTCTCACAGCGCGAGACGCCAAATTGCGCGGGCAAGCGCGCGGTCCTGCTGAATCAGAGACCTCTGCGACCTTTGCGGTCCTCTGCGCTCTCCGCGTCCAAATCCAAACGGCAGCCATGTCTGACTATGGAGCCAGTTCGGCCCACCTGAAGCAATCCGTCGTGTGGTCGTTGACCATGCCTGTAGCCTGCATGAAGGCGTAGCAGATGGTCGTGCCGACGAATTTGAAGCCGGCCTCCCTGAGCGCCTTGCTCATGGCATCCGATTCCGGCGTATTGGCCGGGACCAGGGACTGCTCCTTCCAGCTGTTCTGTATCGGCTCGCCATCGACGAACTGCCAGAGCCAGGCGTCCATGTCACCATGCCTCTCCTTGAGGTCGAGCCAGGCGCGCGCATTGGTAACGGCTGCGTTGACCTTGAGGCGGTTGCGCACGATGTCAGGATTCGCCAGCAGCCTTTCGATGCGCCTGTCGGTATAGCGCGCGATCTTGCCGGCGCTGAAATCGTCGAACGCCCTGCGGTAGCCTTCGCGCTTGTTGAGAATCGTCGACCAGCTCAGCCCGGCCTGCGCCCCCTCGAGAAGCAGGAACTCGAAAAGACCTCGCTCGTCGTGCAGCGGTACACCCCACTCGGTATCGTGGTAGCGCTTCTCGGCCTCGCCTTGCAGGGCCCAGGCGCAGCGGACAGGCTGTTGGTCACTCATGCCTTTCTCACGGGCCCCGGGACGCAAAAGAAAAACCGGCAGCGGGTGCTCCTGTCAGGAGAGACGCGCGCCGGTTTGCCGTTGCGGATCAGAACGGTGGGGTCAGATGGCGTCGGGGCCTGTTTCACCGGTCCGGATACGCACCACTTCCTCGATCGCGCTGACGAAAATCTTGCCGTCACCGATCTTGCCGGTGCGCGCGGCATTGGTGATGGCCTCGATGCAGGCTTCGAGCTGCTCCTCCTTGATGACGATCTCGATCTTGACCTTGGGAAGGAAATCGACCACGTACTCGGCGCCGCGGTAGAGTTCGGTATGCCCCTTCTGGCGGCCGAACCCCTTCACCTCGGTCGCCGTCATGCCGGTGATACCGATCGCCGAGAGTGCTTCGCGCACATCGTCGAGTTTGAAAGGTTTGATTATGGCATCGACTTTTTTCATCTTGGTATTGGTCCTGTTCTCACTCTAGAAACCGCTAGTGATAGGATAGCGCCTATCCCTTCCGAATGCACGACGCGTGATACGCACGCCGGGCGGTGCCTGGCGGCGCTTGTACTCGTTGTTGTCGACCATCGTCGTGACGCGGCGCACGGTCTGCGCGTCATGGCCGTCCTGGATGATGCGCTCGACGCACTGGTCCTCCTCGACATAGCGCAGCAGGATCGCATCCAGCACGTCGTAGTCCGGCAGGCTGTCGGTATCCTTCTGGTCCGCCTTGAGCTCGGCCGAGGGCGGGCGTTCGATAACCCGTCGCGGAATCACCTCGCCGCCGCGGTTACGGTACTCCGCCAGGCGGTAGACCAGGGTCTTGGGCACGTCCTTGATGGGCGCGAAACCGCCCGCCATGTCGCCGTAGAGGGTCGCGTAACCGACCGACATTTCGCTCTTGTTGCCCGTCGAAAGCAGCATCCGCCCCGTCTTGTTGCTGATCGCCATGAGGACGATGCCGCGGCAGCGCGCCTGGATGTTCTCCTCGGTCGTATCCTCCGGCAGGTTGCGGAACTCGGGCTCGAGCATTTCGAGAAACGTGGAGAAGGCCTGCTCGATCGGGATGACGCGATAACTGACGCCGAGGTTCTCGGCCTCCTTGACGGCATCCTCGTTGCTCATGTCGGAGGTGTAGCGCGACGGCATGAGCACGGCCTCGACGCGATCGGCGCCGAGCGCGTCGACGGCGATCGCCAGCGTCAGGGCGGAATCGATGCCTCCCGAGAGACCGATGACCGCGCCCATGAAACCGTTCTTCTGCACATAGTCCTGGGTGCCGAGGACGAGCGCCTCGTAGATCTCCGCCTCCTCGCTCTGGTGACGGATCACCTCCGACGGCACGGGTTCGGCCCCGTGGAACTCGATCAACGGCTGCGCCTCGGCGAAGAAGGCCGTGCGCATGACGACCTTGCCCTCGGCGTTGACGACGAAAGAGCCGCCGTCGAAGACCAGTTCGTCCTGCGCGCCGACGAGGTTCACATAGACGATCGGCAGGCCGTTTTCGCGCGCGCGCCTCGTGACGAGTTCCTCGCGCTCGACCGATTTGCCCTTGTGAAACGGCGAGGCGTTGAGGTTGACGAGTATGTCCGCACCCGCCTCCCTGGCTCTCTCGGCGGGCTCCCTGTACCAGATATCCTCGCAGATGGTGATGCCGATCCTGAGACCATCGACATCGACAACGCAGGCGTCGTCGCCCGGCTCGAAATAGCGTTTCTCGTCGAAGACGCTGTAGTTGGGCAGCAGGGTCTTGTCATACTCGGCGATAATCTGGCCATCGCGGATGACGCCCGCGCTGTTGTAGAGGCCGTCTTCGCGGTGCTTCGGATAACCGACGACAGCCGTGATGCCGCTGATGGAACGGCAGAGGGTGTCGATGGCCGCCTCGACGCGCGTCGCGAGTTCCAGACGCAACAGCAGGTCCTCCGGCGGGTAGCCCGTCAGTGTGAGCTCGGGGAAGACGATGAGGTCGGCCTGTTGTTCCTCTCTCGCCCGGTTGGCGGCGTTGATGATGCGTCCGGCGTTTCCCTCGATATCTCCCACCAGCAGGTTCAGCTGGGCCAGCGCGATGCGTAGTGCCATGATCGGCTCCTTGGTAGCTAACTGGAAATAGTGTACCCGAGTCAGTCATTGTTTGGACGCAGAGATCGCAGGAAATACAACAGCCGTCAAGGATCGACAAATTTGCACGTTGCCGGTATCACAGCTTGCAAAACCCGCTGCTCCTCCCGATCAAGCCAGGCTTCCTGACCAGGGAAGCGGCACGGCTTGCGGTCCTCTCCTTGACCCCTGCGTCCTGTCGATTTCAGCGTTCAGATCAGTTCCGCCATGCGCTTGCCGATATCGGCCGGTGAACGCACGGTCGCGATGCCTGCCGCATCGAGTGCCGCATACTTGCTCTCGGCCGTGCCGCTGCCGCCGCTGATGATCGCGCCGGCATGCCCCATGCGCTTGCCGGGCGGCGCCGTGACGCCGGCGATATAGGCCACGACCGGCTTGGAGACATGCTCCTCGATATAGGCGGCAGCCTGCTCCTCGGCCATGCCACCGATCTCGCCGACCATGACAATGCCCTCGGTCTGCGTATCGGCCTCGAAGAGCTCGAGGCAGTCGATAAAGCTCATGCCGTGGATCGGATCGCCGCCGATGCCGACGCAGGTGCTCTGGCCGAGGCCGGCCAGCGTGGTCTGGTAGACGGCCTCGTAAGTCAGGGTGCCCGAGCGCGAGACAACGCCGACCCTGCCCTTCTGGTGGATGTTTCCGGGCATGATCCCGATCTTGCATTCGCCTGGGGTGATCACCCCGGGGCAGTTGGGGCCGATGAGGCGGACATCGCTACCGGCCAGCGCAGCCTTGACCTTGAGCATGTCGAGCACCGGGATGCCCTCGGTGATGCAGGCGATGACCCGGATGCCGGCATCCGCAGCCTCGAGGATCGCATCGGCCGCGAACGCGGCCGGCACATAGATCATGGTCGCCTCGGCGCCGGCTTCGCGCACGGCATCGTGCACGGTGTTGAAGACCGGCAGGTCGAGATGTGTCTGCCCGCCCTTGCCCGGCGTGACGCCGCCGACCATCCTGGTGCCATAGGCGATCGCCTGCTCGGAATGGAAAGTCCCCTGCTTGCCCGTGAAGCCCTGGCAGATGACCCTGGTGTCTTTGTCGATCAGAATGCTCATGTTCTTCTCCTCACCCCGCCAGGGCGACAACTTTCCTGGCCGCCTCCGTCAGATCCATGGCCGTCTCGAGATTGAGGCCGCTGTCGTTGAGCATCTGCAGCCCTTGCGGCGCGTTCGTGCCCTCGAGCCGGACGACGACAGGCACCTCGATGCCGACTTCCCGGACGGCGTTGATAATGCCCTCGGCGATGAGATCGCAGCGCACGATGCCGCCGAAGATATTGACGAGTACCGCCTGCACCTTGCTGTCGGAGAGAATCAGCTTGAACGCCTCCGCGACGCGCTCGGCCGTGGTGCCGCCGCCGACATCGAGAAAATTCGCCGGATCACCGCCGTGCAGCTTGACGAGATCCATGGTCGCCATCGCCAGTCCCGCGCCATTGACCATGCAGCCGATGGTACCGTCGAGACTGATGTAGTTGAGATCGTGCTCGGCAGCCGCTGCCTCGCGCGCATCCTCCTGGCTGATGTCACGCATCTCGACGAGATCCGGCTGGCGATAGAGGGCGTTGTCGTCGATGTTGATCTTGGCATCGAGCGCGAGCAGCCGGCCCTCGTCGGTCACGACCAGAGGATTGATTTCGACGAGGCTGACATCCTGATCGAGAAACAGCTTGTAGAGACCGAAAGCGATACCCTGGAACTCGCGCACCTGCGTGCCCTCGAGACCCAGCGCGAAGGCCATGCGACGGCACTGGTAGGGCTGCAGCCCCGCCGCCGGGTCGACATGGATGGTGACGATCTTTTCGGGAGTCGCGGCCGCGACCTCCTCGATGTTCATGCCGCCGGCGACCGACACCATGAAAGCGATGCGCTTCGCGGCACGGTCGACGAGCGCTCCCATGTAGAGTTCGCGCGCGATGGCGGTCGGTTTCTCGACCAGCACCTGGTTGATCGGCAGGCCGCTGTCCCCGGTCTGCGGGGTGACGAGTTCGCTGCCGAGCATGCGCCCGGCTTCCGCGACAGTCTGCTCGACATTGTCGGTCAGCACCACGCCGCCGGCCTTGCCGCGCCCGCCGGCGTGCACCTGCGCCTTGACGACCCAGCGGTCGCCGCCGAGCGACGCCGCCGCCGTGCGCGCCTGTTGCGCATCCGTTACCGGGATGCCTTCCGGCACCGGGATGCCGTGATTGCGAAAAATGGCTTTCGACTGGTATTCGTGTAAGTTCATTGCTGTGGCCTGTTGCTGGCTCTCGTTGATGTCAATCCCCATCCGCAGCGCATGCTTCGATGACGGGCGTATGCGGGCATCATTGCTTCAATGCGGACCCGGTGTCAAAATGATTTCGATCGGGGCAACGGGGCCACCTTTGACTCGCTCGCCCTGGCAGGGCATGACGCCTCCCGGGGATCAAGAATAGCAACAATAAAAGGCTGCCCGCATTAATATCAACCACAGTTACAAGACAGAGTACCAATCACCCCATGCGCCTTCTCGTTCTCATTGTCGTCATCGGGCTTCTGCTCTATTTCATCAATTCCTGGATCAAGCTGCTCAAATTCAAGGGGCCCGACTCCGCTGGCGGAAAGCGCGACGACAGCGAACGCATGGTACAGTGCCGTTATTGCGGCAGCTACCTTCCGGAAAGCCGTGCTGTCTCTCACGGGGAGGATTTTTTCTGTTCCCGTGAGCATCTGAGAAAGCATCTCACGGATGAAACCTGACGAGCGAAACAAGGACAATTCACTCCAGAGCCAGCCTGAACAGCGCCGCATGGCGACGACCTATGTCGCCTACCGCATCATTCTCGCAATCGGCCTGTTGCTGCTGAACCTGATCCCCGAGGCTCGCATGGCGCTGGAGATCCCGCCGAGCGTCAACTTCCCGCTGATCGCCGGTCTCTACTTCGCGACCGCCGTCATGGCGGGCCTGATCTTCCTGCATGTCAATATTTCGATCGCAACCAGTGCGCGCCTCATGCTCTGGTCGGATATCCTGCTGGTGCCCCTGCTGATGCTCGTGGCCGGCAAATTCGCCTTTGGCCTCGGGCTTCTGCTGGCCATCTCGTTCGCGCTCGGCAACAGTCTCATCGGGCAGGGCGTCCTGATACGCGCCACCGCTGCCTCGTTGCTGGTGGTCGCCGCGCTGCTATTCGGCGAATATGTCACGGGCCAGCACTTCATCGACTATTCGAACGCCCTGCTGCTGGTTTTTTCCTTCTATGCCATTGGCGTGCTCGCCTCCTACCTGGGACGCAAAGTGACCAGGACACAGGTGCTCCTCGACAGGCAGCTGATCGATATTCACAACCTCACCGAAGTCAATGCCTTCATCGTGCAACAGCTCCCGAGCGGCGCCCTGGTCGTGGACAATAATCACCGGCTGCAGACCGGCAATGCGGCCGCCTGGCAGCTGCTCGATGTCGACGAGGCCGATAGCGGCACCCCGCTTGCGCGCATCTCGCCGGGGCTCGATCAGGCGCTGAGCCGCTGGAGCGCGAATCAGCAAGAAGCCGCCAGCCCGCAGCCTGGCAGTCATGTCGACCAGGCGCATGACTACGAGGCCAGCTTCAGCGCGTTCGGCAACGCATCGCACGGCGGGGTGCTGATCAACCTCGCCGACCTGCGCCAGCTGAGCGACCGGGCCCGGCAGATGAAGCTGGCATCGCTCGGGCAGCTCGTGGCGGGGGTGGCCCACGAGGTGCGCAATCCTCTCAACGCCATACAGCAGTCGGCGCAACTGCTCGAGGAATCCACGGGACTGGCGGCATCCGACCGGCAACTGGCGCAGATCATCGACAGGCAGTCACGGCGTCTCAATCGCCTGGTGACTGACATCCTCGATGCATCGCGAAACGGCACCAATACCCCTCTCGAACTCGAGCCCGCAGAGTGGTTCGCAGAGTTTCTGGATCACTACCAGCTCTCGCCGGGTACGTCTGCGGTCAATATCGAACTCGAGGTCGATCACGGTTCCGGCAAATTGCTCTTCGACCCGGACCAGTTGCAACAGATTCTCTGGAACCTGCTGGACAATGCCAAAAAACACAGCCGCCCGCTGCAGGGCGACGTCGAGATCAGACTGACCTGCCGCCCGGGACCTGACGATGCGCACACGATCATTGCGGTCTGCGACAACGGCAGCGCACTCGATGTTGAAGACGAGGAGAGGCTGTTCGACCCTTTCTACACAACGCGCAACTCCGGTGTTGGCCTGGGGCTCTTCATAGCTCATGAACTGAGCCGGAACAACGATGCAGAGCTCAACTACCGCAGGATCCACGGACGCAACTGTTTTCAACTGCTGTGCATGACAACAAGTGACAAAAGCTGACAGTTACCTTGTCACTTTCTAACAATTCGTCACTGCACCCGGCAGGAAAAAAGCTGCTCCCGGAGCCATAAAAAGACTTATCTATCTGTTTTAATTGAATTTATTGGAAGTTGGCACAGGGCTCGCTTTAACCAGCGCAGGACCGGCTGACGCCGGGGCCTGGTTGGAGAAGTCACAGGGATGTGCCCCGTGCTACAGGGATGTAGCTTGTGCTTTCGAACTTGTATGTACAAAACTGCATGGAGAAATTTAATGACCCAAAGGACTAACCAGAAGGGTTTCACCCTCATCGAACTGCTGATCACCGTGGCCATCGTCGCCATTCTCGCCACCATCGCGCTGCCGGCGTACTCCGTCTATCAAGACCGCGCACTGTTCTCCGAGGTTGTCCACTCCGTCGAGCCCGCAAGAACCAGTGTCGATGTCTGTGTCCAGTCGCGCGGTTCCGGCCAGTGCGCATCCCTAGTGACCGCAGCCGGCGCAGTTTTCCCCGGCACAGATGTTGCCACACATAGTCTCGGTGCAACCATCGCCTATGACAACGCCGCAGGCATTTTCACCATCACAGCTACCGCTGACCCGAATGGCCCCGACTGGAACGATGCAGCGACTGCCGGCAACAGGACTTTCATAATCCAAGGGACAGAGACAGCCAATAACAGTGTGACCTGGGCAGAAGACGCCGCGAACTCAGACTGCGATGACGTCGGCCTCTGCTGACAGCAATATGCCATGAGGGATGGGCTATTCTGCCCTGCCTCAAGAGCCGGCTTCGTCATGGATGCCGGCTTTTTCATTGCATTGTCAGCCAATCCCCGGGCGGCGTACGAGCATCCTGCAGAAGCTGGATATAGACTTTGCCCCGCAACGGACAACAAGGAGCAGCCCTGCGTATACTGCAATCTCGACGGGAGCCGAATCCTTTCTCCGCTTGAGGATGAGCCGTTTCAGGGCCCTTGCTATTCGAGGTGGAATTTCTTGATTCGGTAGCGCACCTGCCTCAGCGTCAGGCCGAGCTTTCTTGCAGTTTCGCTGCGGTTCCAGCGAGTCTCCTGCAGTACGCGGAACAAGACCTCTTTCTCCTGTCTGGCAACCGAGCGCGTAAGTGGTTCAGTCACCATCCTATCCGTTAGCGTGCGACCAGCATCCACCAGACTATTCTCCTGCGGTGGCTCTGCACTGTCGCAGCGGATGTCTGATGCAGTGATGATACTGTTCTCGCAAAAGGCGCAGGCCCGCTCCAGGATATTTTCCAGTTCACGCACGTTGCCGGGGAAGCTGTAATGCCTCAATTTACGTACTGCGGCAGGATCGAGTTCCAGCTGTTCGCGGCCTGAACTGATTGCAATCCTGTGGAGCAGGAAGCGGGTCAGCGGTTCGATATCATCCGGCCTGTCGCTCAGGGAAGGGATGTCAAGCGAAATCACATTCAGGCGATAGTAGAGATCGAGCCTAAAACGGTCATTGTCGACCTCGTCCTGCAGCCTCTTGTGCGTTGCAGAGAGGATGCGAATATCGACCGAAACCTCCTCGTGGCTACCAATCGCCCTGACGGCCCGCTCCTGGATTGCCCGAAGCAGCTTGACCTGCATGGAAAAAGGCAGCTCGGCGATTTCATCGAGAAAGAGCGTTCCGCCATCCGCTGCTTCGAAAAGCCCCTGCTTGTCACTGATAGCCCCGGTAAAGCTCCCCTTCTTGTGGCCGAAAAACTCGCTCTCCATCAGTTCGGTGGGAATGGCCCCGCAGTTGACTGCGATGAAGGGCTGGTCCGCGCGTGGTCCCAGACGATGGATCTCGCGCGCGACGAGTTCCTTGCCCGTGCCGGACTCGCCGTGGATCAGGACCGGGGCCTGGCTGCGCGCGACCCTGGCGATGTTGTTCCTGAGTTCCTGCATGGCCGGCGAGACACCAATCAGTCTCGGGAAGCCGGGCTTCTCCTGCTGTGCCTGCCCCATGCCCGCCTGCTTCAGGGCGTTTGAGACGAGCTTGCGCAACATGCCGAGTTCGATCGGCTTGGTGATGAAATCGAAAGCCCCGGCGCGCAACGACTCGACGGCCGTCTCGATGCTGCCGTAGGCCGTGATGACGGCGACGGGCATGCGGGGAAAACTGGTTGAAATTTTCTCGACGAGATCGATACCATTGCCGTCAGGCAAGCGCATGTCCGTGACACAGAAATGGATGTCCGGGGCATGTGATTCGAGTCTGGCGTATGCCTCGGCAAGGGACGTCGCTGCGCAAGCGTCTATCCCCATGCGGGACAGCACTCGCTGCAGCAAGTCGAGAATATCCTGTTCATCATCCACGATCAGGGCGCGGCAGCTCACTTCCATTTGAACTCTGCTATCATCTGGCTAAAGATGCTTAGGGACGGGTATTTGCTTTGAGTCAGGTCTTCGAAAACAGTGTACAAGACGCGATTCTGCATTCTCTTGTACAGTATGGAAAACTGTCACACGAGAGTGCGCAAACATCCCTCCTCGAGGCCCGAAGGCAGGAACAGGATATCACGTCTTACCTGGTCGATCACAGGCTGGCGACCGAAAAAGAGATCATCAGCACCTGCTCCCAGAGCTACGGCGTCCCCGCATTCGAGCTCGACTGTCTCGACAAGAGTTTCCTGCCCGAGCAGATACTGAGCGAGGAGTTCATCGTCGGCAAGATGGTGGCGCCGCTGTTCCAGCGTGGCCAGAGGCTCTTTGTCGGTATCCATACCCCCACTCAGCTGCAGATACTCAAGGAAGCCGAGTTCGAAACCCAGATGACCATCGAGCCGGTGCTGATCGAAAAGACGAAACTCGAGAATCTCATCCGCAGGAACTTCTCCTCCATCGACAGTGCGCTCTCGGGCATGGACTCGAATGCACTCGACAGCATGAATTTCTCCAGGGGCGGCCAGGTCGACGAGGACACATCCGACATCCCGATCGTCCAGTTCATCAACAAGATCCTGCTCGACGCCGTCAACAACGGCGCCTCAGACGTGCATTTTGAGCCCTACACCGACACCTACCGCATTCGCTACCGGCAGGATGGCATCCTGCACGAAGTCTTCAATCCGCCCGTCAACATCGGCAACCGCATCGCCTCGCGCCTCAAGGTGATGTCCAACATGAACATTTCCGAACGGCGGATCCCCCAGGATGGCCAGATCACGCTGCGCCTGTCGAAGCACCGGCGCATCGGCTTCCGCGTCAGTACCTGCCCGACCCTGCACGGGGAGAAGATCGTGCTGCGCCTGCTCAACACCAGCATGGCGAACCTCAGTATCGGCGCGCTCGGCATGAACGACAAGCAGCTTGCCGACTACCGTTCGGCGATCGCCAAGCCTTACGGCATGATCCTCGTCACCGGGCCGACGGGCAGCGGTAAAACCGTCACCCAGTATTCCGCCCTGAACCAGCTCAACGAACCGGAACGCAACATCCTCACCATCGAGGACCCGGTGGAAATCCCCATGGAGGGCATCAACCAGGTTTCGATCCATCCGAAAGCCGGGCTCAATTTCGCCTCGGCATTGCGCGCTTTCCTGCGCCAGGACCCGGACATCATCATGGTGGGCGAGATCCGTGACCTCGAGACCGCCGAGATCGCCATCAAGGCGGCCCAGACCGGCCACCTGGTCTTCTCGACCCTGCATACCAACGATGCGCCACAGACGCTGACGCGTCTGTCGAACATGGGCGTGGCGCCCTACAACATCGCCTCGTCGGTCCTGATCATTCTCGCGCAGCGCCTGGTGCGCGTGCTGTGCCCGAACTGCAAGGAGCCGGAGCCCCTTCCCGAAACGACCCTGCTCGAACAGGGCATCACCGAGGATGAGATCAGGGAAGGCGTCACGCTCTACAGGCCCGTCGGCTGCTCCAGGTGCACCAACGGCTACCGCGGGCGAACCGGCATCTATCAAATCATGCCCATATCCGAGAAAATGGAATCCCTGATTCTCGAGGGCGGCTCGACAGTCGACCTGGAGCGCCAGGCAGAGGCGGAAGGCATCATGACCCTGCGCCAGGCCGGCCTCGAGAAAGTCAGGCAAGGCATCACATCCATGGAAGAACTCAACCGGGTAACGAGAGATTGACAGTGGCGACTACAACAGCCAGGAAGAAGGGCGATATCGTCCAATCACTACAGACCTTTCGCTGGAAAGGGACCGATTCCAACGGCCGCAAGCTATCGGGCGAGATCCGGGCCAGGGATATCGCTCTGGCCCGGGCGGAGCTCCGTCGCCAGATGATCGTGCCGGGACAGATCCGCAAGGCAAGCGGCGGCAATGGCCTGTTCAGCAAAGCCAGGGCGATCAAGAGCAAGGACATCACGCTGTTCACGCGCCAGCTCGCGACCATGGTGGATTCCGGCATTCCGATCGTGCAGGCCTTCGAGATCATCGAGAAGGGTGTCGAGAATCCCTCCATGGCCAGCTTGCTCGCAAGCATTCGCGTGGAAATCGAGAGCGGCGCGAATCTCTCCAGCGTGCTGGGGAAGCACAGCAGATATTTCGACAACCTCTATGTCAATCTCATTGCGGCAGGCGAACAGGCCGGCGCACTCGACACCATTCTCAACAAACTCGCCCTCTATCGCGAGAAGACCGAGATGATCAAGAGCAAGGTGGTGAGGGCGTTGGTCTACCCTGCCATGATCCTCGTCGTCGCAGCAGTCGTCACACTCATCATCCTGCTCTATGTCATTCCCCAGTTCGAGATGTTCTTCACGAATGCCGGCTCCGAGTTGCCGATGTTGACCCAGATGGTCGTCAAGGCTTCGAATTTCGTCGGCGAGTGGGGCTGGCTGATCCTGCTCGGCACTGCAGCGGTTGCCTGGCTGGCGATGAACCGCTGGAAAAAATCGGAAGCCTTTCAGCGCCGCGCCGCGAGTATCGCCCTGAAACTCCCGGTGCTCGGGCCCATCCTGGCCAATGCGGCCCTCGCCAGGTTCAGCAGGACCCTGTCGACGACGTTCGGATCGGGGGTCCCCATCATGCAGGCGCTGTCATCCGTGGCTTCCGCCTCCGGCAATGCCCTGTTTTCCGATGCGATTCTGCGCATGCGCGACAGCATCGCCAAGGGCCAGATGCTGAATTTCGCCATGCAGCAGGAACCCCTGTTTCCGAACATGCTCCAGCAGATGACCGCGATCGGCGAAGAGGCCGGTTCGCTCGAGCACATGATGGGCAAGGCCGCTGACTACTACGAACAGGAGGTCGATGCCGCGGTCGACGTCCTGACCAGCATGATCGAGCCCCTGATCATCGTCGTCATCGGTGTCATCGTCGGTACGCTCGTCATCGCCATGTACTTGCCGATTTTCAATCTCGGCGACGCCATCTGAAGCCGCGATGGGCAACCTGGATCCCCTGCTGCTCACCGCGCTCGGCCTGCTCTTCGGCCTGATTGTCGGCAGTTTTCTGAATGTCGTTATCTACCGGCTGCCGGTAATCCTGGAACGCCGCTGGCGCAGGGAGTGCCGCGAGCATCTCGACCTGCCGGACGAACCGCAGGAGCGCTTCTCCCTCGCCTTCCCTCCCTCGCGCTGCCCGCAGTGCCAAACCCCGATCAGGCCCTGGCACAACATCCCGCTCGTCAGCTACCTCCTGCTGGGCGGCAAATGCAGCGAATGCAAGGCGAAGATTCCGTTGCGCTACCCGCTCGTCGAACTGCTCACGGGTCTGCTGTGCGCTTTTGCCGTCTGGACGTTCGGCCTGAATCTCCAGGGCGCCGCGGCCGTCGTCCTGCTGTGCTTTCTGGTGGCGCTGACCTTCATCGACCTGGACCATCATCTGCTGCCCGACAGCATGACACTGCCGCTTATCTGGCTTGGCCTGCTGTTGAACACCCGCTCGGTCTTCACGGACCCCGTCTCGGCCATCATCGGGGCCGTGGCCGGTTATCTCGTTCTCTGGGGGGTGTTCCACCTCTTCAGGCTCCTGACCGGCAAGGAAGGCATGGGCTACGGCGATTTCAAGCTGCTGGCCGCCTTCGGCGCCTGGTTCGGCTGGCAGCTGCTGGCGCAGATCCTGATTCTCTCCTCGATGGCCGGCGCCCTGATCGGCATCAGCCTGATTCTCGTGCGGCGTCACGAACACGACGTCCCCATCCCGTTCGGTCCCTACCTCGCGCTTGCTGGCGTCATCGCGCTCTTTTTCGGTCAGCAGATCAACGCCTGGTATCTCGGTTTCGCGGGCCTGATCTGATGCTGACAATCGGCCTGACCGGAGGGATCGCCAGCGGCAAGAGCGCCGTCAGCAGGCTGTTCGAAGAAGAGGGCGTGCCCGTCATCGACAGCGATCTCGTCAGCCGCGATCTCGTCAGGCCCGGCGAGCCCGCCCTGCGTGAGATCGAGCGGGAATTCGGCAGCGCGGTCATCGACAGCACCGGCAAGCTCGACAGGCCGGCGATGCGTGACATCATCTTCCGCTCGCAGCAGAAGCGGCGCTTGCTCGAGGATATCCTGCACCCGAGAATTCGCGACAGGATCGGGGAACTGCTGGCATCGCTCGGCGAGGAGCCCTATGCCATCGTCGTGATCCCGCTGCTGGTCGAGAGCCGCTACCCGATCAGGGTCGACAGGGTGCTCGTCGTCGATACCGATGCAACACTGCAGCGCGAGCGCCTCATGCAGCGCGATGGCATCGATCGCGCCCGGGCCATGGCGATCCTGCGCGCGCAGAGCGACAGGAACAGCAGGCTGGCCGTGGCGGACGATGTCATCGTCAATGATTCGGACATGGCTTCGCTGCGAGAGAAAGTCCGGCGGCTGCATGCCGCCTACCTCGAAATGGCGCAACAAGAAACAGCTGATCCACGCTGATCACAATGTTATTATCGAGCGCACGAACCCAACACGAATGCATCGAATTTCTGACTGGAACCCCGCGTGTCCGACAAGATCACATATGAGCACCCGCTGAACGAACGCGTCAGACTCCTGCTGCGTCTCGCACATCTGCTGGACCAGTTCTCGGTCTATTACCCGAGAGCGGACTCCTGGGACTCGCGCTGCGCCATCTCTGTGCTCGTCGACATTTCGAGCCTTCTCGGCAGGTCGGACATCAAGGCGGAAGTGATCAAGGAGACCGAGCGCCAGCTGTCGCGCCTCATGCAGATTCGCTCGACACCCGGCATCGACGCCCGGCGTCTCGGCAAGATCACGGACTCGCTCGAAAACGCCATGAGCAACCTGCGCATCTCCTCTCCGGGACCGCTCGGCAGCGAGCTGCGCGACAACGAATTCCTCAAGGCCGTGACCCAGCGATCCGCGATTCCCGGCGGCACCTGCACCTTCGACATGCCGCAATACCACTACTGGCTGATGCAGCCCGAAGAGAAACGTATCGAGGAGCTGGCCACCTGGTTCGACACATTGCTTCCGCTCAAGCAGGCCGTGAGTCTGCTCGTCGAGCTGATCCGCACCAGCAGCATGCCCGAGCAACGCGTCGCCCAGCAGGGTTTCTACCAGCAGTCGCTCGACACCAAGGCCCCGGTGCAGTTGCTGCGCGTCACATTGCCCTACATCGAGGGCATGATCGCCGAGATCAGCGGCGGCAAGCACAGGTTCAGCGTACGCTTCATGGATGTCAGCGAAGGCATCACTGTCCGGCCATCACAGGTCCTGCAGGACGTGGCGTTCGATCTCACGATCTGCGTCATGTAAGACGCCTCCATATCCCCGTGATTCCCGCGACCCCCTGGGCGCCCCGCGACCATGCTGTTTCAAGATCCCTCTGCGTCAATCCGCCGAGCGCATAAACCGGCAGATTGACCTCCTCCACCAGCGTCGAGAAAGCCTCCCAGCCGAGCGGCTCGGCCCCGGGGTGCGACCCTGTCGGCTGCACCGGCGACAGCGTGATGAAATCGGCCCCGGCCTGCTGCGCCCGCCGCGCCTCCTCCGCTCCATGACAGGAAGCGGCGAGCAATCGACCGTCGTCGACGGGAGCCTCCGTCATGCGCAGGAGATCGGCGGCGCGCAGGTGCAGGCCGCAACCGAGCCGGCGCGCCAGTTCCGGCTCCTTGACCATGAGGGTGGCGGCATGGCGCTCGCACAGCGCCATCGCCCTCTCCGCCAGGGGGGCGAGATCCTCGATAGCGGGCAATCTGAGTTGCAGCAGCCGGATGCCCGCATCGAGTGTCGCCTCGAGCTCCCGCAGAAAGCGTGACTCGCTCTCGAAGGCCGGAGGCGTGATGGCGTAACGGGATGGCAGGCGCAGCGCTGTCAGGATCGGCTCGTCGGCCGGCGGCAGCGGGTAGGCATGCAGCCCGGACGCGTCGCACCAGGCAATCTCCTGGCCTTCGCGCCCGTGCGCTTCGCCGCTCCATGCCGTGACCAGGTGCGTATCGAGAAAGACGGATTTCCCGGGGTAGTGATGACGGATGCCGATCAGCGGGCGATGCGCCTGTAGCGCGAGTCCCGTCTCCTCGAGGATCTCGCGCCTGAGCGCCTCGCCGGGCGTCTCCCCGGGTTCGACCTTGCCGCCGGGGAATTCCCACAATCCCGCGAGGTGCGTACCCTCGCGCCGCCGCGACAGCAGGATCCTGCCCTGCGCGTCGCGGATCACGGCAACAGCGACATGCAGCATCAGGTGCGGTATTCGGCGTTGATCTTGACGTAGTCGAAGGAGAAATCGCAGGTCAGCACACGGGTTTCGGCACTGCCTCGCGCGAGATCGACATGAATCGTGAATTCAGGCTTCTGCATGACGCGCTGGCCGGCTTCCTCCGTGTAAGCCGCGTCGCGGCCGCCGTCGCTGACGATGCAGACATCGTCGAGCCAGATCCTGATGGCCCCGATCGCGAGATCGTCGAGGCCTGCGCGCCCGACAGCCGCGAGGATGCGCCCCCAGTTCGGATCGCTGGCGAACAGCGCGGTCTTGACGAGTGGCGAGTGCGCGATCGTGTAGGCGACCCGGCGCGCCTCGCCGGTGTCGGCGGCAGAAGTCACCCTGACCTCGACGAGCTTTGTCGCCCCCTCGCCGTCACGCACGATGGCGCGCGCGAGTTCCATGCAGACCGCGGTGACGGCATCGGCAAAGGCGTCGAACTCCGACTCCCCGACGGTCACGCCCGCAGCGCCGGTCGCCATGAGCACGCAGGCGTCGTTGGTCGAGGTATCGCCATCGACCGTGATCGAGTTGAAGCTCGGCGCCACGGCCTTCTCGAGCGCGGCCTGCAGCAGGGGAGTCGCCACGGCCGCATCCGTCGCGACATAGGCCAGCATGGTGGCCATGTCGGGCCGGATCATGCCGGAGCCCTTGCTCATGCCCGTCACCGTGACCGGCTTGCCGGCGATCTCGACCTGGCGGCTGCAGACCTTCGGCACCGTGTCGGTGGTCATGATGGCTTCAGCGGCCTGCTGCCAGCCGTTCCCGTCGAGCGCCTCGAGCGCGGAGGGAACAGCCCTGGCGAAGGCATTGGTCGGCAAGTCCACGCCGATGACGCCGGTGGAAAACGGCAAGACCTGGCTCATGGCGCAGCCGGCCGCGGCCGCCAGTGACTTGCAGGTCTCGCGGGCGGCGCGCAGCCCGTTCTCGCCGGTTCCGGCATTGGCATTGCCCGAATTGATGAGCAGGTAGCGCGGCGGCGCAGCCGCCAGGTGTTCGCGCGCCACAATGACGGGTGCGGCGCAAAAGGCATTGGTCGTGAAGACCGCGGCGCAGGTCGACCCCGGCGCCAGCTCGATCAGCACCAGGTCCTTGCGCTCCTTGTAGCGGATGCCGGCCGCGACACTCGCGAGCCGGATTCCGGCGACAGGCAGAACAGCGTCCTCCTGCATCAAGTCAGCTTCCCGTGACAATGCTTGTACTTCTTGCCGGAACCGCAGGGGCAGGGTTCGTTACGGCCGATCTTGCGATCCTCGCGCACAAAGGGTTGCGCGGTCTGTTCCTCGGGCTGTTGCTCCGGCTGCGGAGCATTGACCGGCGACTCCGCACCGAAGCCCTTGAACTCCTGGTGCGTGAACTCGATGGGCTGGGGCGCATGCTCGGGCAGCTCCATGGGTGCATCCTCGCGCACCTGGACGCGTGTCAGGACCTTGATGACCTCCTGCTTGATGTTCTCGAGCAATCCCTCGAACATCGCGAAAGCCTCGCGCTTGTACTCCTGCTTCGGATTCTTCTGGGCATAGCCACGCAGGCCGATGCCCTGGCGCAGGTGATCCATGGCCGCGAGATGCTCTTTCCAGTGGTTGTCGAGCACCTCGAGCATGATGCCCTTCTCGAACTGGCGCATCTGTTCGCTGCCGACCTTCTGCTCCTTGGCCTCGTAGTCCGCGACCATGCGCTGGAGAATTTTCTCGCGCAGCGTCTCCTCGTGCAGGCTCTCGTCCTCCTCGAGCCATTGTGCAATCGGCAGCTGCAGAGCAAAGTCGCCCTGCAACGCCTCCTCGAGGCCCGGCACGTCCCACTGCTCCTCGATGCTGCCCGGCGGGATGTAGAGATCGATCATGCCGTTGACGACCTCCTCGCGCATCCCCGCGATCGTGGCCGAGATGTCATCGACATCCATGAGCTCGTTGCGCTGCTGGTAGACCACCTTGCGCTGGTCGTTAGCGACGTCGTCATACTCGAGCAGCTGCTTGCGGATGTCGAAGTTGCGGCCCTCGACCTTGCGCTGGGCATTCTCGATCGCCTTGTTGACCCAGGGATGCTCGATCGCCTCGCCCTCCTGCATGCCGAGTTTCTGCATGAGTCCGGAAACGCGATCGGAGGCAAAGATGCGCATGAGGTCATCCTCCAGCGAGAGATAGAACCGGCTCGAGCCCGGGTCACCCTGACGCCCGGAACGACCGCGCAGCTGGTTGTCGATACGCCGCGATTCGTGGCGCTCGGTGCCGATGACGTGCAGGCCGCCGGCCTCGAGCACCTTCGAATGCACCTCTTCCCACCCCTGCCTGACGGCAGCTGCCTTCTCCTGATCGGGTTTTTCACCGAGCGCCTGGAGCTCGGCATCGAGATTGCCGCCGAGCACGATATCGGTACCCCGGCCCGCCATGTTGGTCGCGATGGTCACCGCCCCGGGACGGCCCGCATCCTCGACGATGTGCGCCTCGCGCTCGTGCTGCTTGGCGTTGAGCACCTCGTGCCTGATCTTTGCCTCGTTCAGCAGCCGCGAGACCAGCTCCGACGCCTCGATCGAGGCCGTGCCGACGAGTACCGGCTGACCGCGCTTCACGCAGTCGCGGATGTCCTCGATGATGGCGTTGAACTTCTCTTTCTGGGTCAGGTAGACCAGGTCCGCGCGGTCGTCGCGGATCATCGGCTTGTTGGTCGGAATGACGACGACCTCGAGGCCATAGATCTGCTGCAGCTCGTAGGCCTCGGTATCGGCGGTGCCGGTCATGCCCGAGAGCTTGTTGTAGAGCCGGAAATAGTTCTGGAAGGTGATGGAGGCGAGCGTCTGGTTCTCCTGCTGGATCGGCACGCGTTCCTTCGCCTCGATCGCCTGGTGCAGACCCTCGGACCAGCGGCGGCCGGGCATGGTGCGGCCAGTGAACTCGTCGACGATGACGATCTCGTTGTTGCGCACGATGTAGTGCACATCCTTCTTGAAGAGCGCATGGGCGCGCAACGCCGCCATAACATGATGCATCAGCGTGATGTTGACGGTGTCGTAGAGGCTGGTGTCCTCTTCGAGCAAGCCTGCCTCGGCCAGCATCTGCTCGACCTTCTCGTGGCCCTCGTCGCTGAGATAGGCGGCGCGCGCCTTCTCGTCGACCGCAAAGTCGCCCGGCCCCCAGTCCGGCTTGCCCTCGTCGTTGGTGACGGGATCCTGGCGCGTGAGGTGCGGGATGATCTTGTCGATCTCCGTGTAGAGTTCCTGGCTGCTCTCGGTCGGACCGGAGATGATGAGCGGCGTCCGCGCCTCGTCGATGAGGATCGAGTCGACCTCGTCCACGATCGCGAAATTCAGGCCGCGCTGCGAGCGCTGCCCGGTATTGAACGCCATGTTGTCGCGCAGGTAATCGAAACCGTACTCGTTGTTCGTACCATAAGTGATATCGGCCGCATAGGCCTCCTTGCGCGCGCAGGGAACCAGGTGCAGGTAGCCTTCGCTGTCGTCCTTGTCGGGGTCGTACAGAAAGGAGGATTCGTCTGGGTTGCCGCCGGAAGACTGGATGATACCGAGCGACATGCCGAGAAAATGATAGAGGCGTCCCATCCAGGCGCCATCGCGCCGTGCGAGGTAGTCGTTGACCGTGATGACGTGCACGCCCTCGCCAGGCAGCGCGTTGAGGTAGGCCGCGAGCGTCGCCACGAGAGTCTTGCCCTCGCCGGTACGCATCTCGGCGATCTTGCCCTGATCGAGCACCATGCCGCCGATGAGCTGCACATCGAAGTGGCGCATGCCGAGAATACGCTTGCCGGCCTCGCGCACTGTTGCGAAGGCCTCGGGCAGCAGCGAGTCGAGCGACTCCCCGTTGTCGAGACGCCCGCGGAACTCCGACGTCTTTGCCTGGAGCTCCTCGTCACTGAGCGCCTCGAACTGGGGTTCGAGCGCGGTGATGCGGTCGACCTCTTTGCGCATGCGTTTGACCAGCCGCTCGTTGCGGCTGCCGAAAATCCTGGATAAAAATTTTGCCATCTGAATACCGGTATCGGTGGGCCTTGAAATCCCCGGAAGGGGTGAAATTTCACGAAAAAATACAACCGCAGATCATACCGCATATCGGTGTCCCGTCCCACCACCCGAACGACCGGAAACCTGCGGTCCCGGTCTCCCGATATCGGGGCCGCACCCGCCGAATACAAGCCGTCATGATGCGACTGGCCCACGACTGCTTGCATCCCCCGCAAGGAGTCGTATGCCGGTCCCCGGGGCCTGCGGCGAGAGCGCATGCTTGCCATGGCGGCCGCGGCGATGGAAACTGGAGCCTCAATCAGTTCAGGCCACAGAGAATGCAGCCAGGCGACCCGCTGCCCGCAGAAGCCGCGCAGCTACTGAAAATCTACCTCTCGGGCGGCGCCATTCCCGGCAACGTGAACCCGCTCGTGCTCATCGAGATGGCGAAGCAGAACGGTGAATACAAGGGGCTGCTCGAAGAGGCCAGAGCGATCCGCATACTGCGCGGGCGCATTCGCGAACACGCCGTGGCGCAGGGACTCGCGGAAAGCGCCGGGGTGGAGCAGGTCAAGGCCTACATGTTGTCGGCCGGCTCGCCGCAGGAAATGGAGCAGCTTTTCTGGCTGCTGGAATCCCTGGCCGCCCCGTCAGACTGATGCCGGACGGCTGCCGCCACGCTTGTCCCGCTGTCCGAGGCATGATGCAATCAGCGGAGATGATGACCAAGAGAGCGCCCCTGGCAACCACACCGGGAATCGCATTCCGCCGCCCCCTGTCCGAGTGGACGGCCTCCTGGAAGGGAGATTGCATCCCGGGCCGCCGGCCTGCTGCCGTGCTGAATGTAACCGAGACCAGGTTCGCTCTTCTTCACCAGTAACGGATTCTCACGAGGGACCACTCTATGAAAGCTGCAATCCTCGTCGCCGCGCTGCTGTATGCCCCATGGCTGCATGCCGGCGCGACCTACACAGCCACGCCCTACGGGGAGGAGCAGAAGGTCATATTCGATCTCTTCCTCGACGAGCCGGAGAAACTATCGACGGCGCTGCACTGGCTGCGCTCCTATATCAACCCGCTGCAGGACGACCCGTATGGCTATGCGCCCGACTTCATGGACATCAAGGTCATCGTTCACGGTACCGAGATCGTGACGCTCGCGAAAAAGAATGACGCCAAATACAACCAGGTCGTCAAGCGCATGCGCTACTACGCCGACCTCGGTGTCGAGTTCCGCGTCTGCGCCATCGCGGCCAGTGACTATGGTTATTCGGCGGAAGATTTCCATGACTTCGTCATCCTGGTCCCGTCGGCGATCACGGAACTCGGCCACTGGCAGCAGCAGGGGTATGCGCTGATCCGCCCGGTCGTCTACACGCGAACCAGAACGATCGAGGAAATCCGCTGAACCGGCCGTTCTGCCGCTTGCAGCATTCTGTCCTGACCACAATGGCCGGCATGCCGATGAAAAGACTCTTCCCGCTAGCCATCCTGCTCCTGCTGGCCGCCTGTACCGCAGAAGCGCCCTCTCCCGAAGAGATGGTGCGCGAACGCATCGAGGAGGGGCGCAAGTACGCCGCCAATCGCGAGATCTCCGCTCTCGTGAGCATGCTGACCGATGATTTCACGGCGACGCGCGGCATCAACAAACAGAATCTTCGAGCATGGCTGGCACGCTTCTATCTGACGACCGACTCCCCGCAGGTCTTCGTCCGGACCGGGGAGATCAGGGTCGACCGGGACACGGCCAGGGCCACGCTCCTGATGGCCACGACCAACCTGTCGCTGCAGGAGCTGGACTTCGACAACCTCAGGGGGCGCCTGCTCTACATGGAGATCGACATGCGCTTCGTCGACGCGGAAACCTGGATGGTCAACCGGGTGGAGTGGCGCGATGCACGCCCGCAGGATTTGGCACTCTTCTGGTAATGACTCGACCAGGATAGATCGCGAGACGATTCCCTTGGGGCGCTCCCGTTCCACTCTTGTGAATCAGCAGCGGATGCCGCCCTCTACGGGGTTGGCCGGCCGTGTC
Source organism: Gammaproteobacteria bacterium (assembly GCA_037385505.1). Taxonomy (GTDB): domain Bacteria; phylum Pseudomonadota; class Gammaproteobacteria; order Chromatiales; family Chromatiaceae; genus Sva-25. The sequence goes on along the minus strand of JARRMY010000004.1, from coordinate 205,459 downwards.
AGAACCGGCCGCCTCTGACCTCGCCGGAAAGGCGACGCCGGGATGGTTGCTGTCGTTGCGAAGCCCGACAGTGATGCCATCTGCCGGGGTTCTTCAGGGGGATTTTATTTCTGGTTCTTGCGGATGAAGGCAACAGGATTGACTGGATCGTCGTCCTTGCGAACTTCGAAGTGCACGTGTGGCCCCGTGGAGCGCCCGGTGCTGCCGAGCAAGGCGATTTTCTGACCTTTCTCGATCAAATCGCCCTCAGTCACGAGGTTCTTGCTGTTGTGTGCGTAACGGGTGGTGTAGCCATCGGGATGGCGGATTTCAACCAGGTTGCCGTAGCCGCCGGCTATTTCCGACCTGATCACGATACCCGCCGCCACGGCGTTGATCGGCGTTCCGGTCTTCCCGGGGATATCCACGCCCGCGTGACCCTTGTACTTGCCGGAAATCGGGTGAATGCGACCGCCGAACCCGGACGAGATGTAACCGTTTTTGACGGGCATGCCCGACGGCAGGATGTCCTTGCGCAGCTCACGCACCATGATCATCTCCTCGAGCAGGTCGAGTTGCTGATCCTGGAAGCTGAGCATTTTCTCGAATCGCTCCATGTTGGCGATGAGATCGGCGGCCGACTGGGTCTTGCCGCCCTCGCCATCTGTGGCATCGCCCATGCCAGGGACTTCATCGAAACTGAATTCGCTGACATCCACGTCCGCTGCATGTGCCAGCCGCTGGCTGACAGCCTCGAGACGCATGGTCTTGGCCTGGAGCTCGCCGAGACGAATGGCGAGCGCATCCATGTCGTCCTCTGCCTTCGCCTTGATGGCGTCGAGCACGTCACGCCGGGTGTTGATCGCCTCGGAGAGGGAGGCGAGACGGGCCTCGGTTTCGGGCGCTATCGCCTCGGAACCGGCCTGGTAACCGATCTTGGCGGCAATCGGTGCCGTGATACCGGCGGAGATCAGGGAAACCGCAAAGAGTTTTGCAGCAGCGCCAGGCGTCATGTGCAGATGTCTGAATCTTGCTAACATTAATCATGTCCTCATTGACGGTTTTACCGGAACACAGCGTGCCACACCCATGAAGAAAGGGCCGGAATCTGTTCGCCAGCATCTGTTTTCGAGCGCCGCGCTACGAGCGCTGCACACGCAGTTCCGTGAGCAGGAAACACTGCTGAATCTTGTGAAAAAACAGCTACCTGCAGAATTGCAGCAGCACTGTACATCGATCCATCGACAAGGTCAAATCCTTGTTATCAGTGTGGATGCCGCAGTCTGGGCAACAAAAATGCGTTTCCTGACCCGCCAGATCACCCGTGCAACAGGTGCCCGGCAGGTCAGAATCCGCGTCTCGACTCCCCAGCGAGTGACTCAGCGACCGGCGAAAAAGGCTGCCGTTCAGCCGAGACGTTCCAGCACGGCTGTCGCCGTCCTGGATAATGCCGCCCGGCACGAGCCGGACGAAAAACTGAAAAAGGCGCTCTCGCGCCTGGCCGATGCAATCAGACGAGGGCCGATGCCGGCTGAGCATAAGAGATAGGCGCGGCCTGCTCTTCCTCGAAGATGACCTCTTCCCACGCGGATTCGTCAGCCAGCAGTGCGTGCAGCAGCTGGTTATTGAGCGCGTGACCTGACTTGTAGCCGTGGAAGGCACCGATCAGACTGTGGCCGAGCAGATAGAGATCGCCGATGGCATCCAGGATCTTGTGCTTGACGAATTCGTCGTCATAGCGCAGTCCGTCTTCATTGATGACGCGGTAGTCGTCCACAACGACCGCATTATCCAGGCTGCCGCCCATGGCCAGGTTGTTCTCGCGCAGCATCTCGATTTCATTCAGGAAACCGAAGGTGCGGGCACGGCTGACCTCGCGTACGAAGGACGTCGAGTTGAAGTCGATCGAGGCGGTCTTCGGACGGTCGACGAATGCCGGGTGGTCAAACTCGATGCCAAAGTTCACCTTGAAGCCGTCGAACGGAACGAATGCGGCCTTCTTCTCGCCGTCGGTGACCATGATCGGCTTGAGAATGCGCACGAAGCGTTTCGGCGCATTCTGCTCCAGGATGCCGGCAGACTGGATCAGAAAGACGAACGGAGCCGCACTGCCATCCATGATGGGAACTTCCGGCGCGCTCAGGTCGACATAGGCGTTGTCGATACCGAGGCCGGCGAATGCGGAGAGCAGGTGCTCCACGGTTGAAACTCTGACATCACCCTTGACGAGCGTGGTCGACAGGCTCGTATCCCCGACAAGATCGGCACGCGCCTCGATCTCGACAATTGGGTCGAGATCGGTGCGGCGAAACACGATACCGGTGTTGGGGGCTGCCGGGCGCAGGTTCAGCAGAACCTTGTCACCGGTGTGGAGGCCGACACCAGTCGCCTTGATGCTGTTTTTGAGTGTGCGCTGCTTAATCATTCAGCTGCCTCGGTCAAATATTTGCGGAAAATTCCGTTAGTAAACAAGGGGTAACCCTTGGTTTTCGCGTCTGTTTTCGCGCTAATCTCAGGGTATTCCCTAATATTTGACACTAATTCGGCACAGAGTTCAACCCGCTTTGCACATTTTTCAGTCTGCCTGGCGGCGCAAAAACGCCGGGATATCAAGATAATCCATATCCTGGCCGGTGCTGCTGTCGGCAGACTGCGTCTCCGGTGTGCGGCGGATCACGGTCGGGTTGTCATACTCCGCATATCCGGAACGCGTACCTGCTGCCTGGCCACCCTGCGCTTGCGTGGTGGCCGACGGCTGCTGCGCTGCTTCGGTGACGTCGCTGTTGGCGACGCGTGCCGGCTTGACGACCTCGACACGCGGCGGCTGCGTGCGCGAAGCGCCGGTGGAACCGCCAATACCCGTCGCAACGACTGTCACGCGCAGCTCGTCGTGCATTTCGGGATCGATGACGGTGCCCACGACGACGGTTGCATCGTCGTCCGCGTATTCGCGCACCGTGGTACCGACCTCGTCGAACTCGCCGATCGACATGTCCATGCCGGCTGTAATATTGACCAGCACGCCCTTCGCACCGGCCAGGTTGATGTCCTCCAGCAGCGGACTCTGCAGCGCGGTCTCGGCCGCCTCGCGTGCACGCTTCTCGCCGGAGGCGCTGCCGCTGCCCATCATGGCGATGCCCATCTCGGACATGACGGTGCGCACATCGGCAAAGTCGACATTGATGAGGCCCGGCTTGGTGATGAGTTCGGAGATCCCCTGCACGGCATTGAGCAGCACGTCGTTGGCCGACTTGAAGGCATCGAGCAGCGACATATTGGCACCGAGCACAGCCGCGAGCTTGTCGTTCGGAATGGTGATCAGCGAATCGACCGACTCGCGCAGCGCCTTGATGCCGACTTCCGCCGCCTGCATGCGCTTGCCGCCCTCGAACGTAAAGGGCTTGGTGACGACCGCGACCGTCAGGATGCCGAGTTCCTTCGCGACCTCGGCCACGACAGGCGCAGCACCCGTTCCGGTGCCACCGCCCATGCCGGCCGTGATGAAGACCATGTCGGCGCCTTGCAGCTGCTCCTTGATACGGTCGCGGTCCTCCATCGCGGCTTGCTGGCCGACCTGCGGATTCGCACCGGCGCCAAGCCCCTTGGTGAGGTTCGAGCCGATCGGCAGCAAGGTGCCGATGCCGCTCTTGTTGAGTGCCTGCACGTCAGTGTTGGCACAAATAAAGTCGACGCCCTCGAGGTTCGCGTTCAGCATGTGGCTGACGGCATTGCCGCCTCCCCCGCCTACACCGATGACCTTGATGACGGCTTCCTGTGTGAAGTTATCAACGATTTCAAACATGTCTTTCTCCTGCGCCCAGTTGTTTGTGTGAACAAGTCAAGTTGCTCTCTTCACAGCCGGTCTGGTGCCCGGCTGCAACCTCCGCGGTCGTGACCGCGATTCTGTCGATGCCTGCCGCCCTGGCAGGCATCAGAAATTCCCCTGGAACCAGCCTCTCATCTTGTTCCAGATATCCTTGATTCCGCCCCCCTGCGCCGTGTGGCGCTGGCTCGCGGAACCATTCTCCTGCCCGAACAGCAGCAGGCCGACGCCCGTCGCATGGATCGGGTTGTTGACGACCTCGGCCATGCCGGAAACCAGCGCCGGCACGCCGAGACGCACCGGCATGTGGAAGACCTCCTCGGCGAGGTCGATCAGACCCTCGATCTTCGAGCTGCCACCGGTCATGACGATGCCGCCGGCAAGCAGGCTCTCGAACCCGCTGCGGCGCAGCTCCGCCTGGATCAGCTGCAGCAACTCCTCGTAGCGCGGCTCGATGACCTCGGCCAGCGTCTGCCGCGTGAGGCGGCGCGCCGGGCGGTCGCCGATGCTCGGCACCTCGATGGTCTCGTCGGCTGAAGCCAGCTGGCGCAGCGCGCAGCCGTACTTCATCTTGATCTCCTCGGCGTGCGGCGTCGGAGTCCGCAGCGCGACGGCAATATCGTTCGTCACCTGGTCGCCGGCAATCGGGATCACGGCCGTGTGGCGAATCGAACCCTCCGTGAAGACCGCGATATCGGTCGTGCCGCCGCCGATGTCGACGATGCAGACGCCGAGTTCTTTCTCGTCCTCCGACAGCACTGCGTAGCTCGAGGCGAGCTGCTCGAGGATCAGGTCGTCGACTTCGAGACCGCAGCGGCGCACGCACTTTTCGATGTTCTGGGCCGCACTGACGGCGCCCGTGACCATGTGCACGCGCGCCTCGAGCCGCACGCCCGACATGCCGACCGGCTGGTGAATACCCTCCTGCTGGTCGATGATGAATTCCTGCGGCAGGATATGGATGATCTTCTGATCCGCCGGGATCGCCACTGCCTGGGCCGCATCGATCACGCGGTCGACATCGCTCTGCGTGACCTCGCCGTCCTTGATGGCGACGATGCCATGCGAATTGAGGCTGTTGACGTGACTGCCGGCGATCCCTGCATAGACCGAGTGGATTTCGCAGCCGGCCATGAGTTCGGCCTCCTCGACGGCGCGCTGTATCGATTGCACCGTCGACTCGATGTTGACCACGACGCCTTTCTTGAGGCCATCCGACTTGTGCGTGCCGATGCCGATCACTTCCATTTCACCGTCGTTGCCGACCTCTCCGACCAGCGCCACGATTTTCGAGGTGCCGATATCCAGTCCCACGATCAGGTTCTTGTCTGTACGCTTGCTCATGCCCGCGACTCTCCCGGTTGCTCCAGGTTGTCTTCCGTCTGTTGTTTTAGTCTCACCGCAACGCCGCCGGAGTAACGCGCATCGATGACCTCCACCGTCGATGTCTGCTCGCCGATGCGCGCCAGGAAGCGGGTCACGCGCACGAGCCGCTGCGGCACCCTGTCGTTGCCGAGCTCGATGCGCGCGCCGGTGTGAATCCAGAGAGTCCAGCCGCCGCGGCTGTTCATCTCGATGCGCTCGATCCTCGCAAGGTTCTCGAACGACTTGCTGATGTAACGAAACTGGCGCAACACCTCCCCGGCCCTCTCATCGTCTCCGGCGAAAAGCGCCAGACCCGTGAAGGGCTCGATCGTCGCAGGCGTGAAGACCACGCCCCTCTCGCTGATCAGCCGCTTTTCGCCCCAGCGCGCAAAGGGATGGTGCTCGGTGACACTGACGACAAGCGTGTCGGGCCAGACGCGCCGCACTGTCGCGCCGGCCACCCATGGCAGCTGCCTGACCGCATCCTGCACCTCGCGCACGTCGATCGTGAAATAACCGCCGTGAATCGAGCCGGCGATGACGCGCTGCAACTCGTCGCGCTCGGTATGCAGAAAATCGCCGTCGAGCACCACCGACTGCACCGGCAGCAGCGACGGATCCGCGAGCTTCTGCTGCGCCCAGTAAGCGGCGACCGCGACTGCGCCGACCGCGAGAAACAGGATGCCGAGGCGCACCCATAGCAGTTCACCCGGCCTGATCTCGGCGCGCTCCCTGCGCTGCTTCTGCGGCTTCTGTCTCTTTGGCTTCCTGGTTGTCGTCGCCATCAGCGCACCTCCAGGGCCTGGTGCAGAATCCGGTAGACGAGCTCGTCGAAATCGATGCCCGTCGCTTTCGCAGCCATGGGCACGAGGCTGTGGTCCGTCATGCCGGGTACGGTGTTGATCTCGATGAGCCAGAAACCGCCTGACGCGTCCATCATCATGTCGACGCGGCCCCAGCCGGAGACGCCGAGCGCCTCGCAGGCTTCGACGGCAATCCGTTGCGCCTCGCGCTCCTGCTGCGCATCGAGCCCGCACGGGATGTGATAGCCGGTGTCGCCGGCCTTGTACTTGGCGTCGTAGTCATAGAATGCGTGCGGCGTTTCGAGCCGGATCAGCGGCAAGGGCTCCCCATCGAGGACCGCGGCTGTGTATTCGCTGCCCGTGATCCACTTCTCCGCAATCACGAGGCCGTCGTACTCGCGCGCTTCCTCCCACGCCGCGTCGAGCTGGCCCGCGTCGTCGACCTTCGACATGCCGACGCTCGACCCCTCGTGCGCCGGCTTGATCATGAGCGGAAAACCGAGCGCGGCCGCGCGTTCGAGGTCCGCCTTTTCGCGCAGCACCTGGAATGGCGGCGTCGGCATCCCGAGCCCTTTCCAGACGAGCTTGCTGCGGTACTTGTCCATGGCGATCGCCGAGCCCATGACGCCGCTGCCGGTGTAGGGAATGCGCAGCATCTGCAGCGCTCCCTGCATCTGGCCGTCCTCGCCGCCGCGGCCATGCAGCACGATGAAGGCGCGGTCGAAACCCTGCTCGAGCAAGCCGACGACATCCCGGGGACCGCGTATATCGACAGCGTGGGCATCGACACCCTTGCGTATGAGCGCCTCGAGCACCGCATTGCCGCTGTTGAGGGAGACCTCGCGCTCGGCCGATGTGCCGCCGAGCAGTACCGCGACCTTGCCAAACTCTTCAGGACCACTCATGCCGCCTCCCCCACGATATGGACTTCCCGCACCAGCTCGACGCCGCACCGTTCGGCGACCTGCTGCTGCACATAGTCGATCAGCTGTTCGATATCGGACGCCGTCGCATCCTTCTCGTTGATGATGAAATTGGCGTGCTTGACCGAGACGCAGGCGCCGCCGATGCAGTGGCCCTTGAGACCGATCGACTCGATGAGGCGCGCCGCGTGATCGTTCGCCGGGTTGCGGAACGTCGAACCGCAGCTCGGCTGCGTCGTCGGCTGCGTCGCCGAACGTCGTTCGAGCAGTTCGCGAATGCGCTGCTGCGCGGCTTCGACGTCGCCGCGTCCGAGCCGGAAGTAACCCGCGAGGAACCACTCGCCCTGCGGCATTTCCACTTCGCGGTAGTGCACGACGAACTCTTCCGGAGCGCGCTCGCGCACGCGTCCGCGATGATCGATGGTCTCGACCCTGACGACATGCTCCCAGGTCTCGCCACCGAAGGCGCCGGCGTTCATGGCCAGCGCACCGCCGATGGTGCCGGGAATGCCGGCGAAGAATTCCAGCCCCGAATAACCCTCGCGCGCGGTGGTGCGCGCCAGCTTGGCGCAAGTCACGCCGGCCTCGGCGCAGAGGATGTCGCCGTCGAGGATTTCCATTCGCTGCAGCGCGCCCATCGTCAGGATCGCCGTGCCGGCATAGCCGCCGTCGCGCACGAGCAGGTTGCTGCCGAGTCCGATCCAGAGCACGGGCTCGTCCTCCGGCAGCTGCTGCAGGAAGGCCTGCAGGTCGGCGCTGTCGGCTGGCTTGTAGAGCTGGCGCACGGGACCGCCGGTGCGCCAGCTGCAGTGGCGTCCCATGGGTTCGTTCAGCATCAGCTCTCCGCGCAGTTCAGCCATCGAGGCCCTCCAGCAGCCGCGGCAGTCCGGCAGCCATGCGGCCGATACTGCCCGCGCCCATCATGAGTACCACGTCGCCGGGCTCGAGCACGGCCGCCAGCAGCTCCGGCAGCGCCTCGAGGCGTTCGACGAAGATCGGATCGACCTGCCCGCGCGCACGGATGGCTCGCGCCAGGGCGCGGCCGTCGGCACCCGGAATCGGCGCCTCGCCGGCCGGATAGACCTCGTTGAGCAGCAGCACGTCGGGCGTCGACAGGACGACGGCGAAATCGTCGAACTGCTCCTGGGTGCGCGTATAGCGGTGCGGCTGGAATGCCAGCACGAGGCGACTCTGCGGCCAGCCGCTGCGCGCCGCCTCGATGGTCGCAGCGACCTCGCGCGGATGGTGGCCGTAGTCGTCGACGATCGTCACATTGCCGCCTTTCCAGGCGACCTCGACGGTCTGGAAACGGCGGCCGATGCCCTCGAAAGAGGCCAGGGCACGGCAGATGCTGTCGCTGTCGACATCGAGCTCGCGCGCCACTGTGATCGCAGCCGCAGCATTCAGGACATTGTGCTTGCCCGGCATGTTCAGGAGGATGTCGATCTCCTCGCCGTCCTGGCAACGAATGTGGAATGCGGTCTGCATACCGGTCTGGCGGATATCGCTGACGCGCACATCGGCATCCTCGGCCGTGCCGTAGGTGATGACGCGGCGCGAGACCTGCGGAATCAGGCTGCGGACCTCGTCGTCGTCGATGCACATGACAGCCAGCCCGTAGAACGGCAGGTGATGCAGGAACTCGACGAAGGTCTGGCGCAGTTGCTCGAAATCGTTGCCGTAGGTGGCCATGTGATCCGCATCGACGTTGGTCACGATCGCCATCATCGGCTGCAGGTAGAGGAACGAGGCGTCGCTTTCGTCGGCCTCGGCGACCAGGTAATCGCTCTCGCCGAGCTTGGCATTGGCGCCGGCCGAGTTCAGCAGGCCGCCGATCACGAAGGTCGGATCGAGCCCGCCCTCGGCCAGCAGGCTGGTGGCCAGGCTCGTGGTCGTCGTCTTGCCGTGCGTACCGGCGACGGCGATGCCGTAACGGAAGCGCATGAGCTCGGCGAGCATCTCGGCACGCCTGACGACCGGGATGCGCTGTTCGCGCGCCGCCATGACCTCGGGATTGTCCTCGCGGATTGCCGTCGAGACCACCACGGCGTCACACCCCTCGATCTGGTCGGCGCTGTGGCTGTTGTAGATGATGGCGCCCATCGCCCTGAGATGCTCCGTCGCGGCGTTCTCCGAGAGATCCGAGCCGGACACCCTGTAACCGAGATTGATGAGGACCTGCGCGATGCCGTTCATGCCGGAACCGCCGATGCCGACGAAATAGAGATGCCGAACATGCTGCTGCATCGCCTGGAATTGCTGCCGCGTGGGTGTCTCTGTCATGCCGCCAGCACCTCCTCGCAGATATCGGCGAAGCGCACGGTCGCGTCGGGTTTCGCGAGGCTGCGCGCCGTCACCGCCATGCGCGTGAGCTTATCGCGCTCGAGAACCTCGAGCTCGCTCGCGAGGCGGTTCGCGTCAAGGTCGCGCTGCTGGATCAGGATCGCCGCGCCGGCCTTCGCCAGGTAGTTGCCATTGGCCGTCTGGTGATCATCGACTGCGTAGGGATAGGGAACCAGCAGCGCCGCGACACCGGCCGCGGCGAGCTCGGACACCGTCAGGGCGCCGGAGCGGCAGATGATCAGGTCCGCCCAGGCGTAGGCCTCGGCCATGTCGTCGATGAACTCGACGACCCAGGCTTCCACGCCCGCCCCGGCATAGGCCGCGCGCGTGGCCTCCTCCTTGCCGCGCCCGGCCTGGTGCCCGACCATCGGACGTTGCCCGTCAGGCAGTCTGGCGAGCGCCGCCGGCAAAGTCTCGTTCAATGCCTGCGCCCCGAGCGAGCCGCCGATGACGAGCATCTGCAAGGGGCCCGTGCGTTGCGCATAGCGCTCGAGTGGTTCGGCCAGTGCGAGAATATCGGCGCGCACGGGGTTGCCGACCGTGTGGCGCCTCGGGCTTTTCGGAAAGGTCTCCGGAAAGGCCTCGCAGACCGCTTTCGCAATCCTCGACAGCAGCTTGTTGGTCATGCCGGCAATGGCGTTCTGTTCGTGGATCACGAGCGGGATGCCAAGCAATCTCGCGGCGACACCTCCCGGACCGGAGGCGAAACCGCCCATGCCGACGACGAGCGCGGGCTGGCGTTTCCTGAGCACGGAGAGCGCCTGCAGGATCGACTGCGAGAGCAGGAATGGCGCGCTCAGCAGCCGCATGACGCCGTTGCCACGCAGTCCCTTGATGTTGACCGTGTCGATCTCGATGTCGTGCCGCGGAACGTGGCGGCTCTCGAAACTGTCAGGGGCGCCAAGCCAGCTCACGCTGTGGCCGCGGCGCATGAGCTCCTGCGCCGCCGCGAGTGCCGGGAAAACGTGTCCGCCGGTCCCGCCGGCCATCATGACGATGTGCGCCATAGGGCTCCCTCCCGCGGTCTCTCGGGCGCATACTCGAGATAGATGCGCTGCAGCATGGCGATGGCGAGCATGCCGACGATGATGCTGTTGCCGCCGTAACTCATGAATGGCAGCGTCAATCCCTTGGTCGGCATCATGCCGAGATTGACGCCGATGTTGACGAATGACTGGAAACCGATCCACAGCGCGCAGCCATAGGCCGTGTAGACCGCGAAACGGCTCTCGCCGCTCTCCGCCATGGCGCCGATGCGCATCGCGCGCCAGACGATGAAAGTGAACAGCAGGATGATCAGGGCCACGCCAACAAAGCCGAGTTCCTCGCCGATCACAGAAAGCAGGAAATCGTTGTGCGCCTCGGGCAGGTAGTAGAGCTTCTGCACGCTCTCGCCGAGGCCCACGCCGAACCATTCGCCGCGGCCGAACGCGATCAGCGCATTCGACAGCTGGTAGCCCGAATCGAGCGGGTCGGCGAACGGATCCATGAAGGAGGTCACGCGCTGCATGCGCCAGGGCGTCAGCCAGATGAGGGTGCCGAGCGACACGATGGACGCGCCGATCAGCACCGCGAACTGGCGCCACGGCACGCCACCGAGGAAGAGCATGCCGAAGGCCGTCGCGAGCAGGACGATGGTCGTTCCCATGTCGGGCTGCAGCATGATCAGCGCCGCGGCGACCAGCAACGGCAGCATCGGCTTGATGAATCCCAGGACACTCGTCGCGACCTCGGTCTGGCGGCGGTTCAGGTAGCCGGCAAGATAGAGCATCATGAACAGCTTCATGAACTCCGAACTCTGCAGGTTGAAGACACCGAGCGGAATCCAGCGCTGCGCGCCGTTGGCCTCGCGTCCGACGCCCGGAATCAGTACCAGCACGAGCAGTGTCAGGCCGAGAAAGTAGAGGAAGGGACTCAGGCGTTCCCAGACGCGTAGCGGAATACGCAGAATGACGAGCGAGCCGGCGAAGCCCAGCGCGATCGCGAAGAGGTGGCGATAGACGAAAAAGAAGGGCGCATTCTCGATACGGTGCATGGAGGCGGAACCCACCATGACGGTACCGAGACCGAGCAGCAGCAGCGCCGCGAGCAACAGCGGGTAATCGAGCCTCGGCAGGTTCAGCACAGCCGGCCGGCTCTTGCCTGCGGAATGTGTCGCGGCCGTCATGACGGCAGGCTCCTGACCGCGCGCATGAACTGCTCGCCGCGGTCGAGGTAGTTCTCGAACATATCGAAGCTGGCGCAGGCCGGCGACAGCAGCACGCGGTCGCCGGGCATGGCGCTGGCGCGGCACTTCCCGACGGCATCGCGCAGATCATCCGCCATGCGTGTCTCGACCACGCCGGCGGTCGCCCGGGCGATCGCCGGAGCATCGCGGCCGATCAGCACCAGTGTACGGACATACCGCGGCAACACCTCTGCGAGTTCCGTGAAATCCGCTCCCTTGCAGTCGCCGCCGGCGATCAGCACCGTGAGAGCACCGTCATGCGTATGCAGCCCTTCGAGCGCCGCGATGCACGCGCCGATGTTGGTGCCCTTGGAATCGTTGTACCAGCGCACGCCATCGATCTCGGCGACAAACTGGGTGCGGTGTGCAAGACCGCGGAAGCGGCGCGCGGCCTGCAGCATGGGCCCGAGCGGAATGCCGGCCGCCTCGCCGAGCGCCAGCGCCGCAAGCACGTTGGCCCGGTTGTGCCTGCCGGCCACGAGTAGCTCCGACGCCGGCATCAGCAGGCGCTCGCCCTTGCAGAGCCACTCGACGCCCTGGTGCATGCAGACGCCGTAGTCGTCCCCGTGCGGCGCATGCAGGCTGAAGCCGATACGGTTTGTCACCTCGTCGGCCTGCACCATGGCCACTTCGTCGTCCAGGTTGATGACGGCATTGGCGGCGTTGTGATAGACGACGCGCTTGGCCGCGACATAGTCGGCAAAGCTGTCGTAGCGGTCCATGTGATCCTCGCAGAGGTTCAGGATCACGGCGGCCTGCGCCTTCAGGCTGTGCGTCGTCTCGAGCTGGAAGCTCGAGAGTTCCAGAATGTAGAGCTCGACCTCGTTGTCGAGCAACTCGAGCACCGGCTTGCCGAGGTTGCCGCCGACGCCTGCACGGATGCCGGCCGACACGGCCATTTCGCCGAGCAGCGTCGTGACGGTGCTCTTGCCATTCGAGCCCGTGATGGCGATCACCGGCGCCCTGGCCTCGCGCAGAAAGAGCTCGACATCGCCGATGACTTCTGCGCCGCGCGCAATCGCTTCCTGGATGATCGGCGTGCCGAGCGCGATGCCGGGACTCACGACGAGGCGCTGTGCGGCGGCGAACGCCTGCTGATCGAAGCCACCGGTAAAGAGGGCGACATCCGGCAGTTCGCGGCTCAGCTGCTCGAGTCCCGGCGGCTGCTCGCGCGAATCGGTGACGGCCAGCGGCACGCCCCTGGCCGCGAGATAACGCGCAGTCGCCAGGCCGCTGACGCCGAGTCCCACGACGAGCGTGCGGGGAGCTTGCTCTTGCCTGGTTGTTGTCTCTGTTGCCATTGCCAGTTGCATCTCGATCAACGCAGTTTCAGTGTCGCCACTCCAACGAGGACGAGGATCAGGCTGATGATCCAGAAGCGCACGATGACGCGCGGTTCCGGCCAGCCCTTGAGTTCGTAATGGTGGTGCAGCGGCGCCATTTTGAAGACACGCCTGCCGGTCATCTTGAACGAGGCCACCTGGATGATCACCGACAGGGTCTCGACCACGAAAATGCCGCCCATGATGATCAGCACGATCTCCTGGCGCACCATGACGGCGACGACACCCAGCGCAGCGCCGAGCGCCAGCGCGCCGACATCGCCCATGAAGACCATCGCCGGGTAGGTGTTGAACCAGAGGAAGCCGATGCCCGCGCCCGCGAGCGCCATGCAGAAGATGGCCACCTCGCCGACACCGTGGATGTTCGGAATGTGCAAGTAGTCCGCGAACTCGGCATGGCCTGTCAGGTAGGCCATGAGGCCGAGTGCGCCGGAGACCATGATCGTGGGCATGATCGCCAGCCCGTCGAGGCCGTCGGTCAGGTTGACCGCGTTCGAGGTGCCGACGATGACGAAGTAGGTCAGCACGACGTAGAAGAGGCCGAGATTGAGCGCCACGTCCTTGAAGAAGGGGACGATCAGCTGCGTCTCCTCCGGAGCTGCCGCCGTCGTGTAGAGCGCGATGGCCGCGCCGAGTCCGACGACCGATTGCCAGAAATACTTGTAGCGCGACGAGAGTCCCTTCGGGTCCTGGCGCACGAGTTTCTTGTAGTCGTCGACGAATCCGATGGCGCCGAACGCCAGCGTGGTCAACAGCGCTATCCAGACATAACGGTTTTCAAGGTCGCCCCACAGCAGCGTGCTGATGGCGATCGCCAGCAGGATCAGCGCGCCGCCCATGGTCGGGGTGCCGGCCTTGCTGAAATGGCTCTCGGGACCGTCATCGCGCACCGGCTGGCCCTTGTAGGTCGCGAGCTTGCGGATGATGCCCGGGCCGATCATGAAGGAGATCACCATCGCAGTGAGGATCGCCAGGATCATGCGCATGGTGAGATAACGGAAGACGTCGAATCCGGATTCGTATTGTGCAAGGTATTCCGCCAGGTAGATCAGCATGCTATTTCCTCATCTTCCGAAACCAGCGCCGCGACAACACGCTCCATGCGCGCAGTGCGCGATCCCTTCACCAGGATCACGTCCTCGCTGCTCACATCCTCTTTCAGCGCTGCAATGAGGGTGTCGATATCCATGCAGGCCCTGGAACCCTTGCCGAACTCCCGGGCAGTTGCCTCGCTGAGCGGCCCGAGCGTGTAGAGCCGCCCGACGCCGTGCTCGCGTGCGACACGCCCGAGCTGCTCGTGGGCGCCGCGTGGATCGTCACCGAGCTCGGCCAGGTCGCCGAGCACCAGCACGCTGTTGCCGCCAACCGCTGTCAGCACGCTGATCGCTGCCGCGACAGAGTCGGGATTGGCGTTGTAACTGTCGTCGATGATGCGCAGTCCGGAACCCGTGACCTGCGGATAGAGACGCCCCTTCACGGGCCGGATGAACCCGAGTCCGGAGACGGCAGTCTGCGCGGGGACCCCGCTCTCGACCGCGACCGTGATGGCGGCTGCCGCATTCATGCAGTTGTGGCGGCCCGCCAGCGGCAGCTCCGCCGCGATCTCTTCGCCGCGGACGAGGAGACGAAATTGCTGGCGGAATCCATGCTTGTCCCAGAGAGTCTTCATCGAGGCATCCAGCACGCGCACGTCGCAGTGGTCTGCCTCGCCAAAGGTCACCATGCGTCGATTTGCCGCGAGCTCCTTCCAGAGTGGCAGCCATTTGCTGTCGCCATGGCAGACGAAGACGCCGCCAGGCTTGAGGCCGTCGACGATCTCCGCCTTGGCGCGCGCCACCCCCTCCTCCGTGCCGAAGCCCTCGAGATGCGCGCGGCCTGCATTGTTGAGCAAGGCGACATCGGGCCCGGTCATGAGGCTCAGGGCATGGATCTCGCGGGCGTGATTGGCGCCCATTTCGATGACGGCATACTGCTCGTCCTGCAGCCGCGTCAGCGTCAGTGGCACGCCGATGTTGTTGTTGAGATTGCCGAGGGTGGCGAGCACGCTGCCCTGCTGTGCAAAAATCGAGGCCAGCATCTCCTTGACAGTCGTCTTGCCGTTGCTGCCGGTCAGGGCGACGACCAAGGCGTCCGACTTGTCACGCCAGGCCCTGGCCAGCTGGCCGAAGGAGTGGATCACGTTGCCGCAGACGATTTGCGGGAGAGCAACATCCAGCTCGCGCTCGACCAGCGCCGCGACTGCTCCCTTCGCCGCGGCGGCCTCGACATAGTCGTGGCCGTCGAAACGCTCGCCCGGGATGGCGACGAAAAGCGCCGCCTCCTCGAGCGTACGCGTGTCGCTGCTGACGCGGCTGAACTCGGCATCGCCATTGATGTATTCGGCCTGCAGGAGCCTGGCGGTTTCACTGACGGTAAAACTGATCATGTGCGCAGCTCCTCGAGGACCGCCTCGACCGTCTCGCGGTCGGAGAAGTGGCGGACCTGGTCGCCCAGGATCTGGTAATCCTCGTGTCCCTTGCCGGCAATGAGCACGAGATCGGTCTCGCCGGCCTCGCCGATCGCCAGCCGGATCGCGGCCTCGCGGTCCCGCTCGACGAGCGGTTCGTCCCGCATACCGCCGCGGATCTCGGCGATAATGTCGTCGCCGTTTTCCGAGCGCGGGTTGTCATCGGTCAGTATCACCCTGTCCGCGAGCCTCGAGGCGATTTCTCCCATGAGCGGGCGCTTGCCGCGATCGCGATCGCCGCCGCAGCCGAAGACACAGACCAGGCGCCCCCTGCAATGCTCGCGCGCCGCCTCGAGCGCGTTGCGCAGCGCGTCCGGCGTATGCGCATAATCGACCAGGATCTGCGGCTCGCTCGCTTCGCCGTACTGCTCCATGCGCCCCGGAACCGGCGGCACCTGGGCCAGGCGCTTGACGATCTGCCGCAGCGGCAGGCCGGCGCTGAGCAGGGCACCGGTAACGGCGAGCAGGTTCTCGACATTGAAGCGGCCGACGAGGCGCGAATCGAGATGCGCCTCCTGGTCTCGCCAGACGAAATCGAGCGAGAGACCACGGTTGTGCAGCCTGATGTTGGTCGCCAGCAGCTTGGCCGAGGCATTCTCGACACCGAACGTGAGGCACTTGCCCTGCGCACAGAGTTCCGTGGCCAGCTCCCGGCCGAAGGGATCGTCGATGTTGACGACGAAGCTGTCGATGCCCGGCAGCGTGAAGAGGCGTCTCTTGGCCGCACCGTAGGCTTCCATGGAGCCGTGATAGTCGAGATGGTCGCGGGTCAGGTTCGTGAACACCGCGATATCCACGTCAACACCGTCGATGCGCCCCTGGTCGAGGGCATGCGAGGAGACTTCCATGGCGATGGAGGTCATGCCCCCCTTGCGGTATGCGGCCAGCAGTTTCTGCAGGCTGATCGCGTCCGGCGTCGTGTGCGTGGCTTTCTGCAGACGTCCCGGACGGCCATTGCCCATGGTGCCGATCATGACGCAGTTCTCGAGCACTCCCGCGGTCAGCCAGACACAGCTGCTCTTGCCGTTGGTGCCCGTGTAGCCGATGACCTTGAGCTTCGCCGACGGCTCGCCGCAGAAGCGCGAGGCGACCGCGCCGATTTTGAATTTGAGGTCATCGATAACGATGACAGGCACCGGCAGCTGCAGGGACGCAATGCGCTCGTGACCCCAGTCGCCACCGGGCTCGGCCAGGATCGCTGCACAGCCGTTGGCGACGGCCTGCTCCACGAACCCGAGGCCATGGACGCGCGTGCCCGACAACGCCACGAACAACGCGCCCTGCGTGACCTTCCGGCTGTCGAGCGTCAGGTCGCTGACGGCGACGGCCGGAACGTTGGCTGCAATGCCCTCGAGCAGCCTGTGCAGCATCGGCGACCTGGTGTAACTCGCTGTCGGCATCATTCCGCACCCCCGACCGCAGCCATCTGCAGTCCCTCGACGGCCTCCTTGCTGTCCGGCTTCACGTTCAGCAGGCGCAGTGCATGCTCCATGACCTCCGAAAAGACCGGCGCGGCCACGAGACCGCCGTAGTAGTGCTTGCCGCGGGGCTCGTCCAGCAGCACGATCGTCACCAGCCGCGGATTGCTTGCCGGTGCCATACCGGCGAAGAGCGAGCGGTACTTCTTGTCCGCATAGCCGTTCTTGCCGAACTTCTTGACGGTCCCCGTCTTGCCTGCCACACGATAACCGCTGACGGCGGCTTTCGGCGCCGTGCCCTCGCTCGAGACGACACCCTCCATCATGCGGCGCAACGTGACGGCGGTGGCTTTCGACAGCACGCGCTCGCCCTCGACGGGCGCCTCGACCTTGAGCAGCGACAACGGGCGCTTGACGCCATCCGCCGCAATGATGCTGTAGGCCTGCGCGAGTTGCAGCGCCGAGACCGAGATACCGTAGCCAAACGCGAGGTTGGCGTGATCGATTTCCACCCAGTTGACATAATCGCTGAGGCGCCCCTGCGCCTCGCCTGGAAAATTGACACCCACCTCTTCACCGAAACCGAACTTGCCGAGCATCTGCCAGTAACTCCTGGCCGGAATCTTCAGCGCGATTGTTGCCGAACCGGCATTGCTGGACTTGAGCAGCACGCCTGCCGGATCGATCACGCCATAACGTTTCGGATCCTTGATCCGCCTGTTGCCGACCCTGATGAATCCCTGAGTGAGATCGATCGTCGTCTTCTCCGAGATGTACCCGAGTTCCATCGCGATGGCGAGCGTGACCGGCTTCATGGTGGAGCCGGGCTCGTAGGTATCGACGATGGCGCGGTTACGCAGACGTCCGCCGCGGTTGCTGCGGCTGCCGTTCGGGTTATAGGAGGGTTGACTGACGATGGCCAGCACCTCGCCGGTGTGCACGTCGACCGTGACCAGCGTCCCGGACTTCGCCTTGTGTTCCCTCACGGCCTTCTTCAGCGCACGGTAGGCGTAGAACTGCAGACGTCGGTCGAGACTCAGCGTCAGGTCCTCGCCGGCACGAGGCGGCTTGAGGCTATCGACATCCTCGACCAGGCGGCGCTTTGCGTCGCGCAGCACGAGCTTGCGCCCGTACTCGGCGCCGAGCAGCTCCTCATAGTGCAATTCGAGACCTTCCTGCCCCTTGTCGTCGCTACCGGCGAAACCGATCACATGCGCAAAGAACTCGCCGGCAGGATAGAAGCGCTTGTACTCGCGCATCAGTCCGACACCCTTGATGCCCTTCGCCTCGAGCTTGCTCATGATGGCCCGCGCCTTCTGCGGCTCGAGCCAGCGGTCGAGATAGATGAAATGCCTCTTGCTGTTGCGCGCGATTCTGTCGAACAGCTCCTCGTTATCGATGCCAGTGATCGCGGCTATCGTACGGATGACCTCGTTGTCGTCCTTGAGGCGAGCCGGATTGGCCCAGATGGAATCGACCGGCGTGCTGGCCGCGAGCACCTCGCCGTTACGGTCGAAGATGCGCCCACGCCGTGCCGGGATGTCAACATGGCTCAGATGCTTCTGATCGCCTTTCATGGTCAGGAAATCGGTGCGCAGCACCTGCTGGTACCAGGCTCCGGCAATGAGCGCGCAGGCAGCACAGAGCATCAGGCCGAGCACGATGTGGCGACGCAGACGAAAGGCAGGCTTCACCTCCCTTGCCTTCTGCGCCTGCCGCGCCCTGCGCTGTCGTTTCTTCTTCGCGCTCATGGCGTTATCTGAGTACCTGCATTTCGTCCATGCGCGGAGCGCGCATTTCCAGTTTCTCGCGAGCCAGTTTCTCGACCCGCCCGTAATCGGCGAAGGTTGCAAGCTCGACCTGCAACTGCCCCCACGTAACCGTCAACTCGTCTGCCACCACACGCAGCCGCTCGCGTTCCGCGAACAGCTGCCGGCTGAGGTGCTGCGACTGCACGACCTCGAGCCCGGTCCAGCCCGTCGCGACAGCCAGAATCAGCAAGAGCGCGAGCTGGCCCTTCGTCATTGCGTCTTCTCCGCAATCCGCAGGCGCGAGCTGCGCGCTCTCGGGTTGGCCGCGAGTTCCTGCGCCGATGGCGCAATCGACTTGCCGACCAGCTTCAGATCCGTCTTCTCATCCCGCGCCATGACCGGAACCCCTCTCGGCAGCCGTGGCGGCGTGGCATGACGCCTGAAAAAACGCTTGACGATGCGATCCTCCAGCGAGTGAAAACTGATAACGACGAGTCGGCCGCCTCGCGCCAGGACGACCAGCGCCTGTTCGAGCACGCTCTCGAGCTGCTCGAGCTCGCGGTTGATGCGGATCCGGATGGCCTGGAAACTGCGTGTCGCCGGGTGCTTGCCTTTCTCGCGACGCGGCACCGCAGACTCGATGAGCCTTGCGAGCTGCAAGGTCGTCATCAACGGCGACTCCTGACGGGCCATGACGATTGCATGTGCAATCCGGCCCGCAAACCGCTCTTCCCCGTACGTACGCAACACGTCCCGAATCTCATTCTCCGAAGCCTCGCCGAGCCACTCCGCGGCAGTCCTGCCCGAGGTGGTATCCATCCGCATATCGAGCGGACCGTCATTCATGAAACTGAACCCGCGCTGCGCGTCGTCCAGCTGCGGAGAGGAAACGCCGAGATCCAGCAGGATCCCGTCGACCTCGCCCGTCATGCCATGCTTTTCCGCGATCTCCGCGAGCCTGTCGAAACTCGCATGCTCGATCACGAAGCGGGGGTCTTTGCCAAAACGCCCGGCGGCAGATGCAACCGCCTCGATGTCACGGTCCAGCGCGACCAGCCGGCCACGCTTTCCGAGCCGGTCGAGGATCGCACCAGTGTGCCCGCCACGCCCGAAGGTGCAATCGATATAGATGCCGTCATCGCGAATCGCGAGGGCCTCCAGCGACTCCCCGAGAAGTACCGGCTTGTGCAGAAACGCCTGTTCCGCCACGTCACAGCATCAGATTCTGCAAGTCGGCGCTGAGTCCCGAGTCCGGCTCTCTGAGCGCCTCCATGCAGGCGGCATTCTGTGCCTGCATGGCTTCCTCCGACCAGATCTCGAAACGCCTCCCCTTGCCGACGATTGCAATCTGCTCGCCGTTCTCGAGCTGCGCATGATCACGCAACGATTGCGGCAGCAGGATTCTCCCCTGTCCATCCAGCTCCAGTTCGTACAGGTTCGAGAACAGGATGTGTTGCAGCATGGCATTTTGTGCATTCAGCGGAGGGAGGTTCGCCACCATTTCGGCTGTCTTTTCCCATTCGTCCTGCGGATACATCCACAGGCAGGGATCACCCATCGGGTGTACAGTGACTGCAACACGGGAACCGCTCGTCACATGCAGGCGCTCGCGGTGACGCGCAGGTATGGCAGCGCGCCCCTTGGCATCCAGCTTGACGAGGTTGGTTCCGAAAAACATGTATAACTCAGTTGACCTTGTTCATTCTTGGCGAGCGATAGTGACAATATCGCTACTTTCCCCCATTTCCCCCCACTTCATGGGAAATGATAGGTCGGGAGGGGCGGCAGGTCAAGCAGTTATGCAGGAAAAACGCATGCAGAACAACAACTTAGCGTCATGCTCCGTTGTCATGTAAAACAGGCTTGTGGAGAATGAAGTTAAAGTAACTTGTGAAGTCGGGTGGAAAAAAGTGGTGCCGGGTGGAGAATCACTGACGGGAATTCACCCGACCAGCGGGAAATGGAAAGGAGGAAGCCGGCCTGTAAGCCGGGTTCTGTCGAGGACAATCATTCATCTGGGATATGCGTCGCCGCATACCTCGTGCGATCTACCCGGGAGCGCCTGCGAGCAACAGGCCGTGCCAGGCACATGCTCCCCTATTTGATCTTGCTCCGGACGGGGTTTGCCATGCCGCCGCTGTTGCCAGCGACGCGGTGCGCTCTTACCGCACCATTTCACCCTTGCCGGTCCCGAAGGACTTGGGCGGTATGTTTTCTGTTGCACTTTCCGTCGAATCGCTTCGCCCAGGCGTTACCTGGCGTCCCGCTCTGCGGAGCCCGGACTTTCCTCTGCGCGAGCAGCGATCATCCGGCCGGCTTCCGGCAATCAAGTTACCCGCGCCGGCCTGTTTGATCAAGCGGAATTGCATGCTCAGTCGCGGCCGCCGGTCTCGATCGACTCACTGAGGATGGCATCAACAACCTCCTGGTCGAGCAGCTGGGCGCTGTACTCCTCGCCCGTGACTTCCTCGATCAGCTCGACGAAAGCCCGCAGGTGGTTGCGGGAACCGCGCATCAGGTTGGAATAGAGTTCTATGATATCGCTCTCATCGGTCTCTTCGATCGCTTCCTGCAGGTCGATGATGTCCAGTTCCTCGATAAAGGCACCGACCATGAGCGCCTCCAGCTCGGAAAACTGTCCCTTGGCGACCAGTTCGTAGAATTTCTCCAGCAGGAAACTGTTGACGAAAGCGCCGATGCTGTCATCGACGACAGGATCAAGCAGGCCGTATTTTTCGATCTTGTCCGCGACCGCGTCGGTATGCGTCTGCTCGGAGTCGGCGATGTTCGCAAACACGGGCTTTTCCCACTGCTCGTAGAATGTCAGATAGACATCACGCGCCAGCTTCTCCTCCTCGCGCATGAACAGCAGTGATTGTTCTTCGGTGTAATCGAGTATGGAAACGGTCTCGGACACCTCCTCCGCACTGGGAGAAGCCGTGAAGACAAGCGTGGCAAGCGAGCAGGCAATGAGGGGTTTTTTCAGTGACATCTCTGGTACTCCTGGTATGGCGACGGCTTGCAGCGGGCGGTGGAGACCGCACTGGCGAGACCGTCGCGGAACGAATTCTCTGGGTGGTCTTATCCTAGGCAACAAGTATTTCCCAAATATTTCTGCGGCCGATGCCATCTGTTACAAAATGTTTTCCCTCTGTTTGCCGGTGCGCGCCCTCACGCGATCGGGGGAGCAAGCAAATCGTGCGGGGACGCCAAGCTTCACAAACCGCCCCCTTGCAAGCATGTAGCGGGAGGCCGTGTAACCGGCAATGCCGGCCGGCTCGGCTTCATGTGGCGTCAGTTCAGGAATGACAGGCCGCGAGAGGCCGGGCAGCAGCAAGCGGCAAGACGCTTGAGACCGGTCAAGCGGTGGAAAAAAATCGTTTTGCAGACGATGAAATCGGGGAATTTTTTTCTATTGTTACCTTGAATCGATCGGGGGCAACCCTATTTCCGCAGTAACAAAAGTGACCCGATTCCTTTTTCAAACGGAGGAGACTGATATGAACATGATTGTACGTAGAGACCCGTGGAGCCTGCTCGACCAGTGGCACAAGGAGCTGGATAACATGTTTGACCCGAACCGGCGCGGCGACGACACCAGCCGCATCGAGGGCAGTGACTGGACGCCGGCCGTCGACATCAAGGAAGAGGCAGACCGCTACCTGCTGCACGCCGACATCCCGGGCGTCAAGGCCGACGACATCGAGGTATCAATGGACAAGGGCGTGCTGACGATCAAGGGCGAGCGCAAGCATGAATCGACCGAGAGCAAGGAAGGCTACAAGCGCGTCGAGCGCACGCATGGCGTCTTCATGCGCCGCTTCTCGCTGCCCGACGGCGTCGACGGCGAGAACATCTCGGCATCGAGCAAGGACGGCGTTCTCGAAGTGGTGATTCCGAAGTCGGAGCCCGAGAAACCGCGCCGCATCGAAGTCAAGTAAGGCTCGCTGCAGGAAGCATACGCGGCGGCACCGGGGCAACCCGCTGCCGCTTTTTTGCATCCGCGCAATGGGCGCAGAGATCACGAGGAATCGCAGCGAATGCTGCGGGAATATTCATATTCACAGCCGACCAGCCAGTGCTTTCGGAATCACGCCATCAAGGGCGAGGGCCGCGCAGGCCTGACGGACAAGGCAGTTCGCGACACCTGCGCTCCTCTTGCGCTTGCCCCGGTAATCAGGTTCGATCGAGCAGGTACTGGTAGTAGTCCCGCTTGTTACCGCCGTAGAGCTTCGCAACGACCTTCGCGAGCCGGTTCGGCGGCAGTTCAGCGGCAAAGGCCTCGAGCACGCGCCTCGCCTCGGTGCCAATCCCGGAGTGGTCGACTTCCGCCCCCGAGACCATGACAACGAACTCGCCGCGCTGCTGGTCGGGATCGGCCTCCACCAGGTCGACGAGTTCACCGAGGGGTTTCGAGATCAGGGTCTCGAACTGCTTGGTCAGCTCGCGCGCCATGACCGCGACACGCCCGCTGCCGAAGACCTGCCGCATATCCTGCAGGGAGTCCAGGATGCGATGCGAGGATTCGTAGAAGATCATGGTCGCCGTGAAATCCGCGAGCTCCTCGAGTCTTGCAATACGCTTCGATGCCGTGCGCGGCAGAAACCCGTCGAACAGGAACCTGTTGGTCGGCAGGCCCGAGACCGACAATGCCGCGACCAGGGCACTGGCTCCGGGGATCGGCACCACGCCGAGCCCGAGTTCGCGGCAACGGGCGACCAGCGGGTAACCGGGATCGCTGATCAAGGGCGTACCGGCATCGGAAACCAGCGCAACATGCTTGCCCTGGTGCAGAAGATCGACGATGTACTCGACGCGTTCACGCTCGTTGTGCTCATGCATCGAGAGCAGCCTGGCGCTGATATCGAGCGCCTCCAGCAGCCGCCGGGTATGTCGCGTATCCTCGGCCACAACAAGGTCTGCGCTGCCAAGAACCTCCACCGCGCGGCGCGAGATGTCCGACAGATTGCCAATCGGCGTGGCAACCACGTAGAGTGTTCCGCGCTGGTTTGACATCTCGGCCGTCACTCCCGATACTCTTTTATCTTTCCGAACAAGGCCATCTTTCGCCCCCCGTTATGCTATCACTGAAGAAAATCCTGTTTGCTCTATTTTGCATGGCGTTCCTGCTTGCCGGCTGCAGTACCTCATTGAATACGGGCGATCTGCGACTCACCAGGGAACAGCGCGCCATCCACCTTGCCGAAAAGGGGGATTACAGTGGCGCTGCATATATTTTCGAACACATGGCGAAAGACCAGGCCGGCGAGAAACGTATCAAAAGCCTGCTGTCGGCTGCGAATTATTATCTGCTCGCCAGCGATCTTGGCACGGCCAGCAGGATTCTGCAGGAATTGGGGCCGCTGGACGCCGGCAAGTTTCCGCTGCAG
Source organism: Gammaproteobacteria bacterium (assembly GCA_037385505.1). Taxonomy (GTDB): domain Bacteria; phylum Pseudomonadota; class Gammaproteobacteria; order Chromatiales; family Chromatiaceae; genus Sva-25. The sequence continues at coordinate 181,588 of JARRMY010000004.1, read as the reverse complement.
AGGATACTCGAGGCCGACCTGCTCCTCAGAAGGGGTGACAGCTCGGCCGCCTTGTCCAGGCTGGGAGACCCGCCGGCCACCGGCGACAGTTACGTCACTTATCGTTATTACACGACGCTATCGCGGATCCACATGGCGCGCAACGAGGAAGACGCCGCACTGAACGCGATGCTGCAACTCGACGCCATGCCTGTCGGCGGTTCCTACAGACTCGCCAACCAGCGCGCCATCATCGCCCTGCTCGCCAGCATGAATACCGGCAAGCGCTATCAGCTCATGAACAGCAGCAACCGCACGCTCGCCGGCTGGGCGATGCTGGCGGACATTCTCGAGCACAGCCCGTCCCCGGCGGAGAAGAACAGGCGCCTCGCCAGCTGGAAAGCGAGTTACGCTTCGCACCCTGCGCTCCGGGAACTCTACGATGAAGATGCCGCGCGAACCGCATACAGGGGTGGCGACATCGCGGTGCTGCTGCCGATGAGCGGCGTTTACGCAAACGCCTCGAGCGCGATCCGCAAAGGCATCGAGGTCACGCTGGCCCAGCTGCCTCTCGACACGCAACCGGCACTGACGTTTATCGACAGCACCAATCTCGCGGCCGGCCTGCAGCAAGCCGAGGGAGCCAGCATTCTGCTCGGCCCTCTCACCAAGGAATCCGTGGAACAGGTCGTCAGCAGCGGCGGCTACAGCGAGATGATGATCACGCTCAACCAGGTGAGCGACTACTCTCCATCCGGCGTGTACCAGTTCGGTCTCTCGACCGAGGTCGAGGGCGCCCAGATCGCCGAGAAGGCGCAACAGGACGGCTGGAGGAACGCTGCCGTGATCTATCCGAACGCCGGCTGGGGCGCCCGTTACCTGCAGGGTTTCCGCGACCGCTTCGAATCCCTCGGCGGCAACGTGGTCGTCGCCGTCAGGTATGAACAGGGCGAAAAGGAGTTCAGCGCACTCATGCAAAATGTCATGCAGACAAATCCGGACTTCGTCTTTATCGTTGCCAAGCCCGTGACCGCGCGGCAGATCCGCCAGCAGGTGCGCTTCTATGGCAGTTCAGAGACGCCCGTCTACGCCTCGTCGACAGCCTATGACCGCCGCCTCTACGGCGTGCAGGACAGGGACTTCGACAACGTCAAGGTCCCGGCCCTGCGCTGGACCGTACCAGGCCAGGATGTGCCGTATGTTCCCTCCTGGAGCACCATGGAAGCTGCCGGCGACTTCAACCCCGGCCTCGCCAAGTTCTATGCACTTGGTATCGATGCCCTCCTGCTCGCCGTCAACAGCGAGTCACTCGAATCCGGCGGGATGCTGGCAGGCGCGACCGGCGACCTCTCTTTCAGCAACAACGGGATCGTCGATCGCCGCATGATGTGGCTGCATTACCAGGGCGGCCTGCCGGTGCCGACTGCCTACTGACGGCGAAGAGAGGGATGACCACACGTGCGACAGGAGGTCGCGCCGAACAGCAGGCCAGGCGCTTTCTCATCCGGCAGGGACTGAAACCCGTCACCGAGAACTGGCATTGCCGCCAGGGCGAGATCGACCTCATCATGCAGGATCGCAAGACGCTGGTCTTCGTCGAGGTGCGCTTTCGCAGGAACAGCGATTATGGAACCCCGGCTGCAACGGTCGGTCATACCAAGCAACGACGACTCATCCAGGCAGCGCAACGTTATCTCCAGCAGCTTGGCAGCATGCCGCCCTGCCGCTTCGATGTGGTCGCGATCACGGCCGAACCTGAACTGCAGATGGAGTGGATACGCAACGCCTTCGATGCAGTTGTATAATGCCAGCAAGAACAATTCGTGAGGCTAGAATGAAACCAGCACTGCCCCTGATTCTCACCGCCGCACTCGCTCTTCCGGTACTGAGTGGTTGCACGGCTGCCGTCATCGGCGGCACCGCTGCCGGCGTCGCCACGATTCACGACAGGCGAACGACGGGCACCGTCGTCGAGGACCAGAACATCAAGCTGCGCGTGCGCAACCTCTTGTCGGACAACCCCGAGATCAAGAAAAGATCGAACATCAGCGTCACCAGCTACAATCAGCGCGTGCTTCTCTACGGGCAGACCGAGGATGCGGCGCTGGCCGACAAATTTGCCCAAAAGGTCAGCCGGCTGCCGAAAGTCAACGCCGTCTACAACGAGGTCATCGAGGGCGCCCGTACCGATGCCTGGGACTACAGCCGCGACACGACGCTGGTAGCGAAAATCAAGACATCGCTGTTCAAGGTGGATATCGAGGACTTCGACCCCACACGCGTCAAGGTCGCGGTCTCGGACGGCAATGTTTACCTCATGGGTCTCGTGACCCGCACCGAGGGGCCGGCCGTGGTCGAGCAGGTGCGCGGCGTCACGGGCGTCAAGAAAGTCGTCGAGATTTTTGAATACCTCGACTGACCAGCTCCCCGCCGAAGCGCTGGCCGCGCTGTCACAGGCTGCCGGGAACGGCAACCTGCTGACAGACGGTGCCGACTGCTGGCCCTATGCCTATGACAACAGCCGCCGCCAGGCCCCGCCTGGCGCGGTCATCTTCGCGGTTTCGCACGACCAGGTGCTGGCCGTGGTCTCGGCCTGCAACCGTTTCGGGATTCCGCTCGTCAGCCGGGGCAGCGGCACTGGAACCACAGGCGCGACCGTGCCACTCGACCGCGCGGTCGTGTTGTCATTCGAACGTATGAACAGGATCCTCTCGATCGACGCCGACAACCGCATGGCGACCGTCGAGCCCGGCGTTACCAACGGCCAGCTGCAGGCTGCGGCTGGCGAATTCGGCTTTTTCTGGCCGCCCGACCCGACGAGCGCGGCGACCTGCACGATTGGCGGCAACCTTGCCTATAACTCTGCCGGGCCGCGCGCCATCAAGTACGGCACCCCGCGCGAGAATACCCTCGCCCTGCGCGCGGTCACGGGGAGTGGCGAAACCCTGCGCACCGGCACGATGACCACCAAGGGCGTTGTCGGCTATGACCTGACCCGTCTGCTGCTCGGATCCGAGGGCACCCTCGCCGTCATCACCGAAGCGACCCTGAAACTCACGCCGCTGGCGGAGACCAGGCGCACGCTGAGCGCCAGCTACAGCGACATCCACGCCGCGGCACGTGCTGTCGCCGCTATCATGGCGCAGCCTGTCACGCCTTGCGCACTGGAGTTCATGGACAGGCAGGCACTCGAGATGGTCCGTCATTTCTCGTCCATCGATCTGCCGCAGACCATCGGCGCCATGCTCATCATCGAGGTCGATGGCATGGCACACGCGATCGACGAGGCTGTCGGACAAGTCGCCAGGGCAGCCGACATCGACGGCTGCATCGAGATCAACCGGGCAGAGACCGGCGCCGCCATCGACAGGCTCTGGAAGACGCGCAAGTCGCTGTCTCCGGCATTGCGCAACGTCGCGCCGAAGAAGATCAACGAGGATGTGGCGGTACCGATCTCCAACATGCCGTTGCTGATCGATGGGCTCGAACGGCTTTCATCCGAGCACGGCATCACCATCGTCAACTTCGGCCATGCCGGCAACGGCAACATACACGTCAACCTGCTCGTCGATCCTGACGACGCCGGGCAGATGCAGCGTGCCCACGCCTGCCTCGCGGATGTCTTCTCGCTGGTCATCGACCTCGACGGCACGCTCTCCGGCGAACATGGTGTCGGGCTGGAAAAGCGTGACTTCGTCAGCCGCGAACTCGATCCGGTCGCACTGCGGCTCATGCACCAGATCAAGCAGCAGTTCGATCCGAACAACATCCTGAATCCCGGCAAGACCTTGCCGCCGATCCATGCCGGGAATACGACATAGCCGAATTCCAGCAGATCCAGTTATTCCAGAGGGCCTGGACTGTTCCGGTCAACCAGAATGCCGATTCCCGGCCGGCGGATGCCCCCTGAAGTCATCCTTGCGGAATCCGAACAGGAAAAGCGCACCGAAGTAAACAAGGACGCCGCCAGACACCAGCAGCGACAGCCAGCCGACTTTCCACCATCCGCCGGCCGCGACCCAGGTCTCGAGGGGCCCCGCCAGCCACCAGAGGGCTGCGCCCATCAGGACCGCGGCCAGCAGGGATTTGAGCAACAGCGCCACCCAGCCGGGCGGAGGACGATAGATCTCGCCGTCACGGATTTTGATGTAGAGCATGCCTGCATTGACGACAGCCATGGCCGTCGTCGCGAGCGCCAGGCCGACATGACCGAGCGGATTGAACAGCAGCAGGCTGATGCTGACATTGACAATGATGGCGATGACGGCGATGCGGACGGGCGTCCTGGTATCCTGGCGCGCATAGAAACCCGGCGCGAAGACCTTGACGAGCAGGAACGGCAACAGGCCGAAGGCGTAGGCCATGAGACTCAGGCTCGACATCCTGACATCCTCCGCGTCGAAGACGGGCGACTGGAAGAGTGTGCTGATGATCGGTCCCGCCAGCACGAACAGCGCGACCGCCGCCGGCAGACCGAGCAGAATGGCCAGGCGCACGCCCCAGTCGAGCAGGGCCGAAAACTCCTCCGACGACGAGGAGTGATACTTGCGGGAGAGGTTCGGCAGCACCACCGTCGCAAGCGCCGCGCCGAGAATGCCGACCGGGAACTCCAGCAGCCTGTCGGAGTAGTAGAGCCAGGAAATACTCCCCTCGACAAGCAGCGAAGCGATGAGCGTGTTCAGCAACAGACCGATCTGCGTGGCGGATGCACCGAACACGGCCGGCCCCATCAGCCGCAGCACCTTCCTGACGCCCGGGTCCCTGAGTGTCGGCGTCGGTTTCGGCAACAGCCGCAACTGGTGCAGGAACGGCAGATTGAAGGCGAGCTGCGCCACGCCGGCGATGAAAACACCCCAGGCAAGCCCCATCACGGGTTCCTCGAAGAGTGGCGTGAGCCACCAGGCAGCGGCGATCAGGCAGAGATTCAGCAGCACGGGTGTGAAGGCCGGCACACCGAAGCGATTGTGGGTATTCAGAATGGCGCCGGCGAAGGCGGTCAGCGAGATGAAAAAGAGATAGGGGAAGGTCAGGCGCAGCATCTCACCGGCCAGTCCGGCATCCCCGCGATCGCCGAAGTACCAGCCCGGCGCGAAGACAGCAATGAGCAGCGGACCAGCGACGACGCCAACCAGCGAGACCGCGAGCGTCGCGAGTGCCAGCACGCCGGCGACATGATCGACGAAGGTTTTCAGGTCAGAGACGTTGCGCGTCTCCTTGTACTCGCTGAGCACGGGCACGAAGGCGACTGCGAAGGCCCCTTCGGCGAAGATTCGACGGAAGAGGTTCGGCAGCTTGAAGGCCACGAAAAAGGCGTCCGTCGCCTCGTTGGCGCCGAACAGCCGGGCGAAGACCAGGTCACGCAGGAAACCCAGCACCCTCGACAGGCTCGTGAAACCGCCGACTTTCGCCAGCGCCCTGACCAGTTTCAACCCTTCAGTCCATTCGCCAAAAGCCTGTAGTATACCGATTGACCGGATTGCCCCGTAAAGGATTTGCCATGCGACGCCTTCTCCTGCTGCTGATTTTCGTCTTCACTCTTGCAGCCGCCGAATCACGCAGCGCAGACGAGGCCCGGACACCGGCGCTGATCCGGCTCGACACCGACCCGCCATCCTGGCTGTTTGGAACCATCCACCTGCCGGACCCGCGCGTGACCTCGCTGCACCCGGCTGTCGCAGACGCCTTCCGGCAGGCCGATGCGGTCTTCACCGAGGTGCCGATGGATGCTGGCTCGACCCTGCAGATGTCGCTGCATGGCATTCGCCGCGATGGCAAGACGCTGTATGACGTGCTGCCGGAGTCGACCTGGAAACGGCTCGATGCGCGCCTCAAATGCATACACCCCGGACTCACGGCGGCGACGCTGCTGCCGATGAAGACCTGGGCCGTCCATGCGGGCATGCCGGTACTCGAATCGAGCATGAAATATCCGGCTGCAAAGCCGCTCGACTGGCAGCTCTACATCGATGCCAGTGATGCCGGAAAGGATGTCGGCGGACTCGAAACGCTCGAGGAGCAGCTGCAGCTCTTCGAGGCGTTCAGCGACCAGCAGCATCAGCTGATCCTCGACTCCCTGCTCGATGCAATGGACGACTTCGATGCAAGAGGCATCAGCGTGACCGAGTACATGATCCAGTGGTATCTCAGCGGCGACTACGACCGGCTGCAGCAGCTCCTCGAGGAGATTCCCATGGCGCATGACGCCCGCCTCAGGGAGCAACTCGAAAATACCCTGATTTATGAGCGAAACTGCAGATTCGCGCAGAGAATTGCAGGCAAAATCAGCGAAAACCCGGGGAAAAGCCTCTTTTTTGCTGTCGGCATGGGGCACCTGGCTGGCAGCCGCAGCATCCAGGCCTGCCTGGAGAGGGAGGGAATCGGCGTCAAAACCGCCGAATAATGGGCAGCAGGTTTGACAAGCGCGTGATTTACGGGCAGAATTCCGCCTCTTGATTTCCGGGCCAGCCGACGAATCGTGAACCAGTTCACGCGAGCCCGGCAACAGCGTAACTGAACAGAAAGAGATTCCAGGAGATAGCCAGTGGCCAACTCAGCACAAGCTCGCAAGCGCGTCAGGCAGGCGGAAAAAGCCCGTCGTCACAACGCTTCTCGTCGCAGCATGATGCGCACCTACCTCAAGAGGGTGGTCTATGCGATCGAAGCTGGCGACAAGGAAGCCGCAGCGGAAGCCTTCAAGGCAGCAGTGCCCGTCATCGACCGGATGGCGAACAAGGGCATGATCCACGCCAACAAGGCTGCGCGCCACAAGTCCCGCCTCAACGCCCAGATCAAGGCGATGTAGGTTTTCCGGCTGCTGCCGGAGGCATGGACACGAAAAAGCCTGCCCGGACAACCGGGCAGGCTTTTTTCTGTTAATTGCCTGAAAAGGTCGCCGCGCTTACTCGCAATCCTCGTCGTCTCCTCCCTTCTTCTTTGTCTTTTTCTTTTCGCCTTCTTCCGCAGACTCGCCCTTGGCAGCCTCTTTTGTCGCCTCTTTTGCCGCCTCGGCAGTCGTCCCGGCCGCAGCTTCGGCAGCCTTCTCGGCGCCACTATGGCTGCTTGCGAAAACAGGTGCGGACAAGGCCAGCAGCAGGGCAAGAAACAGGATTCTGATCATCATTTACTCCTCGTTATTGTCCATCACGGTGTGCATGATGGTTGGGTTAAGATAAGCTTGTCAACGCATTCATCATACCTGATCAAGATCGCAACATGTCAAGTTCACCCAGGATCAGCCAGCTCGTCGAGAACTGGACGAGCCAGCTGCAGGATCTTCCCGCCCCCCCGCAAAACCTGCTGGATCAGCTCCACACCACGCTTTCCGGCAGTGAATACGTCCTCCACAGCCTCGAAACGAAACCACAGATACTGACCACCCTCTATGTCGACGGCGCGCTCGACCGGGCTCCGGCGGAGCAGGAGCTGGATACCCTGCTCGGTGACGCGCTGCAGGAGGCCGACAGCGAGGAGGCGCTGCATCGCGCGCTACGCCAGTTCCGTCAGCAGCAGATGATCCGGATCATCTGGCGAGACCTCTGCCGTACCGCGGCGCTCGACGAGACCCTGGAGTCCCTGACCTCGCTGGCCGATGTCTGCACGCGCCGCGCGCTCGACTGGCTCTACGCCCGCCTGGTCGAAAAACTCGGCACGCCGCGCGACCCTGACGGCAAGGCGCAGCAACTCGTCGTCATCGGCATGGGCAAGCTCGGCGCGCGCGAACTGAACCTCTCGTCGGACGTCGACCTGATCTTCACCTTTCCGGCAGCAGGCGAGACCGACGGCCAGCGCGCCCTCTCCAACGAACAGTTCTTCACGCGCCTCTGCCAGAAGCTCGTGCAGGCGCTCAACACGCGCACCGTCGACGGCTTCGTCTTCCGCGTCGACACGCGCCTGCGCCCGTTCGGCGACTCGGGACCGATCGTCGCCAGCATGGATTTCATGGAGGAGTACTACCAGTCACAGGCGCGCGAGTGGGAGCGCTACGCCATGATCAAGGCGCGCGTCATCGCCGGCGACATGCAGTCGGGCGAGGAGCTCATGGAGTTGCTGCGTCCCTTCGTCTACCGGCGCTACCTCGACTACGGCGCCATCGAGTCGCTGCGCGGCATGAAGAAGGCCATCAGCGAGAATCTCCGCAAGAAGGGCTTGCGTGACAACATCAAGCTCGGGCCGGGCGGCATCCGCGAGATCGAGTTTCTAGGCCAGGCGTTTCAGCTCATCCGCGGCGGGCGCGACAGCGAGCTGCAGATCCGTCCAATCCAGACGGTGCTGCGAAGGCTAGCCGACAAGCAGCTCATTCCGCAGCTCGCCTGCGACGAGCTCATCGCGGCCTACCGCTTCCTGCGCCTGACCGAGAACCGCATCCAGGCCTGGCGCGACGAGCAGACACACCTGCTGCCCGAGGATCACGAGGGTCTCGATCGCATCGCCACCACCATGGGTTATGACGACACCGACAAGTACATCAAGGAGCTCGCGCGCCACCGCACGCGTGTGCAGCTTCATTTCGAGAAGTTGTTCGAGGAGAGCGAGGACGGCAAGGAGGAGACGACGGCGCTGCAGTATCTGTGGGAGCACGCGGAAGAGCAGGCGGAATCCGTCATGCAGAAGGCCGGTTACCGGGACATCGCGCGCAGCTGTGAACTGCTGCAGCGTCTGCGCGAAAGCCGTGCGCTGAAGACGGCCGGCGAACGCGGGCGCCAGCTTCTCGACTGGCTCGTGCCACAGTTGCTCGAGGAGGTGGCCGAACACAGCGAAACGCCCGAGGAGACGCTCGAGCGCATCGTCAACCTGCTCGAGACCATCGCCGGGCGCACCGCCTACCTCTCATTGCTAGGCGAGAATCCGCAGGCGCGCCAGCAGCTCATCACGCTGCTCGACGCAAGTCCCTGGTTTCTCGACTGGATCCGCCGTCAGCCGATGCTGCTCGACACGCTCATCGATCCACGCCAGCTGTATGACCCGCTCGACCACGACGACCTGGAGGCGGAGCTGGCGCACGCGCTCGCGCAGGTCGAAGGCGATCTCGAGCAGGAGATGGAGGTGCTGCGTCACTTCGTCGCGGCCAACCGCCTGCGCGTCGCGGCCGCCGACGTCACCGGCGTGGTTCCGCTCATGATCGTCAGCGACTATCTGACCGACATCGCGACCGTCTGCCTCGGGGCGACGCTGAAGCTGGCGTGGCGCGACATGACAGAGCGCCACGGCGCGCCAGCGGGCAGCAGTGCCGAGAACATGGGCATCGCGATCATCGGCTACGGCAAGCTCGGCGGCATCGAGCTCGGCTACGGCTCCGACCTCGACCTGGTCTTCATCCACAGCGCGCCATCGAACAGCATGACCGATGGCAAGCGCAGCGTCGCAGCCGACGTCTTCTATGCGCGCCTGGCACAGCGCATGATCCATATCCTCACGGCGCGCACCCCTTCCGGCCAGCTCTACGAGATCGACATGCGCCTGCGCCCGAATGGCAAATCGGGCATGCTGGTCACGCCCGTCAGTGCCTTCCGCGGCTACCAGGAGAAGGATGCCTGGACCTGGGAACACCAGGCGCTCGTGCGTGCGCGCGGCATCGGTGGAGACCGGCGCGTGATCGACGAGTTCGAGGCGATCCGCAACGACATCGTGCAGCGCGAGCGCGACCCTGCGAAGCTGCTCTCGGACGTGGTGGAGATGCGCGAGAAAATGCGCGAGAACCTCGACAAGAGCAGCGACGAGCAGTTCGACGTCAAGCAGGGGCGTGGCGGCATCACGGATATCGAGTTCATGGTGCAATACCTGCTGCTGCGTTACTCCAGCCACTATCCGCACCTCTGCCATTACAGCGACAATATCCGCCAGCTCGAGGCGCTCGAGCAGGCACAGCTGCTCCCCGAGCATGTCGCCGAGCGTCTCGCCGGCATCTATCGCGTGCTGCGCGCGACCCATCACCGTTACGCGCTGCAGGAGAAGGCGGCCATCATCCCGGCCGCAGAACTCGCGGAAGAACGTCGCATCGTCAGCGAATTGTGGAATGACCTCATGCAGCACGACGCTTGTGTCAACGAGACGGACTGATATCCAATGCATCGCCGTTTCTTCTATGTCGCGCTGATCCTCCTGACAGCCGCCCTGCTGTACTGGCGTAATCTTCAGGATCCGCCGCAGCAGATGGCGACGCTCGGCGGCATGACCATGGGCACCAGCTACAGCATCACGGTACCGGTGGACCATGCCGGCGTGTCGCTCGCCGACACCATCGACCGGCGTCTGGAACAACTCGAGGACATCTTCTCGACCTGGCGCAGCGAATCCGAAATCAGCCGTTTCAACGCGAACCGCTCCACCGAATGGTTCGACTGTTCCGCTGAACTGGCGCATGTCGTCGCCGCATCGATCCGGATCAACCGGCTGACCGGCGGCAGATTCGAGGTCACGCTGGCTCCCGTCATCGAGCGCTGGGGGTTCGGCAAGGAAGAGATCGATACGCCGCCCTCCGCCGAGGAGCTCGCATCGCTCATGCAGTCAGCCCGCACGTCACTCCTCGAAACACGGACAGCGCCACCCGCGATCCGCAAGCAGGATCCCGCGACCTCCATCAACCTCTCCGGCATCGCCAAGGGTTATGCCGTCGACGCCATCGCCGGCCTGCTCGAGGAACGAGGCATTGCACACTTCATGGTCGAGATCGGCGGCGAGGTGCGCACGCAGGGCGGTAACGGACGCAAGCCATGGCGCATCGCCATCGCCCGGCCGCAGCCCGGCGAGCCGCGGGCGCAAACCATCCTCGAGGTCGGCACGGCGGCGCTCGCCACCTCGGGTGGCTACCACAACAGCATCACGCTGCTCGAGCGGGACTACATCCACATCATCGACCCGGCGACGGGCAGGCCGGTCAGGTCCCAGACCGCTTCCGTCACCGTCATCGATGAAGCCTCGACGATGCGCGCCGACGCGCTCGCCACTGCGCTCATGGTCATGCCGGCAGACGAGGCCATCCGCTTCGCCGACGCCAACGGTATCGCGGCGCATCTGATGCTGCTCGAGGAACCCGGCCGGCTCGTGACACGCTCATCGCGAGCATTCCTGCCATGGCTGCAGGAGCCGCAACGGTGAGCGGCTGGTCTCTCTACCTGGTCCGCTGTCGCGACGGTTCGCTCTACACGGGCATCACGACCGATGTCGAACGGCGCTTCGCGGCTCACTGCAACGGCACCGGCGCCAAGTACCTGCGCGGCAAGGGCCCGCTGACACTCGAGTTCAGCTGCGAGATCGGCGACAAGGGCGATGCACTCAGGCTCGAACATCTGGTCAAGCGGCTCGGCAAGGAGCAGAAGGAAGCCATCGTCAGGGGGCGGAAAACAGACGCCCAGGGTCTGTTCGCGCTGATGAACATCAACAGGCCCCTTGCCACCGATTGATCCAGCGCAAGGAAAGCCTCGATAGCGCAGACGCTCGTGTTCCGCCGGCTTCTGCGGCGATATATTAATCAACAGAGAGGCTGCCGGGGAGCGTGTCGAGGCAGCCGCGAGTGAATAACCATGCCGGAAGCGAAAATCCGGCATCCACGATAACCTGGAGTTGAAAATGAATATCTGGTTTCTTGTCGCCGACGCCGCGCGCGCCCGCATTTTCGAAACAACCGGCAAGAGTGTCGCCCTGACCGAAATCATGGATTTCACCGAGCCCCATGCCCGCATCGACGAAACACTGCTCGCCAGCGACGAGCCCGGCCGTCAGGCCACCGCCGGCGGTCCCGGCACGCATGGCATGCAGGAGAAGATTACGCCGCGCGAGCAGGAAGACATCCGTTTCGCCGCCGAGCTGGCCGGGCAGCTGCAGGAGAGCCTCAACGAGGGCAGTTTCGATGAACTCTACATCACCGCCGCCCCGCATTTCGAAGAGGAGATCAGGCAGCATCTGCATGAGATGATGTGACTGCTCTCTGATCTATCGAGCGGAAAACGGGCTTCGATCACGCCCGTTTTTGCCGATGAGCACTCGGCGGGCGCCATGATGTGAAACCATTCCATCCCTCACCGAAACAAGCATAAGCCGCAATATCCGGGCCGGCCCAAATGATTCAGTACGCTACTCTGGTCGCTCGCCCCCGGCAGGTTGCCCGAAGCCTTTTGGGGCGGCGAGCCCGCACGGGCGATGATGCCGTCCTCGACATTTTCCCTCTATCCTTCGATCGGGGGTTAGGCCTGACCCCTGTCTTCTGGCGGCAAGCGATTGATAGTCTGACGAGATGTGAATAAAGAGGCACCGCGATGAGCATGCTTTTCTCGCCCCTGACACTGCGCGGCCTGACCATCAGGAATCGCATCTTCATGTCACCCATGTGCCAGTATTCTGCAACCGATGGCTTTCCCGCCGACTGGCACCTGGTGCATCTCGGCAGCCGCGCGGCCGGCGGTGCCGGTCTGGTCATGATGGAAGCCACCGCGGTCACGCCTGCAGGTCGCATCAGTCCGGGTGATCTCGGAATCTGGTCCGGCGACCACGCCCTCGCCTACCGCCGCATCACCGGATTCCTGCGTGCGCAGGGGGCGGTGCCGGCGATTCAGCTGGCGCATGCCGGTCGCAAGGCTTCGGCGGATGCGCCCTGGCGGGGAGGAGCGCCGCTGCCGGAGTCCGAGGGTGGCTGGGAACCCCTGGCACCCTCGGCACTGCCCTTCTCGGGGGACTCCCAGGTGCCGCATGCGCTCGACGCTGACGGGATCGAGGCCATCGTGGATGCGTTCACGCAGGCGGCGCAATACGCTCTCGACGCCGGTTTCCAGGTTGCAGAGATCCACATGGCGCACGGTTACCTCCTGCACAGCTTTCTTTCACCACTGGCCAACCGGCGCACGGATAAATTCGGGGGATCGTTTGAAAACCGTACGCGCCTGCCGCTCGAAGTCGCCAGGAGAGTGCGCGAGATCTGGCCGGATGATTTGCCGCTTTTCGTGCGCATCTCGGCGACCGACTGGGCCGTCGACGGCTGGGACCTGGTGCAATCCGTTCGGCTGTCGCGGTTGCTGAAAGAGACCGGCATCGACCTCATCGACTGTTCCAGCGCGGGCCTGCTGCCGACCGCCCCGCCCGATGTCGGCCCCGGTTTCCAGACCCCTTTCGCCGAGGCGATCCGCCACGAGGTCGACATTGCCACATCGGCCGTCGGGCTCATTACCGAACCCATGCAGGCCGAGCACATCCTCAGGACGGAGCAGGCCGATGCCGTGGCGCTGGGGCGCGAGCTGCTGCGGGATCCCTACTGGCCCTTGCATGCTGCGAAGGTGCTTGGAGAGGATATCGACTGGCCGGTGCAGTATCAGCGGGCAAAGCGTTAATGCAGAAAACAGCGATACTGTGGCTCCGGGATTGCATCATGCCTCTGTGCGTTGCGGGGCTGCACAGGCCCGCCTCCTGCAGGGCGAACCATGACGCAACGCAATGCAGGATTGGCAGCAAAGCTGCTGTGATATATTGCCAGTCGATACGAGGTGACGGACTTCCAATCAACCATGGCAAAATCACTCCAGGAATGGCTCGAGACGGATGTTGCGGCGGTCAGGGACAAGCCGATGCGCTGGATCTCGGAGCAGTATTTCTTTCGCGACCCGAATCGCCCCGTGTTCTCGGACAGCGCCTCTTTCTACCCGCCGGCCGACGGCATCATTCTCTATGCGAAAAGCGTTGCGCCCGACGAGGCCATCGTCGATATCAAGGGACGCCCGTACTCGCTGCAGACAGCGATGCGCAACAAGCGCTGGAACCGGGAGTGCCTCGTGGTCGGCATCTTCATGACCTTCTACGATGTTCATATCAACCGCATGCCCTATGCTGGCAGGCTCTGCTACCGCGAACTGGAAAACATCGATACCTTCAACTATCCGATGATCAATGTCGAGCATGACCTGCTCGATGAAGTAACGCCGTTCACGCGCAACGCCGATTATCTCTTCAACAACCAGCGGGTGCTGAACAGGATCTTCAGCATGGACCTGCAGGATTATTACTATGTTCTGCAGGTGGCGGACTATGACGTCGATTCGATCACGCCGTTCCGCCTCAAGCAGAACCAGCACTTCGCGCAAAACGAGCGCTTCTCGCAGATCCGCTATGGCTCGCAGGTGGACCTGATCGTGCCGCTCTCCGCCCGCCACATCTACACGCCGCTGCTGGCAGCCGGGATGCATGTCGAGGCAGGCATCGATCCGCTCGTCCGCATCGAGACACGGCGTAACCGCAGCGCAATCCGGAAACAGCAAGGATCATGACCAGAGAAGTATCCGACACAAGTCACAGCGATGCAGCAGTGCACCTGCTGGGCCCGAGTTCGCTGAACAAGCCGGCCTATCTCATGAACGTGCCCTTCTCGCTCACGGCCGAGACGCCCAACAATGCGTGGATGGACGAGATGCCGGCCAAGGCGCGCCACATCGACATCGACAGGGCCATCAACCAGTTCCTGCAGCTCTATCATTTCATGGCCGGCGATGCGCTCGTCTACCTGCTGCCGACTCCGCGGGCCACCGGTCTCCAGGACCTCGTCTACTGCGCCAACATGGGCGTGATCCTCGAACACCTGCCGGATCCGAACCGCGTGATCCTTTCGAATTTCTCGACGGAAGTGCGCCGGCCGGAAACCGGCATCGGCAAACGCTTTTTCGAATCCATGGGCTACGATGTCAGCCTCCCGCCCTGGCATTTCGAGGGCGATGCCGAACTCAAGCACCTGCATGACAACATCTATGCCGGTGGCTACGGCATCCGCTCCGACAAACGCGTCTACGACTGGATGGAGCAGGAGTTCGACATGCGGGTCATCCGGCTCGAGGAGACCGACCCCTATCTCTATCACCTCGACTGCACGGTCATGCCGCTGACGCGCGAGGACACGCTTGTCTGCACCGAGATGTACACGCAACAGGAGCTCAGGCAGCTCGAAGCCGTCACGAACATCGTCGATGTCTCGGTCGACGACTGCTTCTCCGGCATCTGCAACACGATACGTCTCGGCAACAGCCTGCTGAACGCATCCAACATCAACGAAATGAAACCGGGCGACGCCTACTACGAGGAAGAGAAGCACAAGAACCGGACCCTGGAGGACATCGCCTTGCGCTTCGCCTTCGAGGTCAGCCACTTCAATCTCAGCGAATACATGAAAAGCGGCGCCCTGCTCTCCTGCATGGTGATGCACCTGAACCGCAAATCCTTCGACATCCCGCTGATGTAGGCCCGGGCGGAATTCATGACGTCCGGCACCGGCAGCAAGCGCTTCACACCGAGCTACGGAAGTATCTGGCGTCTCTCTTACCCGCTGATGCTCGCGGGTATCAGCGAGACCATCATCGACATCACCGACACCATCTTTCTCGCGCATTACGGCGTCACCGAACTTGCGGCCATCGGGCTCGCCGATGCCTGGTTCATGCTCTTCCTGTTTCTCTCGCTCGGGCTTGTCGATGGCATCCAGGTCGTGATCGGCCGCCGCGCCGGCGAGAATCGGGAGCGGGAGATCGGCCGCGTCTTCAACCAGGGGCTCTTCCTGCTGGCGATCGTTTCCGTCGTGATGACTGCTCTCCTGCTGCTGGGACTCTCTCTCGGGGCCGGCGGGCTGCTCGCCTCCGAAGCAGTTGCCGATGCCGTCGAAAGCTACCTGCGCATCGCCGTCTACAGCCTGCTGTTCCAGTCCGTCAACCTGGCATTCAGCGCCTTCTTTGTCGGCATCGCCCAGACGCGTATCCTGATCGGCGCAGCCCTGGTACTCGCCATCAGCAACATCGCACTCGACTATGCCCTGATATTCGGCAACCTCGGCCTGCCGGAGATGGGCATCGCGGGTGCGGCAGTCGCCTCGTTGAGCGCCGAGATCCTGACCACTCTTTTCCTGGCAGGCAGCATCTTCTTCAAGGGCTTCAACCGAAAGTACGGCTTGCTGCAGCCGCTACGCTGGAGCAGCGCGATCAGCCATAGCCTGGTGTCGATCTCCTGGCCCGTGGCGCTGGATAATCTCGTCGAACTGCTGCGCTGGTTTCTGCTGTTTGCAATCATCGAGCAGCTCGGCGAGGCGGAGCTGGCCAGCGCGAACATCATCTACAGCTGCCTTGCACTCTTCATGATCTTCATCGACAGCTTCTCAGAGGCGATCTGTTCCATGGTCAGCAACCTGCTCGGACAGCAACGGCGCGCGGAGATGTCGCAGCTGATCAGGAAGAGCGTGCAGCTCGGTTATCTCCTGGTCGTCCCGCTGCTGGTGCTTGCGCTGCTTTTTCCGGACGTGGTGCTTGCGATCTTCACGCCTGATGCGGCGATCATCGAACTCTCGCGCAATGGATACACCATCGTGCTGCTGGCGCTGCTGGTTGCGGTGCCCGGCGACATGCTCTACGCGGCGGTGGTCGGCACGGGCGATACCAGGGCCACGCTGGGCATCCAGGTGGTGACAACGACCATCGCGCTGGCCTTCGCGCTCTGGGCCGCTCTGGTAATGTCGCTGCCGCTCGAGCTCGTCCTGCTCGTGGAGATCATCGTCTGGTGCCTCTACCTGCTGCTCTCCTGGTACTGGCTGCGCAGTGGCCGCTGGAACAAACTGGCGATCTGAACAGACGTGCCCGCGAGGGTTTCAATGGGGAAAATGCTTAACGCCCCGCCGCGCCGGACCTCTCCGGAGGCCGGCGGGCCGTGAACCCGTACAATCACGAAGCACATCCGCAGCGATCATGGCACCGGATCGAATGAGATGCAGCCGGCTGACGGAATATTGTGAAGCCGCTGGTCGCTAGTGAAGGTCTCTCGCCGAGCCGATCTTCCTGACCTTCTCATTGCGAGGAGCTTTGCCAAGGCAGCTCTCGATCTGCTCGCGGTGCAATGTCTCCTCCTTCTCGAGCAGTTCCACAAGATCACCGAGCTGCTTCCTGTGACTCTCGAGCAGTTCGCCGGCGCGTTTCTCGGCCTCCAGGATGAGCTCGCGCACGGCATCGTCGACGGCGGTCGCGGAGCTTTCGCTGAAGCGGCGCGGCTGCGCGATCTCGCGGCCGAGAAACGGATGTTCCTCGCTTTCGCGCAAGTCGACCGGGCCGACCTTGTCCGACATGCCCCAGCGCGAGATCATGGCCCGCGCCAGCGCGGTAGCGCGCTGGATATCGTCGTCCGCGCCTGAGCTGACGCTGCCGAGCAGCAGCTTCTCGGCCGCGCGGCCGGCGAGGGTCAGGGCGAGCTGGTCGCGCAGATACTCCTCCGGCAACGTATGACGCTCTTTCTCGGGAATCAGCTGGGTGCCGCCGAGGGCCTTGCCACGCGGCAGGATCGTCACCTTGTAGAGCGGGTCGGCATGCGGCAGGAACCAGCCGACGACCGTGTGGCCGGACTCGTGCACGGCGAGACGGTGCCGCTCCTCGGGCTGGATGCTGAGTGTGCGCTCGGTGCCCAGAATCAGCTTGTCGCGCGCACTCTCGAAGTGGCGCATCATGACCCTGTCCTTGTTCTCGCGGGCCGCAAGCAGCGCAGACTCGTTGACGAGATTCTTCAGGTCCGCGCCCGAAAAGCCCGGCGTGCCACCGGCGATCTTCGCGAGATCCACGTCCTCGCCGAGCGGCACCTTGCGCACATGGACCCTGAGGATCGCCTCGCGGTCATTGCGGTCCGGCAGATCGAGCACGACATGGCGGTCGAAACGGCCCGGGCGCAGCAGCGCCGGGTCGAGCACGTCGGGCCTGTTCGTCGCAGCCAGCACGATAACGGCCTCGTGCCCCGAGAAGCCGTCCATCTCCGCCAGGATCTGGTTGAGGGTCTGCTCGCGCTCGTCGTGTCCGCCGCCGAGCCCCGTCCCGCGCGTACGTCCGACACTGTCGAGTTCGTCAATGAAGAGAATGCTCGGCGCCTGCTCCTTGGCGGTGTCGAACAGCTTGCGCACGCGCGAGGCGCCGACGCCGACGAAGACCTCGATGAACTCCGATGCCGAGATCGAGAAAAAGGGCACATCGGCCTCGCCCGCCAGCGCGCGTGCCAGCAGCGTCTTGCCGGTGCCCGGTGCGCCCATGAGCAGAACGCCGCGCGGTACTTCCGCACCGAGTTTCGTGAAACGCTCCGGGTCGCGCAGGAAGTCGACGAGCTCGGTCACCTCGCGCTTGGCGTTTTCCTGTCCCGCAACGTCGTCGAAGGTCACCCGCGGCCGCTCGGCCTGCTCCACGGGCGGCTGCAGGAACTTGCGCAATTCACTCTGGCCGCCGATGCCGCCGATGACGTTCCGGCGCGCCTGACGCATGAGCCAGTAGAAGAAACCGAAAAAAATGACCCACGGCAGCAGCGCGATCAGGAAGCTGACGAGCGGGTTCGAGATCTCCTCCTCGGCGACCTCGATCTGCACTCCCTTCTCCTCGAGCTGGCCAAGCAGTTCGTCATCACCGAACCCGGGAACACGCGTCGTGAATCGGCTCGCGAGCTGCTGCGTCGGCCCGAGCTCCTCGGCGGCGACGAGTTCGCCCTCGATATTGTTGCCATGCAGTGTGACCGACTCGACCTGCTCATTGGCCAGCAGCTGTTTGAAGGCAGAGTAGCTGATATCGATCACGGGCTCACCCGGTGCCAGCGGAAAGCGCAGTGCGAGCATGGCCACGACCAGGATGGCAAGCATGAGGAGCCAGTTAGGGATGCGGTACAGCGGGTTCTGGTCTCCGTTCATGGGTTGCTGCAGAGCCTCGTTGCCTGGGGATCAGGGAATGAATGCAACAGCTGGAGAGTCAATTCTCACCGCAAATGAGACGCATCCTGCCGCGATCCTGTTGATGCATTGCCATTAAGTCTATTAAAGCAGGTTCCCTGTGCGCGGATTCCTGCCATCCATTGAAAAGAGACTGAAAAGAGACAAGCCACTGACCTGCGTCAATCTTTTCCCCCAAACAAGCCGTTCGACAGCCGCTCAGGGAGATTCGCGCACCTCAGCCAGGGCATCCGGTAACGATGCAGCCAGTCTGACGTCAGCGACAGATCCGTTGCTCTGCATGATCCGGATTGGATGAAGCAGCACCGGGTGGTAGGCCGCGGTGCTGTCGGGACAATATGTCAGTTCAGAAAGGATATGAATCCCTGCTGGTCGGCAGCAACCTCCTCGCCCATGATTTTCGCGATGGTACCGCCGAACATCTTGCCGAGCAGTTCCGCATTCATGGTGCCGACATAGGTATTACCGTCCGATTTCTGGTAGACACTGATGGTGCAGGGCATCATGACGGAGAGGATCTTGTTTCCATCCTCTTGCAGAATGTTGTACGCATGATTGGCCTGACAGAGATTCATCAGCATGACGGCCGGCAGATCGCCTCCGCCATGTTTCTTGACGGATTTGTGCAAGGGTTTGATGTCCGCGACGACCCAGCCGGCATTTTCCGCATTGCTTTTAATTTTCTCGACGGTTTCTTCGACTGTATAGGGACTGCGCTTTTCGTGCAGCATCATGCCCGGCATGGTGAACCATCCGGCAACCGCCACGATGACCCCTCCGATGACGATTCCCGCTAGCAAACTTCCTATCTTCATCTTTTTCTCCTTTGGTCTTGTTGTTACTCATAGCGCTGAAAAACAGCATCGCCAGTCTGACAGATAAACACCGGTTGCGCAGTCGATCCAGTTGACCTGAATCAGGTAACAGGGTCCACGCCTCCAGCATCGGAACAGCCTGGTTCTGCACACTGGCCTCTGCCGCCGGGGCTTGAACAAACTGCCTTGAAAAACCGGCAGACAGGGGGAAGTGAAATGACGGGCGTCGTCCGTCAGGCATGCGTCTTGATCGCCTCGTCGTCGCCCGAACCCATCGGCCTTCCGGCCTCGAGTTCCTCGACGGTCGCGCCCATACGCTCCTCGTACTCCTGCTTGGCGACGGAAACCCGGTAGGGGCAGTGCTTGCCATTGTCGCATTTCTCGCACTTCATATCGGTCCAGGCGTAGGCCAGGGCGAATGTCAGGCGCGAGAAGAAGCTCTCACCGCCCATGATCTCGATCGCACCCGTCTTGCGCATGCTCTGCATGAACTGGCGTTTCATGCGCGCCACCAGGAACTTGACGCCGGCCGCAGCGAGACGATCTCGCAGCTGGGTCAGCACCATCTCGCCTGTAGAGTCGAGCATGTTGATGCCTTCTGCGTCGAGGATGATGAACTTCGCCTTCGGGTGGTCCGCGAATACCTGCAGCACCTTGGTCTCGAAATAGCCGGAGTTGGCATAGTAGAGCGACATGTCGAAGCGGATGACGACGATGTTCGGGCAGACGCTGAGCTCCGGGTGGATCTTGAGATCCCTGAAGGTGCCGTCGTGGAAGCGAGCGACCTTGGCGAATCGCGGGCGCATGGTCCGGTAGATGAACAACCCCATCGAGAGAAAAACGCCGATGAGGATGCCCTGGTCGAGGTGCGGCGCCAGGGCCAGCGTCAGCACGAAGGTGATGACAGCGACGATGCCATCATGCTTTTCGGCCTCCCAGGCGTGCACGATCGGCCTGATCTTCACGAGCCCGATGACCGCCATGATGATGATCGACGCCAGGGTCGCCTGCGGCAGGTGGTAGAGCAGCGGTGTCAGGAACAGCAGCGTGATGCCGACGACGATCCCGGTCACGATGGAGGAGAAGCCGGTGCGCGCACCAGCGCCAATGTTGACGGCAGAGCGCGAGAAGGAGCCGGAAACGGCGTAGCCGTTGAAGAGCCCCGAGAAGATGTTCGAGAGCCCCTGGCCGAAGAGCTCCTGGTTGGCATCGAGACGCTGGCGCGTACGCGCGGCCATCGCCTTGGCGATCGAGATCGCCTCCATGAAACCGATCAGCGAGATGACGACTGCGGCAGTTGCCAGCTCGAGAAGGATTTCCATATCGATGACCGGCATCGAAAAGCCGGGCAGCCCTTTCGGAATGTCGCCGACAATCGCGCCGCCCTGACTGGCAAATCCCGACACGTAGGAGAGCAGCGTCGTGATGACGACAGCGATGAGGACGTTCGGCAGCGATGGGCGCCATTTTTTCAGCGTCAGCATGATGGCGATGGAGATCACGGCCATCCAGACAGTCGGCCAGTGGGTGTTCTCGATGGCAGCCAGCACGACATTGTAGACGGTTTCGTAGTGGTGTTCGGCTTTCTCTGCGGTGACGCCGAAAAGCTTGCCGAGCTGCGAGGTCCCGATGATGATGGCGCCCGCGTTGGTGAAGCCGACCACGACAGGGTGAGAGAGAAAGTCGACGATCACGCCCAGGCGCAGTATCCCGAGTGCCATCTGGAAGATGCCGATCATGATCGCGAGCAGGGTCGCATAAGCGAGGAAGCCTTCGCTGCCGGCCGTCGCGAGCGGCTCGAGCGTGGCTGCTGTCATGAGCGAGACCACGGCAACCGGACCTGTCGCAAGTTGCCTCGACGAGCCGAAGATCGCCGCAATCATCGGCGGCAGGAAAGAGGCGTAGAGACCGTAGTAGGGGGGTAGCCCCGCAAGCTGGGCGTATGCCATGGATTGCGGCACCAGCACCAGCGCAACCGTGATGCCGGCGAGAATATCCACTTTCAGCGTCTGCGGATCGCGCAATTCGCCAATCTGGTCGAAAGTCGGGATCAGCATGTACCGGGAACGTCTGAATAGCTCTGCTAGTGTCATCGTCGTTTTTTGATTATTTGTGAGTGCCCCGGCTCCTTTGTCAGCAGTACATAACCTTACCAGAATCATGGGGCATGAACACAAAAATGCGTCTGCAACTGACCGGATGCATCCCGCGGCAAACGATCCAGAGAGGCACTGGTTGTTGCACCCGTGCGCACCTGCTGTGCCCCTAACCCGAGCCGGGCCCCGAGTGAATTTCTCCAGAATCCACATGGTGGCTAATTCCCGGAACACCGCGCTAGACTGGATGCATGCATCAGTTCTTCAGTATCCACAGCCGGCGCAAGGATGTCAGCTCCGTCATCGATGACGTGCTGCACCAGCTCCGTGCCGCGCCGCCGGAAGCAAGTTTCGGCTTCATCTACGTCACCGACGACATGGCCGATGAATTCGGCAGCCTGCTGCAACAGTGCAAGCAGGCAACGGGCATCGAGCACTGGACGGGGACCATCGGGCTGGCGGTCATCAGTGACAATGCCGAACTCTACGACCAGCCTGCAGCCAGCATCATGCTCGCTGATTTTCCGCCAGAGAGCTTTACCATGCTGCCCCTTGTCAGCAAGCCTCAACAGCTCGACATGCTGCCGGAACAGCTCAAGGATTTCGCGACCAGCTTCGGTGTCATCCATTGCGACCCCCTCAATCCCGACACCCAGGAGATGATCCATGAATTGCAGGAACGCCTGGAAAACGGATTCCTGGTCGGCGGCCTGACATCGTCGCGCGATGCGCATTTCCAGGTCGCCGACGACCTCCTCAGCGGTGGGCTCTCGGGCGTGATTTTCTCGGAAACCGTCGGTGTACTGACCAACCTCACGCAAGGCTGCAGCCCGGCCGGCGCAAAACACCGCATCACCAAATCCAGGGAAAATGTCGCCTTCGGCCTGGATCACAAACCAGCGCTCGACGTACTCATGCAGGAGTTGGAAATCGACAACATCAAGGAACTGACCGCCAGGGCAGACAGCCTCTTCGCCGGGCTCTGCATCGCCGGCAGCGACAAGAGCGACTACAGGGTACGCAACCTCGTGGGCATCGATCCGAAGCACAAGCTCTTTGCAATCAACGACTATCTGGTCGAGGACGAGGAGCTGCTCTTCTGTACGCGCAGCGAGGAATCTGCAGTCCGGGACATGCAGCAGATGCTCGACAAGCTGGCCTCGCGTCTCGACGGGGCCCCGAAAGGCGGAATCTATATCTCCTGTCTCGGCCGCGGACGCGAGCAGTTCAGCGGTGCATCACACGAAGTTCGCATGATTCACGAAACCCTTGGCGACTTTCCACTTACGGGTTTCTTCGCCAACGGGGAGATTCACCACGGCACCTTGTATGGGTACACGGGGGTTTTGACCCTTTTCAAGTAAGCACAGGGGCGACAGGAAGAAACGGGGGAACACCTGAGTCCGTACATGGCAGCACTGCTTGCCGGGATGTTTTTCCCGGGCGCGGATACCTGTCAGCGGATATTCCCGCCCGATGCCGACTCGCCATTGCGGGCACTCCTGTGGACGGCGCCGCCGGCTCCCTTCGCGGCACTCCATGTCATCGATGTTTTTGGTGCTAGCATCCACATGCGCAAATTCCGGTGGATATTCAGCCTCTGCTGGTGTAGAAAATGGCCATGATAATCAGAGCAGCGACACTCGCCGCCACTTTTCTGGCACTGCCGGTTACGACTTCGGCAGCCTTGCCGGAAATCCCTTTCTGTCCGTTCGGCGGGGCTCCGGGATGGTTCAACCGCATCTTCGACGATGACAGAGAACGCTACCCACCGCCGTGGTTTTATCGCCAGCAATGGCCGTTGTATGCAGCTCCTGGCCATGGCACTCCATCATCCCATCCTGAACAGGCGAATCCGCCGCGCTTCCCGCCCTGCACGGAGAAGTGATCAGCCGCGCAGCAATCCGACCCTGCGCATGAGCTGATCGCCATAGACGTAGCTGGCCAGCGCCATCAGGATCATGCCGGCGCCAAGCCACTCCAGAGGGCCGATACGCTCGTCATTCAGTCCCATTCCAATCATCAACGCCAGCATCGGCGTAACGAGCGTGATCAGCGCGACGCGGTTCGCGGGCCAGGCGTGCACGAGCGAGAAATAGAGCATGAAACCGATCACGGAGCCGAAAACCCCGAGATAGAGAATCGACCAGGCGACTTTGGGCTCCATCTGCTGTGGCATGCTGGCGCCGTCGACGATCACCCAGCTCAGCAGGAACAGTGGCATGGAGACGAAAAGACCGCCTGTTGTCGTGGCGAAGCCGCTGACGCCCGCATTGATGCGTTTGATCCACACCGAGCTGAAGGACTGCAGCGCCAGAGCCGCCAGGATCGCGCCGATGCCGAGGAGGTATTCCTCGCGGTAGGTGAGGCTCTCTCGGAAGATCAATGCCAGGCCGATGATCCCGAGCGCCATGCCGAGGATACGGAATGGCGTGAAGACCCGCTCGTTCAGCAGCCAGGTCGCCCAGATGCCGGTGACGACGGGGGTCAGCCCGAAGATCACCGAGACCAGGCCCGAGGGAATATGCTGCGCGCCCCAGTAGGTGCAGCTCATGGAACTCCAGATACCGAGACCGGCAGCGAGATAGACACGCATCGCGGCGCTGTCGCGGCGCATGCCGGAGCGGTGGAGCATGAGAATCAGCAGGCAAACGCTGGCGCCGATCGCCATGCGCGCACCCACCGCGAACAGGAAGCCTGCTCCCATACTGCTCCACTTGATGGCCAGCGGAGTCGTCGCCCAGATCAGAATGACGCCTGCGAATGCGGCAACTGGAGGCATCGTGAACAGGCCCGCGTCGATAAATCAGGAATCATAGCCGAAAGCCCCGGGCCGTTTCCGTGAAGATTGCATAAAACCCGTCCAGGGCGCAGAGGCCGTTTTGCAGCCCTGCGGATATCGTCATGACGCTTTCGCGGGCAAGCTCCCGGAGAGTGTTCCGGGCCAATATTGCGCCGCAACAATCACGGCTTACAGAGCGCAGCGACCCTTTGACTATTCTCTGACTGAATAATGAATATTCAGATATTCATCCTATTCTTGTTTTCCCGTTTATTTTCGTTTTTAAATGTTACACTTCGATGAAGTCGATACAGCTCCTCCGCGAGCTTTCACCGGCTCCGGCAGCCTGGGACCCCTCTTCTGCCGGACTCTTTAGGATGAACATCTGAACCATGAGCGCAATTCTTGATCTGCTGAAACAGACCTCGGCCTTCTCCGGGGGGAGCGCCGCCTTCATCGAAGCACTCTACGAGGACTACCTCCGGGATCCGGGCAGCATCGATCCGGGCTGGCGCAGGCAGTTCGACCTGCTCGCGAGGCAGGCCGCCAACGAACCGGCCGATGTCCCCCACTCCGAGATTCGCAACCATTTCATCGAACTGGCGCAGGCTCCGCCGGGGCTGCGCGGCGAGTGCGCCGACCCCGACGCCGCGGAAAAACAGGCGGCGGTGCTCCGGCTGATCAACGCCTACCGGGTGCGCGGCCACCAGAACGCTGATCTCGACCCGCTGCAACTGCGCGAGAAAAAACCGCTCGACGAACTCTCCCCCTCCTTCCATCACCTCTCCGAAACCGACATGCAGAGGACCTTCCACACGGGCTCCCTCTATGCGCCGAAGGAGATGAAGCTGCGCGACATCATCGATTTCGTGAAGGAGGTCTACACCTCCCACGTCGGCTTCGAGTACATGCACATCACGGCCACGGAAGAGAAGCGCTGGCTGCAACGCCGCATCGAGGGCTACCAGGCAAAGCCCGCGATCAACAACAGGAAACGCCTGTGGCTGCTCAGGATGCTGACCGCCGCCGAGGGCCTCGAGCGCTACCTGCACTCGCGCTACGTGGGCCAGAAACGCTTCTCGCTCGAGGGTGCCGAATCCCTGATCCCGCTCATGGACGAACTGATCCAGCGTGGCGGCGCGAGCGGGATCGAGGAGATCGTGGTTGGCATGGCGCACCGCGGCCGCCTCAATGTCCTCGTCAATATTCTCGGCAAGTCGCCGCAGGTGCTGTTCGACGAATTCGAAGGCAAGAAGCAGGCCAGCGGCATCATGACGGCCGGCGACGTGAAGTACCACATGGGGTTCTCCTCGGACATCCCGACGCATGGCAAGACGGTGCACATCGCCCTGGGCTTCAACCCCTCCCACCTGGAAATCGTCAGCCCCGTGATCGAGGGATCGGTACGGGCCCGCCAGGTGCGCCGCAAGGACAAGCATGGCGAGATGGTCATGCCCGTGCTGATTCATGGCGATGCCGCCTTCGCCGGCCAGGGCGTCGTCATGGAGACCCTGCAGCTGTCGCAGGCGCGCGGTTTTTCGACCGGCGGCACCATGCATATCGTCGTCAACAACCAGATCGGCTTCACGACGAGCAATCCGCTCGACTCGCGCTCCACCAACTACTGCACCGATGTCGGCAAGATGGTCCAGGCCCCGGTTTTCCACGTCAACGGCGACGACCCCGAAGCCGTGCTGTTCGTCACGCGTCTCGCGCTCGACTACCGCAACAAGTTCCACAAGGACGTCATCATCGACCTCGTCTGCTACCGCCGGCTCGGCCATAACGAGGCCGATGAGCCCGCGGTCACACAGCCGATGATGTACGAAAAGATACGCAACCGCGAAACCACGCGTGCGCTCTACTCCACGCACCTCGTCGGCACGGGCGTCCTCGGCGAGGACGAGGTCAGGGCCATGCAGACCGACTACCGCGATGCGCTCGACCGCGGAGAGATCGTCTCGCGCCCGACGGTCAGCAACCTGCCGCACCACTACGCCGCGCACTGGTCGGCCTATCTCAACCACGAGTGGAGCGACGAGGCGGACACGGGCGTCCACCTGGAGCTGCTCAGCGAACTCGGCCTGCACCAGCTGGAATTGCCCGACGACTTCAAGCCGCATCCCCGCATCAACCGCATCCTCGAATCGCGTGGCCTCATGGCGACAGGCGAACAGCCCTGCGACTGGGGCTTTGCCGAGAACCTCGCCTATGCCACCCTGCTGCACGAGGGCGGGCATGTGCGCCTGTGCGGCCAGGACAGCGGACGCGGCACCTTCTTCCACCGCCATGCCGTACTGCATGACCAGGCGACCGGCGACACCTTCATACCGCTGCGCCGGATCGCCGGGGAGGCGCGCACGAATTTCATCGTCATCGACTCGCTGTTGTCGGAAGAGGCAGTGCTCGGCTTCGAATACGGTTATGCTGCCGCCGCACCCGAAACACTGACAATCTGGGAAGCCCAGTTCGGCGACTTCGCCAACGTCGCGCAGGTCGTCATCGACCAGTTCCTGACCTCGGGCGGCGCCAAGTGGGGACTCAACTGCAACCTGACATTGCTGCTGCCGCACGGCCAGGAGGGCCAGGGTGCGGAGCACTCCTCCGCGCGTCTCGAGCGCTTCCTGCAGCTCTGTGCCGAGAACAATATCCAGGTCTGCACGCCGACGACCCCGGCGCAAATCTTTCACCTGCTGCGGCGCCAGCTCGTGAGGATGCTGCGCATCCCGCTGATCGTGATGTCGCCAAAGAGTCTGCTGCGCCATCCCCTGGCGGTCTCGCACCTCAGCGAGATGAAGGATGGCACGCAATTCCTGCCGGTCATCGGCGAAATCGACCCGCTCGACCCGGAGAAGGTGGAACGCGTCATCATCTGCAGCGGCAAGGTCTACTACGAGCTGCTCGAGCACCGCCGCAATCTCGAGATGGACAATGTCGCCATCGTGCGCATCGAGGAGCTCTACCCCTTCCCGAAAAAGGCTTTCAGGGATGCCATCGCCCCCTACAGGAATGCCGGGGTCTTCATCTGGTGCCAGGAAGAGCCGCAGAACCAGGGCGCATGGGACCAGATCAAGCATCGCCTGTTGCGAGGACTACGCACGGAGGATCGCCTCTACTATGTCGGCCGCGCCGCGTCGCCCGCACCGGCCGTCGGCTATGCGCCCATGCATCGCATGCAGCAGGAGACGCTGATCGACGACGCGCTGCTCGGCAACATCAACAAGAAAATGAACCGGAGAATCATGAGATGAGTATCGATATCCGCGTCCCGGGCCTGCCCGAATCGGTCGCCGACGCAACAGTCCTGAGCTGGCACAAGCAACCCGGTGAGGCCGTCACACGTGATGAAAACCTCGTCGACCTGGAGACAGACAAGGTCGTTCTCGAGGTGCCCGCGCCGGCGGACGGCGTACTCACGGACATCCAGTTCAACGAGGGCGACACCGTCGAGGCCGACCAGGTACTGGCCATTCTCGACGAGAATGCCGAGCCCACGGCCGCGCCGGCACAGGCCGAAAAACCGGAGCCGGCTGCCGCCGCGAAGACCGCGCCCCGCGAAGTCGAACCGAAACCGGCGCCGCCGTCCGCTCCCGCGGCCGAGCCGAAAACCGATTCGGAACCCGTCCTGACGCCTTCCGTGCGCCGCCTCGTGAAGGAGCTGAACGTCGACGCCAGCAAGATCCGGGGAACCGGCAAGAACGGCCGCATTCTGAAATCGGATGTCATGAAATATCTCGACACCCAGGACAGGCACGAGCACGAGGAAGAACTCGAGGCCGTACGCAGCTCGGCGCGACCGGTGTCCGAACTCCCGCAGGGCGCGCGTCCCGAGGAGCGGGTACCGATGACGCGGCTGCGTGCGCGTATCGCGGAACGCCTGCTCGAAGCGCAGAGCAACGCCGCCATCCTGACCACCTTCAACGAGGTCGATCTGCAGGCCGTCATGGACCTGCGCAGCAAGTACAAGGACCTCTTCGAGAAGCAGCACGACACGCGCCTCGGCTTCATGTCCTTTTTCATCAAGGCGGCCATCGAGGCACTGAAAAAATTCCCCGAGGTCAACGCCTCAGTCGATGGCAACGACATCATCTACCACGGCTACTATGACATCGGCATCGCCGTCGGCTCGCCGCGCGGCCTTGTCGTGCCCGTCCTGCGGGATGCCGACCGGCTCTCGTTCAGCGAGATCGAATCGAGCATCAAGGCATTCGGCAAGAAGGCGCAGGACGGCACGCTGAGCTACGACGAACTGACCGGCGGCACCTTCACGATCTCCAATGGCGGCGTCTACGGATCGATGCTGTCGACGCCGATCCTGAATCCGCCGCAGTCGGGTATCCTCGGCATGCACAACATCCAGCAGCGTCCCGTCGTCGTCGACGGCGAGATCGTCATCCGTCCGATGATGTATCTCGCGCTGTCATACGATCACCGCATCATCGACGGCCGCGGTGCCGTGCAGTTCCTGGTCACCATCAAGCAACTGCTCGAGGATCCGGCGCGCATGTTGCTCAACGTGTAGCCCTGCGGGGCATCGACCGCGCAGCGATGCCCCGTCCGCACTCCCGGGACACTGCACCCGGTCCCGCGAGAGGGGGTGTAGAATGCATGCGAATGACACCCGACGTCTTCGACATGCGCTATCCAGTTCCGATTGTTCTGCTGTTGTCCCTGATCCTCGCCGGCTGCAACACAGGCGGCCCCGAGCCTGCGAGTGACGACGGGCCCCCATCCTGCAGGGTGCGAACCGTCATCGACGGCGACTCGATTCTCGCCGAATGCAACGGGCAACGGCGCCAGGTGCGCCTCTACTGCATCGACGCGCCGGAAATCAAACAGCGGCCCTGGGGAGAGGAGTCGCGCAGGGCGCTTGCAAGGCTGCTCCGGCGCAACGACAGGATCACGCTGCTGATCCACGATGTCGACCGCTACGGCAGGCAGGTTGCCGAGGTGATCCATGACGGCATGAACGCCAATCTCGAGATGGTCCGATCCGGAAACGCCGCTGTCTACCGCCATTTCTGCAGGCTGGACGCGTTCTATGCTGCCGAGAAATCCGCCAGGCAGGCGCGGCGCGGTGTGTGGGAGAAGGAGGGGCTGCACCAGGCGCCGTGGCGCTGGCGGCACAGGTGACGCCTTGTCACGGGAGCGACTGCTCAGCGCCGGTGGATTGCCGGCTTCGCCATGGATGGGGAAGGAGAAAGCCTGCTGCCAGTGAGCAGCGACCGGCCGATCAGGTATCCATCTGCTGCAGGATGTTCATGGCGACCTTCTTCTGATCCTCGTTGCCTTCGGCAAGCACCTCGTAGAGGAGGTTGCGCGCAGTGACCTCGTCGCCCTCCATGCGAAGGCTCATGACCCGGTTGAGCTTGGAGTCGACAAGATCCTCGATGAGCGCCTCGGCATCCTCATCGTCCTCCTCGTCGTAATAGCCCTCCTCGTCCTCGTCATACTCCTCGCGATAGCGCTGCTCGTAGGCGCGCGCCTCGTCCTCGTCACTCTCTGCCGGCTGTTCTGGCTTCTTGCCGTCCGTCTCCTCTTCCTCGTCGAGGCTGTCGAGGACGCTGTCCATCTCCTCGTCCGTCGGCTCGACATAGTCCTCGGGATAGGCCACGGCGGCGCCATGGGCGTCGGCGGCCGGCGCGGGCTCTGCCGCGCCGGAGGAGGCTGTCCTTTCGGGCCCGGTCACCTCCTCGTCCTCGTCTTCTTTCGGCGCTGGCTCTTTGCGCTTGAAGAAGCGCGATGCCACGAGGCCTGCCTCGAACAGCACCCACATCGGCAAGGCCAGCAGAACCTGCGAAATCACGTCCGGCGGCGTCAGCAACATGCCGATGACGAACGCACCGACGATGATGTACGGGCGCCCCTTGGCCAGCTTCTCGCGCGTCGTGACACCTGTCCACAACAGGATGATGGTTGCGATCGGTATCTCGAAGGCCACGCCGAAGGCGAAAAAGAGTGTCAGGACGAAATCGAGGTAATCGGCCATGTCGGTCATGACCGTCACGCCCTCGGGCGCCGTGCTGACGATGAAGGCGAAGACCAGCGGGAAGACGACGAAATAGGCGAATGCCATGCCGAGGTAGAACAGCAGCGTGCTCGAGACGACCAGCGGCATGACCATCTTGCGCTCGTGCTGGTAAAGCCCCGGAGCGATAAAGGCCCAGAACTGGTAGAGAATGAAGGGCATCGAGATGAAGATGGAGGAAATCAGGCTGAGCTTCAGCGGCGTCAGGAATGGCGAGATGGTACCGGTGGCGATCATATCGCCCGGCAGCTTCTCCATCAGCGGCATGGCGATGAATTCGTAGATGGTGTTGGCGAACGGAAAGAGGATCGCCAGGATGATGACGACAGCCAGCACAATGCGCAGCAGGCGATCGCGCATCTCCATGAGATGGGCAATAAAGGGCAGTTCTTTATCGATACTGTCGGTCATCGGGAGGGAGTGGATCCTGACTCTTGTCAGTCGGCCCCGGTCTCTTTGTCCTGTTTGTTCTTGTCATCCTGCCTGTTCTTGTCGTCGGGATCACGCTCGTCGAACGCCTGCTCGACCTCTTGCTGGATGTCCCGGAATTCCTGCCTGGTTTCCTCCAGGATCGAATGCGTCGGGTTGCTGAGGTTCTGCTCCTTCATGATGCGCTTGAGCTCTTCAGTTCGCAGCTCTTCGTCGATCTCTGACTTCACGTCGGTGACGAAACGCTTGGCGCGGCCGAGCCAGGCGCCGGCTGTACGCGCCAAACCAGGCAGGCGTTCAGGGCCGATCACCAGCAGAGCGACCAGGCCAATCAGCAGCAGTTCCCAGAAACCGACATCGAACATAAGGAATCAGCCGGGCTGTCAGACCTTGTCTTTCTCTTTCGTGACTTCACCCTCGATGACGGTGTCGTCCTTTTTCTCTTCGAGTTTTTCCTGCTCGCTCTTGTCGACAACGCCATCTTTCATCGCCTTGCGGAAGCCCTTGATCGCACCCCCGAGGTCGGAACCCACATTCTTCAGGCGCTTGGTGCCGAAGAGCAGCAGCACAATCACAAGGATCAGGATCAGGGATGGAATACTAATTCCCCACATGGGCAATCACCTCATCAAATATTGAAAGTTTGAGCTTTGGAATGATATCAGCATCAGCCCTTGCGCTGGGCTTTTTCTTCGAGCCCGGAAAGCCCGAAACGGCGCTCGAGCTCGGCCAGAACCTCGCTGTGACTGATATCGAGATGCGACAGCATCACCAGGGTGTGAAACCAGAGGTCTGCTGTCTCGTAGACGACCTGCTCGCGCTTGCCCTCGACGGCCGCGATCACGGTTTCCGTGGCCTCTTCCCCGACTTTCTTGAGGATTGTCTCGAGCCCCTTCGCATGCAGGCTCGCGACATAGGAGCTGTCGGCATCAGCCTGCTTGCGCTCCTCGAGCACCTTTTCGAGCTGTTGCAGGATGTCGCTCACAACCGCACCTCGATGCCCGCCGCGCGCATGTGCTCCTTCGCCTGCCCGACCGTGTATTCCGCGAAATGAAAAATGGACGCGGCCAGCACCGCGTCGGCGCCCCCTTCCTGCACACCCTCGACGAGGTGGTCGAGGTTGCCGACCCCGCCCGATGCAATGATCGGGATCGGCACCGCCTCGGCGATGGCGCGCGTCAGGGCATTATCGAAACCGATCCTGGTACCGTCGCGGTCCATGCTCGTGAGCAGAATCTCCCCGGCTCCGTACTCGGCCATCTTCTTCGCCCACTCGACGGCGTCGAGGCCGGTCGGCTTGCGCCCGCCGTGCGTGAAGATCTCCCAGCGGTCCGGCTCGCCCTCCTTGTTCACGCGCTTGGCGTCGATAGCAACGACAATCGCCTGGGAGCCGAAACTCTCGGCCGCTTCGCGCACGAACTCCGGGTTGAAGACCGCGGCCGTGTTGATCGCGACCTTGTCCGCGCCCGCATTGAGCATGCGGCGGATATCCTCGACCGTGCGGATGCCGCCACCGACTGTCAGGGGAATGAACACCTCGCTGGCGACGTCCTCGACGACATGCACGATGGTCTCGCGGTCGTCGGAACTGGCAGTGATGTCGAGAAAGGTGATCTCGTCGGCGCCCTCCTCGTTATAGCGCCGCGCCACCTCGACGGGATCGCCGGCGTCGCGGATGTCGACGAACTTGACGCCCTTGACGACGCGGCCGTTGTCCACATCGAGGCAGGGAATGATACGTTTCGCGAGGCCCATTACCGTTGAATCTCTGTGTATTGCATTTGCGACCGGAGTGTATAAGCTACAGATGTTCTGCACAAATAGAGAATCAATCAGGAGGAGACAGACATGAAAAAACTGATCACAGCTTTAGCCCTCTCTCTGGCCGTTTCACCTGTCGTGGTCGCCGACGATGCGCCCATGGTCGTGAGTATCAAGCGACTCTCGATGGAAACCGCCGACAAGATGGCCGAGGCAGCTATCGAGGCCTGCCGCAAGGAGGGCATCAACGTCGGCGTGACCGTCGTCGATCGCGACGGCATCCCGCAAGTGATGCTGCGCGATACGCTCGCGGCACACCTGACGATCGAGATCAGCAAGCGCAAGGCCTACACGGCCGCCAACTTCAATGCCACGACCTCCTCGCTCGAGGATCGTGCAGACACGGCGGTCGGGCGTTTCGATGATCTCGTCATGAGCGCCGGCGCCGTGCCGATCAATGTCGGCGGCTTCATCTACGGGGGCATCGGCGTCAGCGGCGCCCCGTCGGGCGAAACCGACGAGATGTGCGCCCAGGCTGGCCTCGACGCGGTTGTTGAAGATCTTGAAATGCTCTGAGCATTTTCGATGCAGATCGCGTGAAGAAGCGGCCGTTTGGCCGCTTTTTATTGAATCTCCACGCGATCCATGGCGTCACGGCATTTGTCCATCCATGCACGACAGAGCGAATGTTTTGGTGACTTTTGCCGACCAGATTCGCCTGGAGCGAATTTGAACAACAGGAAAGCCGTTGGCCCAAAGGGCGAAAATCAGGGATGTATTTCGTAATCAAAAGTCACTCGGGTGCGCACCGACGCGCGCATCCAGAGGATTATCAGGAATCCGCGAGTTTCTGCCCCTCGGCGAAATCAAGCGTGCCCTCGTAGATGGCCCTGCCCGTGATGGCGCCCGTGATGCCGCTATCGGCGACGGCCAGCAGGCGGTGGATGTCATCCAGGTTGGTGATGCCGCCGGAGGCGATCACCGGGATGGAGATGGCCTCGGCAAGCGCGGCGGTCTGCGCGGCGTTGACGCCCTGCATCATGCCATCGCGACTGATATCGGTGTAGACAATGGCGCTGACACCGGCATCCTCGAACTTCTTCGCGAGATCCACGGCGCGCATGTCCGAAACCTCGGCCCAGCCCTCGACGGCGACCATGCCGTCCTTCGCATCGATGCCGACGATGATGTGCCCGGGGAACTGCCTGCAGACTTCGATGACGAATTCGGGCTCGCGCAGCGCCCTGGTGCCGATGATGCAATACCGGACCCCGGCGTCGAGGTAGGCCTGGATGGTCGCGGCGTCACGGATGCCGCCGCCGATCTGGACCGGTATCTCAGGAAAGGCCGCCGCGATGGCGCGCACTACGTCGCCGTTGACGGGCACGCCTTCGAAGGCGCCGTTGAGATCGACGAGGTGCAGGCGGCGCGCGCCGGCATCGACCCACTGCCGCGCCATGGCGACGGGGTCGTCGGAGAATACCGTGTCATCCTCCATGCGCCCCTGGCGCAGGCGGACGCACTTGCCATCCTTGAGATCGATCGCGGGAATCAGCAGCATCAGGGGGTCCAGTTGATAAAATTCTCGATCAGTTGGAGGCCGGCGCC
This sequence comes from Gammaproteobacteria bacterium, assembly GCA_037385505.1. Lineage (GTDB taxonomy): Bacteria > Pseudomonadota > Gammaproteobacteria > Chromatiales > Chromatiaceae > Sva-25. The sequence continues at coordinate 147,396 of JARRMY010000004.1, read as the reverse complement.
GGCGCTCTTCTCGGGGTGAAATTGCACCGCGAAGAGATTGTCGCGGGCGATGGCGCAGGTGAACGTCTCGCCGTAATCCGTGGTCGCGGCGATCAGTGATTCGTCTTCCGGCACGACGAAATAGCTGTGCACGAAGTAGAAGCGTGAACCCTTCTCGATGCCGTTCCAGAGCGGGTGCTCCCGTACCTGGTCGACGCGGCTCCAGCCCATGTGCGGAATCTTCAGCGGCAGGCCGTTGTCGCCGATGGCCGTGCCCGAGAAACGCCGCACGTCGCCGGCGAAGAGTCCCAGCAGGCTGGTGCCGTCGTTCTCCTGGCTGTGCTGCATGAGCACCTGCAATCCCATGCAGATGCCGAGAAAGGGCTTATTGGCCGCCGAGTAGCGCACGGCCTTTTCGACATGGTGATCGGAGATAGCCTTCATGCAGTCGCGCGCGGCGCCCTGCCCCGGGAAGACGACGCGGTCGGCCTCCTCGATCACAACCGGGTCATCGGTGACGAGGACGCGCGCATCCGGCGCGACGTGTTCCACGGCCTTGGAGACCGAGCGCAGGTTACCGAGGCTGTAGTCGACAACGGCGATGGTTTCCATGGCTCAGAGCGCTCCCTTGGTGGAGGGCATGATGCCCGCCATGCGCGGATCGGCTTCGAGCGCCATGCGCAGCGCCCGCCCGAAGGCCTTGAAGACGGTTTCGGCGATGTGGTGCGCATTGTGGCCGCGCAGGTTGTCGATGTGCAGGGTCACGGCCGCGTGATTGACGAAGCCCTGGAAAAACTCGATGAAGAGATCCACGTCGAAGGCGCCGATGCGCGCGCGCGGAAACTCGACATTGAATTCGAGGCCCGGACGGCCCGAAAAATCGATCACGACGCGTGACAGCGACTCGTCGAGCGGCACGTAGGCATGGCCATAGCGGTAGATGCCTCTCTTGTCGCCGACCGCCCTGGCGAAAGCCTGGCCGAGCGTGATGCCGATATCCTCGACCGTGTGGTGATCGTCGATGTGGGTATCCCCGCTGGCCCGGATCTCGAGATCGATGAGGCCGTGGCGTGCAACCTGGTCGAGCATGTGCTCCAGAAAGGGGACGCCTGTGTCGAAGGAGGATTTGCCGGTGCCGTCGAGATCGACCGAGACGGTAATCTGCGTCTCCAGCGTGTTGCGTTCTACCTGCGCTGTACGGGACATGGTGGCCAGTTACTGATCAACAAGAGGCGTATTCTAGCCCAGATCGGCGGGACGGGGCACCTCCATTTGAAGCCTGCGCTGTGCGGGTGGCGCAAAAAAAGCCCCTGTGGTGCAGGGGCGAATGGACCGGGGGGAAGCCGCAGGTTTTCCGGCGACCTGTCGATGGCAGCCGGAAAACCCTTTGGCAGGAGTCGTTGTTGTGGCCGGGACTCTGCGTCAGGGCTTGATGTAGGTGTAACCCTGAGCCTGCAGGTGCGCGAGCTCGGCGACGCCACTGGGCACGATATCCGTCTCCGAGATATCGAAAAGATCGTTTTCACGGTCGATTTGCTTGCCCTTGAGCGTGTTGGCGCAGACGTTGAATGCGACGCCCTGGTTCTTGAGGCCGATGATTCTCGTCTGCATGTCGTCGTTGGCGTTGGCATGCTTGAGCTTGGTGCGTTCGAGCGCGTCAGGCGTGGTCACCAGCGAGAGACCGTTGCCGTGCATGACGATCTTTACGTCGAGGTTTTCCGCGCCGACGGCGTTGATGTGGTTCTGGATGTTGCGCAGGGCTCCGGCCTGCTGCTTGGGATTGTCGTAGTTGATGTGGTAAACGACCTTCTGCTTGCCGTAGGACGATTCCGCAACGGCCGCACCTGTGAAAAGCAGCGCGCATGCAGTGACAAGGCTCATGAGTAGTTTCATTCTGTTTTCCTCCTCTGGGATAATCAAAAAAACAAGCGGCGGTCGTGTCTGTTCCGCCATTTCGGTCAGCTCAGGATTCGTTTCCCTCAGGGCCTGATATAGGCGTAACCCTCTCCCTGCAGCTCCATGATCCTGACGACACCGGCCGGCACCGTTCCGACACCCTCGGCGAGTTCGGGCATCTTGCCTTTCTTCTTCTCGACCTTCTTCATGGTGTTTTCGCAGGCGCTGAACTTGATGTCCTGCATCGCCAGGCTCGAGACGCGTTGCGCATGCTCGCTGTTCTTCGTCAGCATGCCGAGCCCCGGACCATAGGCCACGATCTCGACCGCGACATTCTCCGGGCCGTAGTGCTTCTGCAGGTTGACGGCGTTGTTCATGGCGATGGTCTGGGTACGCACATCGTCTGTGCTGACCTGGATGACCAGCCTGTTTGGCTTGGTGAACTCTTCAGCTGCCGCGAGACCGCTGGCAAACAGCAGGACCGTTAGCAGGGATATCAGCAGATGGCGGTGTCTGTACATGTGTTAATTCTCCGTACTGGTGTTCGTGGGGTGATCCTCTGGCGGGATCGTGTCGGGCGGCCGGCAATACCGCTCATGAAACAATCGATGCATCAGCCCGCTCGATTATTCCGCCGATGGATGTCTGTTTTTTGATCCGGGCAAACGCGCTATGCTCTGATCACCGAGGAGGAAGATATGAAAAAACTGTTTTTATCCAAGAAGCAGCGGGAACTGCGCAAGCGCATCTGCGCGCACCGTACGCCCATGTACCGGGTAGCGCTGTCCTGGTGCAACGAACCGGCGCTGGCCGACGACCTGGTACAGGAAACGACTCTGACGGCGCTCGACAAGATCGATCAGCTCAGGGATGAAAAGCGCCTCGAGGCCTGGCTCTACAGGATTCTCAACAACTGCTGGCTGGGGTACCTGCGCAAGAACAGGCCCACCACGGATATCGACAACATGGTGCTCGACAACGGAGAACAACCCCCCGAAGAGAGCATGGACCAGCAGCAGATCCGGCTGCGCGTCCGGCACGCCATCGCCCAGCTTCCGATGGGGCAGCGGCAGGTGCTGACACTCGTGGACCTGCAGGAGCTCTCCTACAGGGAGGTCTCGGAGGCCCTCGACATCCCGATCGGGACCGTCATGAGCCGCATCAGCCGCGCGCGCCAGGGATTAAAAGAACTGCTTCTGGCATCTAACGAGCAAGTCAGAATACAGAAAAGGCACCTCAGGCGAGTCAAGTGATGAACGATCGAAACGAGAAGGACAGACAGAATCTCAACATGTTCGTCGACAGGGAGCTGGATGCAACGGAGCAGGAAAGTGTGCTCTCGGCAATCGAGCAGGAGCCGCGCCTGCGCGCGGAGCTGTCGGATCTCTACCACCTCAAGGAGCTCGTACGCAGCGGCTACTCCGACGACAAGGGCTATGTTACGGGAAAATCCATCGACTGGCCCGGCCTGTCGGGCGGTATCGCCGCCGGCATCATCCTGCTGGCCGCCGTCTTCGCCGGCGGTTACAAGGCCGGCAGCTGGTCCGGTTACTCCTCAGGGGAGGTATTTCACCTGAGCCAGAGCCAGACGGATCCGGGCCGGGTCATGCTCTATCTCTCGACCGACGATGACGAGAAATTCCTGCAGACGCTCGACCAGGCCGAGACCTATCTCGAAGGTTACCGCGACCAGGGTATCAACGTGCTGGTGGTGACGAGCGCCGAGGGCATCAACATGCTGAGGAAGAGCATCACTCCCTTCGGTCAGCGCATCGATGCGATGAAGGCCAGCTACGGTGAATCACTGGGTTTCATCGCCTGCAACAACACCATCCTGAGCCTCAGGAACAGGGGCATCGACGTGGACCTCGTGAACTCTGCCGAGGTGGCGCCCTCGGCCGTGCAGTATGTCGTCGAACGCCTCAGGGAGGGCTGGACCTACGTCGCGATCTGATCGGGCCGCGAGCGCAGCTTCGCGATCAGCTGTGTCGCGACCAGCGACAGAATGACGTAAAGCGCAAAGAACCAGAGTCCCGCCTGCACCTCGGCCTGCGTCAGGCCGTCCCCGCCGCTGTTGGCAAAGAAGGCGACCAGGATCGCCACCACGAAGACATCCGCCATCGACCACTTGCCGAGATGATGACTGACGTGGAAAGCCCGCTCCAGCAGCGGGTGGGCCGACGAGAAGAAGGTTGTCGCAGCCACCAGGGTCTTGAAAAGCGGAATCGCGACGCTGAAAAGCAGCAGCAAGGCCGCAAGCCAGAGATTGCCGTGCTCCTCGAGCGCCCCGATCGTGGAGAGAATTCCCTTCGACTGGAACTCGAACACGGTCTCGCCGAGCAGCGGCAACTCCTTGCTTGCCTCGACCGCTAGGATCGGCGTCGTGAGGCCGACCAGCAGGGCAACCAGCGCGATCGCAAGCATCATGTAGGCGAGATCGAGCCAGCGCCGGCGAAGAGTCCAGGCGAAAAGGAGCAGCAGCAGGGCGATTGCCGCGAAGGCGCCGGTCATGATGTTGACGGAGTCTCGGTAGGCCTGCTGCAGCTCCTTGTGCCGCGCCAGCGTCTCCATCTGCCTGGAGTATTCGTCATAGAAGCCGAGGCTGATGGCCTCGAGCAACTGCTTGCCGGCGTTTTCGAGCCGCGTGCCGGCCTCGAGCTGCTCGATGATGGCGAGAGTTTCACGCTCGTAGGCAGCAGCCTGCTCCCAGGTCTTCCAGCCGCTGAAGACCAGCGCCGCGAACAGCAGCGGCAGCAGGAACAGGCCGAGAAAGCGCGTCATCGCGTCTTGACGGTGTATCCCCGGAGTTGATGGGCGAAAGTCTCGAGCGCGTCGATGCCGGTGGCCTCGGCTTGCCTGATCCAATCCTGCAGGGCCTCGAGACGCGACTCCTGGGAAGCCGCCGTGCGCTCCCACATCTCGCTCAGGCGCTGCTGGTACTGATAGACGACGGCCAGTGCCTGGCTCTCCTGCAGGATGCGCTGCAAATGCTCGCGCGCGGCCGCATCGAGCTTGGCGGGACTCGACAGCAGTCTGCGCGCAGCGCGGTATTTCTTGCGGCAGGCCGCACTGGAGTCACAGAGTTCGGCCTTGGTCACGGGACGCACGACCTGGCGCGCGAAATTGGAGAGCACCTGCAGGCGATTGCCGAGCACGGCCGTGACGGTGTCGAGGTCGACGGTCCGCTTGCCGGGCCTGACCCTGATCCTCGGCGCCACCTTCCTGACCTTCGCCATACGCAACACCTCGAGCAGGCGGATATAGAACCAGCCGATGTCGAATTCGTACCACCTGTAGGAGAGACGCGCCGAGGAGGCGAAGGCGTGGTGGTTGTTGTGCAGCTCTTCCCCGCCGATCAGGATGCCCAGCGGCGAGATATTCGTCGACGCATCGGGGGTGTTCCAGTTGCGGTAGCCCCAGAAATGCGCCAGACCGTTGATGACGCCGGCGGCCCAGAAGGGGATCCAGATCATCTGCACGCCCCACACGAGCAGGCCCGGCAGACCGAAACAGACGAGGTCGATGACCAGCATGGTCGAGACGCCAAGCCAGGGCAGACGCCCGTAGACTTTGCGCTCGAGCCAGTCGTCGGGCGTGCCGCGGCCGTACTTCTCGAGCGTCTCGCTCTCCTGCGTCGCCTTGCGGTAGAGCCAGGTGCCGCCCCAGAGCACCTTGTTCAGCCCCTCGACTTGCGGACTGTGCGGATCTTCCTGGCTCTCGCACTTGGCGTGGTGCTTGCGGTGAACCGCGACCCACTCGCGCGTCACCATGCCCGTCGTCAGCCAGAGCCAGAAACGGAAGAAGTGCGACGGAACCGGGCCGAGATCCACTGCGCGGTGCGCCTGGGCGCGATGCAGAAAAATCGTGACGGACGCGATCGTGATGTGCGTCAGGGCGAGCGTGACGAGCGCAAGCTGCCACCAGTTGAGATCGAAAAGGGAGTGCATTCAGGAATTTCTCTTGTAATTCAAAACTATCCAGACGGACTATAGCAGAAACGGGGCTCCGGTCCGCGCCTTCTGCGCCAGGATATCGGGGCCCGGCGCCGCGAATACAAGCCGCCTGCCGGAATCAGCCGTCGCCATTGCACTGCATCGGCAGGGCCGCGGCGGGATCGGCCAGGAAATCGCGCGCGAGGAGCATGGTGCAGACATCGGTCACGGTCACAGCGTGCCCCCCACCGGGCACCACCACGAGCCTGCTCGCCGGCAGGTAGTCGTGCATTTCCCGCGCCCATTCGACAGGCGTAATGGCATCGAGTTCCCCGCCCAGCAGCAAGACGGGCTTCCCGGTCACGACAGGTTCGCGGAAACCGGCCGGCACGCTACCCGACTCCCAGAATGCGCAGACGTCGGCCGGCGAGTGGTCGAGCAGCATCCTGCGCAGCTGCGGATAGGCGCGCGCATGGATTTCGACCTCGGCGAGGTAGTCGCTCTCGCGCCGGACCTGGTCCTCGCGGCAGGAGACGGAATGGAACACCGGCTCGCTGAAAGTCGCGTCGAGCTCGAGTTCGACAGCGAAGGTGACGACTTCGGTGAGTGCCGCGCTGCGGCGGCTGCCGGCCGCAAGATCGCCGATCACCGGGGCGATATGACCGATCATGTCGCTGCTGTAGGTCGCCGCGAAGAGCGCCATATAGAGGCGCGTGCCGGTCAGCACGGGGGTGTAGGGTTCGCCGCTGTAGCGCGAGACGGGCAAGCGCAGCGGCTCCTGATCGAGCCGCTGCATGACCTCGGCCAGCACGGGCTTGAGGCTCTGCCGGCCGCCATGCTCGAGCACACGATCGACGCCGCGCGCGAGAATCCCCGGCCAGCTCAGGAAGCCGTCCTTGTCATGCGGGTAGACGGAATCGAGCACCATGTCGCGCACCAGCTGCGGGTGGCGGCGCTCGGTCTCCAGCGCGATCCTCGTGCCGTAGGAAGCCGCGTAGAGCGTCCAGCTGCCGGGTTGCACGAGCTTGATGATGTCGGCCAGGTCGTCGCTGTTGGCGGCCGTGCTGTAGTCGTCGAGACGGAGTCCCTCGCCGCGCAGCCTGTCGTGGCAGGCCCGCAGGTAACCGAGATAGCGTGCATTCTCCTCGTCGGGGCGCAACGCGAGCTGCAGGTCGCGCCGCATGCCCTCGAGCACCTCGGGACATGCCAGTGAGGGTTGCGCCAGCCCCGTGCCGCGCTGGTCGTAGAGTACGAAATCGCGGCCCCAGTCATAGCGCTCGATATCCTCGAGCCACCACTCCATAGCCAGCGCATCGAGCCCGGCCGCCCCGCCGGGCCCGCCCTGGATGAAAACGACGGGCGAAGTGTCATTGCTGAACCAGGAATCCCTCACGATCACGACAGGCAGTCGATGCTCCATGCCGCGCGTCGTCACCAGGCCACACTCCACGCGCCGCGTGAAAGGCACCCTGAACCAGCAGCTGGTTGGCTCGAAGGACGCACCATTGGCGAGCCGCGCGGAGCCCACGGAGAGATCGCCGTGAAAACGCAGCAACAGGAGCAGCAGCGGCAGGGCCAGCAAAGGCAGCAGCAGTCGAACTTTCTTCATCTCGAGTCCAATCCAGATAGCGGTTCACGCACAGCCGCCTAAACGGATAGAATGGCCGGATCGCTGTCATTTTGCGGAGAACCAATCGTGCGCATGAGCCCGCAGGACTTTCGCGCCTGGGAGACAAAACGGATCACCCTGCTTGGGATGTCGGGTGTCGGCAAGACACGCCTGTCGTCGCTGTTGCCTCGCAGCGGATGGTACCACTACTCCGGCGATTACCGGATCGGCAGCCACTACCTCGATGAGCCCATTCGCGACAACATCAAGCTGCAGATGATGCAGATTCCCTTCCTGCGCGATCTGCTGCGCAGCGACTCGATCTTCATCAGCAACAACATCAGCTTTCACAACCTGCACCCGGTCTCGTCGTTTCTCGGCAAGGTCGGGAACCCGAATCTCGGCGGTACGGGTCTCGGCGAATTCCAGCGCAGGCAGACGCTCTACCATGACGCCGAGGTTAGCGCCATGCTCGATGTCCCCGCCTTTATCCAGAAGGCGAAGGAGATCTACGGCTACGACCACTTCATCAACGATGCGGGCGGCAGCCTGTGCGAGCTCGCCGATCCGCGCGTCCTGGAGACGCTTGCGCGCGACACCCTGATCATCTACATCCGCGCCACCAGGGAGGACGAGGAGCGCCTGATCGAACGCGCGAAAAGCGATCCCAAGCCTCTCTATTACCGTCCGGAGTTCCTGCGCCGGGCGCTCGACGACTACCGCGCCGAGTTCGGCAACGATTATGTGGCCTGCATCGATCCCGACAGGTTCGCGCGCTGGGTCTTCCCCCGCCTGTTTCACGACCGCATTCCACGCTACGAGGCGATTGCCCGCGAGCATGGTTACAGTATCAGCAGCGCCGAGGTCATGCAGCTCGGCAGCGAAGCCGACATACTCGACCTGATCGCCGAGGCCATCGCCAGAGGAGACGCCTGATGCCGCTCGTCGCCCATACCAACCTGCCGACTTTCAGGCGTCTCGAGGAGGAGGGCCACGAGGTGCTGTCCTGCGACCGCGCGAGTCACCAGGACATCCGTGAGCTGCACATCGGCCTGCTGAACATGATGCCCGACGCAGCCCTGGCCGCCACCGAGCGCCAGTTCTTCCGCCTCGTCGGGCGATCGAACCTGATCGCGCAGTTCCACATGCACCCCTTCACGCTCGATACCCTGCCGCGTGGCGAGAAGGCGCGCCAGCATATCAGCGACTACTACGAGACATTCGACGACATCCGCCACGACGGTCTCGACGCGCTGATCATTACGGGCGCCAATGTCACTCACCCCGACCTCAATCAGGAGCCGTTCTGGGAGCCGCTCGGCGAGGTCATCGCCTGGGCCTGGGAGAATGTGACCTCGACGCTCTGCTCCTGCCTCGCGACACATGCAGTGCTGCAGCATCAATACGGCATCCACCGTTACAACCTGGGTTTCAAGCGCTGGGGCATCTACGAGCACAAGGTGACGCGTCCCGACCACCCGCTCGTCAGCAACAGCGATACGCGCTTCGACGTGCCGCACTCGCGCTTCAACCAGATCGACCGCCGGCAGCTCGAGGGGGCGGGGCTGTGCGTACTCGCCGAGAGTGACATCGCCGGCGTGCACCTTGCCGTGAGCCCGGACGGCTTCCGCCAGGTCTTCTTCCAGGGACACCCGGAATACGACATCCACAGCCTGCTCAAGGAGTACAAGCGCGAAGTCGGCCGCTATTACGCCGGCGAGCGCACGGACTATCCGCCGTTCCCGGAAAACTACTTCGACAGGCAGGTCCAGGCCATTCTCGTCGAATACCGCGAGCGCTGCGACACGGCCGTGACCGCGGGCGGACCATTGCCGGAGTTTCCGGAAGCCGTGCTGCTGCCGCTGCTGGACATCACCTGGCGTGACACCGCCAAGGCACTCGTCAGCAACTGGCTGGGCCTGATGTACCAGCTGACCAATTCCGAGCGCAAGCTGCCCTTCATGGAAGGCGTGAATCCGGACGACCCGCTCGGCATTCTCTCCGGGGCATGATCCGTTTCGAAGCCGTTACCCTGCTGCGGGGCAACAAGAGGCTCTTCAGCGACTCCTCGCTGACGATCCACGCGGGCCAGAAGGTCGGCCTGACGGGGCGCAACGGCACCGGCAAGTCGAGCCTGTTCGCGCTGCTGCTGGGGCAGCTCGAGGTCGACGGCGGCGACATCGCCATGCCGGAACGCTGGGTCACGGCCCATGTCGCGCAGGAGACACCCTCGAGCGAGAGGAGCGCGCTCGATTATGTGCTCGATGGCGACGCCGAGCTGCGCAGCCTGCAGCAGGCGATCGCGGACACCCGGGACGGCACCCGCCAGGCGGAACTGCACGCCGCGTTCGAGTCCATTGACGGCTACCGCGCCGAATCGCGCGCCGCGCGCCTGCTGCACGGGCTGGGTTTCCCGGCGGACGCGCAGCGACGCCCCGTCAACAGCTTCTCGGGCGGCTGGCGCATGCGGCTCAACCTCGCGCGCGCGCTCATGTGCCGCTCCGACCTGCTCCTGCTCGACGAACCCACCAACCACCTGGACCTCGATGCCGTGATCTGGCTCGAGGGCTGGCTGCGCAGCTATCCCGGCACCCTGATCCTGATCTCGCACGACCGCGACTTCCTCGACGCCGTCGTCACCCATATCGTCAACATCGAGCAGCAGCACCTGGATCTCTACACCGGCAACTACTCCACTTTCGAGATCACGCGCGCCGAGCGACTCGCCAACCAGCAAGCCGCTCACGAAAAGCAACAGCGCGAGATCGCACACATGCAGCAGTTCGTCGACCGCTTCCGCGCGAAGGCGACGAAGGCGCGCCAGGCCCAGAGCCGCCTGAAAGCGCTCGAGAAGATGACACAGATCGCGCCGGCGCATGTCGACTCGCCGTTCCATTTCAGCTTTCCGCCGCCCGAGAAAAAACCGAGCCCGCTGGTTGTCATCGAGGAGGGTTCGACCGGCTACGACGGAACGCGCGTGCTCGACGCCATCGACCTGACCATCACGTCCGGCGACCGCATCGGGCTGCTCGGCCCGAACGGCGCCGGCAAATCGACGCTGATCAAGCTGCTGGCCGGCAATCTCGAGCTGCTCGGCGGCAGACGCACCGATTCGCGCGAGATCCGCATCGGTTACTTCGCGCAGCACCAGGTCGACCAGCTGCACCCGGAGCATTCGGCATTCGATCACCTGCGCCAGCTGGAGAGGCGCATCAGCGAGCAGGAGGGACGCAACTTTCTCGGCGGCTTCGGCTTCCATGGCGATCGCGCACTCGAACCGGTCAGGCCTTTCTCCGGTGGCGAGAAGGCACGCCTCGCGCTCGCCCTGATCGTCTACCAGCGCCCGAACCTGTTGCTGCTCGACGAACCCACCAACCACCTCGACCTGGAGATGCGCCAGGCCCTCGTCGAGGCGCTGCAGGAATACGAAGGCGCGATGCTGATCGTCTCGCATGACCGCTACCTGCTGCGCGCCACCTGCGACAGCTTCTGGCTCGTCAGCGATGGCCGCCTGGAAACGTTCAGGGGCGACCTCGAGGACTACCGCCAGTGGCTGGCGAACCGCGATGCCGCTGAAGGAAGCGCCATCCCGGACAATGACGCGGCAACCGGCGCGACGCTCTCGCGCAAGGAGCAGAAGCGCCTCGAGGCCGAACGCCGCCAAAAGCTGAGCCCGCTGAAAAATACCCTCGACAGGTGCGAAAAGGAGGTCGAGACGCTGCAGCGACAGAACAGCGAGCTGGAAGCGCTACTGGCCGACAACGACCTCTATGCGGAGGAGAGGAAAGAGGAACTCCGGCATCTTCTCGATAAGAAGCGCCTCAGCGATGCGGCACTGAACGAGGCCGAGGAGAGCTGGATGGAAGCGCTGGAAGCCTACGAGCAGGCGCAGGAGCAGCTACAGGCCAGTTGAAACGGCTTCCTGCGCTGCCTGTCAGTTCTGCGCGAGTTCCTTCAGCCGGCTGACCAGCTCGTCGTCATCCCACTCGACGCCGCCGAAAAGCGTGTAGTGAATCCTGCCATCGGCACCGATGATAAAGTTCGATGGGGCGGCGAACACCTGCCAGGCGCCGATGGATTCTCCGTCGGGGTCCAAGAGAATCGGAAATTGCGGACCGATCTCCTTGACGAAGTCCTCGACTTCCTCGGGCGACTCCCCCATGTTGACTGCCAGGATCACGAACGGCGTATCGCCCATCTTCTCGATCAGGCGGTTCATCGACGGCATCTCCTTGCGGCACGGCGGGCAGTAGGTTGCCCAGAACTGGACCAGCACGACCTTGCCCTTGTAGTCGGCCAGGTCATGCACAGTGCCCTCGAGGTCCGTCAGTTTCAGCGGTGGCGTCGGGCCCTCGCCCTCGAAGGGCTTCAGACCGGCAAGCGCCGGAATCGTGAAAACCAGAAGAAGAAGGATCAGCAGTTTTTTCATCACTCTGTTCTCCCGAGAAAGAAGAGACTCGCCTTGATGAGGCCGGCCAGCTGGGTGGTCACGACCTCCTCGGGCATGTTGGCATCCTGGCGCTTGAAAAAGTAGCCCCGGACGTCCGGAATGAGTTTCGCGTGCACATGGCTGCCACCCTTCGCGAGCGCGGCAGTCAGGTGCTTGATGCCCCAGCGGTTGGGGGTGCGCTCGCCCTCGAAAACCAGCAGCGGCACCTCGCGGGTCTTGCCGACGGCCTCGACATAGACCGGTTCCTTGCCGGGCTCGGGCTTGCCCTCGCCGAGCCGCGGAAACATCAGAATGACACCGGCCAGGCCGGCAGCACCGTCATGCCTTGCTTCCCATTCGTTGGCCACGCGCAGGACGAGTTCCGTATCCGGGCCGCTCGCGATGAGGAAAACCTGCTTGCCGGTTGCCATGGCGTTGTCCATGACGGCATAGAGGCCCTCGGAGGGTATCGAATAGATGCTGCTGCGCGTTTTTGGCAGCATGTAGCCGCCGAGCATGTCCGGCATCCAGACTTCGATGCCATCCTCTGCAAGCGAATGCGCCGTAGCCTCCTCGGCAATGCTCTGCCCCTCGTCGCAGGCGAAACCGAGCAGCAGCGTGTCGCCGTCGGCCTTGAAAATGCGGATATCGACCTCGTCGTCGCCGATTTCGAGCGTCCGGATTTCGGCTTCCGCAAGTACGATGGCGGGCACAAAGACTAGCAATATCAACAGGATTTGTTGCAAACTCTTGGTCGGGCGCATGCCGCTCACTTGAATAAACCCCAAATTAATTAAGAATATTAGCTATTTCTTATGATACTGTCCAGCATCACGAAACAGACGCTTCTGCTATTTGGCCTGCTATTGATCAGCATCAATGCCGGCGCCGCAGAGAGCGAGATCGAGAAGGCCCTGCGGCTGACTCCGAACATCGATAACGGCAAGAAAGCCTACGAGCTTTGCGCCACCTGCCACCTCGAGAACGGCTGGGGCAAGCCCGACGGCAGTTTTCCCGTCATCGCCGGGCAGCATCGCAAGGTACTGATCAAGCAGCTTGCCGATATCCGCGCACGCAACCGCGAAAACCCGACCATGTATCCCTTCACGGACCCCGAGACCATCGGCGGCGTGCAGGCCATCGCCGATGTCACTGAGTACATCTCGACGCTGCCCCCGAACCCGCAGCCGGGCGTCGGCGAGGGCGGGAATCTCGACCAGGCCGAACAGCTCTACAGCGACAACTGCATGATGTGCCACGGCAAAGAGGGCCTTGGCAATGGCGATGCCTTCTTCCCGCGACTGCAGGGGCAGCACCACGCCTACCTTGTGCGCCAGATGCTCTGGATCCGGGACGGGTTCCGCAAGAACGGCAATGCGCTCATGGTCGAGAAACTCAAGCCGATGTCCGACGAGCAGATTTCGCTGCTGGCCGACTACATCTCCCGCATGCCCTCCCCGACTGATACAGATCAATAAGCCGGTTCGCACATGGATGTGCGGCAGGAGCGGTGATGCAAACAAAAACAAGCATTTAAAAAGACAATAACGAGTATATAAGTGTTTGCTAATTATTCAGAAAATCGTTGATTTTTGAGAAAAATCAAGCGATCATTCGCACCAAGCTGTTCAACAGTTTAACAATCATTCCTACAAAACCCTCTTTTTCGTGATTTTTTATGAGGAGGAGTCACCAAATGAAGAAACTACTGCTTGCCGCCGGCATCTCGGCGGTACTCAGCACACCAGCATTCGCAACCAACGGCTATGCACCCGTCGGTGTAGGCCAAAGCGCCAAGGGTATGGGTGGTGCCGGCATCGCCTATCCACAGGATACGCTCGTTGGCGGCATCAACCCGGCCGGCATGGTCCACCTCGGCAACCGCTGGGACGTGGGTGCCGAAGTTTTCATTCCGGACCGCGGATTTTATGTTTCCGGCAATTTCGACCCACTGGTAGGTAATGTGGTTTCCGGCTCCTGGGACGGCAATGGCAGCGGTATTGGAGAGTCCTGGTTCCTGATTCCGGAATTCGGTTACAACTATATGCTGGATCAGAATCTCTCGGTCGGCGTCTCCGTCTTCGGTAACGGTGGCCTGAACACCTCCTATGATTCGTTCGGCCATCCATTCAGTTACTTCGCATGTGGTCCAGATCCACTAAATCCCTTGCCAACCTGCGGTACTGATGTCGGCATCGACCTGATCCAGCTGTACATCGCACCTTCGGTCTCCTACAAGGTCAATGAGCGCTTCTCGGTCGGCGCAAGCCTCAACCTGATCGTGCAATCCTTTGAAGCTCATGGACTTTACGCTTTCAGTGGATTCACCTCCGATCCCAGTGCATTCACGAACAACGGCCATGACAACTCCTATGGCGCCAGCCTGCGGCTGGGCCTGATGTACGAGCTCAACGACTATGTCACGCTTGGCGCAACCTACCAGACCAAGGGCTGGATGACCGAGTTCGATGACTATGCAGGCCTCTTCGCCGACGGCGGTGACTTCGACATCCCCCAGAATTACGGCATCGGTATCGCGATCAAGGCGACTGACAGGCTCGACCTCGCCCTCGACATCATGCGAATCGACTATGGAAGCGTCAATGCCATCGGGAACTCACCGAACATCCAGCTGCCTTTCGGTGCGGATGATGGTCCCGGTTTTGGCTGGGAAGACCAGACGATCGTCAAAGTCGGTGCTGCCTTCCAGTACAACAACAACCTGACACTGCGTGCCGGCTACGCCTATGGCGAAAACCCTGTCGACACCGAAGGGTTGGGATTTGCGCTGAACACGCTCGCACCAGGGATCTCCGAGCACCACCTGACGCTCGGCTTCACCTATGATCTGGATGCGAACACCTCGATCACCGGTTCATACCTCCACGCCTTCAACACCGAGATCGATGGTGATTTCATTGCACCCGGCCTGCCAATACAACCTTCTGGCTATCTTGAAATGTCCCAGAACGCCTTTGGCATCAGCTTCAACAAGCGGTTCTAACAGCCGTTGAAAACCATAAAAAAGCCCGCTCACGCGGGCTTTTTCATCTAACCTGAGGAGATTATTATGATGAAAAAACTGATTCTGACTGCAGCGCTCGTCTCACTGCCATTCTCGGCACAAGCAGCAACCTTCATGGACGCCGCCTGGGCCAAGCAAGCCTGCGACGCCTGGAACGGCAACGCGACCCTGACCAGCGAACTCGGCGGCGACGAGTGGGCCGCCAACGACGGCGGTCGCGGCTACAAGCTCATCCAGATGTACCGTGACAAGTGCGGCGCCGGCTCCAAGGTGCAGATCACGATCGAGAACAAGGATGGCAAGGCGATCTGCACCTACGGCGGCAAACCCGATGGCAAGGCCTTCAACCCCGAACATGACTACCTCATGCACGCCAATGACGAAGACTGGACCTGCATGGGCGAAGGCAGCTTCGGATGCGGCGCCATGGGTGCCATGACCACCGGCAAGCTCAAGTTCGAAGGCCCGAAGATGGAAGCCATGGGCGTCATGGGACCCTTCAACTCCTTCCTGAAGCTGACCGGCACAGTTGGCGGCGACAAAGGCGCATGTAACTGATAATCATCAGTTTTTTCGACCCTCCCGGCTCCGGGAGGGTCACTTCCCCCTCCTTCCTCATCCCGCACCGCACAAAATTCTCGAGCCACATTTTATTCATTATTTACAGATACTTAACAGAAACATTCAAAAATCTTGAGAAAAATCAGCGATGACAAGGCTGATTTTTAATATAAGAATCTGCTAAAGTACAAACCAAGGCTAAATTTCAGGGTAATCCCTTGGTGATATTCGAGGTAACAACCGATGTTCGTATGCGCACACTATGAAGAAGTTGCCAAAAAGGTACGTCAGATACCTCTGGCAGTACCTGTCGCTTGGTTTCTGCTCGGCGCCTTGTTGCTGAGCTTCAATTTCTGGCTGCTCACCCTGAGCGGTATCGGCCTGCTGATGTGGAGTGGCAGGAACCTGGTTTTCAGGACCCGGCTCGCGCTCTGTTGCCTCAAGAAGCGCCGCAGGGCGATGGAACAAGGCGAAATCCCTGCCAAATGTTTCGAGGGCTGAACACCCGGCCTGACTGTCAGTGGCAATGAGGCTACTGTCACTTTCCCATTCAGTTTCCAGATCGTCGCAACCGGATTCAGACTCCGGGCAAATGCCCCCACCCCGACACGCTGAAACACTCTGTAACCGTTTGATTGCGAATTATCAGTGGCAAGAATATTAGCGTTTGCTAAAGTAGACAGGACTGAAAAAATTAGGGAATTCCCTAAGTATTGAGGTGAATTATGTTTGTTTGTGCACACTATGAAAATCACACGGCTGAAGTCAACGAGACGCCACTGGCAGTCCCGTTCGCCTGGTTCATGCTGGGTGCACTTCTGCTGACTTTCGATGGATGGCTGCTGACGCTGGCCGGGCTCTTGCTGATGCTCCGAAGCGGAAAAAGTCTCTACATCCGCGCTCGCCTGGCGCTGTGCTGTATCAAGGCCGCGCGTCGCGCGGAAGCCCGCGGGGAAAAATACGAGCCCTGCGCCGACTTCGAAGCGCTAGTGTAGACGGTTCATGACCTTTTGCAGTTCCCCGCCGACGATGGCGGGGACCTCTTCCACGCCCCTCGCGATCGCGTCACTCATCATCAGGTCGTCCTCTCTGGACGGACGTTTCAACACATAGTCCACAACCAGGCTGCGGTCTCCCGGGTGCCCGATGCCGATGCGCAATCGCTGGTAGTCGGCTCCGATCGCCTTGTGGATATCCCGCAAACCGTTGTGGCCGCCGTGGCCCCCGCCTCGCTTGAGCCTGATGACGCCCGGTTGCAGATCGAGATCGTCATGCACGACGAGCACCTCGGCAGGCGACAGTTTGTAGAAGTGGCATATCGACGCGACCGACTGGCCGCAGCGGTTCATGAAGGTCGCAGGCTTGAGCAGGTGGCACTGCAGCGGGCCGATATCGACGCGGCAGGCGTCGCCGAAAAACCGCTTCTCGGGCCTGAAGGTGGCGTGAAAACGCGCAGCAACGGCATCGACGAACTGGAAACCGGCGTTGTGGCGTGTCGCAGCGTATTTCTCGCCGGGATTGCCGAGTCCGACGATGAGCCTGATCGGCGTCTTTTCGGCCATGGGTCAGCGTGAAGGGTTGCCGGAGCATCACGAAGATGCTCCGGCAGGTCGAAGTCTTTACTCTTCGCCAGCGGCTTCCTCGCCGCCTTCGGCCTCTTCGGCTTCCGCCTCGCCTTCCTCTTCCTCCTTGGTTGCGCGGGAAGAGAGGATGGTGATGACGGCCGCGTCATAATCCTCACCGAGCCCGAGCGCCGGAATCTCGACGCCTTCCGGCAGCTTGAGTTCCGACAGGTGAATCGAATCACCGATATCGAGGCCGCCGCAGTCGACCTCGATGTACTCCGGCAGGTTCGCCGGCAGACAGCTGATCTCGACTTCGGTCATGTTGTGCGACGCAGTACCGCCGCCCTTGACGCCCGGGGCGGTCTCTTCATTGATGAAGTGCAGCGGCACCTGCATCTTGATGGCGGTCTTCTGGCTGATGCGCAGCAGGTCCAGGTGCATGATGAACGGCTTTGCAGGGTGACGCTGGAGATCCTTGAGAACAACTTGCTGGGCCTCCCCGCCAACATTGACGGTCAGGATGCTCGAGTAGAATGCCTCGTCCTCGAGGGCATGGGCCAGCTTGTTGTGATCGACAGTGATCATCTCGGGCTCCTTTTCGGCGCCGTAGATGATACCGGGTACAAGGCCCGCTTGACGCAGGCGGCGGCTCGCACCTTTCCCCATGTCACTGCGGGCTTCCGCATTGATAGTCAGAGTCTCAGACATCGGTTTCTCCCATGTTTTCTGAGTAAAAAAACACCCCGCCAACCCGCGACCAGGTATTGGCAGGGCACGTTTTGTCAGTCCACGAAGAGTGAACTGACGGATTCTTCATTGCTGATACGCCGCATGGTCTCGGCCAGCAGGCCGGCGATGCTCAGCGGGCGTATCTTGACGCACTCCTGCGCCGACGGGCTGAGTGCGATCGAATTCGTGACGACAAGCTCGTCGAGGCGCGAATTGCTGATGTTCATTACGGCCGGGCCCGAGAGCACGGCATGCGAACAGTAGGCGACGACCTTGGCCGCGCCGTGATCCTTCAGGGCGCCGGCAGCATGGCAGAGCGTGCCGGCGGTATCGACCAGGTCGTCGATCAAAATACAGGTCCTGCCCTCGACCTCGCCGATGATGTTCATCACCTCGGACACGTTGGCCCGCGGACGGCGCTTGTCGATGATTGCCAGGTCAGCCTCGTCGAGACGCTTGGCCAGGGCACGGGCACGCACCACGCCACCCACATCCGGCGAGACCACGATCATGTCGGGATACTGCTGCATCCAGACGTCCTGCAGCAGTACCGGCGACGCGTAGACATTGTCCACCGGGATATCGAAGAACCCCTGGATCTGGTCCGCGTGCAGATCCATCGTCAGGACCCTGTCGGCACCCGCTGTGCCGACCATCTTCGCGACGAGCCGTGCCGTGATCGGCACCCGGCTGGAACGCGACCGGCGGTCCTGGCGCGCGTAGCCGAAATAGGGAATCACGGCCGTGATGCGGCCTGCCGATGCCATGCGCAGGGCATCGATCATCACCAGCAACTCCATGAGGTTGTCGTTGGTCGGCGCTGATGTGGACTGGACCACGAAGACGTCGCGTCCGCGGACGTTCTCCTGGATCTCCACCATCACTTCGCCGTCACTGAACTGCCCGACGATCGCCTTGCCCAGCGGCAGACTCAGATGTTCAACGATTTTTTCTGAAAGTTCCGGATTGGAATTTCCGGTGAACACCATCATACCGCTTGCTGACACGCCGGTACCCTCGTGAATGCGCCTGGAAAATGGCTGGGGCGGTAGGATTCGAACCTACGCATGCCAGAGTCAAAGTCTGGTGGCTTAACCGCTTGCCGACGCCCCAATGAATTTTTTCAGCTTGCCGATACCAGATCGGCGGTGGAAACCGCCTCGGCCAGACGTTTCCGCAGCGGGGATTCGTTGACCCCCTGCGCCGTGAAGCTGCGCCAGTTGTCCGGCAATTGCCGCTGCACGCCGAGCGCCTGATCGCATGCGTCAAACGCCAGGAACAGGCATGCTCCTGTCCCCGTCAATCTTACATCGCCGAAGCCCGCCAGAAAATCCATCATTTCCGCCACTTGCGGATAGCGTTTTCTGACGACGGGTGTGAAGACGTTACGCCCGCCCCCGGCGACAAAGGCGGCTATTTTGATGGGTGGACAATCTCTTGTCAAATCATCATCGCGGAATAATGCCGCCGTGGAGATCTGCACGGGCGGGACCACCACGAGGAAACAGGATTCCGGCAGCGTGACCGGGGTGATTTTCTCGCCGACGCCCTCCGCCCAGCAGGCGTGTCCACGCACGAAAACCGGCACGTCCGCACCGAGTTCCAGCCCCAGCGCGGCCAGTTCGTCCTCGTCGAGGCCGGTGTTCCAGAGGTGGTTCAGTGCGACCAGCACCGTGGCCGCATCCGAACTGCCGCCACCGAGCCCGCCACCCATCGGCAGGCGCTTGTCGATGGCAATGCGGACACCGAGGCCACAGCCGCTGTGCCGCTGCAACAGCGCCGCGGCCCGAATCAGCAGGTTGTCGGCGTCGGCGACGCCCTCGACGGGGTTCTCGAGCAGGATGCGGCCATCGCGCATGATCTCGAAACGCAGCATATCGCCATAGTCGAGGAACTGGAAAACAGTCTGCAGCAGGTGATAGCCGTCGCCGCGGCGGCCAGTGATGTGCAGCATCAGGTTGAGCTTGGCCGGAGCCGGCCAGGGCGCCGCGCTCATTTCGCCTGCAGGCGCTCCATGGTGGAGAGGACGTGCGGATTTTCCGGATCGCGCTGCAATGCATCCATCCAGACTCTCATGGCATCGTCGCGCATGCCCTTGACCCAGTAGACTTCGCCGAGATGGGCGGCGATCTCGCCATCCTTGTCGGCATCGGCCGCTTTCCTCAGGAAGACGAGCGCCTCCTCGAGATTGCCGCGGCGGTAGTGCACCCAGCCCATGCTGTCGAGAATCGCGGCGCTCTCCGGCATGAGTTCGTAGGCCTTGCTGATGAGTTCGAAAGCCTCGTCGTACCTCGTGGTCTCGTCGGCCAGCGTGTAGCCAAGGGCATTCAGCGCCTGGGCATGCTCCGGCTCCTGTTCGAGAACCTTGCGCAAGTCGCGTTCGAGAATGCCGATGTCACCCATTTTCTCGCCCTGCAAGGCACGGGCGTAGAGCAGGTCGCTCTGCGACGGATGTTGCTCGAGCGCCTTGTCGAGCAGTTCCATGACCTCGATGTCACGCCCCGCGTCGGAGAGAATCGTCGCCTCCTCCAGGTAGATCCGGATGGCATCCTCGGGCGAGAGCATGCGCTGCACCGCAAGCAGCTTGAGGGCCTCGTCGACCCGCTGCCGATCGACCAGCAGGCGCGCCATCTGGATGCGCGCATCGGTCATGAGCAGGCCGTCGACTTTTTCGTAGAGTGTGTAGGCAGCATCGGGGTTGCCGGTATTCTGCTCCACCTGGGCGAGAAAATAGTGGGCCCGGTCCCGCCGGCCCGGCTTGCGGAGCAGCCGGGTCCAGATCTCGCGCGCCTCTTCCCACTTCTGCAGCTCGATGGTCAGGCCGCCGAGCGCCTGGGCGATCTCGTCGTTCTTCGGCAGGGTGTCGTACAACACCTTGAAATGTTCGTAGGCCTCCTCGTAGTTCTCGTGCGAGACCAGGCGCTCGGCGAGCGCAAGCCGCAGCAACTGGTTGTCCGGAAGCTGTTCAAGCCCCTGCCTCAGCGTCTCCTCGCTCAGGGCCGTCTTCTCCTGCAGCTCGTGCACACGACTCAGCAGCAGCCAGATGCGTGCATCGTCATCCTTCAGCTCGAGCGCCCTTTTCAGCGCCGTCTCGGCGCCGGCATCGTCCTTCATGCCGAACAGCGCCACTCCCAGGGCGTACTGGGCGCCGGCTTCGTCCGCGTGACGCGCCGCGAGGGATTCGATAATCTCGCGCGCGCCGGGCAGGTCCTTCTGGTCGGATACCACGATCGCGATCTGCATGAAGCCGTCCTTGCCCTGTTTCTCGGCAGCCTTCATCAGGGACTCGGCGGCCTCGTCGGCACCCTCGGTATTGCCGGACTTGATCTGCATGATCAGCAGCGCCTGCCAGGCTTCGAGCGCATCGGGATCGAGCCGCGCCCAGATGCGCGCCGCCTCAACGGCCTGCTCGGAGTTGATGTGCAGGCCGATGCGCGTGGCACGGCTGGCGACGTTGACGTCGTCGACATGCTGGGCCACCTCAATGTAATGCTCGAACGCGGTGTCCAGGTCCCCCTGCCCCACGGCGACCTCCGCGGCGAGGAAATGGAACATCAGCTCGGGCGAATCGAAAATCTCCGCATCGTCGGCATGCGGGGAGAGTGGAATCACCGAGAGAAGCAGGAGGCAGAGTGCTGCCAGCTTCGTTGAGACGTATTTATTCATCCCTACAGTATATCGAGGTGCCAGCGGTGATTTCCAATCATATCGGCAGGCTCCGGATATGGAATGCTTGCGGCCGCGCAACTGCAGGCAGGAGATATCCGGGTGTGCCGGAGGCCGTCGCGAGCATCCTTCCGGCAATCCGGCCAATTCCTGCACGGGTGCCGCGCCGAGAATCGCATAGGCCTGGGCCGGCGTGTAGCCGAACTTCGTCAGATACTCGATCGCGTTGAGGCAGGCCTGGCGATAGGCAATATGCACATCCAGATAGTGCTGCTCGCCATCCCCGTCGACGGAGATGCCTCGAAAATCAGATAATCATCGTTACTGGGCCTGATCGGGCCGGGTTTGAAGATCGGATTCTTACCCCCTACTTGACCATGCCATCCTTGATGAGGCTGACCCGGATGTGCATCCATCCGGCCATCTCGATGGCTCCGCAGAAGGTGATTTCCCCGTCCCCATGGCTGAAATGCAGGTCCCCGACGGAAAGGCCGGCGCCATCCACGCAGGCCGGGAAGTAGACCGTGGATCCCGCGACAGGTTCTTGATGTCGCAGTTACCACCGTGCCTGCGGGGCAGAACGGCGCGCGCGGCCTCGGCGGCAGCCATGGCGCTCAAGGTCCTGATGTAGCGCCCCGCCCCGGCGCATGGCCGGGAAATAATGTCCAGGATCACAGAAGCCGGAGCTTTTTCAGGGTCTCGCCCGACTTTTGTTACAATACGGCAGATTTGCGACAAGACTGATTGATATGTTGCTTGCCGTTGGCCTGAACCACAAGACCGCACCTCTGCATATCCGCGAGCGCCTCGCGTTCGGGCCGGATATCGTCGTGGCCGCTTTGCGCGGCCTGCGCGAGCAGGCGGGCCTCGATGAGAGCGTCATTCTCTCGACCTGCAATCGCACCGAAATCTACTGTGCCGGCGATGACGAGAGCTGCAGCCGCGTCAGCGAATGGATGTGCAGCTTCCACGGCCTCGAACACGACGAGGTTTCGCCCTATCTCTACCAGCACAGTGGCGACGGCGCCATCGAGCACCTCATGAAGGTCGCCTGCGGGCTCGATTCGCTCGTGCTCGGCGAGCCGCAAATCCTCGGACAGGTCAAGGAAGCATGGCAGACGGCGCGTTCGGCCAAGGCCTGCAGCAAGCTGCTCGACCGGCTTTTCCAGCACACCTTCAGCGTCGCCAAGCAGGTGCGCACCGACACCGCCATCGGCAACAGCCCGGTGTCGGTGGCATTCGCGGCCGTGAGCCTCGCAAAACAGATTTTTGCCGACCTGCAGGAGCAGACGGCACTGCTGATCGGTGCCGGCGAAACCGTCGAACTGGCCGCGCGCCACCTGCACCAGCAGGGCATCGGCCATATCATCATCGCCAACCGCACCATCGACAAGGCGCGCAAGGTCGCCGAGCAGTTCAACGGCTTCGCCATCGGCCTGCCAGAGATCACGACGCACCTCGAGGAGGCCGACGTGGTGATCTCCTCGACGGCCAGTCCGCTGCCGATCCTCGGCAAGGGCATGGTCGAGAGCGCACTCAAGGCGCGCCGCCACAAGCCGATGTTCATGGTCGACATCGCCGTGCCTCGCGACATCGAGACCGAGGTCGGCAACCTCGAGGACATCTATCTCTATACCGTCGACGACCTGCAGGAGGTCATCCAGGACAACCTGCAATCGCGCCAGCAGGCCGCCGAGCAGGCGCTCGAGATCATCGAGCAACAGGTGGTCGAATACAACAACTGGCTGCGTTCGCTTGACGCCGTCTCCCTGATCCAGTCGTTCCGCAGCCAGGCCGAGCAGGAGCGCGACGCCATCCTGCAGCGCGCCCTGAACCAGCTCGCCAACGGCAAGGAGCCTGAACAGGTGCTGCAATTCCTCGCTCACACCCTGACCAACCGCCTGCTGCATACGCCGAGCACCCGGATGCGTGAAGCCTGCAGCAGCGGCCAGACCGAATTGCTCGAAGCGGCCAACCAGCTGTTCAAACTCGGGAACCGCTGAAGGAATCACTGATGAGCTGTGTTTGCGGTCAGAGTGTTCGATTCGCAAGGCCTGCTGCGAAGGCGGCATGGCGTTTCCGTACCGCGAGCAGCACAAGGCCGCAAGCGGACAATTTGGCGCGAACCTTTCGGGACGGAAGAGTCCGGGCGCGCTGCTTCGCTGATCTGCCTGGAAGGGCCTGGGGGCACTCCCTGCGCAGTTTGCCTGGCATCACATCCCGGAATCTCGCTGTCACGGCCATCAAGGATCCCTGCAGAGGCTCCATGCAATGAAGGAGTCCATCCGCAGCAAACTGGAGCAGGCTTCGGACCGCTACCAGGAGATCACGGCGCTGCTGTCCGACGCCGACGTCCAGAACGACCAGAAGCAGTATCGCGCGCTGACCAGGGAGTTCGCCCAGATCGAGCCCATCGTGCAGTCCTGGCAGGAGTATGTCGCGCTCGAGGACGACATCGACAGCGCGAACGAGATGCTCGCCGACCCCGAGATGGCCGAGCTCGCGGAGGAAGAACTCCGCACGGCCGAGCAGCGCCGCGAGCAACTCGAGCCGCGGCTGCAGTCGCTGCTGGTGCCGCCCGACCCGAACGACGACAAGAACATCTTTCTCGAAATCCGCGCCGGCACCGGCGGCGCCGAGGCCGCGCTCTTCGCGGGCGACCTGCTGCGTGCCTACCTGCGCTACGGCGAATCGCGCGGCTGGAAGAGCGAGACCATCAGCGAGAGTCCCGGCGAGATGGGCGGCTACAAGGAGGTCGTCGTGCGCATCAGCGGCAAGGATGTCTATTCGCGCCTGAAGTTCGAATCCGGCACCCACCGCGTGCAGCGCGTCCCGGAAACCGAGTCCCAGGGACGCATCCACACCTCCGCCTGCACGGTCGCGATCCTGCCTGAGGCCGAGGAGGTCGACGCCATCGAGATCGATCCCGGCGAGCTGCGCATCGACACCTACCGCGCCTCGGGCGCGGGCGGCCAGCACGTCAACAAGACCGATTCGGCCGTGCGCATCACCCACCTGCCGACCGGCATTGTCGTCGAATGCCAGGATGAACGCTCGCAGCACAAGAACAAGGCGCGCGCTCTCTCCCTGCTGCAGTCGCGCCTGCTCGACCAGGCGCAGCAGGCGGCGATCGACGAGCGCGCCGCGTCGCGCAAGCTGCAAGTCGGCAGCGGCGACCGTTCCGAGCGCATACGCACCTACAACTACCCGCAGAACCGCGTCACCGATCATCGCATCAACCTGACGCTCTACAAGCTCGACGAAATCATGGAAGGGGGTTTCGACCACCTCTTCGATCCCCTCATCCAGGAGTATCAGGCCGAGATGCTCGCGAGCCTGGCGGACGAATGAGCTTCACCATCGGCGCAGCTCTCGAGGAGGCCGTCGTGCGGCTGAAGCCGGTCGCCGACCTGCCACACCTCGAGGCCGAGCTGCTGCTCTGCCATGTCATCGGCAAGCCGCGCACCTGGCTCGTCGCCTGGCCCGACAAGCTGCTTTCGCAGAAAGAGCACGACGCCTTCATGGCGCTCGTCCGTCAGCGCGAAGAGGGGGCGCCCGTCGCCTATCTGACCGGCGAGCGCGAGTTCTGGTCGCTGACTCTTGCCGTCACGCCGGACACCCTGATTCCGCGCCCCGAGACCGAGCTGCTCGTCGAGACGCTCCTCGAACTCTATGGCGCGGAGGAGTCACTGACGCTCGTCGACATGGGCACCGGCAGCGGCGCCATCGCGCTGGCCATCGCGAAGGAGAAACCGGGGTGGCAGATCATTGCCACGGACCTCTCCGAAGCGGCGCTGGCCGTGGCGCGGGGGAACGCGGAACGCCACGGTATCGCGAACGTCCGCTTCCTGCAGGGCGACTGGTACGACGCCCTGCCGCCAGAAATGCACGTCGACGTCATCGTCAGCAATCCCCCCTATGTCGCCACGGAAGACCCGCACCTGCAGCAGGGAGACGTCCGCTTCGAGCCGCAGGGCGCGCTGGCATCGGGGAGCGAGGGGCTGGACGCCATCAGGCAGCTGTTGCCGGGCGCGATCGTGCACCTCAAGAGTGGCGGCAGGATCCTCGTCGAGCATGGCCACGACCAGGGCGAGGCCGTACGCTGCCTCATGCACGATGACGGTTATCACGCCATCCGCACATTGCGCGATCTCGAGGGGCACGAGCGCGTCACGCTCGGCACCTATCGACGGATGCCGATCTGAGCGCCGCATCCTGCGACAGCGCCTCCCGCTCTCCCCGATCGACTTCGGGGCATTTTCCTTGCCGGGAGAAAGGCTTTTCAAAGGAAGCGATTTCGACTATCTTGATGCCCATGGAAGAGACCAACATCAAGCACCGGGAGATTGTCTTCGACAGCAATCATCCCGATCCGCAGCAGGCCAAGACCGCGGCCCTGCGCCTCGCGGACGTACCGGGCATACTCGATGTACAGGTCATCTCGGACAGCGCCATCATGGTGAACTATCACCTGCTCGACATCGATCTGCAACAGATCGAGGACGGGCTTGTGGACGCCGGCTTCCATCTCAGCGGCAAACTCATCTACAAGCTCAAGCGCGCCCTCTATTACTACACCGAAGAGACGGAACGCGCCAACAAGGGCTGCTGCGAGACCGATCCCAACTGCACGCGCAAGGTCTTCATCGAGCGCTACAAGCAGATTCGCCACGGCTGCCGCGACGACCGGCCGGACCACTGGCGTCGCTATCTCTGACCCCTCTTCCCGGCCCGCGTCGGCTACAATAGTGCTTTTGCCATTTCACGCCGGACCGCCGTGCCACTCGACCAGGACACCCTCAAGAGACTCCGCCGGGAGATCAGCTTCAGCGAAACTCTCAAGGGCAAACAGCTTCATTTCAGGACCACCTGGGGACTCTTCTCCCCGAGGGCCGTCGACGAAGGCACGCGCCTGCTGCTCGAGCATCTCGACGTCAGGCCCGACGACCGCGCCATCGATCTCGGCTGCGGCTACGGACCGCTCGGCCTGACGATCGCGGCGCTTGCGCCCGAAGGCAGCGTTCTCATGGTCGACAAGGACTTCGTCGCCGTCGAGTACGCCAACCGCAACGCCGGGCTCAACCGGCTGCCCAATGCCAGGGCCATCCTCAGCGACGGCCTCGCGCACATCGGCGACGAGACTTTCACGCTCGCCGTGACGAACCTGCCGGCCAAGACCAGCAACGAGCACTACTATCTCTTTTTCCAGGACATCTACGAGCACCTGGAACCCGGCGGCCGTTTTTACGTCGTCGTGATTTCCGGTTTGCGCAATTTCATCAAACGCGCATTCAACGAGGTCTTCGGCAATCACAGGAAGATCAAGCAGGGCAAGCACTATACGGTAGCCATGGCCGTCCGGGAGTAGCCCTTCCGGCGCTGCTTGACGCGAAACCTGCAAGCCAGCAGGATGCATCCTGCGCACGCGCATCAGGCGCGACCCACAGGAGGACAACCAGCCGCCATGTCATCAAGCAAGATCATTCCCTGGAAAACGCTCGCGTCCGAGTCCGGCCCCGAACTGCCGCTTTTCTCGACCCGCTTCGACAGCGTCGAGAACCCGCGCAACGGCATGACCATGAAAGCCGTCGTGATCGAGTCCGAGGACTGGGTCAATGTCGTGGCACTGACAGCGCAGCGCAAGATCATCGTCGTCGAACAGCACAGGTTCGGCACCGGCAAGGTGTCGCTCGAGGTGCCAGCCGGTGTTGTTGACCCCGGTGAGTTGCCGCGCGCGACGGCCGAGCGCGAACTGCGCGAGGAGACGGGCTACACCTCTGGCGACTGGACGTCGCTCGGCAGCGTCGAGTCCAACCCGGCATTCATGAACAACCTCTGCCATTTCTGGCTCGCAACGAACGTCGTCAGGACAGGGGAGCAGTCGCTCGACGCCGGCGAGGACATCGGCGCGCACGAACTGGATGTCGATGAACTCAAGGCCGCCATTGCCGACGGACGTATGCGCAACGCCCTCTCGCTGCTCGCACTCGGCAGGGTCTTCGATCTCAGGGCCTTCGATCTCGGCGAAGATGCAACCGCCTGAGGCCTCATGCAAGGCGGATACGCGGCATGCCGGCCCTAGCTCGCGATTTCCCAGAGAACGAAACCGAAGCTGACGAGAAAGCCCGTCACGGGGACGGCCAGCGGTACGCTCATGACGCCCGCCGGCGCCTGCTCGCCGCGCAACTTTACGCGCACCAGCGACAGGTTGACGAGCGAAAAGACCGTCAGCGCAATCCCGGCGGTGGCCCTGGCAAGCTGTTCCAGCGGGAACAGCAGCGCGAGTGCACCAATGACGACGGCCAGGAAGAGAATGGCATTGACCGGCGTCCGGGTGCGCGCATGCACCTGCCCGAACCAGGACGGCAGTTGCCGCATCCGGCTCATGCCATAGAGCACGCGGCTCGCCATGATCAGCAGGATCAGTCCTCCGTTGACGACGGCAAGCACGGCGATGGTGCCGATCGCAACCGGCGTTCTGCCTGAGGCCCGCTCGTAGACCAGGGCCATGGGCGCATCCGTGGCCGCCAGCTCGGCGGGGGGAACCCAGGCCAGCGCAACCCAGGTGACGGCCATGTAGAGCAGCGTGGTGATCACCAGCGTCAGCAGGATGGCGATCCGCATGTTGCGCTGCACGTTCCTGACCTCCTCGGCGACATTGACCATGTCCTCGAAGCCGATCATGGCGTAGAAAGCGAGGAAGGCGCCGCCGAGGATTCCCGATGCCATGGCCCGGTCGATGTGCTCGGGCAGCAGCGGTGGCAGCGCCATCTCCGGCGGCATGCTCCAGAGACCGACAGCGACAATGAGCAGGAGGCCGCCAATTTCGACGAGCGTGATGAGGGCGGCGGCCAATACCGACTCTTTAATGCCCCAGATCGCCAGCATCGCAAGCAGCAGGATCACCAGCAGGATGGCAACAGCCTCTCCGACCGGCAGCAGCGCCGTCACATAGCCCGCGAGCCCGCGCAGCAGCGACGCCGTGGAGATCACGCCGATCAGGACCACGAGCAGGCCGGTCAGGACCGAGAGCCAGCGCAGGCGCAGACCCTGGCGGACGTAGGCCGCCTCGCCGGCGCTTTGAGGATATCGGCCCGCGAGCTCGGCGAAACTCAGTGCCGAGAAGCCCGCCAGCACGGCGGCCACGAGAAACGAGAGCGGTGCCTGGTAGCCGGCATGCCCCGCGATCTTGCCGGCCAGCGCATAGATGCCGGCCCCGATGGTGCAGCCGAGCCCGTAGAGAGTCAGCAGCCAGGCGCCCAGGACGCGCTTGAGTCCGGTCTCCTGCTGCATGCGGCTACCTGATGTAGGCCGACTCGATCATGTCGCGCGTCAGGATGCCGTAGACTCGGTGAATGCCCGGCACGGTCTGGCGCTGCACGTAGAGCGCATCGGCGCTCGAGTTGTTGAGGGTGTCGAGCGCTTCCTGCAGCGTCGCCTGGAGATGAATGGGCGCAATATCGTAACGCCGGCCCGGGATCTCCATGAGGTCGACCGTTGCGGGCCGTGACGCGTCATCCGCTTCCAGATAGTTCGCAAGATCCGCGGCCCGCAGCAGCGCACGCGGCGCCTTTTCACCGTCGATAATGAGCCAGGAGGGCTTCTCCTGCAGGAGGGAGATAGCGGCCTCGCGGTCGACAACCGCCGCCGTGCGCAGATAGGACTTGTTCATGGTGCCGGCGACACCCATGCGCCGCAATGCCTGCAGCACGGGACTGGCGCTGTACTCCATCCCGGAGGCCTTGAGCATGGTGATGAAGAGAGACTCCTTGCGGAACAGCTCGCTGGCCGTCATGGAAGCGACGATGATGACGACCATGCCCGGCATGATGATGCCGGGGCTGTGCGTCAGTTCCATGATCGCAGTCAACGCCGCGAGCGGCGCCTGCAGGCTGGCGCCCATCATGGCGCCCATGCCGAGCAGCGCGAAGAAGCCGACATCGACGTCCACGCCCGCGAGCGCAAAGAGGTTCGCGACGAGCGCCCCGGTCACGGCGCCGATGAAGAGCGAGGGGCCGATCATGCCGCCGGGGATGCCGAGACCGACGCTGAGCGAAGTCGCGAGCAGCTTGCCGCCGATCAGCAGCAGCAACAGCAGCATGCCGATATCGTCGAGTAGCGCGGCATTGACGGAGTCGTAACCGATGCCCATGACCTCGGGCAGCAGCACGCCGAAGGAGGCGGCGATCACGGAGGCAAGCGCGAAACGCACCGGCAGGCTGACGCGCTGCCCGAGACCCGCCACGAGCCGGATCATCTGGATGAAGGCCGCGGCCAGGATGCCGACCGCAAGACCGAGCAAAATCACGAACGGAATCGCCGAGAGGCTCGCGAGTTCCATCGCAGGGATGTCGAAGGCGCTCTCGTTGCCAAAGACGGCGATCGACACGAGCGTCGCGCTGGCCGCCGCGAGAATCACCGGGATGAAGCTCGCAATGGTGTACTCGAGCATCACCACCTCGAGCGCGAAGATCACGCCGGCCAGCGGCGTGTTGAAAGAGGCGGCGATGCCCGCCGCGGTGCCGCAACCGACGAGCGTGCGGATGCTGTTGTTCGGCAAGCGCAACCACTGGCCGAGCAGGCTGCCGCTGGTCGCCCCGAGATGGACATGCGGACCCTCGCGCCCCACCGAGAAGCCGCCGATGATCGCAGCGGCGGCGCCAAAGAACTGCAACAGCAGCTCCCGCAACGAGAGATGCCCCTGGTGGTAGGCCATGCGCTCCATGACACGGGCGACGCCGAGCACCTGGATGCCCTTGCTCGCGAAGCGAAACAGCAGGATCAGGAAGAGGCCCGCAGCCAGCGGCAACATGGTCCTCGTCTGCCATCCGAGGCTCTCGAAGGCTTCCGGGTCGCCACCCGTCAGCAATTCAAGCGTCCCTTCTGCCAGCAGTCTGAAGGCCACAATGACGACACCGGTCAGCAGGCCGGCGAGAATGCCGAGCAACGCGAGCTGGGCGAGCGCATCGGGCCGCGCCAGCTTGAGCTGGAAGGCTTCGAACTCTCTTTTGAACCAGCTCTCGCGCGGTGGAATTTTCGCCATGATGCAGTTGGAACGGAATGGCCGGAGGCAATTGCCCACATGATACAACGTCGGCGCGCATGAATCAGGCGCGACAATTTCAGCCCGTGAAAGCCTCTTCGGAGCCAAGGTAGGCGATCTCCTCTGGCGTGCTCTCGCGCCCGAGAATGGCGTTGCGGTGCGGGAAGCGCCCGAAGCGCCGGATCAGCTCGCGGTGATGCTTCGCGAAGCGCAGGTTCTCCTCGAGACCCGCCGCCTCGAACAGCGCGACCGAGCGCTCCTGGTCGGAGAGGGATTCGCTGTGCATGAGCGGCATGTAGAGGAAGGCGACCCGCTCTCTCGGCAGCCGTGCATCCTGCCCGCGCGAGACGGCATCGAGTGCAACACGCACTGCGAGCTGCTCGGTCGAAAAGCTCTCGGGCTTGCCGCGGAACATGTTGAGCGGGAACTGGTCCAGCAGGATCGCAAGCGCGAGACTGCCCTCGGGAGTCGCTGTCCAGTGATGGCATTCACCCCTGGCCGCCCTGCTCCAGAGCCTTTCATAGCGCGCGCGTATGTGCTCGTCCAGTGCCGGCGTCGCGTTGAACCACCGCTTCGGCATCTCCGGCGAGAACCAGAAAGCGAGGATATCGGCGGGAGCGGTTTCTGTTCGCATATTCAGTCTCCTCTCACGAGCGGCGGCTGGCCGGCATGGAATGCAGCGGGGATGGCCTGCGTTATCCGGCGATCAGTTTCAGCCCCACGAGAATGGTCACGGTTTCGAAACCGCGCTTGATCCATCGATTCCCCTTCGTGATCGACAGGTGGGCACCGGCATAGCCGCCAAGCAGCGAACCGGCGATGAGCGCTGGCAGCCATGACCACTTGATGTCCCCGAGCAGACCCAGTGTCAAAGCCCCTGTTCCGTTCCAGAATACACCAACGAGCACGAGCGTGTAGGCCACGGCTCGCTTGTAATCGAGCCCGAACCAGCGGATGAGCCAGAGTGTGACGAACAGGCCGGTGCCGGATGTCAGGGAGCCGTTCAGCACGCCGATCAGGAACAGGGCGACACCGCCGACGAGATATCCGCGCAGGTCTCTGTTCACCGGCACATGAGTCTGCCCGAGGTCCTTGCGCCAGATGGAGTAGAGACCCAGCGACAGCGTCAGGACACCGAGCGAAACGGTCGCGATCCTGTCAGGGACGAAGAGAATGAGGCTGGCGCCCGTGATGACGCCGGGAAGGCCGCTGGCGAGGATGAAGAGGACGAAATCGCGCTCCAGCCCACCTTCCCTGAGATGACGCAGCGTCGCACCGACGCCAAGCGCAACCGACGCCACCTTGTGCGTGGCCAGCGCCGTTGCGAAGCCCAGCCCCAGGAACAGCAGGGCTGGAAGCTGGAGCAATCCCGCGCCGCCGCCGGAAAAGGCGGAAAAGAGATTCGCGACAAAGGAGACCACGAGCAGAATCAGCTGATCCATGGGGCAGGCAGGGGGTGAGGCTTCTGTTGCGGCGATTGTAAACAGGAACGAAGCCGCGTATCAGACAATTTCGATCCCTGGCCATCCAGCTTGCCGGCTGCAGGCGGGACGGAGGATCAACGTCGCCAGAAACGAAAGGGGTCGCGGGGCAGGCGGACGGCATGACATCCACCGGCAGGAGATGGCTGCCTCACTCGAATTCCAGTTCCGAGTAGACCTTCTGCGCATTGCGTCCCTTGAGGGTGTCGTAAT
Organism: Gammaproteobacteria bacterium; assembly: GCA_037385505.1. Lineage (GTDB taxonomy): Bacteria > Pseudomonadota > Gammaproteobacteria > Chromatiales > Chromatiaceae > Sva-25. The sequence goes on along the minus strand of JARRMY010000004.1, from coordinate 115,268 downwards.
TTTCGAGATAGGCGAAATCTGACTGGTCGATCTTCGAGATCTCGCTGATGTCGCCACCCTCCTCGATGAAAGCCGAGGTGCGCTCGCGCAAGGCAACGAGATAGTCGTAGGTGTCGCGTTCCGCCTTCTCCAGAGGCACCGGCCCGCCATGACCGGGGACCACCACCTCGGGCTTCAGCGCCGCCATTGCCTCGAAGACCTGCACCCAGCTCTTGCTGGCGGATTGCTCCCCGATACCCAGCATGCGATCGACATAGACGATATCGCCCGAAAAAACGACGTTCGACGCTGGCAGCCAGACATAGCTGTCGCCGGGCGTATGCGCCTGCCCCTTGTGGTAAATCTCGATGCTCGTATCGCCGAGCGTGAGGCGATAGGTGTCATCGAAGAGCAGGTCGGCATGGCGCGCCACTGTGCCGGCGAAGTTCTCGTCGCCGATCAGCGCCGTGAGCCGCAGCACCTGGTCGTTGAACCGCCGCTTCTGATCCAATGCCGCGGCTTCGCTGGAGATGATCTTCGCTCCCTGCCGGCTGAAGTAGTCATTGCCGAACCAGCGGTGGTCCTGTCCGCCCGTGTTGATGACGTACTTTATCGGCTTGTCGCTGATCGACCTGACCACGGCATGCAGCGCCCTGGCGCCTTTTTCGGAGCCGCCGGAGTCGATAAGGATCAGGCCTTCGCTGGTGATGATGACACCGAAAGTGGCGTTGTTGCCGAGGTTCTCCGGCGTCCGGTTTGTCAACGGGCCGACGATGGCCCAGACGTTGTCCGTCACCTTGACGGGCGTCATGCCGGGCGAAGCGGGAGTGGTCGCTTCCGCATGCAGGCCGGCACTGAAAAGAACCGCGAGAATAAGGGTCAGGAATTTCATCAGCATGACCGTGAGTTCAGTTACGTCTGACTATTATGTCACGCATGCGGTTGCAGGAGTCGAAAACCTCAAAGCAGCCGGCCAGCTCAGCGTTTCTTGCGCGCAGCCTTTTTCTTCGCGCTCTTCTTCGCAGGCGCCTTCCTGACGGCCTTTTTCTTCACGGTCTTCTTCACCGGCGCCTTCTTGACGACCTTTTTCTTCACGGCTTTTTTCTTCACGGTCTTTTTGGCTGGCGCCTTCTTCACGACCTTTTTCTTCACGCTCTTGCTGGCTGGTGCCTTCCTGGCCACTTTTTTCGTGGCGGCTTTCCTGGCGCTGCTCTTTTTCACCGCTTTCTTCGCCGCGGCCTTTTTTCTGGCCGGCTTCGACTCGCTGGCGGGCACCTGCTTCGCAGAGGCGGCGGCCGCTTTTTTCCTGACGGCTTTCTTCTTGCGCTTGCGCCTCCTGGCCTCGTCGTCAGCAGCGGGCTTGTGCGCTTCAGGCTCGGTCAGCGGGATTCGTGGCGTCTCCTCGATGATCTCGACGGCCATCTCCTCGGCCAGCGGCGTATCTGCCAGCATGTCAATATATTTCAGGATGCCCTGCTGGTCGTAACGTTTGTGCAGCTCTTCGGTGTTGGCCTCACAGATGCGCAAACGACTGGCGATCGTCTCCTCGTAATCCGGCGGACGGCGCGCAATACGGCCGCCACACATATCGCAAATACCCTCGACGAGCGGCGGACTCGAGTAGATGTTGTACTCCATGCCACAACTGCCGCAGTGCAACTGACCGACAAGGCGCTCCATGATGTCGTCATTGTGCGCCCTGATGGAGATCACGAGTTCGAGCGGTGCGCCGATGCGGCGCAGCAGGTTGTCGAGCATCTCGGCATGCGAGGCTTCGCGCGGGAAATCCTCGAGAATGAAACCGTCCCTGGCGATTTCGAGCGGCTCCTTGAACGCCGAAGAGACAAGCTCCTCGGGAATCGGCGCACAGGCCAGGAGCAGCTCACCGATCAGGCGTCCGAGTTCGGTCTCCTGATTCGCCATGTTGCTCAGAATCTCGTGAAGATTCAGTATGGGGAGGTCGTACCTGCTCGCCAGTTTCGCGGCGAGAACACTCTTCCCGCAACCGGGAGGACCAAGTAAAACGATGCGCATGTAGTTGAAACCTTTGGGGAGGAGGCTCCCTGTAGTTATTTCTATGGCGGCATCCAATTTTTGGATTGCGCGCGCCTCTCAGCCCTACTAACCTAATTTTATTTTTGCACCAAGTCAAATCCCATGAGCATTTTATGGCCTTGATTCCCGACATTAACGCGACAGAGAAGTGGCGGATCGAGAACCCCCTCCGGGAGCGTTACGGGGAAAAGGTCGAGGATCAACTGGCTGATGCCGAAACGGCTCTGCCGTCCTACGTCCGGGAATTATCCGTGCGTCCGCTCAACGACCCGCGGATGGACGGCTGCCACTTCACCACTTTAAAGTCCGGAGACAAGCAGTATCGCTCCCGGTTTTTCTACAAGGGCTGTCAGCAACACGGCACCGGCGTCCACGAATGCGACGACCTCGCGGAATCTGCTGTCTCGCTGCTGCAGGCGCAGGTCGGCCACGAGGCGGCCGCGCGTGACGAAATCAGGACAACGCGCACCTGAAGCGCTGCCACGCCCCCAGGCAGACACGAAAACCCGACTTCCATACACACGACAAACTTTGAGGAGAAAAGAACGATGAGTGCCAAGAACGCCTTTTACGCCCAGTCAGGCGGTGTTACCTCTGTCATCAACGCATCTGCATGCGGTGTCATCGAAACCGCCCGCAAACACCCGGAAAGAATCGGCAATATCTACGCCGGGCGCAACGGCATCATCGGTGCACTGACAGAAGAGCTGATCGATACCAAGCAGGAGTCGGCCGAGGCGATTGCCGCTCTGAAACACACCCCCTCCGGTGCATTCGGCTCCTGCCGCTTCAAGCTCAAGAGCCTCGAGGACAACAAGCGCGAGTACGAGCGCCTCATCGAGGTCTTCAAGGCGCACGATATCGGCTACTTCTTCTACAACGGCGGTGGCGACTCGGCCGATACCTGCTTCAAGGTCTCCCAGCTTTCCGAGAAGATGGGCTTCCCGGTACAGGCGATTCATGTCCCGAAAACCGTCGACAACGACCTGCCGATCACCGACAACTGCCCCGGCTTCGGCTCCGTCGCCAAGTACATCGCGGTCTCCTCGCTCGAGGCCAGCTACGACGTCCGCTCCATGGCCGCCACCTCCACCAAGATCTTCGTCATCGAGGTCATGGGACGCCATGCAGGCTGGATCGCGGCAGCCGGCGGCCTCATCGAGGACTACGGCATCCCGGTTGTCGTGCTCTTCCCCGAGGTCGAATTCGACCAGGAGAAGTTCCTCGCTGCCGTCGACGCCAAGGTGAAGGAATACGGTTATTGCACCATCGTCGTCTCCGAGGGCTGCCACTGGCCGGACGGCAAGTTCCTGGCCGAGCAGGGCACGCGCGACGCCTTCGGCCATGCGCAGCTCGGCGGCGCGGCGCCTGTCGTCGCCAACATGATCAAGGATGCGCTCGGCCACAAGTTCCACTGGGCCGTCGCCGACTATCTGCAGCGCGCAGCACGCCACCTCGCGTCCAAGTCGGATGTCGACCAGGCCTATGCGCTCGGCAAGGCTGCCGTCGAACTGGCGCTCCAGGGCCACAATTCCATCATGCCGACCGTTGTTCGCGAATCCTCCAAACCCTACAAGTGGAGCATCGGCGAAGCCCCGCTCTCCGAGGTCGCCAACGTCGAGAAGATGATGCCGATGGAGTTCATCACCGACGACGGCTTCGGCATTACCGACGCCTGCAAGGAGTACCTCTACCCGCTGATCCAGGGCGAGGCCTATCCTCCGTACGACGAGAACGGCATGCCGGACTATGTCACCCTGAAACTCGCTGCGGTCGAGAAGAAACTGCCGGCGTTCGAAATCTGATTGCTTTCGGATTCGATCCTGAAAAACGGGGCTGCGAAGCCCCGTTTTTTCTTGTGGATGCGCGGGCCTGGCAGCACCGCCGTTCAGTCCGCCGCATCGCGCTCCAGCAGCAGGTTGCCATGCTGATCGACATGGCAGCGCCAGGCAGCGGAGAGCCAGGTGGTCGAGACCTCCTCGACGATCAGCGCAGGGCCGTCGATCACATCGCCCGCGCAGAGCGAGGCTCGCTCGAACTGGGGCACGAACGCATCGTAACCGGGCATCACGACATCTGTCCGGAGCCGTTCGCGCACGCCGCTGTCCGGCTCGAGATGCAACCCGGAGGCTTCCGCGCGAACGCGCAGCCTCAGGTTCAGCATCTCGACGGGAACATCGAGACGATGGCCATAACGCTGCTCGTGCAAGGCATGAAACGCCGACTCGCTCGCCGCACTGCCCTCCCAGGGGATATTCAGCGTGTTCGACTGGCCGCGGTAGCGAAGATCGAGGGAATAACTCGCCACGAGCCGCTCGCGCCCGAACCCCTCCTTGAGCAATTCGGTAACGGCCTTCTGCTCGAGCTTGCTGAAGGCGTGTTCGAGATCGCGCTCGTCGCGCGACGCGAGACCACCCTGCCAGGTCTGCGACAACTCCCTGCCGGGACGTGTCGCGAGCATACCCAGCGCGGACAACACTCCGGCGTGCACGGGCACCATGGCGCGTCGCATGCCGAGCGCCTCGGCCAGCGCGCAGACATGCAGGCCGCCGGCACCGCCGAAACTCACGAGCCTGTAATCCCCGGGATCGACCCCGCGCTCGACCGAGATCATGCGCAGGGCGGCGGCCATGTGCTCGTTGGCGACCCGGATGACGCCCTCGGCGGCCTCGATGGCCGTGCAACCCATGGTTTTCGCGAGGCGCTGCATCGCGGCCTGCGCCGCCTCGGCATCGAGGCGCATGCGTCCGCCCAGGAAGGCGCCGGGGCGCAGACGGCCGAGCACGAGGTTCGCGTCCGAGACCGTGACCTCGGAGCCACCCTGGCCATAACAGGCGGGGCCAGGATCGGCGCCGGCGGATTCGGGCCCGACCTGCAGCATGCCGCCCGCATCCACGCGCGCGATGGAACCGCCACCCGCGCCAATGGTCTGCATGTCCACCATGGAGACCGCGACGGGCCAGCGGCCGATACGCCCCTCGTTCGTCAGCTGCGGTTCGCCGTCGATCAGGGAGACATCCGTCGATGTGCCGCCCATGTCGAATGTCAGCAACCGCTCATGGCCCGACAGCCCGCCGAGCCAGGTGGCGCCGACGAGCCCGCCGGCCGGACCTGACAGCAGCATGCGCACGGCCTGCCGGCCGGCCCGGGCCGCGTCGATGGTATCGCCGGAACTCTGGATGATCGAAACGGACGCGCGCGGCAGCGCGGCATGCAGCCGCTGCACATAGCCTTCGACGAGCGGGCCGACCCAGGCGTTCAGCCAGGTCGCGATGCCGCGCTCGTATTCACGGATCTCGGGCAGCACCTCGCTCGAGATGGAGACGAAGAGATTGCCCGGAAGCGCGTCGCGGATACGCCGTTCGTCGATCCCGTCCTTCCAGGAGAACAGCAGGTTCACGGCGACGGCGCGCGGCTGTTGCTGCTGCACGATACGCGCAAGTTCCGCAAGGTCCTCCTCTGTCAGGGGATCGATGATCTTGCCTGCGGCATCGCGCCGGCCGCCGGTCTCGACGCAGAGCTCACGCGGCACCGGCGGCGACAACACCTGCGGCTGCAGGTTGTAGAGCTCGGCGCGCGCCTGGCGACCGATGCTCAGCAGGTCGCGAAAGCCGCGATTCGTGATGAACAGCGTACGGACACCCTTGCCCTCGAGCACGGCATTGGTCGCGACGGTCGAGCCATGCACGAGGCGCAGCTCTTCGTCGCTCAGGCCAAGATCGCGGATGCCCTGCAGGATCGCCTGTTCCGGTGCCGCCGGGGTCGACAACACCTTGTGGATGCGCAGACGCTCTCCGTCGAAGAGGACGAAATCAGTAAAGGTGCCGCCGGTATCGACGCCGAGAAAGTTCACACAGGGTTCCAGCCTTTTTGTAACATCGGGCATTCTGCATGGACACCTCAACCGATACAAGATGCCGGAACTTCCTGAAGTCGAAACCACGCGCCGCGGGATCGAACCACACATACTCGGCAGACGCATCACTGCGGTCGAGGTGCGCCAGCCCAGGCTGCGCTACCCGGTGCCAGACGATCTGGCCCGTCAACTCGAGGGCACAACCGTCCGCTCGGTCGAGCGGCGCGGCAAGTACCTGCTGATCCGTACCGGCAAGCGCCAGCTCATGATCCACCTCGGCATGTCCGGCAGTCTGCGCATGACCGATCGAGACCGCCCGCCACGCAAGCACGATCATCTCGACATCCGCTTCGGCGACAGAGTCCTGCGCTTCCACGACCCGCGCCGCTTCGGCCTCGTGCTGCTGCTCGACGGGAAACCAGAGGCGCATCCGCTGCTGGCCTCGCTCGGGCCCGAGCCGTTGTCGGCGTCATTCGACCCGGACTATCTCTACCGCGTGTCGCGCAACCGCAAGGTCGCCATCAAGAACCTCATCATGAACAGCCATCTGGTCGTTGGCGTCGGTAACATCTACGCCAGCGAGGCGCTGTTTCTGTCAGGAATTCATCCGAACCGTGCAGCCAGCCGCATTTCGCGGGGCCGCTATGAAAAACTCGTCCGCGCGATCAGGGAGGTGCTGCAAAACGCGATCGAAGAGGGCGGCACGACACTGCGGGATTTCGTGCGCGAGAAGGGACAGCCGGGTTACTTCGCCCGGCGGCTCAATGTCTACGGCAAGGCCGGCGAAGCCTGCCCGGTCTGCGGTTCCACCATCGTCAGCAAGGTGATCGGGCAGCGCTCGAGTTTCTACTGCCCGCAGTGCCAGAAATGAAAAACGGAGCCGACAGGCTCCGTTTCGTGGACGTGTGATGAAAAGAGCGATTACTCGTCCGCAGCCGCCGTGATGCGCTCGTACTTGGCCATGAGTTCCTCTTGCGTCTCCTCGTGATTCGGATCCGGCAGGATGCAATCCACGGGACAAACCTCGACGCATTGCGACTCCTCGTAGTGGCCGACGCACTCGGTGCAGAGATCCGGATCGATTTCATAGATCTCGTCACCCTGGTAAATGGCGCCATTCGGGCATTCGGGTTCGCAGACATCGCAGTTGATACATTCGTCGGTGATGTAAAGTGCCATTGCGCAAGCTCCACAGGGTCATGGCCCCGTCAAATATTACTGTTCACTAATTATATCGTGCCTGAAGCGCTTTTTTAACTTCCGGGTGCACGAAGTCGGAAATGTCTCCACCGAGACGCGCGACTTCGCGTACGAGACTCGACGAAATGAAGGTGTACTGTTCGGCCGGCGTCAGGAAGACGGTTTCGACATCGGGCGCGAGACGACGGTTCATGCCTGCGAGCTGGAATTCGTATTCGAAATCGGAAACCGCGCGCAGGCCGCGCAGGATGATGCTCGCGCCCTGTTGCCTGGCGAACTCGATGAGCAGGTTGTCGAACTGCACGACCTCGATATTCGGCAGGTCCGAGAGGGCCTTCTTCGCGAGTTCGACGCGCTCCCCGACATCCCAGACCGGCTGCTTGCCGGCATTCACGGCGACGGCAACGATGACCTTGTCGAACAGCAGCACGGCGCGACGCACGATATCGCCATGACCGCAGGTCAGGGGATCGAAAGTGCCCGGGTAAACCGCTGTTTTCACCGTTTGTCGCTCGAATGCCTGAAGAGTCTCGAATCTTGCTTGTTAGCAGGCGAAAAAACAAGCATTCAGGTCAAGGAATCGAGCATCCCGGCGAGTTCGAAATCACGCTGCGTGATGCCGCCGGCCTCGTGCGTCGTCAGGTAGACATCGACGCGCTTGTAGACGTTGCTCCATTCCGGATGATGATTCATCTTTTCCGCGTGCATCGCGGCCCGCGTCATGAAACCGAAGGCCTCGACGAAGTCGGCGAAGACGAAGGTGCGGTGCAGCTTGCCCTCCTCCAGATGCCAGTCGTCCCCGAGTTGTTTCATGCCTGCACGGATCTCTTCATCGCTCATGGGTGTCATCGCTATTCTCCGCTTGAAAGTCCATCAGTTGCCAGGCGTGGCTGGCATACCAGAAAGGGTTCTCCAGAACCGGCGCTATGCTCATCCGCAGCGCCGCTTCGCGTTGCTCCGGTTCGCCATGCGCGATGGCGAGGGCCGAAGGGGCGGGCATCGGGCCGTCCTGCAGCGCCGCCTCGCCATCCAGGCCCGGGATGAGCTGGCGCTCCCCGAGCCGCCAGCCGTTTCCTCCGTAAAACAGCCTCCAGGCCGCCGCCACGAGGGTTTCGGCAGCCTCGAGATAGCGCTGCCGGTCCGCAACCTGGCCCCAGGCGCGCAGCCCGTCGGCGACGTAGAGATAATCCGCCAGGGACGCACTGCCCTGCCCGCTCCCGGCGCCCGAGCGCTGCAGACGCTCGCCGTCCCAGAGCGTGACGAGCCACTGCGCGAGTGCGTCGGCAGCCGTGGCGTACCTCGCATCACCGAGCCGCCCGGAAGCCTCGGCCAGGGCCTTGAGCAGCAGGCCGTTCCAGCCCGCGAGTTCCTTGGTGTCGCGCGGCGGCAGGCGCTGCTGCCGCTCGGCGAGCAGCTTGCGGCGCACGGCCTCGATGCCAGCCTCGTCGAGGTTCCCGCGCTTCTCCGTGGCGAACGGCAGCGCGAGGCCCGGCAGCTGGGTGCCGAACGGAAATTCCCACCACTGTTGCGCCAGTTTCCACTCGCGGTCAGTCAGCAGCGCCTTCAATGCATCTTCCGACCAGAGGTAGGGGCCGCCCTCCTCCCCGCGCTCGTCCACGGCTGAGAGGCTCGCGATATAGGCACCACTCTCGCCGCGCATCTGCGACAGCACGAAGTCGAGAGTGTCCCTGGCAACGTCGAGGTAACCGGGCCTGTTCAAAGCATCGGCGGCATGGAGGTAGAGCGATGCCAGCTGCGCCTGGTTGTAGAGCATTTTTTCGTAATGCGGCGTCTCCCAGCCCGGGTCGACCGTGTAGCGGAAGAAGCCGCCCGCGATCTGGTCGCGCAGCCCCCTGTTCGCCATCTGGTCGAGTGTCAGCACCAGAAAATCATGCAGCTCCCGGGACGGCTGATGCTGCTGGATCGCGAGCAGGACATGCAGCCGGGGCGACATCGGGAACTTGTTCTGATCGCCGAAGCCGCCCTGCAACTCGTCGGCGAGCGACATGGCCTGCTCCAGGAAGACGGTGACAAGCGCGTCTCCCACAGGCAGGCTTTGCGGCAGGGACGCCCTGTTCGCTGCCCGCATGCGCTCGACGATGGAGCGCGAGAAGGCGACGGCCCTCTCACGCTCCTCGTTCCAGAAGTCGTGCAGCCGGCCGAGGCGCTCATGAAAATCGTCTCTCGGCACGTAGGTCATGCCGACCAGCGGGTAACCGTCGGGAGTCAGGAAGACATTCAGCGGCCAGCCTGCCGTTCCTTCGGTGGTCTCGGTGAAGGCGATGAGCCAGGCGTCCAGCGCCGGTTCCAGCTCGCGATCGATCTTGACCGGGACATACCAGCGGTTGAGCAGGGCGGCGACTTCCGGATCCTGATAGCTCTCGCGCTGCATCACATGGCACCAGTGGCAGGAGAAGTAGCCGCTCGAGATGAACAGCAGCTTGCCGCTCTCTTTCGCTTCGTTGACGGCCGCCTCGCCCCAGTCGCGCCAGGCGACGGGATCGCCGCCATGCATGGCCAGGTAGGGCGACGGATGGTTCTCGAGCGCATTGCCCGCCTGTGCCGCAGCCCCCGGCAACAGCAACAGAAGCAACAGGGCGAAGTGAAATTTTCCAATAACCACGGACTCCTCGCAGTCTTGCCATTCTTTTCGATGCCATGCGGGAGTAAACTCGCACCATACCTACTCACTGGAATGGACAGCATCATGTATGAATTTAACACCACTCTCTCAGGAAGCTACGACGAAGTCCTCGAAAAAGTCCGCGCCGTTCTCATGGAAGAACAGCTCGGCATCGTCAGCGAGGTCGACGTGCAGGCCGTCTTCAAGGCGAAGATGGGGAAGGAAATCCCGCCCTACCGCATCCTCGGCGCCTGCAACCCGAAGCTGGCGGACCAGGTGCTGGAGGCCGAGCCGAACGCCGGCACCCTGCTGCCATGCAATCTCATCGTGCGCGAGGCGGCGCCGGGTTCGATTGTCGTGAGTTTCATGGACCCGGAAACGGTGCTCGGCCTGACCGGTTCGGCTGCGGCGGAAGAGGTTGGCAGGATTGCGAAGGAGAAACTGCAGCGGGTCGCCGAGAAGCTCGGCGCCTGAGAACGGTTGCGCCGGCATTTTCCCGGCAAGCGGGCGGCTTGCGGTCCTTGCAGATCCGCTTCCGCGCGCCAGGCGCCGGCGATCACTGCTCCTGCTTCATGATTTTTGCAAGCTGCCGGTCGTGCAGCCGCGACAGCAACAGCAGCGCGGCGACCGCGCCGAGCAGCGCGTACCACATGTCGGACTGGGTATCCCAGACATAGCCCTGGGTGCCGAGAAAGGCCTCGGCAGCTTCCTCGGACAGCAGCGCCACCCACCACTCCAGCAATTCGTAGAAGGCGCTCAGCGCGAGGCAGAAACAGAGGATCAGGAAGCCGAGCCAGCCCCTCTTCCGCACCACGCCGAAACGCAGCAGGATCTCGCGCGCCGCGATCGCGGGAACAAAACCCTGCGCGAGATGCCCGATCTTGTCGTAGTTGTTGCGCTCGCTGCCGATCAGCTCCCACAACCAGTCGAACCAGGGGACCAGGGCGTAGGTGTAATGCCCTCCGACCATGAGAATCACTGCGTGCACCAGCACCAGCGCGTAGAGTAGCGGCGTCAGCGGGAAGCTGTCGCGGGTCCAGGCGATCACGACCAGCGCGACCAGCGCTGGCGTCACCTCGAGCCACCAGGTGGGGTAGTCGTGTGGATCGATCGCGGACCATGCGAGGACGCCGAGAAAGATCACGAGCCAGGCTGCTTTCAAACGATGTGCCCCCGTTCAGCGGTTTTGATGCCCTTCGGGCCGAAGGGGAAATTCTGTCGCATTCCTGCCTCCAAATGCAAAAGGGATGTTGCGGCCACCGGCAGGCGGAGCGATGAGGCTCTGCGGCCACCTCCTGTGCTAGGATCCTCTCCAGGCCTTACGCATGCTGGAGAATTGAATGCAGCCGGTCCCGCCAAGTGTCCGTTCAACAGCCCGGGTTCCCTGCAAGCGGCGCGATCTGCCGGCCAGCACCAGTGAAAGGGAGATCTTCTACTACCTCGGCATCAACCACGTCTTCTACAACCGCGAGCGCGGCCTGCTCTATTTTTCCGACATGGAGCGCACGCCTGTAATGCCGCTGCTGCTGGCCATCAACGGCGGCAGACCGCCCGGCTTCCCGATCGAGACCCTCTACCTCGACACCCACCACTGTTTTTGCGGCGGTTACAGGCTGCAACTCCCGGAGAGCCTGTCGACGCCGATGCTCGTCGCCCTGAGTCTGAAGGGCGTGACCATCAGCTACGCATTGCCGCAACCCGTCGAGGCAACGTCCCCGGGTTCGGATACCCCTCCTGCCTGATCCGTGACTTTCCGCCAGGCCACAGCAGGCTGCATGCAGATGCGACTCAACCACCGCCCTTGCGATAGTAGAGATCGAACTGCCGCAGAAACTGCCGGAAGGCCGGCTCGTCGACCTCTGCATGATCGAATTCGACATCGAGACAGGGCAGCCGCAGCAGGGCGATCTGGCGGATGCGCTCCTGGCCGAGCCTGATGGTCACGCGGCTGCCGCTGACCTCGACCAGGATACTGTCATCATGGACGCGATAGGCATAGCCGTGCAGTGCGGAAGGCAGGATGCGCATGAACTCGGCCCGCGTGAATCCCATCTCGCGCCGCAGCACGCCGGATGGCTCAGCCACCGGCGACGGGCGGCCAGATGGCCAGGGTGTCGCCGGCTTTCAGCAGGCCGCGTTCGTCACGATCCGTGTCGCAGATGAAGACACCGTTCAGCAGCACGAGATGCGCCATCTCGCGAGGCACCCTGTAGCGGTCGATGATCTCGTTGAGGCTGACATCCTCGTTGACCTCGATCTCTGCCCGGTTATGCGCAGCACCGGCCGGCAGCAAGTCCGTCAGGGTCGCATAGAGCTTCAGCGTGATTTTCATGGTGTTCAGGGGACATGATGCGCCAGCCAGGCTTCCATCACGCGCGTCGGATCCTGCATGAGCCGCTGTTTCCACTTGCCGAGCCGGGTGCGGTTCTGGATCAGTCCGCGCAGGACGCCGATGTGCTGCGTCATGCCGAGCGTATTGGCGCCCACGAGGCAGTCTTCCTCGAACTGCAGGTTGATATAGCGGTAACGGCCCGGATCGTCGAGCGTGGCGGAGTCGCCGCCGTCGGCCCCTTCCCAGCGACCGAACGAGGCCGAGACGAGGCCCATGGTGTCGAGCACGTTCATGTTGATGCTGCCGCGGTGCAGCGAGCCGGCAGCGCCAGCCATGTTCGATCCGGCGATGAAGCCATGCTCGACGGCCGTCGGCTGGATCGCCTGCACACTGTAGCCGCCGGTCGAGAAATCCCTGCCCTGGGCGACGTCGCCGGCCGCGAAGATATCCGGCTGGCTGGTTTGCAGGCGCTCGTTGACGAGGATGCCCGTGTCGATGTCGAGCAGTTCATCGGCCAGTTCCGTGTTCGGGCGCACGCCCGTGGCTGTGATGACGAGATTGACGGCCAGCGGTTCCTGCCCCTCGATCGCGACGGCGAGGCTGTCGCCGTCCGGCGATACCCCGAGCACTTTGCTGGAGGTCAGCACCCTGACGCCCCTGCTCTCGCACCACTGCTTCAGCAGGCCGCCGGACTGCTCGTCCATCATGCGCGGCACCATGCGGTTCTCCATCTCGACGACCGTGAGATTGACCCCGCGCTTCGCGAGCGCCTCGAGGATGATGCAACCGATGAAGCCGGCGCCCATGAGGACGACATCGTCGCCTTCGCCGGCCCCGGCGATGATCTTGCGCGCGTCCGCCAGCGTCCAGCAACTGACCACGCCCGGCAGCTCCATGCCCTCGATCGGCGGACGCGTCGGGCGCGATCCCGTCGCCAGCAGCAACCTGTCGAAGGGGAGTGTCTCGCCGTTGTCGAGCGTTACACTCCTGGAATCGGGCAAGAGTCGCGTCACACGCTGTTGCAGCAGTTCGATGTTGCGCGCCTCGAAGTGATCCGCCGTCTTGCGCAAGTGCGTGCCCTCCTCCGGGATGTCGCCGATCAGGTGATAGGGAATCGCCATGCGTGAGTAGGGCGGTTCGGGCTCATCACCGATCATGACGATGTCCGCCCCGGGCATCCGCTTGCGCAGGGTCTCGGCGGCGAGCACGCCTGCCGGCCCCGTTCCGATGATCACATGCTTCATACGCGCCTCAGCCAGGCAGGTTGTAACGGCCGCGGGTCTCGTCGGTCAATTGACCCTCGGCCGTCCAGCCGCGCAGCTCGTAATACTCCGGCAGCATCTTGTCGAGGCCGGCCACCTTGCCCTTGGCCGGACCGACATTGGCCGCGTCCTTCAGCAGGCGCTTCGGCAGCGTATCATCGGCGCCCGTCAGGCCGGCGCGCATGTTGAAGTCGCGCTCGAGATTCCAGATACGCGCACCCACCTCGGCGCACTTCTCGACCGTCCAGTCGCCCTCGCATGCCGCGTCGATCTGCGGCGCAATGTTCTCGAGGGACCAGGCGAAGGTCGTGAAGAGACAGAGGCCGGAGGAATCGACCGCTGCGGTCGCATCCTGGAAGGCGATGACGAGTTCCGGCTTGCCGTCGGTCTCGAGCGGATCGGTCTTGACCGGGATGCCGAGCACCTCGGATGCAACCGTGTAGCTGCGCAGGTGGCAGGCGCCGCGGTTCGACGTGGCGTAGGTCAGGCCCATCCCCTGGATGCCGCGCGGGTCGTAGGCCGGGAACTCCTGACCCTTGACGGTCATCGAGAGCTCCGGCTTGCCGTATTTCTCGCACATGCGCCTCGAGCCCAGGCCGAGAATCCTGCCGAAACCCTCGCCCCTGGCTGTCGCCTCCGCGGCGGCGACCAGCGCCTCGGCAGAGCCGAATTCGAGCGCGATCCCGCCCGTCTCCTCGATGTTGATGACGCCCTGCCCGTAGAGTTCCATCGCGGCCGCGACGGTGGAGCCGAACGAGATCGGGTCCATGCCGTCCTCGTTGCAGAGGAAGTTGACATAGGTGAGCGCGTCGAGATCGTCGACACCGGTATCCGGGCCGAGCGCCCAGGCCGCCTCGTATTCGAGGCCGCCGGAGTTGCCCCAGTACTCGGGCTTCTCCTTGATCGAGAAATGGCCCTGGTCGACGGTGGAGATGCGACCGCAGGCGATGGTGCAGCCGAAGCAGCCTGCGTTGCGTGTCAGATTGGGCTTGCCATCGGACTTGCGCGGCTCGTGCATGGCCTCGCCGGAGACATTGTGCGCGCCCTCGAACTGCACCTCGCGCATGTTGCGCGTCGGCAGCGCGCCCATCTCGTTGATGACGTTCATGAGCACCTGGGTGCCATAGGTCGGCAGTCCCTGGCTCGTGACGGCGTTGTCCGCCAGCACCTGCTTCTGCTCGGCCACCTCCTTCATGAAACGTGCCGGGTCCTTGATGTTGCCGACGCCCCTGGTGCCACGCACGGCGACCGCCTTGAGGTTTTTCGACGCCATGACGGTGCCGACGCCGGAACGGCCGGCAGCACGGTGCAGGTCGTTCACGATCGCCGAGTAGAGACAGCCCGCCTCGGCGGAACGGCCGATTGTCGAGATGCGCAACTGCGGGTCCTGGTGCTTGCGGTGCAGCAGCTCGTCGGTTTCCCAGACGGACTTGCCCCAGAGATCGTCGGCCGGCAGCAGTTCGGCCTTCTCGTTCTCGACATGGAGATAGACAGGGGAGTCGGACTTGCCCTCGAAAATGATCATGTCCCAGCCGGCATTCTTCATCTCGGCGCCGATGAAGCCTCCCGAGTTGGAGCAGGCGATGGCGCCGGTCAGCGGGCTCTTGGTGATGACGGAGTAACGCCCGCCGGTCGAGGCCATGGTGCCGGTCAGCGGTCCGGTCGCCATGATGAGCTTGTTGTCGGGGCCGAGCGCATCGACCGTTGCGTCGACCTCGTCGACGAAATAGCGTGTCGCGAGTCCACGCTGGCCGAGATATTCCAGGGCCCACTCCATGTTGAGCGGTTCGGCCTTGACGGTGCCGTCGGTCAGATTGACGCGCAGAATCTGTTTAGTCCATGCCATGTCGTTCTCCTCCTCAGGCGGTTGCGTGTTGGGTATCGGTTCTGGCGGCCCAGGCGCGCATGCGATCGAGACCGGTGGAATCGGCGTCGATATAGACGATAGCGGCAGTCGGGCAGGCCGAGGCGCACTTGGGATCGCCACCGCAGAGGTCGCACTTGATGACCTTGCCGGTCGCCTGGTTGTAGTTCACGGTGCCGAACGGGCAGGCGATGGTGCAGACCTTGCAGCCGACGCAGCGGTCGTTGACGACATCCTTGGAACCCGTTTCGGGGTTCAGCACGATGGCGTCAACCGGACAGGCCTGCATGCACCAGGCCTCGCTGCACTGGGTGCAGGTGTAGGGTACGAAGCGTCCCGTGTCGTGGAAGGTGAAGACCTTGATGCGGGATTTCGAGGGATTGAAGAGCCCCTCGTTCTCGTACGAACAGGCCATCTCGCACTGCAGGCAGCCTGTGCATTTCTCGGGATCGATGTGCAGCGACTTCAGCATTTTTCCTGGCTCCTCCTGAATTGCCGTTTTCGGCATATACTTAGACATCGAAATATAAGAACAGAAAGGTTGCAAAAAGGTTGGCAACGCGGGTAACCATGCAGCAGAACCACGACGGAGCATCGCTCGAACAGCGCAGGCGGCAGACCAGGTCCGCCTGGAACCGCTTTACCGATGGCGATCACAGGGCCGGCAGTGATGTTTCCGAAGCGATTGGCGAATCCTGGAAACGCAGCGCAGAACACGTCAGCCCGGCGCTTGATCGCGCACCGCTTGCCGATCGCAAGCAGGTCGCCAGGCTCTGGGACGATTCGCAGATTCGGCGGAGCGCCTGCGAGGTGCTGGGCGAAATCATCCATATCGCCGAAGAGGGTTCCCTGATCGCCGCCCTTTCCGATCCGGACGGCTGCCTGCTCTGGACCCACGCCTCCGGCCCCATGCGCGAGGCTGCCAACCGCGTCAACTTCGCGCCGGGCGGCTGCTGGAGCGAATCGACAGCCGGCACCAACGCCGTCGGCATCGCGCTGGCACTGCAGGAACCCGCGACCGTCTTCTCGACCGAACATTTTGCCGCCTGCATGCACGACTGGGCCTGTTACGCCGCACCGATCCTGCACCCGGCATCCGGCGAGCTGCTCGGCGTGCTCGATTTCTCGACAGCCTGGGAGCGGCACACGCCCCTTGGACAGAATGCCGCCAACGACTTCGCCCGTTCCATCGCAAGGCAACTGCCCGACAGGCCGCAGCGCGCCGAGCTGGAGATCCAGGCGCTCGGCGTACCACGCGTCCTCTTTCGTGGCGAGGAGATCCACGTCTCGAAGCGCCAGCTCGAGATTCTCTGTCTGCTGATCCTGAACCCGCACGGACTGAGTCTCGGTGCATTTCACGCCGCCCTCTACGGCGACGCACCCATCTCCATGTCGACGCTGAAAGCCGAGCTGTCGCACCTGCGCAACCTGCTTGACGGACGCATCGGCTCGCGTCCCTACCGCCTGCAGCTTTCGACCTGGGCCGATTTCGTGACCCTGTGGCGCGTGCTCAAGGACAAGAAGGCGGAAAAGGCGCTGAAACTCTACAAGGGCCCCTTCCTGCCGAGTTCCAGTTCACCCGAGCTCGGGGAGTGGCGCGACTGCATCGACGCCGTCATGAACAGGGTCGTTTCGAGCTGCCAGGACAGCGACTTGCTGGTGAGCAGTCTCACGCGGGAGATTCAGGGCAGCGACCTCGTGCGTGAACGCATCAGGGAGCTGGCCGCAAAAGAGAGAATAGAGGGCCAGGATTGACCTACCAGCCGAAAGGCTGGATCAGGACCCTGTCGCCCGGCTCGACGCCCTCTGACTCGGCTGGCAGCAGGATGAAGCAGTTGCCGCGCGTCATCGAGGTGAGAACCCCCGATCCCTGGTATCCCGATTTTTCCACGACGATTCCCTCCTCCGTGTGCGAGAAAGTACCGCGCTGGAACTCGGTTCTTCCGGGCTTCTTGCGCAGCCGGCTCCTGCAGATGGCATCGATCTGCAAAGACCCGGTCTCCGTCTGTCCGGCCATCTTCAGCAGCGCCGGCTTCACGAACTGCAGGAAGGTCACCATGACCGCAACCGGGTTGCCCGGCAGGCCGAAAAAGAGCGCCTCGCCGACGCGACCGAAAGCCAGCGGCCGTCCGGGCTTGATGGCGATCTTCCAGAAACCGACCTCGCCGAGTTTCGCCAGGACCTCCCTGATGTAATCCGCCTCGCCGACCGAGACGCCTCCCGAGGTGATGACGACATCGGCCATGCCGGAAGCCTGCCGGAAGGCCGCTTCGATCAGTTCCGGCCTGTCGCGCACGACCCCCATGTCGAGCAGCTCGGCACCGAGCTGTTTCAGCATGCCGTGGAGGGCATACCTGTTGCTGTCGTAGACTTCCCCCTGCGCGAGCGGCTCGCCGATGGAGCGCAACTCGTCACCCGTCGAGAAGAAGGCAACGCGCAGCGGACGACGCACGGCCAGCTCCCCGAAGCCGAGAGAGGCCAGCACGCCGAGATCCGCCGGGTTGATGCGGCGCCCGGCTGGCAGTACGCAGCTGCCGGCAGCGATATCCTCGCCCGCCTGGCGCACATTCTGGCCGCTGCGGTGGCCCGTGCCGATCCGCACGCAATCCTCGCCGCATGCCTCGGTCTGCTCCTGCATGACGACAGTATCCGTGCCGGCCGGCATCGGCGCACCCGTCATGATGCGCACACACTCACCCTCCTTGCATGCTGCCTCGAAGGGAACGCCAGCGTAGGCCGTTCCGATGACCCTGTAGCTGCGGATCTCCCCGACAGGCAGTTCCTCGCCACGCAAAGCGTAACCATCCATGGCCGAGTTGGTGTGATTCGGCACGTTGATCGGCGAAATGACATCTCCGGCGAGCACCTCTCCGAGGGCGTCGCGCAGTGGCTTGTGCAACACAGCCTGCACGGGCTGGACAGCATCCATGATGCGGCCAAGCGCATCTTCGACGGAAAGCAACGACGGTTCGACGTCATCGGTGCAGCCCGGGGAGGTTTGAATACGGTTGTTGTCAGACATAGAGAAAGATACCCGCTGATTGAGAGCTTCAGCCGCCGGCCCGCAGGCTGGAAACCTTCCCGAAGCCGGTCAGCTCCTCGATGATCTTGAGCCTGCCCGCATCCAGGTGCTGGCGCTCGTTGACGAGCGACGAGAAATAGTCCGGGTCGTGACTGGCGATCAGCAGCGACATGCCTTCGTCGCGCAGGCGGCGCAGCAGGCTGACGGTGCGCAGGCGGGCGTCGCGGTCCATGTTGGCGGCCGGCTCGTCGAGCAGCATGTAGAGCGGCTGGCGCAACCAGGCACGCACCAGCGCGACGCGCTGGCATTCGCCGCCGGAGAGCGTGTTTGCGCGGGAGTCGGCGATGCGTTCCAGGCCGCCCCACTCCAGCGCCTCACGAATGCGCTCGTGGCGCTGCAACTTAGGCAGTTTGCGATCGAGTGCATAATCGAGATTGTCTCGCACGCTGCCCTCGAAAAGATAGGGCTGCTGGTGCATGTACATGACACTGCTCCGCGCGAGCTTGCGGTAGCGCCGCCAGGACAGACCGCCGACACCGGTCTCGACGTGGAACTGCTCGGGCCTGTCGAAACCGCCGAGAATGCGCAGCAGTGTCGTCTTGCCAGCGCCGTTGTCACCGGTCAGCAGCGTGCAGTGCCCGGAACAGAGTGAAATCGCGACACCGTCCAGTATGGTTCGCCGGCCGAAGCGTTGATGAATCCTGTGAAAATGCAGTGAATTCATGCGCCGATGTAACCCCTTCCCTGGAAGTGATGCAAGAGCGCATTCAGCGTGAATGCCATGATCAGCAGCACGATGCCGAGCGCGATGCCCTGCGCGAACTCGCCCTTGCTGGTTTCGAGTGCAATAGCAGTCGGAATATTACGCGTGTGATGCAGGATGTTGCCGCCCAGCATCATGGATGCACCGACTTCGGAGATGATACGCCCGAAGGATGCCAGCACGGCCGCGAGCAGGCCGAAACGCACCTCGTGCGTGATGGTGAAAAAAGCCCGCGGCGGTGAAGCGCCGAGTGTGCGCGCCGTTTCCCAGGCGCGCCTGTCCGCCGCCTGCAATGCCGAGTGACCGATGGCGACCAGCATCGGGAAGGCCAGCACGACCTGCCCCATGATCATGGCCGTCTGCGTAAAGAGCAGGCGAAAATCGCCGAGCGGCCCCTGGCGCGAGAGCAGAAGATAGAGCGTCAGGCCGATGACGACGGTCGGGACTGAAAGCAATGTGTTGAAAATGGCGATCAACAGCCTGCGGCCGGGAAAGCGTCCGTAGGCCAGCAGGAAGGCCGTCACCAGCGCTGGCGGTATGGCGATGATCAACGCCAGCACGGAGACGCGAAAGGAGATGCCGACGATCTCCCACAGGGCCGCGTCACCGCTGAAGAGCAGTTGCAGCGCCTTGCTGCTGGCATCGATGAGGCTCTCCATTGACAGCGGCGCCTACTCGCCGGACGCCCTGGCATGCACGGGCAGCGCCGAGGGGATAAAGAGCTGCTGGCCGACGATGCGGAAATCACCGATTGCCTCCTGGCCGGCTTTCGAGGTCATCCAGTCGATGAGCGCCTGCGCACCCGTGTGGTTGATATCCGGATGACGTTGCGGGCTGACAGCGATGATGCCGTAGGGGTTGTACAGCAACTCGTCGTCCTCGAGAAGGATGGTCAGTGGAGATTTGTCCATGCTGGCGAGCCAGGTGCCGCGATCGGCCAGCGTATAACCCTCGAGTTCGCCGGCCATCTGGATGACCTTTCCCATGCCCTGGCCTGCCTCGCGGTACCAGCTGCCGTCGGGCTGGATACCGGCGGCATCCCAGAGCTCTCTCTCTTTCTTGTGCGTACCCGAGTCGTCGCCGCGCGAGACGAAGATCGACCCGCTGGCGGCGATTTTCGCCAGCGCCCCGTATGCCTCGCGCGCTCCCTTCAGGCCTGCCGGGTCGCTCGCGGGACCGAGAATGACGAAATCGTTATACATGACGGGATGACGCGCGATGCCATAGCCGCTGTCGACGAAGCGTTTCTCGGCTGCCGGCGCATGGACGAGCACGACATCGACGTCGCCGTCCTGTCCCATGCGCAGCGCCTTGCCGGTGCCGACGGCGATGACGTGGACGCTGTAGCCGCTCTGCTTCTCGAACAGCGGGATGATTTCGGCCAGCAAACCCGAGTTTTCCGTGCTCGTGGTCGTCGCCAGCTTGAGCACCTTGCTGGCGGGTTCGGCGGCATCGACGAACATCGAAAGCCCGAGAAACAGCATCAACGCGATTGCCGACAATCTCCTCATCATCTCTTCCTCGGTTGGTGGTCGTGTGTCATTTTCTTATGAAGCGGGCCTGCAAGGCGCCTGACACCAGGACGCCCGCTGAGACTGAAGGATACGCACTGAACACTGCCAGTGACAAGTCTGGCGATCGGACAATAAAAAACCCCGTTGTAAGAACGGGGTTTCTCGATACGTCGGGACGAAGTCCGCGATCATTCGTGAGCGATCGGCTTCTCTGTGAAGAGGTAATCCTTGAGTTCCTTGTCCATGCCGGGATCACGCCGGCGAATCCATTCGAGCACCATGGCCGCATGTTCCTTCTCCTCGTCACGGTTGTGGGCGAGGATCGCCTTGAGCTCCGGATCCTTGCATGCGTCGACGCGCTGGTTGTACCAATCGACAGCCTCGAGTTCTTCCATCAGCGAAATGATGGCGCGATGCATGTCGCGGGTGTCGTCAGAGAGTTCTTCGATCGGTTCGTGGTAGCCTTCGTTTGCCATGCTCAATCTGCTCCGGTTTCAGGAATCCAGGTCATTGACCAGCGAATCCCTGATGTTATCAGGAATCGGATCGACGCTGATGTTGTAATTCGGGTGATCGATGCCCGCGGAGATCGCGGCACCGCCCTTGGCAGCGGCGATCATCTCGCCGGTCAGCTCGAAGCGCATGAAGTGAACGGAGGAGGTCTTCTCCTCGGTATCGCGTTCGAGATCCTCGTCGGCGATGGCATAGACCCTGTCAAAACCCTCGACGCACACCCAGGTCTTGTCCTCGATACCGACAAGCTGGGCAAGTGCCGCCTTGCGCTCCTCGATATCCGGGTACTCCATCATGAAAGTCGCCTTCCAGTTGTGGCCGTCGGGAATCAGCGGATTGTAGGCGTCCAGCTCCTCCCTGATGCCCTCGCTCTCGAAAATCTTTTCGATGCGCAGCATCTCCTGGATCTGGTATTGCATGGTCAGTGCGTCCTCGAAGTAGAGCGTCGCGTTCTCGCCGATCGGCAGGCGACGATTCTTCTTGTGCGCCATGACCCTGGCACGGAAGTCGGGACGGATTTGCGAGTACTCCTCGAGTGAGTAAAGGTCTTCTCTGCTCAGGTGTGACATGACATCAAACTCCGTAAGCTTTGCGAATCAGTGAAATCGGGTGTTCGGGTTCCGAGCCGTCATCGAGACCGTTGGCGATCTGGTGACCGGCCATGATGCAGTCGCTGGTGTAGGCGTCGGCCTCGAACTTCTTGACACGGTTGACGACCGGACGCGCGATCTTCATGGAGATGTCGTGATACTCCTTCTTGACCGCATAGGTGCCGTCATGGCCGGAACAGCGCTCGATGGTATCGACCTCGGTGTCCGGTACGAGCCCGAGCATGTCGCGCGTCTTGTTGCCGATGCGCTGGACGCGCTGGTGACAGGCGACATGGTAGGCAATCTTGCCGAGCGGGTTCTTGAAATCGGTTCTGAGCTTGCCGTGCTTGTGGCGCAGCATCAGGTATTCGAACGGATCGTAGATCGCCTCCTGCACTTTCCTGACGTCCGGATCATCCGGAAACATCAGAGGCAGCTCCTGCTTGAACATCAGTGCGCATGAAGGGATGGGCGCGACAATGTCCCAGCCCTCGTCGACGAGCCTGGCGAGCACCGGGATGTTGGCGTCCTTGGCTTTCTCGACAGCCTCCAGATCACCGAGCTCAAGTTTCGGCATGCCGCAGCACTGCTCCTTCGGGGCCAGCGTGACCGGTATGCCGTTGTGTTCGAAGACGACCTTCAGGTCTTCGCCGATATTCGGCGCGTTGTAGTTACCGTAGCAGGTCGCGAAAAGCGCAACCTTGCCCGTCGTCGGTCCGGCCGGCTCGGCGCCCTCGCCGCTCGAGGGCTTCAGCGTCTTGCGCAGTGTCTTGCTGTGATACTCCGGGAGCACGGCATCGGCGCTGACGCCGAAGGTGCTCTCGAGCATCTTGCGGAAGCCGCCGTTACGGTTGGCGGCGTTGACGATGCCGGAGACGACCGGGATGCCGGCCAGCTTGCCGACCGTGTCCGTGCTGGTCAAAACCCTGTCACGCAGGGAGGCGCCCTGCTCCCTGTTCTTCACTGCCTTGGCGCGCAGCATCAGATGCGGAAAGTCGACGTTCCACTCGTGCGGCGGGACATAGGGACACTTGGTCAGGTAGCAGAGGTCGCAGAGATAGCAGTGGTCGACCACGCTCCAGTAGTCGTTCTTGGCGACACCATCCACCTCCATGGTGTCCGATTCGTCCACCAGGTCGAAGAGTGTCGGGAAGGAGTTGCAGAGGCTGACGCAGCGTCGGCAGCCATGACAGATGTCGAAGACGCGTTCCAGCTCCTTGAAAAGATCGTCCCTGTCGTAGAACGATGGTTCTTTCCAGTTCAGTGGGTGCCGCGTGGGGGCCTCCAGACTGCCTTCTCTTGTTACTGCCATGCCGCTTGCTCCTTCTTGGAATTTGGTAAGGATATCCTCCCCCGGGTTGACCGGGGGAGAAATCGATCACATCGGCTGATCAGCCGTCGAGGTTGTCCAGCGCTTTCTGGAAACGATTGGCGTGCGAACGCTCGGCCTTGCCGAGAGTTTCGAACCAGTCGGCGATTTCGTCGAAACCTTCCTCGCGAGCCGTCTTCGCCATGCCCGGGTACATGTCGGTGTACTCGTGGGTCTCACCCGCGATAGACGCTTTCAGGTTGTCGGAAGTTCCGCCGATCGGCAGACCTGTTGCCGGATCGCCAACCTCTTCCAGGTACTCCAGGTGGCCGTGTGCGTGGCCGGTTTCGCCTTCCGCGGTGGAGCGGAAGACAGCGGCGACGTCGTTATAGCCCTCGACATCCGCCTTGGCGGCGAAGTAGAGGTAGCGGCGGTTGGCCTGGGATTCGCCTGAGAATGCGTCTTTGAGGTTCTGCTCGGTTTTGGAGCCTTTCAGTGACATGTTGTTAGTCCTCCGTTTTTACACGTGTTGATACCGGTCGGCCGGTAGTATTTTTTGCACCGGATGGTGCACAGCTCTTCACAATTGTGAACGCGACTCCTGAAGAATCGTGTTTTCTGATACCGATCACGTCCGATCTGAACATGATCAGTACAACCAATCACACCATGGGTGCTTTTGATGCCCGAAGTCTATACAAAGCCACTCAGGATTAAAAATGGATTGTGGCAACAAGTGCAATAGGACTTGCCTATGAATTGAGAGTACCATCCCGTTACAGACAAAAAAACCCGCAGGGCCAGGGGCCGAGCGGGTTTTTCGGTAGCCAGCCTCGCGACTGGCGAACAGCGATCAGCGCTGTGCCGGTGCCGGGTTCGCTTTAGGAACCTGGGGCGCTGCAGGCGCGGGCTGCTGGTACTGCGGATAGGCCGGCTGCTGGTACTGCGGGTAGCCGTAGCCATAGCCAGGATAACCACCGCCGTAAGGCATGCCGTAGCCGCCGTAACCAGGCATCATCGGACGACCCCAGGGACCACCGTAACCACCGTAGCCGTAGTCATCATCGTCGTCAAAAGCCTGTTCCATCTCTTCCATCCAGTAGCGAGGATCCCACTCGTCATATGGATTACAGTCAGGGATGCCCCAGCACTTCCAGTCATCGTCGTCGTCCCAGAAGAAAGCAGATGCGCTTGTGGAG
Organism: Gammaproteobacteria bacterium; assembly: GCA_037385505.1. Classification (GTDB taxonomy): domain Bacteria; phylum Pseudomonadota; class Gammaproteobacteria; order Chromatiales; family Chromatiaceae; genus Sva-25. Next base: position 91,187 of record JARRMY010000004.1, on the reverse strand, counting down.
ACGGCGAGCAGGGATACCGCCATCATGGATTTCATCAGAGTTTTCATTGCAAACCTCCCATATAGATACTGCGTCGTGAATAAACTCAGTGGACATTTTTTCAGCATATCTGCGTCACCGCATTGACATGCATCAACAAAGTGTAACACAAATTTAGAAAATACTAATATTCTTTTCTTGTCTCGTTCGCGCTGTTCTGAAACAATCGCGCCCTCTCTTTATATCACCAAACACGATGATTACGGAAATTGTTGCCATTCTGTCCGGATTTGCCTTGCTGGTCTGGGCTGCTGACCGGTTTGTCCTTGGTGCAGCGGCGCTGGCAACGAATCTCGGAGTTTCGACTCTCGTCGTCGGCCTGACCGTCCTGGGCTTCGGCACCTCCGCGCCTGAAATCCTGGTCTCGAGCATGGCGGCCATCGACGGCAATGCAGGACTGGCGATCGGCAACGCCATCGGCTCCAACATCACCAATATCAGCCTCATCCTCGGTGTGACAGCGCTCGTGATGCCGTTGAGGGTCGCCTCCAGGACCCTGATGCGCGAATATCCGCTGCTGCTGGCTATCAGCCTGCTGTCGCTGATCCTGCTGCTCGACCAGGAACTCGGTCGACTCGACGGGACTATCCTGATCGTTCTGCTGGTCGCGGTCCTCTATCTGATGTACCGGATTGCGAAACAGGGTGCCGACGAGACACTCGCAGAGGAGATCATCGCCGAAATGCCGCCCCCGATGAAAACCGGCAAGGCCCTGCTGTGGCTCGCCATCGGCCTCGCCGTCCTGCTGATCGCCTCGAGGCTGCTGGTGTGGGGCGCCGTCGGAATTGCCCAGTGGCTCGGTGTCAGCGATCTCATCATCGGCCTGACGATCGTCGCAATCGGCACCAGCCTGCCGGAACTGGCCGCAAGCATCGCCAGCGCGCTGAAGAACGAGGCCGACCTCGCGATCGGCAATGTTCTCGGCTCCAACATCTTCAACATTCTGGCCGTGCTCGCTGTGCCGGGCCTCGTGGCACCCGGCGCGATCGCGACCGGGATCCTGACGCGCGACATGCCTGTCATGCTGGCGCTGACGCTGGCCATCGCCGGCGTCGCCTACTCGCGCAGGGGGATGCACGAAATCGCGCGCTCTGACGGCATGCTGCTGCTGGCAGCGTTTGTCGCCTACCAGGGCTGGATCCTCTGGTCGGTGCTTGGAAACGCTTGAGAAAAGCCGCTTTTTTACACATCCCGAATACTGGACTCCACAAGCCACCGATTCTCTCAATAATCGCATTTCAGCATCTTCAGATATTCTTTATCTTACTGTTATTACTAGCCATTTTTCGAGACCGCGATGCCTGGGCAACTGTTTTTGCATGAACGAATACAGCACCATGAGCAGGAGCGCTTCATTTCCTCCACAGAGTTATCCACAGGCGGGGATTCGACCCGCCACTGCAGTGGCTTTCTGGTAGATTGCGCCTATGACTTCCCGACCGATCCTCAGGATTGCCGTCCCGCTGCCGCTCTACAGGCTGCTCGACTATCTAGCCCCTCAAGGCGAATCCGGCGTGTCACTGCAGCCAGGATGCCGCGTCGAGGTGACGGTCGCCAACCGCAAGCGCGTCGGCATCATCTGGGAAATCGCGCAGCAGAGCGAACTCGAGCCCGGGAAGCTCAGGCCTGTCGGCAGGGTGCTCGACCGCAGACCGCTGTTCGACGATCGCGATCGCAAGCTGCTCGGCTGGTGCGCAGCCTACTACCACCATCCTCTCGGCGAAGTGGTGCAGAACGCCTTGCCCGCGCGCCTGCGCCAGGGCCTGGAAGCGGCCACGGGCAGGGTCGCGGCATGGCGGCTCGTCGACAGGCAGATCGACCTGGAGCGTTTCAGGCGCGCCCCGCTGCAGAAACAGATTGTCAGCCGGCTACTGGAGAGTGACGGGCCGGTACCCGAGGCGAGCCTGCGGGCCGGTGACAGCGCAATTCGCGGTGCTCTGAAGCGCCTCGCGGACAAGGGTGTCGTCGAACGCGTCGAGATTCTGCCCGAGCCTGTGCGCTCTCCCCCTTCTGCGCGACCGACGCTGACCGGTGAACAGCAGGCGGCCGTCGAGGCCGTGCTTGGCGTGACGGGATACGGAACCTTCCTGCTCGACGGCATCACGGGCTCGGGCAAGACCGAGGTCTATCTCGCCATCGCCGGGCAGGTGATCCGCGCGGGCAGGCAAGTGCTCGTGCTGGTGCCCGAGATCGCGCTGACGCCGCAGCTCCTGAGCCGTTTCGAGCACGGCCTCGCCGCCAGGATCGCCGTCATGCACTCGGGGCTCAACGACAGCGAGCGGGAGCAGGCCTGGACGGCGGCCGCGGACGGACGCATCGACCTGCTGATCGGCACGCGTTCGGCGATTTTCACGCCGATGCCGCAACTCGGCATGATCGTCGTCGACGAGGAGCACGACCTCTCGTACAAACAGCAGGAGGGCTATCGCTACTCGGCGCGCGATATCGCCGTCATGCGCGCGAGACTCGCCTCCATTCCGGCTATTCTCGGCTCGGCCACACCGTCCCTCGAGAGCTTCAATAACGCCCTCTCGAACCGTTACCGCTGGCTGAAGCTGCGCCACCGGCCCGGGCCGGCGAAGCCGCCACGGATCGATCTCATCGACGTACGCAACCAGCCGCTGCGCCGCGGGCTCGCGCCCGACCTGATCAGCAGTATCCGCCGGGAAACCGATGCCGGTCACCAGGCGATCCTCTTTCTGAACAGGCGCGGCTATTCGCCCCAGCTCACCTGCCATGCCTGTGGCTGGGTCGCCGAGTGCAGCCACTGCGATGCCCGCATGACCTGGCACCAGCAGGCCGCGCGCCTCTGGTGCCATCACTGCGGACACCAGCAGCCCAGACCCGCGACCTGCCCCGGGTGCGGCGCTGCGGACAGCCTGATCCACCTCGGTCAGGGAACCGAACGGCTGGAGGAGACCATCGGCGAGATTTTTCCGCACGTGCCCGTGATCCGCATTGACCGCGATTCAACGCGCAGGAAAGGCAGCCTCGACCGTTCCCTCGCACGCGTGCGCGACAGCGACGCCGCGATCCTCGTCGGCACCCAGATGCTGGCCAAGGGCCACGACCTCCCGAAAGTGACACTCGTCGGCATCCTGAACGCCGATCACGGGCTGCTCAATCCCGACTTCCGCGCGCCGGAGCGCACTGCGCAGCTACTCATCCAGGTCTCGGGACGCGCCGGACGCGCCGACAAGCCGGGACGTGTGCTGATCCAGACGCGCCACCCCGACAACCCGCTGCTGCAGAGGCTCATCCGCGAGGGCTACGAGGCCTTTGCACGCGAAGAACTCGCGCTGCGACGCGAGGCCGGTTTTCCGCCCTTCAGCCACCAGGTACTGCTGCGCGCGGAGAGCATGGAGATGTCACGCGTCGAGCAATTCATGCAGCAGGCAAGCGAGCGGGCCCGGCGGGAAATGCCAGGCATCGAGATCCATGGCCCGCTGCCCGCGCTTCTCGAACGCAAGGCCGGCCACTATCGCTGGCACCTGCTGTTCCAGTCGCACGACCGGTCGGGACTGCACCGGGAGATGGACCGTCTGCTGGCCTGGCTGCTGGCACAGAAGGCCGGGCGCAAACTGCGCTGGAGCCTGGATTCAGATCCCCAGGAGATTCTCTGAGACGGGCGCCTGGACTATAGTTGCTACAGAACAGACAACCCGGGTTCGCAAACATGAGACATCCCATCATCGCCCTGCTCTTCCTGATACTCCTTGCGGGATGCGGCGGCCAGTCGGCCGTCAAGCAAGCCAGCTGCGACAGACGCAACTTCGACGAGGTGGTCCTGCAGCCAGGCTGCTCGGGGTACTGCGCCCAGCAACCCTGCGCCGTGAACTTCCGGCTGCCCGACGGCGACGCCACTTACCGGGTCACGGACGGCCACTTCGTGCTGGGAGAGGGAAGCGGCGGAGAAACCCTCTTTCTCGGCTCCTTCTGGCTCGGCAGCCACCGCTTCCTGACCACGGACTCCTCCGGCAAACAGCTCGCGACCGCGCACCTGGTCGTCAGCGGCGATCCGATGTAGCAAGCCCGCAATTCAACTCGCCAGGAGGTTGCCGAGCTTGCGCCTGTAGTTCTGCCCGAGTTCCGGCTCGGACTGCATCAGCATCTTGACGAGCATTCCCGCGAGTTCTCGCGCCGCACCGTCGCGAAAGCCGGGATCGGCTTCGAGAATCCGGAAAAGCGAATCGAGTGATCCGCCCGGATCATGTGTCGCGGCGAGGCAGACGGCGTAGTCGAAACGGGCCGCATGATCCGCGGGATCCCGCTCCAGCATCGCCGCCAGCCGCTCGAGCCCGGCCGTCCTGGCGGCAAACTCTGAAAACAGCAACTGGGTGTTCAGCGACTTGCCGGTCTCGCTGGCGCGGTCGGCCTGCGGCAGCTTTTCGAACAGCCCTCTGGCCTGTTCGAATTCCTCGATGTCGATGAAGATCTGCACCATGTCCAGGGCGATACGCGTGTTGGAGGGGTCCGTCCGGATCGCCTGCGTGAGCTTGATAATGGCCGCTGGCGTATCCCCGGAGAGATGCAACTGCCTTGCCTCCTCGCGATCGGCGTCGGACTGGCGGAAGACGCCGAAATCCCTCAGCAGCGCCCTGAGTTGCTGCTCGCCGAGTTCGCCGACCTCGGTACGCTGCGCCTCGCCGTCGCGGAACACCATGAGTGTCGGAATCTGTTCGATCCCGTACCGCTCGCGCAACTCCTGCTGCACGTCGATATCGACCCTGGCGAAGATGAAATCCTCGGGAAACTCCTTCGCGAGCGTCGTGATGCGCTGTTCGAGAGTGATACAGGATTCAGACCAGACACCCATGAACTCGACGAGCACGGGCAACTGGCGGGAGTTGAACAGCACGAGCTCATCGAATTGGCTGCTGCCGGGTTCGAAAATGTAGGGGCCTTCGCTCATGCGATCCTGCTGCGGGTTGAGGACGGCGAATAGTATCGCACACATCGGCGAGGCCGCGCGGGTCGGCGGCCAGAACGGCAAACGGCCCTGATCGGGCCGTTTTCACGCATGGCCGGGAATCCCTCAGCGCGGCAGGCTCGTGTGTCCCATGAGGTATTTGTCGATGGCGTGGGCGCACTGGCGTCCCTCGCGGATCGCCCAGACGACAAGGGACTGGCCGCGGCGCATGTCGCCGGCCGCGAAAACCCCGTCGAGTGAGGTATGGTAGGCGTTTTCGCCCTCGGTCTCACTCTTGACGTTGCCGCGGGCGTCGAAATCGATGCCGAGTTCCTCGAGCATGCCCTCGTGGACCGGGTGCACGAAGCCCATGGCCAGGGTGACGATATCGGCCTTGAGCTCGAATTCCGACCCCTCGACCTCGTTCATCTGCCAGATGCCGCTGTCATCCTTGCGCCATTCGACCTTGACACAGGTGACCGCCTTGACGTTGCCGTTGCCATCGTCGTGGAAGCGCCTGGTCGCGACTTGCCACATGCGGTCGCAGCCCTCCTCATGGGAGGAGGAGGTGCGCATCTTGTTGGGCCAGTCGGGCCAGACGGTGCCCTTGTCCTCCTTCTCGGGCGGCCGCGGCATGATCTCGAGCTGGGTGACGCTGGCCGCGCCGTGGCGGTTGGAGGTGCCGATACAGTCCGAACCCGTGTCGCCGCCGCCGATGACGATCACATGCTTGTCCTTCGCGGAAATGACGCGGTCCTCGTCGTGCACGCCCTGCACCCACTTGGTGTTGGCCTTGAGAAAATCCATGGCGAAATAGATGCCGTTGAGCTCGCGCCCCGGCACCGGCAGATCGCGCGGCTGCTCGGAACCGCCGGTCAGCGCGACGGCGTCGAAATCCTCGAGCAGTTTGCTGGCAGGAATGTCCTTCCCGATCCAGACATTGGTCTTGAACTGGACGCCCTCGGCAGCCATCTGGCGCATGCGGCGGTCGATGATCGCCTTGTCGAGCTTGAAATCGGGAATGCCGAAACGCACCAGGCCGCCGATGCGCGGCTCCTTCTCGTAGAGCACGACATCGTGTCCCGCGCGCGCAAGCTGCTGCGCGCAGGCCATGCCGGCGGGACCGGAACCGACGACCGCGACCCGCTTGCCGGTGCGGTGCTCGGGAATGTCCGGCTTGATCCAGCCCTCTTCCCACGCCTTGTCGACGATGGAGCATTCGATGGTCTTGATCGTGACCGGCATGTCCTCGAGGTTCAGCGTGCAGGACTCCTGGCACGGCGCCGGACAGATGCGGCCCGTGAACTCCGGGAAGTTGTTGGTCGAGTGCAGCATGTCGCTGGCCGCTTTCCATTCGCCCCGGTAGACCAGGTCATTCCAGTCCGGGATCAGATTGTCGACGGGACAGCCCATGTGGCAGAACGGGATACCGCAGTCCATGCAGCGCGCGCCCTGGTTGCGCAGCTCCACATCGGCGAGCGGAAGGACGAATTCCCGGAAATTGTTGACGCGGTCACCGACCGGCGCATAGGAGCGTTCCTGGCGTTCGAATTCCATAAAACCTGTTGGCTTACCCATGATTCTTCTACCTCAGGCAACTTTTGCTTCTTGCTGCGCCTGCATCTCGAGCAGTGCGCGGCGATATTCGACGGGCATGACCTTGACGAACTTCGGCAGGTAGCTGTCCCAGTTGTCGAGAATCTCCCTGGCGACCTCCGAACCCGTGTAGTCCAGGTGACTCTCGATCAGCTGGTGCAGACGAATGGCGTCGAAGCGCGTCATGTCGTGGCTGACATCGACACGCCCCTTGGTCTCGAGATCGCCACCCTGGTGGTCGAGTGATTCGAGCGCGTCGTCTTCCGCCGGTATCGGCTCGAGGTCGACCTGCGCCATGTTGCAGCGCTGTTCGAAATCACCATTGGCGTCGAGCACGTAGGCGATCCCGCCCGACATGCCGGCCGCGAAGTTACGGCCCGTCGAGCCGAGCACGACGACGATGCCGCCGGTCATGTACTCGCAGCCGTGGTCGCCGACGCCCTCGACGATGGCCGTCGCACCCGAGTTGCGCACAGCGAAACGCTCGCCGGCGACGCCGCGGAAATAGCACTCGCCTGAAATCGCACCGTAGAGGACGGTGTTACCGACGATGATGTTCTCCTCGGCCTTCCCGATCTTCGATTCGGCCGGCGGGTAGATGATCAGCTTGCCGCCCGAGAGGCCCTTGCCGACATAGTCATTGCCCTCGCCCGCGAGCCGGATGGTCACGCCCCTGGCGACCCAGGCGCCAAACGACTGGCCGGCCGTGCCGGAGACGTTGATCTTGATGGTGTCCTCCGGCAGGCCGGCATGGCCGTAACGCTCGGCGACACGGCCCGACAACATGGTGCCGAAAGTACGGTTGTAGTTGTGAATACGCATGTCGATCGTGACCTTCTCGCCCATTTCGAGCGCAGGCCGCGCCTGGGTGATGAGCTCGTGATCGATCGCCTTGTCGAGACCGTGGTCCTGCGCCTCGCTGTTGTGGATGGCGACACCCTCGGCCGCCTCCGGCTTGTGCAGAAGCTTCGAGTAATCGAGCCCCTTGGCCTTCCAGTGATCGATGGCTGCGCGCATGTCGAGGCGGTCGCTCTGGCCGATCATTTCGTCGAAACGGCGGAAGCCGAGTTTCGCCATGATCTCGCGAATCTCCTCGGCGACGAAGAAGAAGTAGTTGATGACGTGCTCGGGCTTGCCCTTGAAGCGCTTGCGCAGCTCGGGATCCTGGGTCGCGACGCCGACCGGGCAGGTGTTGAGGTGGCACTTGCGCATCATGATGCAGCCTTCCGCGATCAGCGGCGCCGTGGCGAAACCGAACTCGTCAGCGCCGAGCAGCGCGCCGATGACGACGTCACGTCCGGTACGCAGGCCGCCGTCGACCTGGACGGCGATGCGTCCGCGCAACTGGTTGAGCACCAGCGTCTGGTGCGTCTCGGCCAGTCCGATCTCCCACGGTGAGCCGGCGTGCTTGATCGAGGTCAGCGGTGACGCGCCCGTTCCGCCGTCATAACCGGCGATGGTGACATGATCGGCGTGCGCCTTGGAGACCCCCGCGGCAACCGTGCCGACACCCACCTCGGAAACCAGCTTGACGCTGATTCGCGCGCCGGGATTGGCGTTCTTGAGGTCGTGGATCAGCTGCGCCAGGTCCTCGATCGAGTAGATGTCGTGGTGCGGCGGCGGCGAGATCAGGCCGACGCCCGGCGTGGAGTGGCGTACGCGCGCGATCTGCGCATTGACCTTGTGGCCGGGCAGCTGGCCGCCCTCGCCGGGCTTGGCGCCCTGCGCCATTTTGATCTGGATGTCGTCGGAGTTGACGAGATACTCCGTGGTCACGCCGAAACGCCCCGAGGCGACCTGCTTGATGGCAGAACGTTCTGGGTTCATGGATCCGTCGGGCAGCGGGCTGAAGCGCTCGGGCTCCTCGCCGCCCTCCCCTGTGTTCGACTTGCCGCCGAGAAAGTTCATGGCGCGTGCGAGCGTGGAGTGCGCCTCGTAGGAGATGCTGCCGAACGACATGGCGCCCGTGGCGAATCGCTTGACGATCTCCTTCGCCGGCTGGACCTCGTCGAGCGGCACCGGCGTATCGGCCCACTTGAAGTCCATGAGACCGCGCAGCGTCAGCAACCGCTCGCTCTGCTCGTTGATGAGCTTCGTAAACTCCCTGTAGGTGTTCGCGTCGTTGGCGCGCACGGCGTGCTGCAGCCTGGAGATGGACTCAGGCGTCCAGTTGTGCGCCTCGCCGCGCAGGCGGTAGGCGTAGTCGCCGCCGACGTCGAGATGTTTCTCGAAAATCTGGTGCTCGCCGTAGGCATCCTGGTGCCAGCGCACGGCCTCGGCAGCGACCTCTTCGAGACCGATGCCCTCGATCATCGTGGCCGTGCCCGTGAAGTATTCGTCGACGAATGGCGTCGACAGGCCGACGGCGTCGAAGATCTGCGCACCGCAGTAGGATTGGTAGGTCGAGATGCCCATCTTGGACATGACCTTCTTGAGGCCCTTGCCGACCGCCTTGATATAGCGATCGCGCGCGGTCTTGTAATCGATATCGTCAGGCAGTTCATCAAGCAGTGTCTGGATCGTCTCGAACACCAGCCAGGGATTGATGGCCTCGGCGCCGTAACCGGCGAGCGTGGCGAAATGGTGCACCTCGAGCGCCGCGCCTGTCTCGATAACAAGCCCGGTCTCGGTGCGCAGACCCTTGCGGATCAGGTGATGATGCACGGCCGAGGTCGCCAGCAGCGCCGGAATGGCGACATTGTCGGCGTCTACGCGGCGGTCGGAGAGGATCAGGATGTTGTACTTGCCGAGCACGGCCTGTTCGGCCGTCTCGCAGATCTGCTGCAGCGCCCGGCGCATGCCGGCCGGCCCCTCGTTGACCTTGTAGGTGATCTGCAGCGTCTTGGTGCGGAAAGCGCCACCGGCCTGGCTCTCGATGTTGCGGATACGCTCGAGATTCTCATTGGTCAGCACGGGCTGGCTGGTCTCGAGACGCATGGTGGAACTGCCGCTGCCGAGCCCGAGCAGGTTCGGGCGCGGACCGATCAGCGACACCAGCGACATGACGATCTCCTCGCGGATCGGATCGATCGGCGGGTTCGTGACCTGGGCGAAGTTCTGTTTGAAGTAGGTGGAAAGATGCTTGGAGCGGTTGGATAGCACAGACGGCGGGTTGTCGGCGCCCATCGAGCCGGTCGCCTCCATGCCGGTCGCGACCATTGGTGTCAGCAGGAACTTGATATCCTCCTGCGTGTATCCGAAAGCCTGCTGCAGGTCGAGCAGCATGTGGTCATCGGGCGCCAGCGGCGTCGTGACCGGATCTGTCAGATCCTTGACAGAGATCTGGGTCATGTCGAGCCATTGCTGATAGGGCCTCGCGGCCGCCAGCTCGTGCTTGAGCTCCTCGTCGTCGATGATGCGGCCCTCTTCCATGTCAATCAGGAACATCTTGCCGGGCTGCAGGCGCCACTTCTTGACGATCTTCTCCTCGGGGATCTCGAGCACGCCCATTTCCGAGCCCATGACGACGAGATCGTCGTCGGTGATGAGATAGCGCGCCGGGCGCAGGCCATTACGGTCGAGGGTTGCGCCGATCTGGCGGCCGTCCGTGAAGGCGACCGCGGCCGGGCCGTCCCACGGCTCCATGAGCGCCGCGTGATACTCGTAGAAGGCGCGGCGCTCGGAATCCATGAGCTTGTTGCCGGACCAGGCCTCCGGAATCAGCATCATCATGGCGTGGATCATGGGGTAGCCGCCGGCGACGAGCAGTTCGAGCGCGTTGTCGAAACAGGCCGAGTCGGACTGCCCCTCGGGGATCAGCGGCCACACCTTGTCGAGATCCTCACCGAGAATCTCGGATGCCATGGAACTCTTGCGCGCGGCCATCCAGTTGACGTTGCCGCGCATGGTGTTGATCTCGCCGTTGTGCGCGATCATGCGAAACGGATGCGCCAGATCCCAGGTCGGGAAGGTATTGGTCGAGAAACGTTGATGCACGAGCGCGAGTGCCGAGGTGACGCGTTCGTCGTTGAGATCCAGGTAATACTCACCGACCTGGTCGGCCAGCAGCATGCCTTTATAGACGATGGTGCGCGAGGACATGGACGCGATGTAGAAATCCTTCTTGCCCGCCATCTCCGAGCCGCGCACCTTCGATTCCGCAAGCTTGTGAATGACGAAGAGCTTGCGCTCGAAAGCGTCCTGGTCCGGCGTCGCCTCGCCGCGTCCGATGACGACCTGGCGGATCGCCGGCTCGGTCGGGATGACGCTGACGCCAAGGCCGCTGTTGTCGACAGGGACCGTGCGCCAGCAGAGGACGGTCTGGCCCTCGGCCTCGATGACCTCGTTGATAATCCCTTCGAACGCTTCACGCTCCTTGTCGGCCTTCGGCAGGAACACCATGCCGATCGCGTAGGAACCGGCCTCGGGCAAGGCGCAACCGGCTTCCGCCCGGAAGAAGGCATCGGGAATCTGCATCAGCAGGCCGGCGCCGTCACCGGCTTTCGGATCAGCACCGACGGCACCCCGGTGAGTGAGACGCTCGAGGATCGTCAAACCCTGGCGGACAATCTGGTGACTCTTCTCACCCTTGATGTGGGCAACGAAGCCGACGCCACAGGCGTCGTGTTCGTTTGCCGGATCGTAAAGCCCCTGTCGGGGCGGCAGTGATCCCTGGTTCATTACAAACCTCGTCGTGTAGAACGTTCGATAATGCCCGATCCGCCGGTGGAACTTGTGCATTTTTCCGGCTCGGGCAGAGAAAAAGGCCGGACAGTATAACAATTTTATGAATAACGGTCTAACCGTCTGTCGGGATAGCGACAAGCCTTGTTGTTTTTCGCTGCATTTGAATGAAATTAGAAGAAATTAGCCTCTTTTTGTCGATTTTTATCTCAAATCGACTGGCCGGACAAGCCCCGGGCCGTCTTCCGCCATGCGGCTGAGGATCGCCATGCAACCAGCGGCATGAAGCAACGCCGGACCACCGGGCCAAGCCGCCAGAGCGCCTCCTCCTGTCCGTCACCCCTGGACGGCACCAGCATCTCCCGGACGCCTTCCACACCGAACCGCTCGAGAGCACCGGCGCCGCGTCGATATCCCCGGCATCCATCATGGGGGCGATACACTGCAGCGAGGCCAGCAGCTGCCTCTGCTCCCACTCCTCAAGCGCGGCGAAACATCGAGCAAAGCGCTCCTGCAGCAGGGGCGCCTGGGGGCCGGTCAATCCATGGCTCACCGCCAGGTTGCGCGAGTGCAGGCCGACCGACCGGATCACGCGCCGCAACGCAGTATGACCTGCTCGCCGATGTCCGCCGGCTTGTTCATCCGCGCCACCTGCGATATAGTTTGTGTCGTAAATATTCTTTCGTCGTCCCTTCGTCCAGCTCTTGCAATGCCGCAGGATTACCCGTGATTTTCATGAAGTTATGTTGTAGAGACAGGCTTTAGGGTGAGTCACATTTCACTTAGAATACAAACTGTTTTTTTACATTCGCAACCGGCGTCATGATGATATTCCCGCGAGCAGCGTCTGCACAGGCACGGCAAGGTACTGAACATCAGGGGGCAAATGCCGGCCGTGTTGCAGACGCAGCCTCCGCGCGCATCTCCCGAACTCCACCATGCCACTGACAGCAACCATGAGCAGCACAGAACTTCGCGTCAACGCCACTCGCCTGCGCAAGGACATCGACGACCTCGCGGAAATCGGGCGTGCAGAGGACTTTGGCATCTACCGCATGGCTTTCAGCGAAGGCGACATGGCCGGTCGCGCCTGGTTCCGGGAGCGCGTCGAGGAGAGCGGCCTGGCGTTTCACCAGGACGGGGCAGCCAACCTTCACGCGCGCCTGAACTGGGATGCGCGAACGCCGAGTGTCATGGCGGGCTCGCATCTCGACACCGTGCCAGGCGCCGGCCATCTCGACGGCGCGCTCGGCGTGGTCTGCGCGCTCGAGGCCGTGCGCGTGCTGCACGAATCCGGGATCAAGTTGAGCCGCCCGGTCGAGGCCGTCTCATTCAGTGACGAGGAGGGCCGCTTCGGCGGACTCTTCGGCTCGCAGGCAGTCGCCGGTCTCGTGACGCCCGAATATCTGCACAACGCCGTCGATCTCGACGGCATCAGCCTCGCGGATGCCATGGCGAGTCACGGTCTCGACGCCCACGAGTCGCTGCGCACGCAACGCGATCCCGGCAGCATCCATGCCTATGTTGAACTGCACATCGAACAGGGGCCGGTTCTCGACCGCACAGGCATCGGCATCGGCATCGTCGAGGCCATCACGGGCCTCTTCAAGTGGGAGATCACGCTGGCCGGCGCTGCCAACCATGCCGGCACGACGCCCATGGAAATGCGCAACGACGCCTTCCAGGGGCTGGCCGAATTCGCGGCCCAGATCGACCGTGTGCTCTCGGAATACGGCAGCACACACAGCAAGGCGACCGTCGGACGCGTCGACCTCAAGCCTGGCGCTGCCAACGTCATCCCCGGGGAAGCCAGTTTCTCGCTCGACGTGCGCGACACCGATGCGCGGATTCTCGAGGAACTGGCCGAGGCATTCCAGCGCACGCTCTCGGCCATCGCGCGCCGACGCGGCCTGATGTTCGAATACAGCGTGCTCAGCGAGATCGAGCCCGTGCACTGCGCACCCATGGTGCTCGACGCGATCAGGTCATCGACCGAGGCGATGCAGCTCAAGGCGATGCAGCTCAGCAGCGGTGCCGCCCACGATGCGCAGATCATTGCCGGCATCGCGCCGGCAGGCATGATCTTCGTGCCGAGCAAGGAAGGTCGCAGTCACTCCGCGGCCGAGTGGACCGCCTGGAACGACATCGAGGCCGGCGCCAACACGCTGCTCAACACTCTTCGGCAACTCGCGACCTGAAAAAAATGAACGACAACAACAAGCGCATTCATTCGCAAAACTATATCGATCCACTCAAGGAAGCCTACCGTGAGTCGATCACGAACGTACCTGCAGTCACGCGCTCGCTCGAACTGCACAAGACGGCATTGCTCTGCATCGACATGCAGTATCTCGACGCGGCGCCCGGCTATGGCGTCTTCGCCGATGCCGACGCCTCCGGCGTCCCGCACGAGGCGCAGGAGTATTACTTCAATCGCCTCAGCGAGATCGTGCTGCCGAACGTGCGCGCCCTGCAGAATGCCTTCCGGGACCACGAGCTCGAGGTGATTCACACGCGCATCCAGTCGCTGACGATGGATGGTCGCGACCGCAGCCCTGGCCATAAACGCCTGAACCTGCATGCGCCGCCGGGTTCGAAGGAGGCCGAATTTATCGAGCAGATCGCACCGATCGAGAACGAGATCATCATCAACAAGACCGCCAGCGGCGTCTTCACCTCGACGAACATCCAGTACATCCTGCGCAACATGGATATCACCGGTCTCTTCGTCGTCGGCGTCTACAGCAACGAATGCGTATCGACAGCCATCCGCGACGCCTGCGACCTTGGCTTCTACGTGACCCTCATCTCTGACGGCTGCGCCACGGTCACCCCCGAGCTGCAGCACGCCACCATCACCACCATGAAAGATCGTTACGCCCGCGTCCTGACCACCGAAGAGGCCATCGCCGAAATCCGCGAACGCGTCGAATCATGAAGGAGCATCTGTCGTGAACAAATCCAACCCGCGCCTCAGGCAACAGCTCGAGGAACAACCCCTCGACATCCAGGGCTTCGACCGCCCGCGCGCACTCGTGAAGGCCATCGACGAGGACCTCGCACCGCTGCTGGACCTGGTGCAACGGCCGATCGTTTCGGCCAGCCAGTTCTCGCGCGAACAGCTGCTTCAGCTCGCTCGCCTGGCGGCGCGCTTCGAAACCCAGCCGCAGATGATCACACGGCCGCTGACCGGCAAGATCCTCATCAGCGCCTTCTACGAGCCCAGCACGCGCACGCGGCTCTCGTTCGAAAGCGCCTGGCACCGTCTCGGCGGCGACATCATGTCGATCACCGACCCGGCCTCCACGGGCCTGGCCAAGGGCGAGTCGCTCTACGACATCGGCGAGATGCTGAATCACTACGGCGATCTCGTGGTCCTTCGCGACAGCAACGACCAGTCGGTCTACGAGATGCTCGAGACGCTGCGCATCCCGATCATCAATGCCGGCAACGGCACCGACGAGCATCCGACGCAGGCACTGGCCGACATCTATGCGCTGCTCAAGTGGCGGCCAGGCTTCTTCTGCAAACCGGAGATCGACGCCTCCGACAAGGTGAGCATCGGCGTCGTCGGCGTACCCGGGCGCATGCGCACCGTGCGCAGCCTGCTGACGCTGCTCGGCCTCTTCTCTCATGCCATCAGCGAGCTGGTGCTGATCTCCGACGAGGAAGATCTCTTCTCCGACGGCCAGCGCGCTGAACTCGAGGAGGCCGGGCTGAAAATCAGAATCGCCACCGATCTCAATGCCGAGCTGCCCGGCCTCGATGTGATCTACATCAACACCATCGCATGGGTCGGCGACGACTACGAGGAGCTCGGCAGCAGCTTCAGGCTCGACAGCGAATCGCCGCTGAAGCCAGAGGCCATCATCCTGCACCCGCTGGCGCGGGGCGCGGAGCTCGATACCAACCTCGACGACACGCCGCACAACTGGTACTTCGCCCAGGCGCGCGGCGCCGTCTTCATGCGCATGGCGCTGCTCTCCTCCATTCTCAAAAGCTTTACCTGAGTACCAAACCTATGTGTGGAATAGCCGGATTCATCTATGCCGACAGGCAGCGACCTGTCGATCCAGACACTCTCGTCGCCATGGCGGCGATCCAGTATCACCGCGGGCCGGACGGTTTCGGCTGGCAGGCGATGGACGGCGTTGGCTTCAGTCATGCGCGCCTCTCGATCATCGATCTCGACCAGGATCGAGGCAGGCAGCCGTTCGTCTCGGCCGACAAGCGTCTCATGATGACGAAGAACGGCGAGCTCTACGATTACCAGCGCATTCGCGCCAACCTCTCGGCCGAGGGGGCGCGCTTCCTGACCAAGAGCGACTCCGAGATCGTCATGCACCTCTACCCGAAGCTCGGGCTCGAGGGCACGCTGCCGCACCTGCGCGGCGAATTCGCTTTCGCGCTCTATGACCGCGACGAGGAGACGGTTCACCTGGTGCGCGACCGCTTCGGCATCAAGCCGCTCTACTGGACCGAGATCGACGGCGGCCTCGTCTTCGGCTCCGAGCTCAAGGTGCTGTTCGCGCACCCCGACGTGAAGCGCGAGT
This sequence comes from Gammaproteobacteria bacterium, assembly GCA_037385505.1. Lineage (GTDB taxonomy): Bacteria > Pseudomonadota > Gammaproteobacteria > Chromatiales > Chromatiaceae > Sva-25. The sequence continues at coordinate 75,467 of JARRMY010000004.1, read as the reverse complement.
TCGATTCCGCCGGCCTCTACCACCAGCTCATGCAGACCATCGTACCCGGCACGACGGCCTTTGCCGGCGTGCACCAGATCAAGCCGGGCCATGCCCTGACGATCCGCCGCCGCGACGGCAAGCTGCAGGTCGAGGACCGCCGCTACTGGGACATGCCCTTTCCCGAGGAGTCGGCACGCGGCGAACCGGGAGACGAGCAGGAATACATCGAGGGCGTGCGCGAGCGCCTCATCGAGGCCGTACAACTGCGCATGGAGGCCGACGTGCCGGTCGGCTGTTACCTCTCGGGGGGCATCGACTCCTGCTCCATCGTCGGCATGGCCGCGGCCAGCACCCAGGGCTCGGTGCGCGCCTACACCATCGGCTTCGACAACGCCGAGTACGACGAGACCGCCATCGCGCGCGAGATGGCCGAGGCCGTCAACGCAGAGCATGACGTCATGCTGCTCGAGGCCGATCATCTCTACGATCATTTCGAAGAGACGCTGTGGCACACCGAGCGCACCATCTACAACACCCTCGGTGTCGCCAAGCTGCTCATGAGCCGCCACGTCAACGCCACCGGCTACAAGGTCGTTATGACCGGCGAGGGCTCGGACGAGCTCTTCGGCGGCTACCCGGCGTTTCGCCGCGACATGTTCCTGCATGGACTCGATCATCTCTCCCCGGAGGAACGCGCCGAGTGGGAGGGATTGCTGGCCGAGAGCAACGAGCTCTTCCGCGGCGCCATGCTGGCCGAGGAGAGCCACGAGGATCCCGCGCTGACGACGCGCGTCGGCTTCACGCCATCGTGCCTGCAGCCCTGGCTCGCCAGCGGGGAGCGCGTCCCCGGCCTGCTACAAGCCGACCGCCGCGCGGCGCTCGAGGGCTATGCGCCGGGCGCCGCCATCGCCGAGACCCTCGACGCCGATTCGCTCGCCGGGCGCCATCCGCTCGACAAGGCGCAGTATGTCTGGATCAAGACCATGCTCGAGGGCCAGATCCTGACATGGGGTGGCGACCGCGTCGACATGGCCAACGCCATGGAGGCCCGCCCGCCGTTCCTCGATCATCACCTGGCAGAATATGCCGCGCAGTTGCCCCCGTCGATGCGCATCCACGGCCGCACCGAGAAGTACGTCCTGCGCGAGGCCATGAAGGGCCTGCTGCCAGAAACCCTCTACAAGCGCGAGAAGTTCGCCTTCATGGCGCCGCCGGCACATACGGACCCGAAGAAGTGGGCCGCCATGCGCGCGCTGGCCGACAAGTACCTCAATGCCGATGCCGTGAAGGAAGCGGGCCTGCTCGACCAGGCCGGCGTCGAAGCCATTTTCAGGCTGCACGAGGCGGCTGACACCACGGCCGCGACCCAGATCCAGCTCGATGCCGTCATCAACCACATGATCGGCGTGCAGGCACTCCATCACCACTTCGTAGCGACCGATGTCCCGGCTCAGGCGCGTCGCAAGGCCGAGGAACTCGGCTGGAGAGCCTGAGACCGGATTCGGCATGTTGTTTCCATTCTCTTCCCCCTATCTCTTGGCCGGGCCGAACCAGAAGGTGGTTCGCGCCCGCTCGCTTGCGGTCCTGATCGGCCGTTTTCACACAGGCGATAACTGACCCGCGTCTCGACACGAGACCACCTGGTGGCGGCAACGCCACCACCTTTCAATCCATTCCACAATGAAAACAACCAGTGAAGGTACATGAGTCATGCATGCCAAAAAAACCTCTTACATGAGCAAGGGAGTCGTCCTGCTCGCTCTCGTCGCAACAGCCCCCGCAGCGGCCCTGGATGTCAGTTTCTATGGTTCGTTTCGCATAGCGGGCGAATATGTCGACCCGGATAACCAGGCTGCACTCGAGTCATATACGGGATTACGTGACGCCTACTCGCGTATCGGCGTGAATTTCGAACACGCCTTCAATGACAGCGTGACCGGTTACGCGAAGCTCGAGCTGCCACTCGATATCGCCAACCTCGCCGTGCAGGACCCATGGGACCAGGACGAGGATATCCGCATCGGCAAGATCGGCCTCAAGGGCAAATATGGCGATCTCGCCGTCGGCCAGATGTGGCTCCCCTACTACAACGCCATCGCCTACCCCGTGGACATGTTCAGCAGCTATTACAGCGGTTTCGCGACCTACACCAGTTTCAGGAAGGGCGACACCTTTACCTACTACTCGCCTGACTTCAACGGCTTCAGCTTCGGCGCCGCCTTCAGCAAGGACAACGGCTGGACCGATGAGGACGACCGTCTCCAGGCGACTCTGAGCTACACGCTCGACAATCTGACCATTGCGGGCGGCGTGGATGACTTTGCAGGAGATGACAATGTCCGGCTCTGGGGTATCTCGGGCGCATGGCATCCTACCGACCAGATCTATATCGGCGCCAAGATCGAGGCGTTCGACAGCGACATCACGAGTGGCTATGGCGCCGACGGCGATATCGCAGCCAACCTCTATGGCGGCTACACCATGGGAAAACACACCTTCAAGGGCATGGTGGCCCAGGTCGACAACTACGGCGAGACCATCGCGCACGTCGGTTATGACTTCCAGTACAACAAGGACCTGAAGTTCTTCGCCGAGTACTACTACGAGGAAGAGACCGCGGCCATCACGACCGAACGCGGCGGTTTTGCAGAAACCTGCTGGGCATGCAGTGGCGGCAATGTCTTCACCGTTGGCCTGCGCTACGACTTCAGCGCGCCCTGACAGCCTGACCCGCAAGCAGCCTTCGCCGTGCGGGCTGAGTCCCGCGCGGCGCAATAAACCCCGTTTGGAGAGAAGTCATGCCAGATCGTTACAACACCGATTATGAAATCGGCCAGGACAACATCCGCACCTGGGGAATGGATTTCCACAATCCCGTCTTCATCGTCTCAGCACTCCTCGTATTGCTGTTCGTCATTGGCACACTGATGTTCCCTGGCGAAGCCAAGGAGGCCTTCGACGGCTCCAAGGCGTGGTCGATCGACAACTTCGACTGGTTCTTTCTCGTGGCAGGCAATATCTTCGTGCTCTTCTGCCTGGTGCTGATCGTCCTTCCTGTCGGCAAGATCCGTCTCGGCGGTGTCGATGCGAAACCCGAATTCTCGACGCTCTCATGGTTCGCAATGCTGTTCGCTGCCGGCATGGGCATCGGCCTGATGTTCTGGAGCGTGGCCGAACCGACGGCCTACTACACAGACTGGTGGGGCACGCCGCTGAACGCCGCCAGCGAGACGCCCGAAGGCGCCCGCGCGGCCATGGGTGCAACCATGTTCCACTGGGGCCTGCACCCCTGGGCCATCTACGCGGTCGTCGCCCTGTCGCTCGCCTTTTTCTCCTACAACAAGGGATTGCCGCTGACGATCCGCTCGGCCTTCTTTCCGTTCATCAAGGACCGCTCCTGGGGCTGGTTCGGACATGTCATCGACGTGGTCGCGGTGCTCGCCACCATTTTCGGCCTGGCCACCTCGCTCGGTTTCGGCGCCCAGCAGGCTGCGGGTGGACTGAACTTCCTGTTCGACATCCCGAACACCATCAACGTCCAGATCGCGATCATCATCGGCGTCACGTCTGTGGCCATCGTCTCCGTGGTGCGCGGTCTCGACGGCGGCGTCAAGGTGCTCAGCAACATCAACATGACGCTGGCGCTCATCCTGCTGGCTTTCGTGATCCTCGTCGGGCACGGCCTGTCGGTCTTCAGCGGCCTGCTGAACACCACGGGCGCCTATCTCGAGAATCTCATCCCGCTGAGCAGCTGGGTCGGCCGCGAGGACGAGAAGTTCTACCACGGCTGGACCGTTTTCTACTGGGCCTGGTGGATCTCCTGGTCGCCTTTCGTCGGCATGTTCATCGCGCGTGTCTCGAAAGGACGCACGGTGCGCGAATTCCTCATCGCCGTGCTGCTCGTGCCGACGCTCGTCACCATCGTCTGGATGACGACTTTCGGCGGCGCCGGCCTGGAACAGGTCAAGGCCGATGTCGGCCAGCTCGCCAACGGGATCTCCGATGTCTCGCTGGCGCTGTTCCAGATGCTCGAGAACCTGCCCATGGCGAGCGTCACCTCGTTCATCGGCATCGTGCTGGTCCTCGTCTTCTTCGTGACCTCGTCGGACTCCGGCTCGCTCGTCATCGACAGCATCACGGCGGGCGGCAAGCTCGACGCCCCGGTGCCTCAGCGCGTCTTCTGGGCGACCATGGAGGGTCTGATCGCCGGCGCATTGCTGTTTGGCGGTGGAGCGGACGCGCTCGGCGCGCTCCAGGCGGCCGCCATCAGCGTCGGCCTGCCATTCACGGTGATTCTGCTGGCGATGTGCATCGCCCTCTACATGGGGCTCAGCCATGAACAGCGCTTCGTGCTCAACAGCACCAAATAATCGCTGCAACCAAAGCAAAGCCGCTCCTGGCTCTCGCCGGGAGCGGCCAATGATCAAACCGGAAAAGCCATGACAGAAAAAGTAGTCATCAAGAATCTCTACAAGATCTTTGGCGATGACCCGAAGCAGGCCCTCAAACTGCTTCAGGAAGGCGTCGACAAGGATGAAATCTTTAACCGCACCGGCCAGACCGTTGGTGTCTGCGATGCGAGCTTCGCCATCAACGAGGGCGAAATCTTCGTCATCATGGGGCTCTCGGGCTCCGGCAAGTCGACGCTCGTGCGGCTGCTGAATCGCCTCATCGATCCCACCTCGGGGCAGGTGCTCGTCGACGGGAAGGACATTGCCTCCATGAGCGACGCGGAGCTGCTGGAGATGCGCCGCAAGGACATGAGCATGGTCTTCCAGTCCTTCGCGCTGATGCCGCACATGACGGTTGGGCAGAACACGGCGTTTGGCCTGGAACTCGGTGGCGTTCCGAAAGCCGAGCGAGAGGCGCGCGCGCTCGCGGCGCTCGACCAGGTCGGCCTCAAGGCCTGGGCCGACAGTTATCCCGACGAACTCTCCGGGGGCATGCAGCAGCGTGTAGGCCTGGCCCGGGCGCTCGCCAACGACCCGTCTGTGATGCTCATGGACGAGGCGTTCTCTGCGCTCGACCCCCTGATCCGCAGCGAGATGCAGGACGAACTCCTGAAGCTGCAGGAGAACAGTGACAGGACCATTATTTTCATCTCCCATGATCTCGACGAGGCGATGCGCATCGGTGATCGCATCGCCATCATGGAGGGAGGACGCGTCGTGCAGGTCGGTACGCCGGACGAAATCCTGCATAACCCCAACGACGAATACGTACGGGCCTTCTTCCGCGGTGTCGATGTCGCCACGGTCTTCAAGGCAAAGGATATCGCGAGCAAGCAGCAGGTCACGGTCATCGAGCGCAAGGACGATGGCATCCGTGCAGCCCTGCAGCGTCTCAACGATTACGATCGCGATTTCGGTTACGTTATCGACCGCAGCCAGCATTTTGCGGGCGTGGTTTCGGTCGATTCCCTCAACGAACAGCTAAAGCAGGAGAGCCCCAGGCTCTCGGCTGCCTACCTGGACATACCGCCTCTGAATCCGGAAACACCGGTCAGCGAGCTGATCGGCGCTGTTGCGGCGACCCCCTGTGGCCTGCCGGTTGTCGATAACGAAGGGCATTATCTCGGCGTTGTCACCAAGGCCAGACTTCTTGAAACGCTTGACCGGGAGAATACCTGATGCCAACCGATACGCAAGACAACAACCCCTGGGCGACTGGCAGCGAGGCAGGGGAGCCTGCATCCGACCCGTGGAGCAGCGACGCCTCTGGCGAGGAACAGCAGACGACCAATCCGTGGGGGACTCCGGCCGATCGCGAAGGCGGAGAGGAAGAGACGACGACCGCCGGCGACTGGCTGGCAAACACCGGCGCCGTCGAAGAGAGCGGCTTCGACCTCACCGATCCTTTTGCAGAAGCAGTCATCCCGCTCGGCAGCTGGGTCGACCAGGGGCTGGAGTGGCTCGTCGACAACTTCCGCGGCGTCTTCCAGGCCATCCGCTGGCCCATCGACGGCACGCTGACGGGCATCGAGTCGGCTCTCCAGGCAGTCCCGGACCTGCTGATGCTGGTGATCATCGGCCTGCTTGCCTGGCAGGCAGCCGGCGTGCGCCTCGCCATTGGCGCCGTCATCTCCATGGCAATCGTCGGCCTCATCGGCGCCTGGTCAGAGGCGATGGTGACGCTCTCGCTCGTGATCACCTCGGTCGCCTTCTGCCTGCTGATCGGGCTACCCGTCGGCATCTGGCTGGCGCGCAGCGAACGCGCCAGCGTGATCGTACGCCCGATTCTCGACGCCATGCAGACCACCCCGGCCTTCGTCTACCTGGTGCCGGTGGTCATGCTGTTCGGCATCGGCAACGTGCCGGGCGTCGTCGTCACCATTATCTTCGCGCTGCCCCCGCTGATCCGGCTCACGAGCCTCGGCATTCGACAGGTTCCCGAAGATCTGGTCGAGGCGGCGCGCTCGTTCGGCGCCTCACCGCGCCAGCTGCTGTTCAAGGTTCAGCTGCCGCTGGCGATGCCGACGATCATGGCCGGCGTGAACCAGACCCTCATGCTGGCGCTCTCGATGGTCGTTATCGCCTCCATGATTGCCGTCGGCGGACTCGGCCAGATGGTCCTGCGCGGCATCGGCCGGCTCGACATGGGTCTCGCCACCATTGGCGGCGTCGGCATCGTCATCCTCGCGATCATCCTCGACCGCATGACCCAGGCGATGGGGTCGGCGCAACGCGAGGATCCAACCAAGCGCTGGTATGACAGCGGTCCGACCGGATTTGTACTGCGGCTATTTCGACGCGAAGAAAAGGCATCGCCCACGACTTCCAACTGATCACTCATCGAGAAAAGGAGCATCACATGCGACTAGACAAACTGAAACATCTCACACAAGCAACGGCGCTTGTCGCCGGACTTGCATTCTCCGCCGGCGCTGTCGCGGAATCGCTGCCAGGAAAGGGCGTGGAGGTGCAGCCGCTCAAGAGCTCCATCGCCGAGGAGACTTTCCAGACACTGCTGGTCATGAAGGCACTCGAGCGACTCGGCTACGACGTCAAGCCGATCAAGGAGATCGAGTACGCCGCCGGTCATATCGCCATCGCCAATGGCGATGCGACCTTTCTGGCCGACCACTGGGACCCGCTCCACATCGATTTCTACGAGAAGGCGGGTGGCGACGAGAAGCTCTACCGCGAGGGCGTCTATTCGGCGCGGGGACTGCAGGGCTACCTGATCGACAAGAAGACGGCAGACAAGTACAAGATCACGAATCTCGGCCAGTTCAAGGATCCGGAGATCGCGAAGCTGTTCGATTCAAACGACGACGGCAAGGCCGACCTGACGGGCTGCACGCCGGGCTGGGGCTGCGAAAAAGTCATTGAGCATCACCTGGATGCCTACGGACTGCGCGACACCGTGACGCACAACCAGGGCTCCTATTCGGCCATCATCGCGGACACCATCGCCCGCTACAGGAAGGGAGAGCCGGTCTTCTACTATACATGGACGCCCTACTGGGTCAGCGGCGTGCTGGTTCCGGGAGAGGATGTCGTCTGGCTGCAGGTGCCTTTCAGCTCCCTGCCCGGCGAACGCAAGGATGTCGATACTTCGCTGCCTGACGGCTCCAACTACGGCTTCCAGGCCAACGACCAGCGCATCGTCGCCAACCGAGAATTTACCGATAAGCACCCGGATGCGGCAAAACTCTTCTCGCTCATGCGCCTGAGCAGCAACGACATCAGCGCACAGAACCTGCGCATGCGCGATGGCGAGGACAGCGCGAAGGATATCGAGCGTCATGCGGATGCCTGGATCAGGGCCAACCAGGAGAAATTCGACGGCTGGATCAAGGAGGCGCTCGCCGCAGCCGGCGCGAAAGAGAAGTAAACCGGCAGCAGGCTCGCAGGCGAACCGGAGCGGGCCCGGCTCCGATACTCTCACCGAAGGCCCGTCCGGTACCAGGCGGGCCTTTTTTCCGCGCCAGACGCGGCAGCAGCAGGCCGCTGCTGCATCCCGCGTTCACGCCAGAAGGGCAGCCCCTCTGGAACCAGCCGTTCGATTTCGTTAGTGTACGAAAGACACTTTTCAGGAGGATTCCAATGAGAGCCCGGTTATTCCGCACCCTCAAACTCTTCGCCCTGGCGCTGCTCCTCATGGCAGGCGCGAGCCAGGCGCAGACACCGCCCAACGTGCTGATCGTCGGCCAGATCGCCGAACCCAAATCGCTCGATCCGCAGACAGTCACGGCCGTCAACGACTTCCGCATCCTCATGAACCTCTACGACGGACTCGTGCGTTACCGGGACGGCACACTCGAGGTCGAACCTGCACTGGCCGAATCCTGGAGCATCAGCGAGGACGGCAAGACCTACAGCTTCACGCTGCGCAAGGGCGTCAGCTTCCATGACGGCACGCCGTTCAACGCCGAGGCGGTCAGGTTCAACTTCGAGCGCATGCTCGATGAAAACCACCCGCAGCACGACACGGGGCCCTTCCCGCTGGCCTTCTTCTTTTCGTCCATCGACAAAATCGAAACGGCCGGCGAGCACAAGGTCGTTTTCCATCTCGAGGAACCCTATGCGCCCTTCCTGTCGAACCTGGCCTATCCGACCGGGCTGATCGTCTCGCCCGGGGCCGTCAGGAAGCACGGCAAGAATTTCGGCCGACAGCCCGTCGGCACGGGGGCATATCGCTTCGCCGAGTGGAAGAGCAACGCCAAGGTCGTTTTGACGCGCAATGCCGACTACTGGGGCGGCGCCCCGAGTCTCGAGGCCATCGTCTTCCGGCCGATCACGGACGCCAACACGCGCGTGGCCGAGATGCTCTCCGGCGGTATCGACGTCATGGTCGAGGTGCCGCCGGACAATATCGCAACATTCGAGCAGGATCCCGGCTACGTCGTCCACGAGCAGAGCGGGCCGCATCTCTGGTTCCTGATCCTGAACATGAAGGAGGGCATCTTCACCGACAAGCGCGCGCGCCAGGCGATCAACTATGCCATCGACAAGCAGGCGCTCGTCGAGAACGTGCTGCAGGGCACGGCCGAGATCGCGGCGGGCCCGACGCCGCCGGCATTCGCCTGGGCCTGGAACGACAGCCTGGAACCCTATCCCCACGATCCCGTGAAGGCGAAGGCGCTGCTGAAGGAGGCCGGCGCCGACGGCTCCACATTGACCTTCTATGTCACCGAGGGCGGCTCGGGCATGCTCGACCCGGTCTCCATGGCCGTGGCCATCCAGGCGGACCTGGCGAAGGTCGGGCTGGAGGCGAAGATCGAGACCTATGAGTGGAACACCTTCCTCGGCAAGGTCAATCCAGGCCTCGCCGGCAAGGCCGACATGGCGGAGATGGCCTGGATGACGAACGATCCGGACACCCTGCCCTACCTGGCGCTGCGCACCGACGCCTTCCCCGATGCGGGCGGCTTCAACTCTGGCTACTACAGCAACCCCGAAGTCGACAGGCTGCTGGAGCAGGCGCGCCGCTCCACCGACAGGGCCGAGCGTGCCGCGCTCTACCGCAAGATGCAGGCCATTGTGCACGAGGACGCTCCCTGGGCCTTCATCGCCAACTGGAAACAGAACGCTGTGACCACGTCGAGGGTGCAGGACTTCAGGCTGCAGCCCTCCTTCTTCCTGATGTTGCAGCAGGTGAGCAAACCCTAGGTCGCGCATGCTCGGCTATATTCTCAAGCGGCTGCTCGCGGCCGTTCCGGTTCTGCTCGGTCTGACCCTGATCGCCTTCGGCATCATGGCGGCCATTCCTGGCGACCCGGCGACGGCCATCCTGGGTTCCTACGCAACGCCGGAGAATGTGGCCAGGCTCAACCGCGACCTCGGCCTCGACAAGCCGCTGCCGCAACAGTACGTCATCTGGCTCGGCAATATCCTGCAGGGTGACTTCGGCCGCTCCTGGAGTCTCAACCGCCCCGTCATCGACGAGGTACTGGAGCGTTTCAACGCCACGCTGATCCTGGCCGGCGCGGCGATGCTGCTGTGCACGCTGTTTGGCCTGCTGGCCGGCATTGTCTCGGCCGTGCGCCAGTTCGGCTGGGCCGACCGCCTGATCACCTTCGTGGTGCTGATCGGTATCTCGGTGCCCTCCTTCTGGCTCGGCCTGATGCTGATCCTGGTCTTCGCCGTCAACCTGCAATGGCTGCCGGCCTCGGGCATGTACGCCATCTACGGAGGCGGCGACCTGCCGGACCTGCTCAAGCACCTGCTGTTGCCCGCGCTGACACTGTCGGTCGTCGCCACGGGCGTCATCGCGCGCCTGACGCGCGCCGCCATGCTCGAGGTGCTGCGCCAGGACTACATCCGCACGGCCCGCGCCAAGGGCCTGACAGAGCGCCGCGTGATCTACCGCCACGCCTTCAAGGCCGCGCTCGTCAGCGTGATCCCGGTGCTCGGCGTCCAGGCAGGTTTCGTCATCGGTGGCGCCGTCTACATCGAGACCGTCTTCCAGTGGCCGGGAATCGGCGACATGCTCGTCAAGGCGATCCGCACGCGCGACCTGCTGCTCGTGCAGGGCGGCGTACTCGTCGTTGCCGTCGGCTACCTGCTGTTCAACCTGCTGGCCGATGTCGCCCAGAGCATGCTCGATCCGAGGCTGCGGCGATGAGCACGCGCATCTCGCCCTGGCGCCTGCTCGTCAACAACCGCCTCGGCCTCGCGGGCCTGGTCGTCTTCAGCGCCTGCGTCCTGCTCGCGCTCGTCACTCCCTGGCTGCCGTTGCCGGATCCGGATCTGACGGACCTGGCGAACCGGCTGTTGCCGCCGGGCCACGAGGCCCATCCGCTCGGCACTGACCACCATGGACGGGACATGCTCTCGAGGCTGTTGTGGGGCATGCGCGTGAGCCTCTTTGTCGGCCTTTCCGCGACGCTCATCGCAGCGCTTTGCGGCTCGCTGATCGGGCTTGTCGCGGGCTTCGCGGGCGGCCGCGTCGACAACATCCTGATGCGCGGCATCGACATGCTCATGGCGTTTCCCTACATCCTGCTCGCACTGGCCATCGTCGCGGCGCTCGGCCCGGGGCTGATCAACGCGCTCTATGCCATCGCCATCGTCAACATCCCGTTCTTCGCGCGCAACGTGCGCGGCGTGACCCTGTCGCTGGCGAGCCGCGAGTTCGTCGATGCCGCGCGACTCAGCGGCAAGTCGCCGGCGCGCATCCTCTTCAGCGAGATCCTGCCGAACGTCATGCCCGTGATCGTCATCACCATCACGACGACGCTCGGCTGGATGATTCTCGAAACGGCGGGACTGAGCTTCCTCGGGCTCGGCGCCCAGCCGCCGCAGGCCGATCTCGGCTCGATGCTTGGCGACGGGCGCAAGTTCATCTTCACGGCCGCGCATGTCTCCATCCTGCCGGGCCTCGTGATTTTCTTCCTCGTCATGGCCGTGAACCTCACGGGCGACGGCATCCGCGACATCCTCGATCCAAGGCTCAAGTCGGGCGTGCTGTCGCGTCCCGCGGCGCGCACGGTCACCGCTGTCGGGACGCCCTCGGGCGCATCGCAGAACGGCGGCAAGCTGCTCGAGGTGCGCGGCCTGCGCACCGAGTTCAGCCAGGGCGACCGCCAGTTCGCCGCCATCGACGATGTCAGTTTCGACCTGTTCCAGGGCGAGTGCCTCGGCCTGGTCGGCGAATCCGGCAGCGGCAAGACGGTGACCGCGATGTCGCTGACGGGCCTCGTGGCTTCGCCGCCCGGGCGCATCACGGCCGGCGAAGTGTGGTTCGACGGCGAGGAACTGCTCAGCGCTTCCGACGAGCAGATCCGCCGCATACGCGGGGCGCGTATCGCGCACATCTTTCAGGATTCGCTCTCGGCTCTGCATCCGCTCTACACCATCGGCGAGCAGCTCGTCGAGGCGATCCGCGCGCATGCGAAGAAGCCGGCCGCCGAGGCGCGCGCCACTGCCGCCGGGCTGCTGCGCCAGGTCAACATCGACAACCCGACCGAACGCCTCGCGGCCTATCCGCACCAGCTCTCGGGCGGCATGCGCCAGCGCGTCAGCATCGCCATGGCGCTGGCGCATCGCCCGCAGCTCATGATCGCCGACGAGCCGACCACGGCGCTCGATGTCACGGTGCAGGCGCAGGTGCTGCGCCAGATGAACGCACTGCGCAGGGACAACGACACCGCGCTGCTGTTCATCACGCACGACTTCGCCGTGGTGTCGCAGATCTGCGACCGCGTCATCGTGATGTATGGCGGCAAGATTGTCGAGAGCGGCGCGACCCGCGCCGTGATCGAAGCGCCGCAGCACCCCTACACGCGCATGCTCATGCAGTGCATCCCTGTGCTCGGGGAGCCCGGCCGCGACATCAGCGCGATCCCGGGACAGCCGCCGCGCCTGGATGCTCCGACACCCGGTTGCGCTTTTGCGCCACGCTGCCCGCGCGCCCGCGAGCGCTGTACATCGAAAGAGCCGCAGCTCGCTGCTGCAGGCTCGCAGCGCAGCGTGCGCTGTTTCTACCCGCTGGGTGAAGAGGCATGAAAGCGGCGAAGCCCATCCTCGCGGTCGAGGGGCTCAACCGCATTTTCACGCGCAGCGCCGGCCTGCTGAAGCGCGACCAGCGCATGCATGCCGTGCACGACCTGACGCTCGCACTGCAGGAGGGCGAGACGCTCGGCATCGTCGGCGAATCGGGCTGTGGAAAATCGACTCTCGCGCGCATGCTCGTCGGGCTCGACCGACCGAGCAGCGGCGTCATTCGTCTCGACGGGAAGCCAATCGAGGGCGGCAGCAGGGAACTCGCCCGCCAGATCCAGTATGTCTTCCAGGACCCGGTCGCCTCGCTGAACCCGCGCAAAACCATCGGACAGATCCTCGAGGCGCCGCTGCTGCACCTCGGCGACATGGACAAGACAGCGCGACGGCAACGCATCGATACCCTCCTCGACGCCGTCGGCCTGAACCGCGAGCAGCTGCAGCGCTATCCCCACGAGTTCTCGGGCGGCCAGGCGCAGCGCATCGGCATCGCGCGCGCATTGGCTCCTCAGCCGCGGATTCTCGTGCTCGACGAGCCCGTCTCCGCGCTCGATGTCTCCATCCAGGCGCAGATCCTGCAACTGCTGAAAGCGCTGAAGCAGGAGTTCGCACTCAGTTACCTCTTCATCAGCCACGACCTCTCGGTCGTCGAGAGCATCAGCGACCGTGTCGGCGTCATGTATTTCGGCAAGCTCGTGGAGCTGGCCGGGGCACGCACGCTCTTCAGCCGTCCTGCGCATCCCTACACCGAATTGCTGATCAGCTCGGCGCCGAGCATCAGGAAATCCGCGGACGAGGGTGATCCCGACGCCACGCCGCAGGAGTTGCCGGACCCCTATGCGCCGCCGCCCGGCTGCAGTTTCGCGGCCCGCTGCCCCTCCGCCAGCGAGCGCTGCCGGCAGCAGGCGCCGCCGCTGGCCCCATGTGAGCATGAGGCCGGTCACAGCTGCGCCTGCTGGCATCCGGCCGGCTGCAGGAGCGGGTGAAACGGGCGGACGCCTGACTGGGCGGCTGCGGCCCGCCGGAGCATGTTTCCCGCCGGGATTGACACACGACAGGCAGGCCAGCGACGGCGGAGTGAGTACACGCTCGCCTGCCCGGCTCTGTGATATGATCCGCTCGAAACAGTCGTATCCGATTCAACCCAACGCATCCCGATGCCGTCCAGGAAAACCGTTTTCATTCTCGCTCTCGCACTGCTGCTGGCGGCCTGCGAAGGTCCTTCGCTGACGAGCACAGCACACACGCGTCCCGAGCTCACGGAGGCCCAGCGTCAGCAATTCGGGCAATACCTGGCCAGGGCGCAAAGCGATGCGACACGCGGCCAGCGCTTCGACAAGGCGGACTACGTGCGCTACGAGATGCCGGACGGCGACGAGCACATCTACATGACCAAAAGCAGCCACCCGGCGCACCCGGCCGTGGTCCGGCGCATCATCATCAAACGCCTCGGCATCGAAAAACTCGCGACGCGCGGGGCTCACGGCGGCTCGCAGAAGGCGTTCGAGCAGTGGCTGGCCGAGTTCAAGGCGCTCGATATGAATCGTCCCCGCGACGCCGGCCCGAGGCCGATCCCCGCCTTATGAGCCTCGCCAACCGGCACATCCTGCTCGGCGTCACGGGCGGCATCGCGGCCTACAAGGCGGCGGAACTCGCCCGCCTCTTCGTCACGGCCGGCGCCGATGTACGCGTCGTCATGACGCGCGCCGCGGGCGAGTTCGTCGGCGCCATGACCTTCCAGGCACTCACCGGCAACGAAACCCGCAGCGATCTTTTCGACAGCGCGCACGAGGCCGCCATGGGCCACATCGAGCTGGCTCGCTGGGCCGACCTCGTGCTCGTCGCACCGGCGACCGCCAACTTCATCGCCTCCATGGCGCATGGCCGGGCCGACGACCTGCTGAGCACCCTCTGCCTCGCGACGGCCGCCCCCGTGGCGGTCGCGCCCGCGATGAACCGGCAGATGTGGGCCGACGAGGCGACGCGTGCCAATATCGTGACGCTGGAAGAGCGCGGCCGCCTGGTCTGGGGACCCGGCGCCGGCGAGCAGGCGTGCGGGGAAGTCGGACCCGGGCGCATGCTGGAACCGCCGGAGATTCTCGATAAGGCACAACAGCTTTTCACGAAAGGCGACCTCGCCGGTGTCAGGGCACTGGTCACGGCCGGGCCGACGCACGAAGCCATCGATCCCGTGCGCTTCATCGGCAACCGCAGCTCCGGCAAGATGGGCTTTGCGATCGCGCGGGCGCTCGAGGAGCAGGGCGCCGCCGTGACCCTCGTCGCCGGCCCCTGCGCGCTGCCGACGCCGTCCGGCATCGGCAGGATCGATGTCAACTCGGCGCTCGAGATGCACGGCGCCGTCATGCAGCGCGCCGGGGATTGCGATCTCTTCGTCGCCACGGCGGCGGTGGCCGACTACCGGCCCGCGGACGTCCGCGAGAGCAAGATCAAGAAAGATGCCGACACGCTGGAACTTCGTCTCGTCAGGAACCCGGACATTCTCGCCGAGGTCGCGACATTGTCGAACGCTCCATTCACGGTCGGTTTCGCGGCAGAAACCGATGACATCGAGGCCTACGCCGACGACAAGCGCCGCAAGAAGGGGCTCGACATGATCGCGGCCAACGCTGTCGGCGGCGAACACGGCGGCTTCGACAGCGACGAGAACGCATTGCTCGTCCTCTGGGAAGGCGGACGCCAGGAACTCCCGATGACCGGCAAGCTGCGTCTCGCGCGCCAGCTCGTCGACCTGATAGGCAGAAGAATCCATGCATGAAATCGAACTGAAAATTCTCGACGACCGTCTCGGCAACGAGTTTCCACTGCCGGACTACGCCACGCCGGGCTCGGCCGGCATGGACCTGCGCGCCATGCTGCAGGAGCCGCTTGAGCTCAGGCCCGGACAGACCGAGCTGATCCCGGCGGGAATCGCAATCCATATCGCCGACCCGTCGCTGGCGGCCGTGATCCTGCCGCGCTCTGGCCTCGGCCACAAGCACGGCATCGTGCTCGGCAACCTCGTCGGCCTGATCGATTCGGATTACCAGGGGCAGCTCTTCGTCTCCTGCTGGAACCGCGGCGACAAGCCGTTCCGTATGGAGATCGGCGAGCGCCTCGCGCAACTCGTCATCCTCCCGGTGGTGCAGGCGCGCTTCAATATTGTCGAGGAGTTCGACGAGAGCCACCGCGGCGAGGGCGGGTTCGGATCGTCGGGCCGGCATTGAGACAATCCAGGGGGCGGAGTCAAATTGACTCCGACCCCGTACTCGAAAGGCCGGAATTATTGGAAAATTGTCATTGTGAAGGTGCGCAGCGACCCTCGCAATCTCGAAGTCCGGGATCGCCACGCCAGGTTCGCGATGACGAATTTCAAGAAGAGTGCGGTAATGCGCCAATTGAATGACAGATCTTCAGGTCGGCCTCGAGGCCGGCCTGCCATGACGCAAGCAGTAATCATTATGAAGGCTGAGCAACGATGAGTCTCACGATAGAACAAGCCCACAATGTCGCCCACGTGCTCTCGGAGGCGATGCCCTACATCCAGCGTTTTCGCGACAAGACGGTCGTCATCAAGTACGGCGGCAACGCCATGATCGACGAGGAGCTCAAGCAGGGTTTCGCGCGCGACGTGGTCATGATGAAACTGGTTGGCATCAATCCGGTCGTGGTGCACGGCGGCGGCCCGCAGATCGGCAACCTGCTGAAACGCCTCGGCAAGGAGAGCGAGTTCGTCCAGGGCATGCGTGTGACCGATGCCGAAACCATGGACGTGGTCGAGATGGTGCTCGGCGGCCTCGTCAACAAGGAGATCGTCACGCTCATCAACCGCCACGGCGGCTCGGCCGTCGGGCTGACCGGCAAGGATGGCGACCTGATTCGCGCGAGCAGGCTCAAGGTCACCAAGGATGCGCCGGGGCTCGACGAGCCGGAAATTATCGACATCGGCCATGTCGGCTCGGTCGAGAGCATCGACGCCTCGGTCGTCGACATGCTCGTGCACAGCGACTTCATCCCCGTCATCGCGCCGATCGGCGTCGGCGAGGATGGCCTGAGCTACAACATCAATGCGGACCTCGTCGCTGGCAAGGTCGCCGAGGTGCTGCAGGCCGAGAAACTGATCCTGCTGACCAACATCGAGGGACTGCTCGACAAGGAGGGCAACCTGCTGACGGGGCTCGACACACGTACCGTCGACGCGCTCATCGAGGATGGCACCATCCACGGCGGCATGCTGCCCAAGATCGATTGTGCGCTCGACGCCGTCAAGAGCGGCGTGCGCACGGCGCATATCATCGACGGCCGCGTACCGCACGCGGTACTCGTCGAGCTCTTCACCGACGAGGGCATCGGCACCCTCATCAGGAGGAACTGAACAGACGATGCCGAGACCATCCAGAAAGCAGCAAATACTCGAAACCCTGGCTGACGAACTCGAGCGCCAGCAGGGCAAGAAAATCACGACGGCAGCGCTGGCAAGCGCAGCGGGCGTCTCGGAAGCGGCGCTCTACCGACACTTCGCGAGCAAGGCGAAGATGTTCGAGGCGCTGATCGAGTTCGCAGAGGAGAGCATCTTCAGCCGCATCAACCAGATTCTCGAGGAGAACAAGCAGGCAGCCGCACGCTGCTACTACATCACCTGGCTGCTGCTCGGCTTCACGGAACGCAACCCGGGCATCACGCGCCTGCTGCTCGGCGATGCCCTCACCGGCGAGAACCAGCGCCTGCATGCCCGCGTGGACCAGTTCTTCTCGCGTATCGAATCGCAGTTCCGCCAGGTGCTGCGCGAGGCGCCAATGCGTGGCGAGGAACTCAGGACACAGGAGCCCGAACTGGCGGCGCGCCTGCTCGCGGACTGGGTGGAGGGACGCATGCACCACTTCCGCCGCAGCGGTTTCAGGCAGACGCCGATGGACGGTCTGGAGCAGAGCTGGACGCTGCTGGCCAGATCCCTGTTCCAGGAAAAGCCGACCGGTGCCGCTACCGGCTAATCCTGCAGCAGCTCCACGTCGACGGCCTGCTGTATCGGAAACACCGGCGGACCGAACTGGGTATAGACCGCCACGTCCGCGGCGTCGCGCCCGTAACCGATGGCGACATAACCGCTTCGATGCCCGGGCTGGGTCGCATCGAACCTGTACCAGCGCCCGCCCACGTAGGCCTCGAACCAGGCATGCATGTCCATCGGCTCCAGGCCATTGAGATAGCCCACGACCATGCGCGCCGGAATGCTGAGGCTGCGGCACAGGGCAATCCCGAGGTGCGCCAGATCCCGGCAGACACCGTATTGCCTCGTATTGACTTCTGCGGCCGACACCGGCAAGTCACTGCTTCCCGGCGCAAAACGGATCGCCTGGCGTAACCACGCCTCGATCTCCGCGACCTGGTTGTAGCCGGGAAGTTTTCCCAGGGTGATCGAGGTCGCCATCTGGCCAAATTGCTCGGACTCGCAGTAGCGGCTTGGCAACAGGTAACCGAGAACCGCATCGGGCAGCTCCTGGATCTCGATGAAGGGCGCGCCGAAGGCCTCGTCGACATGATCGGCTGTCATGACATCGGCCACGGTGTGAATCTCGAATGCACCCGCAGGTGCGACCAGGCGCTGGCAGAGATTGCCGTACTGATCAGTGAATTCATAAACGGGGACATTCGGAACGAGCCTGTACTCTTCGCGCGCGATCCACTGCTGGGCGCCGCTGCGAGGCCGCAGCATCAGGATGAATGGCGTCGGCACGGTAATATCGAATGTCAGATCACAACTTGTGCGTAACCACATAATTCTGAATTCCTGCAAGCTGGAATGGTAAAGAGGTCGGGTTCGCGTGTACGGGTACGTGTCATGTCTCCCATGCAGTACCTCCGGATCACCGCTTCCTGAAGCGCAGGAAATACTGCGTCTGCATGAAATCGAGGCGCTGAACGAGCTCGAAACCGGCCGACTGGATCTCGGCAGCCACCTGCTGCTCGCCAGCGCGCACATGACTCATGACCCAGGCGCCGCTGAACCCCGGAATGCGCTTGAAATCGATGATGACGAGTTCTCCACCCGGTTTCAGCGCCGCGTGGATGCTCGCGAGCGTCGTCATAGGGTACTCGAAGTGGTGATAGGTGTCGCTGACGAAAACCAGGTCGACGCTGTTTTCCGGCAGGCGCACGCTCTTCTGGTCGTTGACGACGCCGACGAGGTTGCCGATCCCGCGCTGCTTCGCGCGCGCCTCGATGGCCTCAACGAAGTCGGGTGAAATATCGACGGCGTAGGCCTTGCCGAACGGACCAACCTCCTGCGCCATGAGCATCGTGAAGAACCCCGTGCCGGCGCCGATGTCGGCAATCGCCATGCCTGGCTGCAGATCGAGAGCGCGAATGATATCGTCGCGGCGGTCCCACACCTCGCGCCCGTCGCGTTCGAACACATTGCGCCAGCGTTCGACGTCGGGATTAAGGTAATGGTCGTTGATGCCGGGGTTGACGTTCTGCTCGGCAAACGCGCCCGTCGCGAGGAAGCAGGTCAGCAGAAAAATCGGCAAGAGTCGCAACATGGTCGAAATCCGGAATCGGAATCAGAAGACAGCCTCTAGTCTAGCAATCTTTCCCGTCGCGGGGAGGCTGCGGACCGACATCGCGTCAGCGGCGCCGCTGCCGCGCAGTGGGCATGGCGTCCTTAACGGCCACTCGCCGCCTGCTCCGGCGGCTTCCTGCCGATCAGCTGCACCACGGCGCCGCGTCCTTGATGGAATTCCCCTTCCTGAATATCCCTGACCAGCTCCTGCGCGTGCAGCCACTCGAGGCCTTCGAGTTCGGCCTGCAGCGTCTCGAGCGTCATCATGAGCTCTTCGACCGGCGGGCCGCCTGTCCTGTAGCGCAGCTGTTCGGGCGTGTAGGCCTCGAGCAGGAAGACGCCCCCCGGGCGCAGGCCGGAGACGGCATCGCGGTGAATAGCGCGCCGCAGCGGCGGCGGCAGATGCGCGAAGATCGAGACGATGGCGTCCCAGCTTTGCGGGAGAATCTCGAAGCGGGTCAGGTCCGAGTGCAGGGTCCGGATGCGGGTATCGCGTTCCTGCGCGAGACGCTCCGCCTTCTCGAGACCGATGCGTGACTGGTCCACTGCCGTGACCCTGTGGCCGCATGTGGCGAGAAACACCGCGTTGCGGCCCTCGCCTTCGGCGAGACAGAGGGTCCGGCCGACCGGGAGCAGTTCGACCCGCTCCTTCAGGAAGTCGTTCGGCTCCTTTCCGTAGGCAAATTCTTCAGTGCTGTAACGTTCGTCCCACATCTGCGATCTGTCAGTCAACTTCTCGGCGCCATCAGACGGGCAACCTTAGCAGGAAAAGCAGGGATGATGGTGCTTCCGGATTAATCTCCTGCGCATGACGTTCGGCCGTCGACCGGCTGATCAAGACTGGTCGGGCGTTTCGACCTCGAGCCGGGCACCGACTTCGCAGCCTCGGCTGTTGAGGGGCGACACACCGCTCGCGGAACCTTGCCGACAAGGTTCCACTGCCGCTTGCCAATTCATTGAAACCCGCGCAAGGTTCATGGAGCGCATGCAGCGGCCCGCCAGATCGGCTGCTATAATTTGCGCTTTCATGGCGAATCGAAGATAACAACTATGAACCTGGACAAAGTCACACCCGGCGACCACGTGCCGAACGAAGTCAATGTCATCATCGAGATTCCCTCTCATGCCGATCCAGTCAAGTATGAAGTCGACAAGGAGACGGGAGCGATGTTCGTGGATCGCTTCATGGCGACGGCGATGCATTACCCCTGTAACTACGGCTATGTGCCGCACACGCTCTCGGACGATGGCGACCCCTGTGACGTGCTGGTCGTGACGCCCTATCCGCTGATTCCGGGTTCCGTCATCGAGGTGCGTCCGCTCGGCGTCCTGAACATGGAAGACGAATCAGGCCTGGACGCGAAAGTGCTGGCGGTGCCGAAAGACAAGCTGACGCGGCGCTACCGCGCAATGGAGAGCTTCCGCGACATGCCGCAGGACATTCTCGAGCGCATTGCCCACTTCTTCGAGCACTACAAGGACCTTGAGCAGGGCAAGTGGGTCAAGGTCAAGAGCTGGGGCGGTGTCGAGGACGCCAAGCAGGAGATCCTCGACAGCATCGAGCGCTACCGGCAGGCGCCCGAGAAGCCCGCGTTCTGACTGGCCCTGCCCCGCAGCGCCCGATTGTCACGCTGGCGAAAAGCGGGTAGTCTGCGGACATTTCCGATCCTGACCGGAAAGGCCGGGGTTTCCGGCCGGCCCACCTGCACCTCTCCGGTCAAAAACCGAGTTCATCATGAAAATCTGCATACTTTCCGACAGTCATGACCATATCCCCCTGCTGCGCGCAGCAGCGGAAGATGCCGTCAGGCATGGCGCCGAGGCGATCCTGCACTGTGGTGATGTCGTTGCGCCAAGCACGCTGAACTGCCTCAACAAGATCGACAAGCCGGTCCCGGTGCATGTCATTCACGGCAACAACACCGGCGACCTGGTAGCCTTGACGAGAAGCACCACACATCCGCAGAGCGTGCTGCGCTATCACGGACAGGATGCCGGCATCGAACTCGGCGGCAAGCGCATCTTCATCGTGCACTATCCGCACTATGCAAGGGCGATGGCCCTGACCGGCGACTGGGACATGGTCTGCTGCGGCCACAGCCACAAGGTCGAGATCGACACCATCGAGAACGTCAACGGCGGCCGGACCGCCTACGTCAACCCGGGCACGGTCGGCGGCGTCGGCACGTCGCCGGCGACCTGGGTCCTGGCCGACCTCGACACCATGACCTTCGAGGTCCACGAGGTCGACAAGGCGATCGAGTTCAAGACCAGGGCGTCCTGATGCCGGAATTCACGCATTTCGACCAGCGGGGCGATGCCCGCATGGTGGATGTCGGCGCCAAGGAGGCGACACATCGCATCGCCATCGCCGAGGGTGTGATCCGCATGCAGCCCGGGACGCTCGCGATGATCAGGGCCGGCACTCACAAGAAGGGCGACGTGCTCGGCATCGCGCGCATCGCCGGCATCATGGCAGCCAAAAAGACCTCGGACCTGATTCCGCTGTGCCATCCGCTGGCGCTGACCAAGGTCGAGATCGGGCTGGAACCCGGCGATAATGCCGTGCTCTGCCGCTCGCGCGTCGAGACACGCGGCCAGACCGGTGTCGAAATGGAGGCCCTGAATGCTACACAGGTCGCCCTGTTGACGATCTACGACATGTGCAAGGCGGTCGACAGGGGGATGGTCATCGACCAGGTGCGCCTGCTCGAGAAGCATGGCGGCAAGTCCGGGAGCTGGACGAGAGATTGACGGGCGGCAACCCGATG
This sequence comes from Gammaproteobacteria bacterium, assembly GCA_037385505.1. Taxonomy (GTDB): domain Bacteria; phylum Pseudomonadota; class Gammaproteobacteria; order Chromatiales; family Chromatiaceae; genus Sva-25. The sequence goes on along the minus strand of JARRMY010000004.1, from coordinate 53,712 downwards.
ATGCTGTTTTCACTGCGTGGAGGTTTTCTGATGCGAATCGCTTCGCGATGTCTTGATTTTGATGTGCGCGGTGGCGCACACCCACCCTACTTTTCTTTCGCGAAAAGTAGGCAAAAGCATTCGCTCCGGGACGCCACCCTGCGGGTTCCCTGTGTTCCTCGGCCAAACCGGCGCAAAAAGAACTCGGGATCTTCGATCCCTCAAACACCTTTTTGCTTTCTCCGGCTTTGCCTGCGGTACTCGGTGGCCGTCCAGTCGCAACTGGTGGCTGGTCCGTTTTCGTAGGATGCGGTGAATTCATGAACCGCATCGATAACGGTTGTCCTTCAACAGATGCGGTTTGCCTTGCTCACCACATCCCACGGTCCTCGGTGGTCGTCCAGTCGCAACTGGTGGCTGGTCCGTTTTCGCAGGATGCGGAGAATTCATGAACCGCATCGATAACGGTTGTCCTTCAACAGATGCGGTTTGCCTTGCTCACCGCATCCTACGGTCCTGCATGGCTGCAGGAGCCAGAGCCGAGAAGCGCAGCGATCAGGCGATCGCAGGGTGCCCTTTCTCTTGCCTTCTTTTCTTTGGGCAAGCAAAGAAAAAAGCATGTCCGCGGCGCACCCGCCGCTTTTTAATATCAGATCATCGCGAAGCGATAGAGGTAGATTGCCGTCACGCAGTGACAAAAAGAAAAAGCCCCGCTGCCAGCCGGCTGCCTGGCCTAGGGGGAAGGTTTTCCCGGAAACGCCGAATGCGGCTCGATGATGCCCGTGGCGAACAGAATGAACAAAAGCAGGAAAAGGGTCACGGAGAGGCCGATCCGCCATGTCAGGGCCTTGACGACCCTGTCGGTCTGCCCCTTGTCTGTCATCATATAGTACAGACCGGAGCCGAGCGCACCCAGAATCACCAGCAAAACCAGTAGAATAAAAATCTTGACCATCGTGTAACCTTGGAAACCCTTTACACTATTATACCTGTTTCATTGCATGCCGATCCGACGCTTTTCCCCCGGCCTCATGGTCCTGACACTGCTGTTCGTGACCCTGGCGGTCTCGCTGGGTTTCTGGCAGCTCGACCGGGCGCAACAGAAGCAGGCCCTGATCACGATGTACGAGGAGCGCTCGCGCACGAGCGTGCCGCTCGGAGACGTCATCGATGACCTGGAGTCGAACAGCTACCAGCGCGTCGTGACACAGGGCAACTTCTTGCCCGATAAACAGATTTTTCTTGAAAACCAGGTCAACGAGGGGCAAGTTGGCCACCATGCCTACATCCCGTTCCGCACGACGGATGGCGACACCCTCCTCGTGAACACCGGATGGCAGAAACGGCTCGAAGAAAAACAAGAGATCACTGGCGAAGAAGTGAGCATCGAGGGCCTGCTGCGGCCCCCGCCCGAAGTCGGTTTCCGGCTCGGCGACCTCGACCAGACAACGTTCGACCGTCCCTACCGGACACCCTACCTGGACATCGGCTGGATCGGGAATCGCCTCGGCCTGGATCTGGCACCTTACGTGCTGCTGCTCGCGAACGGCGAGAGTGGCGCGGTCGAAACAGCCTGGTCGCCTGTCAGGATGCCGCCTGAAAAACACAGGGGCTATGCCGTGACCTGGTTCAGCCTGGCGGCTGCACTGGTGATCCTGTTCCTGGTTTACAGCTTCAGAAAAGAATGAAACGACAACAGAAACTACTGCTGATTACCGCGCTGCTGTTCGCCGCCCCGCTGCTGCTCGCCATCGCGCTCTACGTCAAGCCCGAGCTGATCCAGCTGGGCGCCAAAAACCATGGCCTGCTGGTGACGCCGGCCCGCCCGCTCGACACCATTCTTCTTTCCGTCGGAGACGAGACGAAGGAGAAGACCCTGCTCGAGGGCAAATGGACCTGGACGACCTTCATCGAGGGCCCGTGCACGGAGGTCTGTGCGGAGCAGCTCTACAAGTCACGTCAGGTACGCCTCGCACTCGGCAAGGACATGGACCGGGGACAGCGCCTGCTCGTACAGGTCGGTGAGCCGGCAACCCTCGCGCCCGAATTGCTCGAGGCCCATCCCGACCTGATCGTGGCGAGAGCGGACAGCAATGCCGCATGGCTGCCGCAGTTCCACGTCGACGGTGATGCGCTGAATACCGACAACCTCTATCTCGTCGATCCGCTCGGCAATCTCATGATGTACTACCCGCCGTCGATCGAGGGACCGAAGATTCTCAAGGACATCCAGCGCCTCGTCAGGGTCTCCTGGATCAAACCCAAGTAATCAGAATGACAGACACTGCCAATGAAAAGCTGGTTCACCCGCATTAATCTTCTTGCCGTCATTCTCGCCTTCGGCGTCGTCACACTCGGCGCCTACGTGCGGCTCTCGGATGCCGGCCTCGGCTGTCCCGACTGGCCCGGCTGCTATGGACAGCTTCTCGCCCCGCACGCCGATCATGAAGAGGCTCTCGAGGCGTTCCCGGGTGCGCAGATCGACACTGGCAAGGCGTGGAAGGAGATGATCCACCGCTATGTAGCCGGTATCCTCGGCCTGCTGATCCTGGCGCTGGCGTTGATCGCGCTCGTCAACCGCAGGGATCCCGGCCAGCAGGTCAAACTGCCGCTTTTCCTTGTCTTGCTCGTGACCTTCCAGGCGCTGCTGGGGATGTGGACGGTGACCCATCTCGTCGCGCCGAATATCGTCACGCTGCACCTGCTCATGGGGATGCTGACGCTGGGACTCTTGTGGTGGCAATACCTCAAGTCGCGCGACACCGGACCGGCCTACAGCAACAGCCTGCCGGCCATGAACCTCAAGCCGTGGGCCATGATCGCTCTCGCCGTGGTGTTCACGCAGATCGCGCTCGGCGGCTGGGTCAGCACCAACTACGCCGCCTTGCACTGCGCCGACGACTTCCCGAAATGCCAGGAATCCTGGTGGCCGCCGATGGAGTTCGAGGATGCCTTCGACATTTTTCACGAACCGGGCGTCAACTACGAGGGCGGCCAGCTGGAAAGTGAGCAGCGCGTGGCAATCCACGTCGTGCACCGTATCGGCGCAGTCGTCACCCTGCTCTATATCGGCCTGCTCGGCCTGCTGGCCTCGAAACGCTCGAACTGGGTCTATCGAGGCGCTGGGCACGCACTGCTGTTTTTCGTCGTCGCGCAATTCCTGCTCGGCATTTCGAACGTGATTTACGTATTGCCTCTGCCGCTCGCGGTCGCGCATAATGGCGGTGCGGCTTTATTGCTACTCTCTGTCATCTACCTCAATTACAAAATCCGGCAGAGCAAGGTCAGCATCATCACGACGGGAGACTGATTTATGGAGCTGAGTATATCTCGCAGGCTCGTGCACTTCCCATGGAGGGAGTGTTACGCGTTGTGCAAACCCAAGGTGGTTGCACTCATCGTTTTCACGGCAGTTGTCGGCATGATGCTGTCGACCAACGGTTTCGTTCCCCTCGACATCCTGATCTTCGGCACGCTCGGCATCGGCCTCGGAGCCGCCTCCGGCGCGGCCGTCAATCACTATGTCGACCAGCGCATCGACGCCATCATGGAACGCACCAAAAACCGGCCGCTGCCACAGGGCCAGCTCACGCCGCGCATGGCGCTTGCTTTCGCAGTCGCCATCGGCATATTGTCGATGCTGATTCTCTACTTCCTGGTCAACCCGCTGACAGCGCTGCTGACCTTCATCTCCATGGTCGGCTACGCCATCGTCTACACCATGTTCCTGAAGCGCGCGACGCCGCAGAACATCGTGCTCGGCGGGGCCGCGGGCGCAGCGCCGCCGATCCTGGGCTGGGCCGCCGTCACGGGTGAGGTCAACTACGATGCGCTGCTGCTGTTCCTGATCATCTTCGTCTGGACGCCGCCGCACTTCTGGGCGCTGGCCATCAAGCGCCGCAAGGAGTACGCCAAGGCCGACATCCCGATGCTGCCCGTGACGCATGGTGTAATCTTCACCAAGTACCACATCCTGCTTTACACCTTGCTGCTGTTCGCGGTCACATTGATGCCATTCGTCACCAAGATGAGCGGGCTGATCTACCTCGCCGGCGCCATCGCGCTCGGCATCGGCTTCATCTACCACGCGACCAAGCTCTGCTGCACCGAGGGTGATGCGCACTCGATGAAGACCTTCGGTTATTCGATTTTCTACCTCAGCGCGCTGTTCGCCTTCCTGCTCCTCGACCACTACGCGCGCGAATTCATCCGGGCATTCATCCTCACCTGAAAACATCCGCTCCGCGACGACAGGGCCGCCCCCCGGGGCGGTTTTTTGTTGCCCCGACCGCGTTGTGCTGCGCTAGACTGACAGCCGCAAGTCAACGAGGAGAGATGGATGTCAAGAAACAACTACATCACCAACGCCCAGCAGGATGTGCCCGACAGCCGCGACTGGCTCTACCGTCCGCATCTGCAGAGTCTCAAGCCCGACATCAGCGTCGACCCGGACAGCCTGCATATTCTCGACCAGAAAAGCGAGGGGGCCTGCACCGGCTTCGCCGTTGCCGCGACGATCAACAGGCTCTACCAGGTCGGCGGATCCGATACCAGGGTCAGCGCACGCATGCTTTACGAAATGGCGCGCAGGCACGACGAATGGCCTGGCGAGGAATACGACGGCTCGAGCCTGCGCGGCGCCATTCACGGCTGGAAGAACATGGGGGTCTGTACCGAGGAGGAGTGGCCCTATCTCGTCACCAGGCCCGGCGACCTGACTATCGAGCGCGCCAAGAGAGCACGCAACACGACCATCGGCGCCTACTATCGCATCCAGCCGCGACTCGTCGACTATCACGCGGCTCTCAACGAGAGCGGCATCATCGCGGTCTCGGCCAAGGTGCACAGCGGCTGGCAAGCACCTTCGAACGGCATCATCCGGCACGGCAAGCGCCCCATTGGCGGGCACGCCTTCGCGCTGATCGGCTACAACAGCGACGGTTTCATCGTGCAGAACTCCTGGGGCAGGGACTGGGGCGACCGCGGAATCGCGCTCTGGACCTACGAGGACTGGATCGAGAACGTCATGGATGCCTGGATTTTCCAGCTTGCACGCCCGACGCCGCAGGTCTTCGGCATGCACCCGGCGGCCTCGCTGCTGCAGCCGGCGCAGCGGACGAAGTTCCTGTTCAAGCCGACGGTACCGCGCGCCAAGATCGCCGGCCACTTCGTGCATGTCGACGACGGCAGGTACAAGGAGAGCGGCCGCTACTGGAGCACCGCCGGCGACATCGAACAGACCGCGAGGCTCGTCGGCGAAAGCGACAAGTACGATCACGTCCTGTTCTACGCCCACGGCGGGCTCAACTCGCCGAAGGACTCCGCGCGGCGCATCAACGCCATGCGCGACGTCTTCAAGGCCAACCGCGTCTATCCCTTTCACGTCATGTACGACACCGGCCTCGTGGAAGAACTGAAAGACCTGATCACGCGCAAGGAGGGCGACGCCGAGGAGCGCGTCGGTGCCATCAGCGACCTGACGGACAGGTTTATCGAGGGTCTCATCCGGCGTCCGGGCACCCTGCTGTGGAACGAGATGAAGCAGGATGCCCTGCAGGCATTCGACCGCGACGGCGCGGGCACGGACGCCCTCGAGCGTTTCGTGACACATCTCTCGAGGCGCAAGCCGATGAAGAGGTTGCACCTCGTCGGGCACAGCACCGGCGCGATCGTCATCGCGCACCTGCTGCATGTGATCCGGCGGCGCAGGATCCGTTTCGAGAGCTGCGCGCTGATGGCGCCCGCCTGCTCGATCGATCTCTACAACGACACCTATCTCGATGTCATCAGGGGCAGGACCAGGGTCAGGCTGGGCGATTTCGCGGTCTATAATCTCAAGGACGCCCTCGAACGCGACGACAACGTCGCCCGGGTCTACCGCAAGTCGCTGCTCTACCTCGTCTCCAACGCCTTCGAGGAGACCGGCGAACGTCCGCTGCTCGGCATGGAGAAATTCAGGAAACAGGTGAGGTTCGCCAGGGGCTTGCCGAAGATGTATTTCTCCAACGGCGCCAGCGGTCCACGCACGCGCAGCACGTGCCATGGCGGTTTCGACAACGATATCCACACCATGAACGACATCCTGCGGCGCGTGCTCGGCAAGAACCCCGAACGCCCCTTCACGAAGGATGACCTGAAATATTGAGGTGACGCCAGCAGCGCGATGAACCGCCCGACGAAACCGCGAGGTCCTTGTCGATCGACACATCCAATCATCGGTGGAAAATCCGCATCACCAGCTCATGGTCGAATTGCGCGGGATCAATTCGAGGCAAGTTTTCCGGGATTGTTCGCCTGTTATCGGCTAGACATGAAGAGACAGTGCAGGCAAATAAACCGTGCCTGCATCAGCACAAGGAAAGGAGGCACGTCATGCAACATACCAGCGACTCCGTCAGACAGGTTCCCAAAGTCTCGGAAAAAGCTCCTCGCACCGAGCCGTTGAAGAGTGGCGACAAGTGCGACGGACACTGTATCGGCAACAAGCCGGGCACCATGGGACATCACGACAACCGCGAACCGCTCTACTGAGCATGTATCTCAATCCACTGATCCGCTTCAGGACGCTTGGAGCGGATCGGAATTTTCTGTTTCACGGGGATACCGGGAAGTTGTACCAGATTCCCTCGTTCGGCGACTATAAGAGTCTCGAACAGCGTTATGCCAAGCTCAGGTTGAATCAGAAGCTGCCGCAGGATGCTTTCGGCACCGTCGGCGCCATCCCGGCGGAGTGTGTCAGGCAATTGCTGTCGACCGATGAGCTGCCACCGCTCCTGCAAAACGATTTCCAAGACCCCGGCTTCTCCGAATCGATCCGGGGTCATATGAAGCTCTTTTTCGTCTTCACGAGCTATCAGTGCAACCTCGATTGCAGCTATTGCACCTATTCCGGTCTCTATAAAAAGGAGCGCGGCCATCTCGAGGTCACCTTGCAACCCGCCAGCGTGGAAGAGACCTTGCAACTCATCCGCGTGAACTCCGCCAGGTCGGAGCATGTCGACATCGTCTTCTACGGTGACGAACCCCTGATCAATTTCGGTGCTATCGAGACCCTGGTCAACCGCCTCAACAGCAGCGGCAGTGGCTCCGAGTACCATTTCCAGATCGTCACCAACGGGCTCCTGCTAAAGGAGCGCATCATCAGATTCTGCATCGCCAAACGCATCAAGCTGCAACTGAGTCTCGACGGTCCGCAGGAGATTCACGACAGGTACAGGCTGACCGAAACAGGCAAGCCCACCCACGCGCTCGTGATGCGCGCACTGGAACGCATCCGTAAGATCGACAAGGATTTCTATCGCAATATGGTCGGTCTCGGTTGCACCATCGCACCACCGTTCGAGATGGAACGCATCGACGCCTGGTTCAACGACAACGCCCTGTTCGAGCCATTCAGCGGCCATCGCGGGAATTTCTCCGTCTCCATCATGAACCCGACGGGCGACAGCGCCTGCCACAGGCAGCATCCGGATTACCTGCCGGGCGACATGGATGCGCTGAGCGAACAGGGCAGGCAGATGTTCGAACGCTTCAGCCACTATGTACTGACCGGTGACAATAGCCGGACCCGGTTCATCCCGTCAGCCATGTACGAAGCACCGTTTCACAATTTTGCCTCGCGCTGCATGGAGCCGAAAGAGGACATGGCACGCTGGCGGCATAGCGGTGAATGTCTGCCGGGTGCAGGTGGGGTCGCAGTCGGCGCCGAGGGAGCTCTCTTCGTCTGCAGCAGTCTCAATCTCCACCCGATCGGATCGCTCGAAGCCGGCATCGACGAGAGCATCGTACGGGAGCAGCGCGAACGCTACATCGAGGTTCGCAACACCGCCTGCTGCGGCTGCTGGGTCAACCGCTTCTGCCCTCTCTGCCCGGCGGCCTTCAAGTACGCGGAAGGGTCCTGGCTCGACGAAATGCATTGCGGCCCGGTACGCAAGCGCATGGACCATTTTCTCGATCTCTACATCCGGGCCTCGACCGGGGCCGCGCAAAAGCTCAAGCTTTTTCTCGATCGCTGACCACCTGCCGATAGAGCGATTCCAGCTCGGCGGCCGCCTCGTCGAGCTTGTCGCCCCAGGTGATGACGCCGTCCTCGTGGCCGGCCATGCTGATGGTGTGCCAGCCGCCCATACCGGATGCGATGATGCGCCGCATCTCCGCCGCCATCGCGGGCGTGCCGTAGGGGACGTCGCGCGCGGTCTGCGGCAGGCCGAGTTCGTCGGCCCTGTTCCAGATGTCGGGGCTGTGAACATGGATCACGGCCTGTACCGACGGCAGTTCGCGATAGATGACGGCGTGCGTCATGGCCTCCGAGGATGGCTTGATCACGCCTTCCGCCTCAATTATGTTCCGTTCGGGGTCGCAGCCGGTGACAAGCGCGTAGCCCTCCGCACCCATGCTCTCGAGATGCCCGGTCTGGGTGCCCGAGACGACGAAGGCCTCGTCGCCGGGCGCGAGGCGGTGGCTGATGTTGCCGTACCCGAGCCCCTCGTAGCGCTGCGGGTCATTGCCGCCGATCAGTCCCAGCGCGCGGAACCGCTGGCGGCAGGTCTCGAGCGCCCCGAGTTCCGGGAAGTCGAGCGGACCGCTCTGCCTGAAATCGAGCCGGAATTTGATGACGCCTTCCTTCTCCGCATTTTTCGCCATGATAAGTCGCTCTTTTTCCTGCTAAAATTCGCCCTGTTCCGGACTATTTTACCTCTGATCATGTTTTACGCGCACACCTACGATGTCATCGTTATCGGCGGCGGCCATGCCGGCACCGAGGCCGCGCTCGCGAGCGCGCGCATGGGCGCAGAAACGCTGCTGCTGACACACAACATCGAGACCCTCGGCCAGATGAGCTGCAACCCGGCCGTCGGCGGGATCGGCAAGGGACACCTCGTCAAGGAGATCGACGCGCTCGGCGGCCTCATGGCGCACGCGGCAGATCTCGGCGGTATCCAATTCCGCGTACTCAACTCGCGCAAGGGGCCGGCCGTGCGCGCAACCCGCGCGCAGGCCGATCGCCTGCTCTACAAGGCGGCCGTGCGCCAGGCGCTCGAGAACCAGCCGAATCTCGACATTTTCCAGCAGCCTGTCGTTGACCTGATCGTCGAGGACGAGCGGGTCACAGGCGTCGTCACCCAGATGGACCTGAAATTCCGTGCCAGGGCCGTGGTGCTGACGGTCGGCACCTTCCTCGGCGGGCGCATTCACATCGGCCTCGAGAACTACGAGGGCGGCCGCGCCGGTGATCCGCCGTCGAACAGGCTCTCGCAACGGCTGCGTGAGCTGCCGTTCCGCGTCGACCGCCTGAAGACCGGCACGCCGCCACGCATCGACAGCCGCACGATCGATTTCTCGGTCCTGGACGAACAGCCCGGCGACACGCCGGTGCCGACCTTCTCCTTCATCGGCAAGCCGGAGGAACATCCGCGCCAGATCAGCTGCTGGATCACACGCACCAATGTGCGCACCCACGAGATCATCCGCAGCGGTCTCGACCGCTCGCCGATGTACTCGGGCGTCATCGAGGGCGTCGGTCCACGCTACTGCCCCTCCATCGAGGACAAGATCGTCCGCTTCGCCGACAAGGAGTCACACCAGATCTTCGTCGAGCCTGAGGGCCTGACCGTCAACGAGGTCTACCCCAACGGCATCTCGACCTCGCTGCCGTTCGATATCCAGATGCAACTCGTGCAGTCGATGCAGGGTTTCGAGCACGCGCGCATCACGCGTCCCGGCTATGCTATCGAGTACGACTTCTTCGACCCGCGCGATCTCAAACCCTCGCTCGAGACGAAGCACGTCAGCCATCTCTTCTTCGCCGGCCAGATCAACGGCACGACCGGCTACGAGGAGGCTGCCGCGCAAGGCCTGCTCGCCGCCATCAACGCCGTGCAGAAAATCCGCGAACGGGACCCCTGGATGCCGCGCCGCGACGAGGCCTACATCGGCGTGCTTGTCGACGACCTCGTCACGCTGGGCACCCAGGAGCCCTACCGCATGTTCACGAGCCGCGCCGAGTTCCGCCTGCTGCTGCGCGAGGACAACGCCGACCTGCGCCTGACGCCGAAGGGCCGCGAACTCGGTCTCGTCGACGATGACCGCTGGCGCGCATTCTGCGACAAGCGCGAGGCCATCGAGCAGGAGCAGCAGCGGCTGCGCAGCCACCTCGTGCGCCCTGCTGACCTGACGCCCGGCCAGGCGCACGACCTGCTGAACGACGAATTACGGCGCGAGACCCGCGCGCTCGACCTGCTGTCGCGCCCGCAACTCGACTATCGCAAGCTCATGACCATCGAGGGCGTGGGCCCGGGCCACCCCGATCCGAAGGTGGCCGAGCAGGTCGAGATCCAGGCGAAATACGCCGGCTACATCGACCGCCAGAAACTCGAAATCGCGCGCACGCGCGAGAGCGCCGGCCTGAGCCTGCCGGAGGATTTCGACTACTCCCGGGTGCATGGCTTGTCGGCCGAGTTGCGCGAGAAATTCGCGCAGCACAAGCCGGCGACAGTCGGCCAGGCCGCGCGCATCCCGGGCGTCACGCCGGCCGCAGTCTCACTCCTCGTGATCTACCTCAAACGCAAGTCGGCATGAGAACAGCCTGCCCGGAGCGGCCCGGGTGCGGACTCATCCGGATTCGCGCCCGTGCGCCGGGACCGGCTTCCCCGCCAGGCCAATGACAGACAGACGCGACGAGCTTCGACAAGGCGCCGCGCAACTCGGGATCGAACTCGAGGATGCCGCCGCGTGCAAACTGCTCGCCTTTCTCGACCTGCTCGAGAAGTGGAACAGGGCCTACAACCTGACCGCGATCCGCGATGCCGGCGAGGCCGTTGCGCGCCATCTGCTCGACTCGCTGTCGATCCTGCGCTTCATCGGTGAAGGCCCCGTGCTGGATATCGGCAGCGGCGGCGGCCTGCCCGGCATCCCGTTCGCCATCTGCCGCCCGCAGCAAGCGGTGACGCTGCTCGACAGCAACAGCAAGAAGACGCGTTTCCTGAACCAGGTCCGGCTCGAACTGGCGCTCGACAACCTCGCGGTCGTCCATGCACGCATCGAGGCGTGGCGGCCCGGTACGCCGCCGCGCTTCATCACGTCGCGCGCCTTCGCGAGCCTTCGGCAGATGCTCGACTGGTGCGCGCACCTGCTGACGCCGGAAACGACGATCGTTGCCATGAAGGGCCGCTATCCAGGCGATGAACTCGACGAAATCGCCGACAGGAAGCTGTCCGTGGCCGTCGAGAAAGTTGCGATACCCGGCATCAGCGGCGAACGCCACATCGTGAGCATCCGCGGATTTTGATAGCATAGCGGCGTTCACCCGGAGCGACGCAGTCATGAGCAAGGCACCCTTCAGCAACAAACCCGGCAGGCACGAGCGCCATTTCATGCGCAAGCTCGACAACCCGCTGTTCCCGCGCCCGATCATCGATCCATCCCACGAGGAGATCATCGAGGTGCAGCGCCTTGACCACGAGGAACTGCTCGACTTCGTCACCGACCTGCGCCGGCTCGTACAGCAGGCCATCGAGCTCAAGCCCAACGAGGAGAGTCAGGTGATCCTCGATCTCAAGGCCGAGCTCGACAAGGCCTACGAGAAAGCCTGCACCCTGGCCGACGAGCAGGAAGGCAACAAGCAAGCCATCCAGCAGCTCATCAACGTCATCATGCGAACCATCCGCGTCAACGCAACGGGCGATCCGCAGGCAGAGCAACAGCTCAACGAGGAGGAGCAGGCGCGCGCCTTCCACTTCAGCCTGCTCGAACAGCCGATCGTTCCCGACTTGCTGGATCCGGACAGCCTGATCGAGGAGGACGAACTGCTCCCCTGCCTGCTCAGCGAATCGGAAGAGGGGCTCTCGGCCGCGCTCGAACTCTTCGACGAGGAGCAGCGCAGGCAACTCGTCGAACAGGCTGAACGTCTCGTTGGCGCCTTGCAACCGCCCTCCGAAGTCGTCGCGCGGCTGGCGCAGCTCAAGGAGTAGCCTCCCGCTTGCCCGGCTGACGATATTCTGGCGCTGTGCAGGAATCGGCCGCCCCGGAAGATGCGGCAATCCCGAAAAACACGAAAAATCAGTCCATTAGAATCTATTGATATATCGGCGAATTGATCGGCATCAATTCCTGCCGCAGGGCGTCGGATGGATAATCCGGAACATCCTGATAATACTTCGACACGGTGACAACAATGGGCATCCCAATGGATATCGGCAGTCTTCTCGGCACCTTGCTGCTTGCGGCCCTCGTGATGGGCGTGGTGGTGATGATGCCAATCGCAATCGGACGCAACCTGGTCCGTGGACACGCCTATCGCAATCGCCTCGACAACGAGCTCTCCGGACTTCGGCTGTCGAAAATGCTCCGATTTCTCGGCATCGACAAGGCCGCCTACCTGCACCGGCAGCCGTCGGTGGAGATTCGCGAGCACATGGAGAAATGCGATTCCTGCGGCGACAAGGCGCTGTGCGACGATACACTCGCCGGTAACAACACGACAGCCGAGGTCGACCTGAGTTTCTGTGCCAATATCGACTCGCTGCAGGCGCTGGAAAAGGAAGCGAAACCCGTCTCCTGCTGACTTGACAGACGGAATGTCACGGGCCACCCCATGGCGCAGGTCGTTCCTGTTGGCCAGCCATATCACTCTTCTGCCACCCGCTGGAGCAGCCAGGTGCTCGAATACGTCATCCACTCCCCTGAATTAGCTGCTCATGGCGTCAAGTCATGGACACTTCGCGAGGAGCTGATATACTCCAAGCTCGCGTGCGGTGAAGAGTCAGGACGATACCTTCATCGCGCAGAAAAAGTCGCTGTGCTTGGTTAGTGGCGGCAGGGATGAAAAAAGAGCAATAAGACCGGTACAACCGGGTCTCTTCAGGGCGGTGTGGCAGACAAGGATTGCCAGCCGCTTTTTTATTTTCCCTGACTGGCCGCCAGCGGCAGGCAATGCTTCTGAGAATCGCGGAGGGAAAGCTGACCGCGCCTGCTGCCAGAGGGAGTGATGCCGCAGAACATCAGCGTCTTCTTCATCGACCCCCACCCAGCGGCCTGAAAAGGGCCGACAGCCCTGCCACAAACGACAACACATATTCCCGGAGCCTCTCCGTCTGCCAGCATTAGCCGCCCGGCATCCTTCCTGCCACCGGTTTTCATCCCGGCATGGCTCCCCGCCTCGAACAGCGTTTCTGTCGCCATGGGGAAACCCTGCGGATTGCAGGGAAGGTCTGCCTTGAGCCTGCTAACATTGGCTTGACCTTCTCTTGTACACCCTTGCGCTGGAGAAATCCTCATGGGTCTGAAAAACACAGCCGACAACTACGGCACCATTGCGAAATGGCTGCACTGGCTGACCGCTCTGCTGTTTCTCGGCTCCTACATCTCGGTCTACTACCGTCACTGGTTCACGGAGACGAAGACGCCGGAGAACTGGACGGCACTGCAACTGCATCTCTCCATCGGCGTGACGATCGGCGTCATCGTGTTTCTGCGTATCCTGTGGCGCATCTCCAACCGCCCGCCCGACCCCGAGCCCGGCAACAGGCTGGAGCACCTCGCGGCGAAGCTCGGCCACTATGCTCTCTATGCCATCATGATCATCATGCCGGTCACTGGCTATCTCGGCACAGGCGTGGCGACCGAGTACTTCTTCCTGTTCGCTATCCCGAGCTTCAAGGAGACAGCCCTGTTCGAGGCATGGTCCGCCTCCGGCATGACCTTCGAGGAGTTCGAGGAACCCGTCGACTTCATCCACAAGGATATCCTCGGCGCCTGGCTCGTCTGGCTGCTGATCCTCGGGCATGTCCTGGCCGCGCTCTACCACCATCTCATCAGGGGTGACCGCACGTTGCGCAGGATGACCAGCGGCAACTGATACCTCGCTCCGTGGCGAACAGCCGCACAATGTCTGCGCATGCAAGGATGTGCTATACATTCAGGAACCGTCCGATGTGAAGGAGAGACCGATGCCGAACAGGGGGACGTCAAAGCATGTGCGTGTCGAGACCTCGTTGCCGGACTACTTCCGGCGCCGCCTGCACCGCTACGCCGGACAGCTGCGCCCGCCGCCGCAGGAGGACACCCTCTGGTATCTCGGCGAGATGATGCACCGCTTCAGCCGCAGCGATCACTTCTTCGACTATCATGAGGGCCGGCCCGGCAACCGGCCACTGGCGCTGCTCTACGGCGATGCACACGCAGCCGCGAATCAGCGCGAGCGTTGCCTCTTGCTGCAACGCCTCGGCGACATGGCGCTGTTTCTCGGCGCCTTCTTCCCGGAGCGCTACGCGCGGCGCGGCATCCGGCGCGACTACTTCGTCGGAATGGGTAGCGCAGCCTACGACTACCTTGCCGGGCAGGCGCGCCAGAACCGCCACATTTACAGAGAACTGACGCGCAGCTTCGTGCACATGCTGGAACTCGTCGCCCATGCCGGCGGCCGCGACCGGGAACAATCGAACGAGGAACTCCTGCGCCTCTACGCGCGCTGGCTGGAGAGCGGCGATGCCTCTCTGGCCGAACAGCTGCGACGGTTTGGCGTCATGCCCGACGGGCAACGGCCGCAGTGACTCTCACACCCTGCGTGATCGACAGGGCGGCTCGTTCAACAGCAGGAACCGTCACGCCAATCCCTCTTTTTCACAATGCCGCCGATCGCGGCATCAGAGTGGCAGGCTGATTTCCGTCAGCGTCCACTCGACGAAACCGGATCGGCTGAAGACGAAGTCGATCTCCTTGCCCGTTTCATCGTCCTTCACCGTGGCCGTGAACATGTTGAGCGAGTTGTAGGAAAAGGATGCATCGCCGAACGGCTTGTCGTTGCCTTCAGCAGTCTCGCCAGCCTGCTGGTCATTTCCGGAAGCCGGCTGCTTCCCCTGCATGGCGAGTCGCATTCCTTCCGGGGTGACATAGGCATCGACCAGCTTCTCCACCAGCAAGCCGCCGACAGCCACACCGAGCGCCTTGACGGGGCTCTCTTCGGACCGCTTGTCGACGACCTCTTCGACTTTGGCATCGAGTTGCCGCTTGAGACTCTGTCGCACGGAAGGAAAGTCGATATATCCGGCGAGTGCCTCAGCATCATTCTGCTCTGCCGCCTCACTCATCCGGTCGATGGTCATGTAAGGTGAGTAGGCGTAGTACGCCAGTAAAAAGGCTGCAACCGCGATCAGGACAAACTTGAGAGATTTCATTCGGCTCACACCCTGCGGGCCATCTGCATAAAATGCAATTCTATCGGGAATCTGTCCAGTGGGCGAAGTATTGTCACGACATGCATCGCACATATATCAGGGCCGACCCGGAATTCTCGACTGAAGAGGAGTGATTAGCGAACTCGAACAGGATTCGTCACGCAGAAACAAGGGAACCGGACAAACAAGCCAGCCCCATCCGAGTAATCTCGGGCCATCAATAGCTCAAGGAGCAAACTTGAATATCGTCGCTTGGCTCACTCTCCCGTGATCGTCGCACCCTGAACGATCAACGGATAGGAATAGCCGTATCCGAAATCCTTGTCGAGCTCCAGTTTACCCTCGACGATGACAATATCGCCCACAGCCACGGTACTGTCCGTCGTTACCGTCAGGTCATCCGTGGTGCTGCCATCCCTGATGTGAAGCCAGTTCGTGCCCATGATGCCGGCGTTGAACTTTGTGACCTCGCCACGCACGCGGATACTCTTCGCCTTGAATGCCTCGCTGTTGGCATAAATATCGGCAATCGTCTGGCCGCCTTCTGCCTTGTCGATCTTCCCGTCGAGGGCAGGTGCCTGTTGCTCGGACGATGCCTTCCCCGGAGTGGATGCCTGGCCAGCCATGCCGATGGGCTCACCACTGGCATTCGCGAAGGTGTTGGTGAAGTAGAGCACATCGAAGTCTCGATTCATCGAATTGCTATGGAAATCGCGCATCGGCATGCTCGTCGGAAAGGTGATGGCATCTCCCGTCTCGAGAGCAGTTGACGGCCCGGCGACCCACACTGTCTCCTCGCCGGTATCGACTTCCGCATAGGTATAACCCATGGCATTCCTGACATCCGTGACAGTGCCGCCGAGCGTTGCGGGAAGGACGGCCTCTGTTGTCGGCGGCTGTTGTTCGCCATGCGCCGGGATCATCAGGCCTGCAGAGGCAAATGAGATGGCGGCAAGCACAAAAGCAGTCATTCTGAGAGGTCGTATCATGATCGCATTGTCCTGGAGGTGTATGAAGAAAAGCATGGGCCTACTCTACAGGAAATACTCCTTGCGTCATGCTTTCCGTGAAATAAATCGTCGGCTCCCTTCTCGACATGGAACAGAAAGACGACGTTCATGAAATTCTGAAAAATTCCTACACCGTCGAAGAGGATGAGAGTGAATGCGAACCGACATTAAAGGCAATCGGAAAAGAATTCTTCGAACTTGATCTCTGACATGGGCATGTCTTGTCACTGCTCTGCAGAATTCGCGTGATCGAGGCATCATCCATCAAGCCGCCGCTTCTCTGGCCTGTAGATGCAGTTGCCCGGTGACGGCCCCCCGGAGATTCAGACTACTCCCAGTCGCCTGCTGCCGTGCGCCACTGGCGCTGGTCAGCATCCCAGATGCTGGCTGTCGCGCAGGGTGTTGGATTGATGCCGCCACATTTTGATCCATGCACGTCCGCGAGCAGGACACGATGCGGGCCAAAGGTCACGAGCTCCCACCCCTGATTGAGTTGTGAATGCAGATCATCGCCAATGAGAAAATGCGACATACAACCACCCGTGCCGCAATAGAGCGAGGCCGCCGTAGAGCACGCGAACCCGATCTCATTCAGCACCCAGTCACTGCGGAGATCGCCATCGAGATCGACCCGCGCAACGCTTCGCCACCCCAGTGAGAACTCTCCATTGTTGAATTCGGCGCATGCCTTACTGGCATCAGCAACCTTTTCCTGAAGTGGAGGGGGAAGCTCCGAAATGTCGGAGGACCAGGCAGGTACTGGAAGCATGAGTGCGCCCAGCAGAAGCCCTGCAATCAGTGCAACAGACCATTCCGGCCTGTTCGAGCGTCTCGGATAGTGTCGTTCAATCAGTTGCATGTTTCATACCTTTGGTGACGAGACTCCAGCCGGCGTCTCTGAATTGCATCCATGCAGATCATACCTTCCGTAGCCTTCTGGATACCAACTGCGCAGAACCACTGTTGCCGCAGATTGAGTGAAGGCCTGCCGGGCGCCGCGCCCGGAACTGCGGTATGGCAGCGGAAAGATTGAAAAATGTCATCCAAGCCAATCACTTGATGCACGTCACTGTTCAATGAAACCAGCCTCTCCAGCATAGGGGGCAGTCAGCGAAGATCGCGTCAATAGCAGAGGGATGCTACAGGGCGCAGAGCTTTATTGTTCCGGGGTCATTGCCTGGCGGATGTCTCATCCAGGACAGCAGATTCTTAACCAGCAGAAGGATGAATCTCATGAAAGTCATAACACGCCACGCAGTGCTTGCTCTCCTTGGCACGGTGATCGCAGCGAATACCCTGGCGGCACCGGGAGATATCAAACCGATCAGGCCTGCCCAGGTTGTCAACCTTGCACTCGTCGAACTCGGCAAGAAACTCTATTTCGACCCGCGGCTCTCGAAGTCAGGTTTCATCTCGTGCAACTCCTGTCGCAATCTCGGCATGGGCGGCACTGACAACCTCAAGACGTCCATCGGCCACAACTGGCAGCAGGGTCCGATCAACGCTCCCACGGTACTCAATTCCAGCCTCAACGTCGCCCAGTTCTGGGACGGACGCGCAGCAGACCTCGAGGAGCAGGCTGGTGGTCCAATCGCCAATCCTGGCGAAATGGCCTTCACGCATACCCTGGCCGTCGATGTACTGAACTCGATACCTTGTTACGTCAACGAGTTCCATCTCGCCTTCGGCACCGAAGAGCCGATCAACATCGACCAGGTCACGACAGCCATCGCGGAATTCGAAAAGACGCTCGTCACGCCCAACTCGCGCTTCGACCAGTTCCTGATGGGGGATTTCGACGCCCTGACGGAGCAGGAGAAGAAAGGCTACAAGCTCTTCAAGGGCAGCGGTTGCGCAGCCTGTCACAACGGGCCGGCAATGGGCGGCACATCGTTCCAGAAGATGGGGGTCGTCGAACCCTACCAGACCAACAATCCGGTCGAGGGTCTTGCCGCCGTGACCGGCAAGGACGCAGACCGTTTCAGGTTCAAGGTGCCGACGCTACGCAACGTCGAGATGACCTACCCCTACTTCCATGACGGTGAGGCGGAGACCCTGACGGAAGCCGTCGACATCATGGGACGCCTGCAGCTCGGCAAGAAGTATACAGACGATGAGAATGCGGCGATCGTCGCTTTCCTGAAATCGCTAACCGGGGACCAGCCGTCGTTCGTACTGCCAATCCTGCCGCCCTCGACCGAGAAGACGCCTCTGCCGAAACCCTTCGAATAACAGGCATCTCTCGATTCCATGCAAAAGGGCCGCGCTTGCGGCCCTTTCTATCAGATCGAACGTTACCTGCCTGAAGCCTCGTCTATCGCCGCCGCATGCTCGCTGTGAACCGTTCGGAAGAGATCGTCACAGAGATGAAAAACGAGGGGTTCTCCACCAAGCACCTCGTTGGCAACCTGCTGACTGATTTCACGAAATGCCGATTGCATCCCGGGCTCGTTTGCTTGCGAGGTGTCCATCACAAACCGGAGCTGGAAAGCGCCATTCTCATGGGTGAGCGCAACCGAGGCACCGGTTTCGTTGTTGAACAAACCGATTTGCTGCAAGGTCTCACCAGCCGCTTTCGCCTCCTGCAAGTCCACGGGCTCGCTGTAATACAACTCGCCCTTGCCGAACTGCATGATCGAGGTCAGCGGGACCTTCTGCAGGAAGTCGAGATTTCCATCATACAGGATGACGGCCACACGGCTGCCCTGCAGTGTCTCGTGCGCGACCCGGCTGCCGATCATGCCGTACTCCATGAGCACCAGGGGAACGTCGAGATAGTCGGGGTCGACGACGAATCCCAGCTCATAATGCCCGTCGCTGAAACCCAGAATCACACTGCTGGACTGATCGTCCGTAAAGTACTGCTCCCGGACCAGAGACTCTCCGATGCTACGCGCCTCTTCCTGAGTCACTCCTCGCCCATAGTAGAGTTCATTCTGCATGAACGTCAGGCGGTCGAATCGGGGCGTCGTCTCGGGCGCTTCGAACTGCGAACGATTATCGTCGGGAGCCATGAGGAAGTAGGCCGCAAGCAACATGACGGCAAACGCGGCGATCACGGCACCGCGAAAAATGATCGAGTGCCGGGCCGGAGGGTAAGGTTCAGTGGCGCCGGCAGGGGCAGCCGCATCTCCGGCGAGCAGTTGCTCGTGCGCAACCAGGGCTGCCAGGTGATAGGAATCCCGGCTGTGAGAGCGGCTCTTGACCATGACCATGGAGCCGTCCGGCCTGAACAACATGGCGCGCAGCCCCTTGAAATCGGCAAAGGCCTCCAGCTCCTCCATCCACGGCGTCTCCCTGAACACCTCCCGGATCTTCTCCACGCGCGCCTCGATGCTTTTCTTGCGCTGCGAGGGGCGCCACCCCTTGATCTCCGGAAACATCAGGATCAGGCTGGTCGCCCTGCCGCTGTCGATGACCTGCCGGAGTTCCCAGTTGACCCAGTGCGTCTCGCCGGAATACATGATGATCAGGTTTGCCTCCCCGATCCAGCCCAGCACTCTCCCCTGCCATTCATCGTCCTTCAGGAGCACGCGTGCGGCGCCTGGCTGGGGGACCGTCTCCTTGGGAGAGCCGACAGCGACAAAGGGCCCGAAACGGAAGAAATGATTCGCCAGCCTGGTTTCCAGCGAAAAGTCCAGCAGGGCTCTCTGCGAGCTTGCGAATTTCTGCTTCTCGTCGTCATCGAAGGAACGCAGGAACAGAATCACCGGCCGCTTGTCGACAGCGAGTAGCGAGTCGGCATCGATCTGGAAATAGCGCCGCGCCCTGACGAGCAGGAAGAAGGCCACGAGCATGATCTGCTGGGAGAACCTCAGGTAGGCCTCCGCGAGCTTTTCATTATCGGGAAGTGGCGCGAAGAGATGGATCAACAGGATCAATACACCAGCGCCACCGATCAGCAAGCCACGAGGAGTGTTGATGCGCTTGACCCTCGTCGTACTCGCCGCGGCGATGCCGGCATGTGTGGCGAGCTGCGACAGCACCTGGCCGACCGTGGCATCCAGCGAGGCGATCTCTGTATTGCGCAGCACTGCCAGTGCGATCCAGCCGACCAGGGAGATGATCCCCACCCAGGCGGCCATGAAGAGCCCCCCGAGTTGCTGGGCGGACTCGACCGGGCTCTGCTCCATCATCTCATCGAGCGAGCCGAAGAGGTCAAGGTTGGACCATAGAATGTAGAGGCTCAAAAGCAACAGTAGCGGGAACAGGATGCTGTAGGCGCCCCAGACAGCGGGGTTGATGACGCCGACATGCCGCCAGCCGGTATAGGCGGCGTAGCCGAGAAGAGCCGCCATGACAAGCAGTGGCAAGAGCATCCCATGCATGTCGCTACTGGAAAAGCTGACGACCAATTCCGTCAAAATGCCGATTGCCCAGAATCCGCAAACCACGACGAGCATGTAATCCGTCAGGCGCAACCAGGCAAGCGCTCGCGCCTGCCGGCTGATGTCGATTTCATTGATTTCCGGAAGCTCGTTCATTTGATCAGCCCTGACTATTCGTGCGAGTCTGCTCTTTGCCACCTACCCGGGTCCAGGCCAGCTGTCTGTCAGCCGAACGGGGGCGACGCAGTAGATGCCCCTCGTTCCCGGGCAGTTCACCGGTCATCGCTGCCTCTGCTCTCCTCTTCACCCTGACCATCTCCCTGCAAGCTTCAGGCTTTTCACTCTCAACCGAGCCGCGTCACCTCGACATCGACCGCCATTCCGGGTTTCGCGTTGACAGGGCCGGTGAAGGCCCCGGCAACCGGAGGAATGGCTTGCGGGTGGCGGTGAACGGCGACCGCGATATGATCACCACCAACAACCTGGCCGCTGGTCGAGTCGATCCCTCGCCAGCCAGAGCCGGGCAGGTAGATTTCCGACCAGGCATGGGTTGCGGGCGTGCCCGGCAGCGCGGCCTCGTCGAGCAGATAGCCGCTGATAAACCGGCTCGCCAGTCCACAGGCGCGGCAGATTTCGATGAAGAGGGTCGCAAAGTCGCGGCATGAGCCGGAGCCGCGCGACAGGGTTTCCGCTGGTGACTGCACCCCGGGCTCCTCGCGCACCTGATAGTTGAGTTCAGTCACGATCCTGTTGTTGATGTGCGTCAGCATGTCGATCGTATCCCGGGGCCCGCTGCTGTCACAGAGCGGCGCGACCCACTCCCTGAGGCGTCGCTGATCCTGCGGAAACACAGCCGACTGGTAAGGCACGAGATCGATCTGCTCCATGGGATCGTAATCGAAAGGGTAGTGCCTCGCGCTGTCGGCAAGGACAAATTCCATGGGTTGCTCTTCGTAATGCTCCACCACGACGTCACTGGTGATGACCAGTTCCCTGGCCGGCCCGGAAAAACTCACGATCGCGATGGAGTTCCCATAGACATCGCGTTGCCAGTGGATCCGGTAGGCGAGATTGATGTCCAGTCGTGATGATTCGAGACGCAGATCGTGGCCTTCCCGCGGACGCAGATGCAGCGTGTGGGGCAGCAAGTTGACGGCTTCCTCGTAGGAATAAGCAGTCGTGTGTTTGATCCGGATGCGGCGCATGTCTGGATTATATAAGCGAAACCGGAAGAGAGTAACGCGAGTCAGGACGACTCGCTGAAGACACTTTTGACAATTTCATGAATCTGGGAAACACTCGCGGCTATGCCAAAGCCTGTTTCCGAATTTGATGACGCTGTGCTGGCGCATGACCAGGCACTGGCCGATACAGGCATCGAGGTCTGGATCGGCGCCGAACCCACTTTTACATTGCGCAGTTCAGAATCCCCGGAGTGGCTCAACGAGGCCCTGGGCGAGGTCAAGCAGGAGTATGCCCGGCGCATTCTCCGGCGGCTGCAGCGTCACTATCCGGGTTCGCTTGTCCTGAGAACGGTCGGACGCCAATATCGCGACGAAGAGCGGCCGCGCTGGAGCCTGGGCCTCTATCGGCGCCGTGATGGCGCGCCGCTGGCCGATCCACTACCGACCGATCCCCTCGGTGAAAACGCCTCCTGTCAGCAACAGCAGGTAGAGGATTTCTGGCGTCACCTGGCTGCGGTGCTCGACCGGCATGGCTGGTGTTGCAACGCCTTTCGGACAGCGGGCAAGATGGGCCTGCGCGTGCTCTTCCGACTCGATGGCGACCACCCACAGGCCGATCCGCAGCAGGATCCACGTCTGGCGCGCCCCAGCCTGCACGATCATGCCATCCCGTTGAGCGGTGCGGAGGACGAGCTGGCGAGCGAGGGGCTCTACCTGCTGTCGGCCGGGTGCCTCGCGGTGTCTGCTGAAGATGACCTCGCGCCCTGTATCGAGTTGCCTGCCATGCCCGATGTAGCGGGCTTTCTGGAGCTGATCCGGCTGGTTTCGCAAGCCGCCGCAATGGCGGGCTTGCGGCAGCTGGTCTGGCAGGGACACCCCCCGCCGGTGGATCGCACGGTTGCCTGGAGCACGCTGACACCCGACCCTGCCGTCGTCGAAATCAATGCCGCGCCGGCCACCCGCACCCGGGAGTTTCTCGACGCCAGCCGCATCCTCTACGAGGCGGCCGATGTCGAGGGCCTGTCCGCTTACCGCCTGCACTATAACGGCGATCTCTCCGACAGCGGTGGCGGAGGTCAATTCACGCTCGGCGGCCCCACTCCCGGCCAGAGTCCGTTTTTCGAGCAGCCGTTGCTGTTGCCGCGCATGATCCGCTATTTCATCCGGCACCCGGCACTCTCCTACTGGTTTGCTCCCTCCTATGTCGGCAGTTTCAGCCAGTCGCCGCGCCCGGATGAGAATGTCCGCGAATCCTTCAGCGAGCTGGCGGTTGCGCTGCAACAGCTGTCGGGCACGGCCGAGCCGGAATACATCTGGCGCAGCCTGAGTCCGTTCCTGGTCGATACATCGGGCAATGCGCATCGCAGCGAACTCAATATCGAAAAGCTCTGGAATCCCTACCAGCCCGGGCGCGGCTGCCTCGGACTGGTGGAATGCCGCGCCTTCAGCATGCCGCCCGATGCAGAGCGCGCAGCAGCGATCGCGGCATTGCTGCGAGCGATCGTGGCCATGCTGAGCCGCGAGGATAGCGCCCCGGAGCTCGTGAACTGGAGCAGTGAACTGCACGACCGGTTCGCGCTGCCATTCTATTTGCGCCAGGATCTCGAACAGGTACTGGAGGACCTGGCATCGGCCGGCTTCGGTCTTGGCAAGCCAATCGTGCAGCAGC
This sequence comes from Gammaproteobacteria bacterium, assembly GCA_037385505.1. Lineage (GTDB taxonomy): Bacteria > Pseudomonadota > Gammaproteobacteria > Chromatiales > Chromatiaceae > Sva-25. The sequence continues at coordinate 30,369 of JARRMY010000004.1, read as the reverse complement.
TGCTCGATGACGCCAGGCGCCATATCGGTCATACCGAAGCCGGGGGCTGCCGGCTCGAGGTGGATCATGCGATTGAATTCTGGCCACTGCTGGGTGATGCCGCTTCCCAGGAAGGCGTTTCGTCGCGCCTCGTCGATGCCAGCACCAGGCGTATCCAGCTCAGCCTCCGCCCTGCCAACGACGACCCCGGAGACCTGCAGGAATGGCAACTCTCCGCAGGCGGCTACCGGCTGCCAATGAGAACCGAACAGGACGAGAGGGGCGTCTTGCTGGTCGCGGGCTTGCGTTATCGCAGTTTCGTGCCATGGATCGGACTGCACCCCGGTATCGGCCAGCAGTCGCCGGTCGTGCTGACGCTCGTTCCACCGGGCAACGGCTATGCGTTGCGCGTCACGCTGCACGAATGGCAACCGCAAGCAGAACCTTACGATGGCCTGCCGGCGACCCTCGAAGAGGCTGAAAACAGGAGAGAGGAGCGCTTCGTGGTTGAACACATCCCTGCCGGATCGGTACCGCAAATGACGGAGCCGCCGGAGGAAGCCATTACTGAGCATTGCCTCGACCTGAGGCGTTGTCTGGAGACAGCAGGAGAGAAGCAGTAGTCACTTGATGGCCTGGCGGGAGCATGATGATTTATGAATCCTTGCCGAAGGACCCGAGGCGACATCGGACATGGCGCCCCGCGCATGAGTTAAATGGCTGGAAAGAGTCAAGCATCTCAAGCCTGCCTCTGCCGCCATGGCCTGATCATGCCAGGTCGCTCGCTGGCAAGGATACACAAGCTTCCCGTCGCATATCCTGGCCTGGGACAGCTATTGCGGTGTACAGAAAATTCTGCGGGATCAAGACTGTCGAAGAGCGTCCGGAACACACTGAGCCAGGCAGCCGGATTGCACCCGCCACAACCGCAGTTCAGGACGAGCGAGGCGAAATCGAGTAAATGCGGCTTACCACGTTTATGGGAAAGATGAACATGGGACAGATATCTCAGCACAAAACCCGTATCGGCATCAGGCTGCTGACATTCATCTGCAGCATGATTCCGGGATACACATCACTGGTCTACGCCGGGGAATAACCAATGGAATCGAACTCTGCAGAAAATCAGGAGCGGATCATTATTGGCATTCATGGTTTGCTCAACAAACCGCCGAAAGCTGATCTGGAATCCGACTGGCGGAAAGCGATCGAAGAGGGCCTGGAGCGGAACTTCGACTTGAACGAGGAGGTTCCCTTCAGGATGGTTTACTGGGCCGATGTGCGCCATGAATCCCCCCTCTCGGACAACGACGAGCCTTATGTCAAGGCAGCAGGCGATGGGCCACTGAAGCGATACGATCCCGGGTTTCTCGACAAGGCGCGCGCAATCGCAAATAAATACGCCGGCAGATGGGCTGATGTGGAAAAACAGCTCACCGGACTCGGAACCAACGTGGAATCCCTCATCGGAATCAAGTTTGACGATCTCGCGGATTACTACGACAAGCCGGAGATTCGCCAGGAGATGCGCGCCAGGCTTTCCGAGGTGCTCGAGCAACAGCAGGGAAATCGCATCATGCTGATTGCTCACTCGATGGGTTCGATCATCGCTTACGATGTACTGCGGACATTCGATGGAGCAGCCACGCCCGTCATCGAACACTTCGTGACCATAGGCTCGCCTCTGGGACTTCCCATTGTCGGCCACAAGATTCGGGATGAATTCGGGGGACCACAGACACCGACGATCGTCCGGCAGTGGACCAACATCGCCGACCCCGGCGACAAGGTTGCTCTCGACTGTGCGCTCTCCGATGAATATTCACCGGCTGGCGACGTCCAGGTCGAAGACGTCCTGACACTCAATGGTTATGAAAGCCCCGCAGGTGAACCGAACAATCACAAGAGCTACGGTTATCTGCGCGCACCCGAGGTCTCGGAAGTCATTGGGGATTTTCTGGCGCGGGCCGAGTGAGCGGGCACCCTGTCGGACCGGAAATCGCTGAGCTTGTTCTGCTTGCGGATGACTGCAGGTTTCAGAGAACGCCATGCACAGACTGGATTCGACAGGTTGTACCGTGCGTGCGGCTGGTCCAGAAAGACATGTATCCAATGGCCTCCATGCGGGGGGTGGCTAGGATGCGGAAAGATATTGAGGAGATGCCTATTCACAACACCTGTTTAATGTGCTTCGTCCCCTTCAACCCTGAAGTGCGGGATCGTCTGCAATCGATTGGGGGCTGAGTGGACCGATCATCGTCCGGCTAAACGGCATGATTAAAAACTTAATCCGACTCGTTTGTTTTTCGGCATTCAAATTGAGTATCTTGCGTATCTCTCGATAATTGAAGGGACGTTCGTGGGGCAGGATATATCCGGGCGGGAACCAAACCACTGATAACTCCACAAACCTTTCCTGATCATCATCGTTCGAATCATCTTTATTCGCATCGTAAACATCATGAATAAAGAGAGCAAAGCGGTGATCTATGTCAAGTATGCTGTTATCCGTGAATGGTAGATCGAATGGGGTAATATTGAAGCCAGAAGTTTCAATGGGTAATGGGTTATCACCTTCGAAAATCAGCACATTAACATCAAAACGCCACTCTTCCCATTCGGCACCTGTAATATATATTTCGATATTGTAAGAACCATCAGGCGCGATCACCTTGTGACTTTGTGGTTTCTTCTCCCCTTCATCTTCCTCAGTCTCCCACATGCCTATTTGCGTTTCAGTAAACCGCAAGCATTGGGGATTATTGTCGATTGGAACATTGGACACAGCTTCTTCAAGAGATATACAGAGGTTTTTGTTTTGATTAAAGTCGGCCGTGCATAAATCGTGTTCTACATTGCCGCATTCTTTTTGCAATACGGCGAGCTGGCGATCGAGCACTCTCCGTACGATTGACCTCAAGGACCATCGCATATCAAGAATTTCAGCCTCAGCAAGATCTCCTTTTTCGATTTCTCCTTCTAATATTTTATATAGTTTATTATCTACATATAACAAAAGCGGCTTGACCTCGACATGCTCATGGAAATTAAGCGTGAGCATTTCAACCAGAAGACGCTCTTCTTCCAGTTTTAATTCTCGATTATTCCTGACACCCATCAACGGAGAGATCAGATCTGAAAACATGCTGGCCCGTAATTGCGTTTCTGCCTGTTCCCGCTGATTCAGCAAATTGGCGCCGGCACTTTTGGATTGGAAATCAACTGCCAGATAGCCGGCCAGAATAGTCGCAGCCGCTGGAGTCAGTTTGAAAATGACATCGGGGAGAGCTTTCAGGAAGGCTTTGAATTTATTTTCTGGCCCTGCTTGATCGCTTTGGAGGTTGTTACTCATGGTCCATTTCCAGACTAACGGCAAAATTCAAGGTTTACTTGGCGCGGGCGAGAGGTGCTGTGTAGATTTTTAGATGGTTTGTCATTGTATCTAGCTTCATATAAACCACTATTGAGATTGACACGGTAGGTGCCTTTTATAACTTTCACCCTCGTCACGGTCTTACCTCTGGAATCTTTCACCTCAAATTCATCCACGGGCTTGTCGTTGCAGGTTGCGGTTCCGTACACGACAGCAGCCACGGCCATGCCAGGAAGCATGAATAGCAACAAATGAATGGCGAGCAAACCTTGAATGAAACTTCGGCATGGTTTCATGATGCTGGGGCTCCTTTCAGTTCAATGGAATGATTGATTTCTGGATGGGAATGCAGCTTCAGCGAGCACTATCGATGTCCTTTCAGAGGGATCGCCAGATCCGATCTTTCCCACCTGAGATCAGAGTGTGATCGATGCTGGCCATCGCGTAATTTGCTGTTGCGTAAATCGATCACAAGAAGAAATCATCGCTAATAAAAGGGGATTTATCAAGGCGAGATCGTCCAGCCTGTATCCGCAAATCCGCGAAAGCAACTTGTCCACTTTTACTTGGGAAGCCCGGTCTGCGAGTTGGAGCGACCAAGCTGACGGGTAAGGTTGCCCTATGCTCCGTCGCCGTGGCCTGTATGGACAAATCTCACCGTGATGTGAGGCGCGAAGGCCAATATTCTCCAGACTGACTGCCGCTGGGCATTAACAAACAACGCCTTTGCGGTCGGTCATGATCATCGCTGGAGTTCGGCGATTCGGCTCACCAATGACTTGACGGCTATTCCCCGGCACACCGCCATGTCTGGATGATTTCCAGTGCTGGAAGGCTCCTTGCCTGCCTAGTCATCCGGAAACAGCGTCACCTCGAGCGCGGAGCCCTGCAACGACACATCATGATCCAGCGTCATCGACTTGTAACCCTCCACATTGATGGTCAGGCGGTGAACACCCGGTCCCAGCTGGGTGAAATGGAAATTCCCCGATTCATCCGCGGCCGTTGTACGCCGCGAAGTACTCTGCAGACCGTCCTGTTGATGAGACCAGGTGAGACTGATGTTGGGAACGGCAACCGGCAAGCCACCCTCATCCACGATTCTGCCCCGGATCTCGTCGTAACCCCAGTCCAGCACCACAGGGACCGTTAGTGTGCCGCCGGAAGAGAGCATGATGCCCCCGATGGTGTAATAGGGCGTCGATTCCGTCCTCAACAGCAGCTCACCGGCCGGCGCATTCTCGACCTCGAAATAGCCCGCCCCGTCGCCGATCAGGCGCTGGCTGTAAAAGGAAGTCTCCCTGGTCTTGAGCAGCATGGTGTAATTCGATACCGGCGTACCGTACAGGTTAATCATCTGGCCACGAAGGGTACCGGTATCCAGTGCCTCCAGCTCGATGTTCAGTGTCACTCTGCTCTGCGCGATCCTGATATCCCGCCGGAAGTAATCCTTGTAGGCGGGTGGTGCATTGATCGACAGCATGTAATCATCGCCCTGCTGAACCCCTCGTATCTCGAACCGGCCCTGCTCATCGGTCACGGCCTGATAGCTCTTGCGCTTCTTCGCCGAAGAGAGCCTGACGATTAGACTGGAAACCATTTCAGTGCCCGTCCCCCGCACCACTCCCCTGACTTGGGCGAGGCTGCTGTCCTCTTCCGCCTGCATGACGATGTCGAGCTCGAGGTCATCGGCCTCGGGCGAGGCGATTTCCAGCTTCAACTCCTGCTCCTCGTAGCCTGATTTCGATGCGCGCACCGTCAGGCTCGAAAAGGTATCCCGTACCTTGACCTTGAAGGCATAGCGCCCCGCCTTGTTGGAGAACACCGCCGGTGCTTCCAGCACCACCGGACTGACCCGCACGCTCTCCAGTGGATCACCGTCAACCCTGGTGATCACACCATGCACCCGCAACTCAAGCTGCCCCGTGAGAATGATGTCCGCAAAATCCACGCCTGCCCGAACCGAAATCTGTGTCTTTGGGTAGGTTTTGGTCGCGACGGTATTGAGACGGTATTCACCATCGGCCAGCTGTTCGAAGGCATACTTCCCGTCGTAACCGCTGGTGGTCTCGCGCTGGTACCCTTTGACAGGTATCAGCCGACGACTGTCACGATCGAAAAGATTGTAGGCCCTGGCGACTACCGTGATCCCCGCTATCGGTGCGCCTGAACGGTCCAGTACGCGACCGGAAATGGCAAGATCGCCATCCGGTCCCCCTGCCTGCGTGGACGCGGGCGTTTCCGGCGGCGCCTGCACCATGTCACTCTGTTCATACAGGCTGCCTGCGTCATCAGCACCCGGCGGCAGCGGGACTTCGTCCCGAGCCGGGGTGATATCCCTCGATATGGATGGCTCGGGTTCGCTACCGGCATCGGGACGCGACTGAACGGGAACTTCGGGTTTCGGCGCCTGCGGGTCGGGCGTCGCCGAAATGCCGGATTCCTCGCTTGTTCCGATGCGCACGAGCGGAGGCAGGTTCTCTTGCCGATCATCCAGGTGGAACCAGAGCGTGAGGGCGTAGACAAGGAGCAGTACCACAACCAATGTCATGTCAGCCCGGTCGACCGAGCGTAGCCGGTCACGCAGGTTGGCCATAGAAATCCTCCGATGAGTAACGAGAGGCGATCCATGCAATGCATCCACAAGCCGTGCTGAGTGGAACAATCACCCGACCACTGCAATGCTTCGCGTGACAACTGAAGGATTGATCAAGCACCTGATGTCTCTTGCTATCATGGCGGCCGCCGGCCGCGACTCATATCGTAACAGTTGCCGCGCGGCATGTTCGTTCCTTCACGGACCCGGCACAGCTATCACGATCTGACATAGAACCATCGAAACCGGCATACTCCCTTGCGATGCACAACCCTGTGCAATATGGATTGCTCGTCGAGCAGCGGGAAATTGCATTCCCGTCTTATATTGAAGAGCCCAAAATTGCCCGGCCCAAAACGGGGCTTATATTCAGCCCCTCTGCAGGCATTACTTGAAGAGGTTGTCCTCCGGATCGTGGTCGAAAACGTGCGCCCGGTGCAGGAAACCGTGAACGCTGAATGGCAGGTAGGCCTCTTCGTGACGCGGCGGGAAGACCAGCGCGATGAGTATGGCTCCCGACAGGCATGCGACGCCGCAAATCGAGAAGGCGAGCGGGAAGTTGCCCATGTCGCCGAGCAGACCGCCAAGCACCGGAAACAGGATGCCGCCGACGCCGTAAGAGAGAAACACCAGCGGATAGTTCTTGCCGACCGAACTGTTGCCGAATTCATCCGCCGTGAGTGCAGGAAAGAGGGCGAAATTGCCCCCGAAATTGAAACCGATCAATGCTGCACCAAGGTAGAGCAGATATTCGTTGCCGGCCATGGCGGTGAAGAGTAACAGGATCACGCCCTGGCTGCCCGCCATGAAGATGACGGAGTTCTTGCGCCCGAGCCTGTCGCTCAGCGTTCCCCAGGCGATGCGCCCGATGCCGTTGGCGATGCTGAAGAAGATCGCCATGGCGGTGCCCGCGATGGCACTCGCTTCCAGCGCCGAGTAGCCGGCCCCCTGCAGCGCCTCCATCGGATAGAGTTTCATGAGGCCGATGGACATCAGGCCGGCACCAGCACTGATGGCGAAAGTGAGGAAAATCAAGTAGAACTGGGGTGTCCTCAGTATCTCCTTCTGGCTGAAATCCTCGCCGCCGGCGCCTGCTTTATGCACGGGAGGCGTATAGCCTGGAGGCTGCCATCCTTTCGGCGGCATCACCATCCAGACACTGCCAATGATCACCAGGGCAGCAAAGGCGAGACCGTAGACCATGAATGTCCCGGCAAGCCCGGTCGTGGCGATCAGGTTCCCCCAGGCGCCGGCCAGCTTGACCCAGCCCATTGCACCGAAGCCGAAGCCGGCCACGGCAAGTCCGGTGATCATCCCCTTGTGCTCGGGAAACCAGCGCATGCCGACGGCAATGGGGACGACATAACCGAGACCGATACCGGCTCCACCGATCAGGCCGACACCCAGCAGCACGCCCCAGAAATCGGTTCCACCGCTCAAGCCAGCCAGCAGGTAGCCTCCACCGAGGGTCAGCCCCGATGCCACGGCAAGGACGCGCGGGCCCCATTGCTGCAGTCTGTTGCCGGCAAACACCATGACGATCGCGAAACTGGCCAGACCGACCGCGAAAACGATCTGCGTCTCCAGCCTGCTCCACCCGGCGTCACTCAATGCCGGCGTGAATACCGCGAAAGGTAACACAGCTGTGTTACAGCGGTTGAATGATTTGGAGACATGCAATAATCCTGCCAGTGATGGCCGGCTCGGGATCGGAATCCATGCCCTGGCCTGCCGGTTTGAGTTGCTTTGTTGCGAAGCGAACCGTGCGCCCTGTCCTGGTCAACAGCACCCTTTGCTTTCAGGAAGAGCAGCAGCAGAGTCGCAAGGCAGTTTCCCGGTTGCATGTCGTTCTTGCAGTCAGAGAGACCGGAGACAGTTTATGATGCCGGATCGCAGGGCTAGAACAGCGAACGCTGCAGGTGGCGAGCAGGCCAGACAGACAACCACTGGCCACGATAAGGCTGGATGTAGAGCGGTTGCGGCCCCTCTTTCTCCGGTAACCGGCGATGGTAGCCCACGACATAGCCGTCGGGATGCGCATCCGCCCACTTTTCGAGCCCGGACGTCCTGATCGTGGTCAGCGGTTGCTCCAGCCTGCCGAGGAAATGGTACTGGTTGTGGTATGTGCCCAGATGGGCAACAGGGGCTCCATTTTGCTGCAGCCCGGAGAGGAAAAGCGCCGCGGGTCTGATGTCGTAAATCGGGCCGGCTGCCTGGAAGACTGCACCGAGCAACAGCGCGACGACCATGGTCGTCACCAGTGTCAGGGCAACAATGACATTACTGAGCTGCTTCCATTTCCAAACCAGCAGCACCGCCACGAGCAGAACGATCGCAATGCCCCACAGGGACGAAATCCTGTCGATCGTGTCCGGCAACTTTTCCAGAGAGAGGTGTGGCAGCAACAGCAGGAAGAGCCCGATCACCACCATGAAAAATGCCGGCAGCAAGAGGTCACGCCGCCGCGGTGCTTGCTGGTCGTCGGCAAGCGCTCGCGCGAACAGCAGGGCCGTGGCCGGGAACAGTGGCAGCAGGTACTGGGGCTGCTTGCCGCTGATCAGCGAAAAGGCAATCAGGGTCGGGATGGTCCACAACAGCAGAAAACGCACTGCAGGGTCATGCATTCCCGCGAGCGTCTTGAATGCACGCCACTGGGCGGGCCAGAGCAACCAGGGGAACAGCAACAGCGGCAGTAATGGCAGGTACCACCATACGGGCCGGAGGTGTGCGAAGCTGTCGACCATGCGGTTAGCGGTCTGATGCCAGAGAATGGCCTGTTCATAGGCTTCACCGCCGGCCGAGGCGGCAGGTAGCGCCCAGGAAAAAGCGATGACAGCCGCCATCAGGATTGCCGCCACGAGCAATCCATACCAGGCCCATGGCCGTTGGCGCGCCGTCTCGCTCCAGTATGGCGCCAGCAGTGAGGCGAAGGCGATATGCAACAGCATGACGGGGCCCTTCGCCAGGATTCCGAGGCCAGCGGCCAGGCCGACCACCAGCCAGCCCGTCAGCAGGTGGCCGCTGCCGGCGCGGAACAGGCCCAGCATTCCCAGCATGACCAGGGCCATGAGCAGCATGTCAAACATTGTCATGGGCGTGAAGACTGCCCACAACAGGCAACCGGCCAGTATCCACGGCGCGAGGATGGCGATCCGGGGCCGATCAGGCCACAACCTTGTCGCCATGATGCGGGTGAGATAGAGACCGGCCAGGGCGAATAGCGGCGCAACCAGCCGCGGCCACCACTCATTCACACCCCATACCGCCCACCCGGCCTGGAACAGCCAGAACAACAGCGGTGGCTTATGGCTGTAGGGCTCACCGTTGAGATAGGGCACCAGGAAATCGTGACGCTGCCACATCTCCCAGGCGACGCCGAGGTAACGCGTCTCATCGATGGGCAGGGGGCCGCGGACCAGGTAGGAAACGGCAATCAGAACCAGCCACGGAAACAGCCAGCCGTAACGCCATAACCAGCCCTTGATCATGTGGATTCCGAACTGTTATCGATTGCTTCTTCCTGTTCCTTGCGCTTGTGCGCATGAATGAAGTAGAGGTTACGGGAATAGATCAGCACGCCCATCGATTGCCCGGCGATGAAGACCGGATCCATGCGGTAGATGGCGTACGCCAGCAGGGTTAACCCGCCGGCGATGCTGAAGTACCAGAAAACAACGGGAATGACAGACTGGCGCATGCGTTCGCTGTAGAGCCACTGAATGAAAAAGCGCATGAAAAACATCGCCTGCCCGAAAAAGCCGACGCCAAGCCAGATCCATTCGGTTGTTGTCATGTTACTAGCCATGCGCCGACTCCCTCTTCTCGACAGACATCTTCCCGGCGTCATCATACCTGGTACCAGGGACCGGGCTGTTTGCCGATGCCAAGATCCTGCAGTGGGTGCCGGAAACCCTGCCTCGCCGCTGCAGCCAGAAAACGCCGAACAGATCGACAATACCGACCCACAGGCGGTTCCAGACACCGTATTTCGAGGTACCGCCCAGCCGCGGACGGTGATTCACCGGCACGTTGATGACCCCGACATGTTCGCGCTGGAACAGCGCGGGCAGAAAACGATGCATGTGATCGAAATGCGGCAGCGCCATGAAGGCCTCGCGCGGAAAGACCTTGAGGCCACAGCCGGTATCAGCGCAGCCGTCCTTGAGCAATGACTGGCGAATGCCGTTGGCGATGCGTGAGGAGAGGCGGCGCAGGGAGTTGTCGTTGCGCTTGCGGCGATTTCCGGCAATCAGCAATGGCTCGCCAGCGGCATCGGCACGCATGGCGTGGTCAAACAGGGCGGGAATATCCGCCGGATCGTTCTGACCATCGCCATCAAGGGTGGCGATCCAGGGCGCATGCGCATATTTCACCCCGCTGACAATGGCCGCACTCTGGCCCGCCTGGTGACTGTGTATCACGACATTGAGTCTCGGCATCCCGGCCTGCAGGACGGTCAATATTTCTTCGGTGGCATCCTGACTGCCATCGCTGACGACGACGATTTCGTAATCCAGCCGCCCTTCGAGCGCCTGCTGAATCTCCTCCAGAAGATGCGCGGCATTCTCGGCCTCGTTGAGCATGGGTATCACAACCGAAAGTTGCATGATATCTATCGGAATTCCTTTCAAAAATGGATTTTCATCCGCCGTCAGGCAGTACTGGCTGCCGCCCCCTCTCACCGGTCAATTCCACCCCTGCGGCGCCCAGACTTCGATTCGAAGGTGTTTGCAATGCGGGCTGCAACCGGCAGGCCGGACGAAAGACCGCATGATAGCAGGGAATGCAGCGGGGTTTGAGTATCCCACAACCGCAACGGGCTCCCCGGCCGATGCAGCACGGCAATCACGAGGTTATTGCCGGGCCTGCCTCAAGCCTCTCCCTGTCAGGGCCATCTGGACGAAGCATTGAAACTCGCCAACGGGGTTCATGCCGGAATGAGCCATGAATTCCCGACGCCGGTGCCCGCGAGAACTCTCTTTAGATGACACTCCTGTTTCAAAAATGCTCCGTAATGACACTTCCCGATCGGACCGCCTTGACTTATATCAAATACCAACCATAGTTAACCCTGCCTGCCAGGGAAGAGCGACTGATCTAACAGGACAGTTAGCCTCTACCAGGAACTTGCCTCCTGAACACCCGCGCTGTAGATGCGCTTCCTTGTAGGACCAGCGATGCCTGAAAGAAGCAGAGGGTATCGAACTCAATAATGATGAAAGTCCAAAGGAGTCATCAGATGCATTCAAGGCACAGTGTTCATTGGCGCCGCCACAGAAATTTAAAACGTGCGCTGGCGATCGCCGGCGTCTTCACAGCAGCCGCTTTTTCACCCTGCGCATTCGCCGCCTCGGAGAAGTGCACGGCGCCGAAAGAGTGGTTTCCACATTCCCAAACCCCGCGTCCCGACGACGCTGCATTCGAAAGCACCAGCAATTGCGTGTTTCACCAGTGGTCCTGGCAAATGTTTCTCTGGCTAACCCAGGATGTCGACGGCAAGCCCCGTTTTGTTGGTTTTCAGTCGCCGCAATCCCTACTCGGCTTGAAGCAAAGGCAGTTTCTGCCGCGCATGTCCAAGAGTCCCTTGCCGGAGTCACTGGATGAATACCTGCAGGCCGGCACCGACGGCATCATGGTCGATCTCCAGGGCAGGGCGGTCTATTACTCTCAATACATCAATGACACCTTCGCAGATTTCATGACCAGCCACGACTTGACCGATCCGGCGAAAGTACAAGCCCTGGACCCGAATACGGCCTTTCCGATCAGCGGGACCAGGGGCGCCATGGAGTTGAAGGCATCCTGGAAAATCGTATCCGAGGGCGATGATGTTTCCGATATGTTCACCATGAGCACCGAGGTCGCCAGATTGGTGAATCAAGGGGGCAAAATCCTCATCGATGAAACCCGGCGCGAGAAAGTGGAAGTCGCCCTGGTGGGTCTGCACATTGCCGGCATCGTCAAGGGCCATCCGGAAATGATCTGGGCCACCTTCGAGCACAAGCGCAATGCGCCCAATGTCATCGAAGCGACGTGCACCGCGAAGAACTGTGCCTCGGTGCCTCCGGGCAGTGTGATTTCGGATGAGGATTTCACCTTCTACAAGGCCGGAACGACCTACGCCAACTGTAATCAAAACCCGGCCTCGACAGATCAATTGAAGCTGGACGAAGCCACGCAAACCCTGACGCCATCGACGCAGGCGTGTCGCCAGTTCGAGTTCGGTAATGATCCTTCCGATGCGAGTACGGCGAACAATGACAAAAATATCGCTGATCTGAACGACTCGGTTGATGCGCAGCTCGATCCGAAGAATGTGTTCCGGAATTATTCAGAAGTCGGGGCAATCTGGTTCCTGGACGGGAGCAAGTTAAAACCGGGGATGGCTTTGGCAACTGACGACAACCTTACGGGATCGCTGAAGCTCTCCAACGCCACCATCGAGACCTTCACGCAAACACAGAGCGTGATGAACAACTGCTTCCGTTGCCATAACACCGAGCAGACGTTCCCGCCGAGGATGGACCTGGATCCTCTGAAAGCGACCAATCTGAATATCAGTCATGCCTTCCAGAACATCTATTTCTGGTCTCAGGAACTATCCCAGGGAGAGAGCAAATGAGCAGCTATTTTCGCGTACACCCCAACATCAATTTTGCCCGCGTCGGCACGAGTAAAGAGTATTACCTGGCGCCCGAAACTGCTGCAGGCGAAGTCGCAGATCCCCGGACCGGCCTGTTTGGCGGCTTGCCCGTCAAAGCCGGAACCGAGAACACCCCGATTACCGAAGATGATTTCCGTGATTCCAGTCAGCAGCCGCGACGCCAGGCGGCGAGATTCCGCATCTTTGCCTATGAAGCAGAGCAAGAGCAGTACCCGGGTGAAGACCAGGGTCGCGAGATAAAGGTGGGCGACAACATTGACGGCAAGATCGTCAAAGAGATCATCTGGACCGTGCACCTTGCCAACAAGAAGAACAACAACTACAAAATCACATCCGCCAACCACAAGGAAGAGGGTATTACCGCTTACGAGAACGGCGAGACTCCGCCTCTCAGGAATGCCTCCTTCGGCGAAGATCTCAACGACGAGAAGCGGCTCGCCATGTTGATTATCGATGCCGGGCCACGCGCCTTGTCGGCCTCGACTGACGGCAACCAGACCCTGGCCTTCGACACGGCGACCGAGGCGAGTTATGTCGATGACAAAGGACATATACAACCCCAGCCCGACTATCCTGTCAGTTTCCCGAACCAGCATTTTGATATGTTCGATCCCCTTGGAAAAATCGACACCCTGGGGGAAATGACCATTGAAAGCGGCACAGGCCGATTGATTGTCACGGGCGGTTATGGACGTTGTTCGGCGATCGAGTCAAACGGGCACCCACCGCCTCTCGACAACCCGATCGACAACGATGGCTGGTTCGATGACACCTCCGACGGCCCCGTAAAAGCGACTATCCTCTTCGAGGATGGCAGCAGCGCTGAAGCCGTTCATGGCTGGGTCGTCTGTACCGACCCGGGTTATGCGCCACAAACCCGTAACGTGGTTTCCACGTGGGACGACGTCTTCTCAACCTGGGTGGAAAACCTGGATCTCATTCCCTCGCTCTATTCCAGTGGATCCTATAACAGCGACTACGAAGCCTCGTACAACGGCGATGTGCTGCCGGTTTTCCATGGCGCTTTCCTGCAGCGCTGGAACACGAACCTCCCGTCAAAGGGTGTCAAGGGGCATGATTTTGTTGCCAGCATCAAGCCCGGCGATGATCCCAAAGCCAAGATCCCGCATTTCAAGGACCTGATTCGAGATCCCAACCTCAAAGACGAAGACAGTAAAGGGGTGAAAATGCCACTGGCTCTTGGCGATGCCACGCGCAGTTTCCTGTCGCTGACGCCAACGCAGTATTTCCTCATGTACCAGTGGTATGACGGCAAATCGGTGGTCGACGCACCAGCCATTGGTGCCGGCGAAAGGCTGGACAAGGTTGTACTCGAAAACTGCCTGGGCGGCCGTTATTCACCCGGCATCGATCTCACGTTCATCGTGCGCGATGTGAATTTGTACCAGCAGAACTGGCGTGGTCAAACCGGACCATTCCGCATCAACCTGCAGCCCCTGGATTATTCTCGGGCATCGAAAAAGACGCCCTTTTTGCAGGAAGGCTATGTCCCCCTGCGCACGGCCATGGTCGAGCCGGGTGATTTGTGCAAGTTCATGTCACAACCCTGGCACACGGACTACAACAGCTGCGCGACTCACTTGCCTGACCCGAACGAACCCAAAGGCAACAATACGCTCTACTGGTCCTGGCCGGCGCAACGACCCGTGAATGTGCATCCAAAGGAGCAGTGCACCTATGACGCCGCAAGCAACACCTGGAACCTGGGTGGTCAGCTCTATAGTGTGCGCGGAGATGAAGGGCATGGGACGAGCACGCCTTATCCGCAGCAACAGGGGCGCTATCAGTGCTATTTCGATTTCGTCGAAAATTGGCACAAGGTCGGCTTTGTCATTCAGGGTTGCCAGATCCCGGCGGAACAGGGCGGCGACTATGGCAAGGATAAATTCCTTGAAGTCGCGAGTCTGTTCGACACCGCCGGCGATATGGTGTCACCTTGGCCAACGGCTGTAGAAGAGGGGTACAAAAAGCCGGGCGATTGCGGCCCGCCCGATCACAGCTAGTCCATTGAACTGACTGTTGCCGGAGTTGGCATGGCCGACTCCGGCACTTTATCTCTGTTTCATGCATTACACTCGAAAAAGGATCCTGATTCTTGGCGGCGGTCCGGCTGGCAGCGCGACCGCCGTTGCCTTGTCGCAGCATGGAATTGATGCGGAATTAATCCTGGCATTCAAGGAGAAATCCCGCGACCCCATCGGCGAAACCATCCCCCCTGCCGCCACCCATGCCATGAAACAGCTCGGGCTTGAGGGTTTGCTGGACGAAAATATCCATCTGCCCTGCCCCGGCAGCGCCTCGATTTGGGGTTCCGAAACACCGGGTCATAATGATTTTTTTATCGATCCGACGGGCAAGGGATTCCACCTGGATCGGGCTCGTTTCGATGCCGATCTGCGCCGGGCCGCCGGGCAAGCCGGCACGCAGTTGCAATCCGGTTGGCGATTACAGAAGGTGGAGGCGTTATCAAAAAAATACCGGCTCTGGTTTTCGACGCCGCAAAAAGAAATGACGCCTGTCGAAGCAGACCTCGTCATCGACGCCACTGGACAGGCAGCGGCTTTTGCGAGACGCCTGGGCGTGGCGAGGAATCTCTTCGATGAAGTAATCTCCGTCTGCGCTTTTATCAATGCGACCTGCGAGCCGCCGGAAAGCGCACATACCTTCATTCAGACCCGCGATATTGGATGGTGGTATGGCGCGCGCCTGCCCGGCAAGCGAGGAATCGTGGCGCTGTGCACTGACAGGCAAACCCTGCAGGCGCATTCACTGGCTGACCCGGAACAGTGGCGAACCGCTTTGACGCAAACGAAATGGTTCAAGGAACAGATGCAACAACAGCTTGGCAGCCTGCTTCCGGAGTCAAGCAGGCTTTTTCTAAAGCCCGCTCCCTCGGCGATACTCTCCAATGTGATCGGGCCGAACTGGCTGGCCGTGGGCGACGCCGCCTCGAGCTACGATTCAATGACCTCCGCCGGCATCACCAAAGCGCTGTTACAGGCGCATCAGGCGGGACAGGCTGTGGCCGAATGGCTCAGGGACGGCTCTGGACACGCTTTGCATGATTTCCAGAATCAGGTTTTCGACGATTTCAATCAATACATGCAGCTGCATCAACAGCACTACCGCAGCGAAACCCGGTTTGGGCAGAGCGCTTTCTGGCGCAACCGGTTACGTCATGCAGGATAAGGCACACCCTTGACCGCAAGGGTCGCCACCCGGATGGCCACATCGGTCAGGATGAACAACAAATTGTTGTTCAAGCCGCCGAACACAAAATTTGCCACTGCCGGCGTGATGATTTGTCCCAGCAATTCCCCCGCTGGACTCAGCAACTGCACTCCGCTGGCGGAACTCACATGGACGCGCCCTTGCGTGTCCAGCGTGATGCCATCCGGAATACCGGGGCTGATCACCACAAACAGCACGTCGTTGCCGAGCCGGCCCTCCTCTCCGACGTCGAAGCGACGAATATGATGAGGCTTGTGAACATGATAGGAACGCGGCTCCCGGATCGCCCCGCTGTCTGTGACAGAGAGAGAGTGCTCATCCGGCGAAAAGGCCAGGCCCTGGGGTTTGACGAAGGAAGCGGCGACGACCCTGGCTTCTCCGCCTTGCGGATCGCAACGATAGACGGAATCGCCGACCGCGGGCTCATTGCGAAAACCTTGCAGAGATGCATAACAGGGATCGGTAAACCAGATGGAACGATCGCAGTGCATGCTGACATCGTTGAGCGAATTCAGTGGCAGATTTTGACACTGGTCACACAGGACGTTTTTCTCACAGCTGTCAGGAGAGAAGCGCGTCACTGTGCCGGCAATGACTTGCTCCCCTCCTCACAGATGACAAGCCTTCCGCCTTTTCCTCCGGTCATGCCGTTGGCCATGTTCGCTTCAGTTCCGCTACTGACCGTTGAGAGATCTTGTGAAGCAATCGATCTCCCGGCATTGAAACCCGCAAGACCAGGCCGGCAAATCGCGTTTTCTTTGCCGCCTGCGATCAGAATGTCAGTGTCTGCGGGCGGGATCGTCCGGGATTTTATTGAACACACCCATCAATCGAAAACTCAAAACCAATCGGCAAAATAGAGAACATCCGCTCGGAAGAGAACTTCTCTTCTCTTTTTTGAGTCATTCACCGTAATACTCTCCGAGGTACGCTTCCTTGAAGCTCATTCGTCGCCAGTACACCGCCTGAAACGATCTTTGCGGGCGAGCAACATACCCATGAGATTAATCTTGTCTCCAAACACAACATAATCCCTCCGTCTCCCTCAATCCAACCGATCGAGCTCGGCGACGATGAAGGATGCAAAGCTTCTTACCGCCACGATGTCCGAAATTCTGAAACCGGCTCCCGCCAACAGCGCCTTCCATTCGGACAAGGTGCGCTCGCGCCCCCTGGTGCCGATCAGCATCTGCATGTCGAAGCCTGCAACGACCGGACCGATATTGCTCTCCCGCGCCACGCAATCGACGATCAGGGCACGGGCGCCGTACGAACCGATCGCGTTCCGCAGGTTCCGAAGCAGACGCTTCGCATCATCGTCGCCAAGTCCATGAAAGATGGCGAAGAAGATATAGAGATCCTTGTCCGAGACGGCTGCCGGCAGATGATCGAACATGTCGCCGGCCTGAAACGAGAGCCTCGTGGTCAGCTCCCGCGGCTCCCTCTCCTCCCAGTGCGACGCCGCGGCCTCGATGACCTGTGGCCGATCGAAGACAAGCGACTCGAGACCAGGCGCAATCTTCAGTATGGAAACGGATTTGGCGCCCTTCGAACCACCTATATCGATGATTCTGTCGAATGCGCTCCAGTCGAAATCATCCAGGTAGGCGCTGCCGGTGAGGTTGTCGACGACATCCATCGCATCCGCAAAGAGCATGTCGAACGCCTTGTTGCGATCCATGTGGCTGAACAGATTGGCGCCGTGCACTCTTTCAAAAGGCACGCCGCCGTCGCGGATGCACTCCTCGAGGGGCTCCATCCAGGGACGTGTCATCTCGGGCGAGTTGTGCATCAGGATCATGGCGCGCACGTTTTGCGGGTTCTCGAGCCTGAGGAAGCTGGACGTTGGATTGTTGCGAAAAATACGCGGCAAGACCTCCTCGAAAACCCCCATCGAGTCCAGCATCCGCAGCAGGCGGTAGAGATGCTCTTCACTCAGCTGCAACTCCCCGGCGATTTTCCGAACGCTTTTGCGTTCGTCCCCGATCGCATCGGCGAGCCCGAGGCGGGTTGCGACATAGAGTGCGCGCGACTGCCAGAACAGCGAGCCGATCTGCATCAGCCTGAATGGCGGCGGCGTGGCTTTCGCGGGGATTTTGCGGAGAAGAAACACCAGGTCGATGACCTGGCCATAGAGCCAGACGGAAAGACGATTTTTCGACAACGACTTCATACGCAGTCACTCCCGGTGAGTCGAGAGGCGAGAATCCTCCGCGAAAATGGAGTAGCTATCCTAGCATGTGGGATCAGGGCGTTTCCGACCACAGGCCAGGGGCGACGTGAACTTCCATGTCACTGATTATCCTTGCCTTATCGGGCTTTCACCCAAAGAACTCAGGGTCAGAGTAAAAACGCCCGTTCAGCTGGACTGCTCTGCCTTTGTGGTGCGGGTTTCTTGTGCTGTGTGTGCCGGTCCGTCAGCATGGATATCTCATTTCTGAATCCCTTGTCACCCGGAACAAGGACCTGACTCAAGGTCTCGCGAATTGCCTTGAGACTCTGGTCATCCACATACGCAAGAAACAGGGTTTGATAATTGCGCGCTCGCTCACTTCATCGTTGTTTGCACCTGGATGAATTCCACCCGATCCAGGAGGCGGGCAAATGATAATCGGAGCAAATATCCCCGATTCATATCACACTGGATTAATTGAAGATAACTGGCTTATGCCCTGCTCCCGACAGCATGGCTCCGAATAGTATGCAAGGTGATTTTTCGGTATAGTCGATTTCCATCTCGCGCTGAACGGAGCTGCATTGACCATGGAATGGCTGGAAGCCGCACTGGCATTTGCCGTCATCATGATTGCCTTGTCCACCATCGTGTCAGTCTTGACCGAGACGTTTCACCGAATTCTTCGATTACGCGAGGACGGATTAACCCGTATGGTCAGGGCGCTGTACCAGCAGGTCGTGCAACCACGCCTTGCGGTGCAATTGAAGCCTGTGAAGACGAATGTCGACGACTTCGTGGCCCAGGTAACGTCGATCCGCTACCGCCCCTGGAGCGAAAAGCAGGCGCGCTGGAATTGGTTGACCGCTCTGTTGAACCGGCTGGCAAGGTTCGTGCCGGGCTTCGTCAATGCAGAAAAGCTCAAGAGCCTTTCAACACTGGAGTTCGTTGGACGATTCGCCGAAACCCCCGCCGGACAGGCGCTTGCAAAAGAGGCCGAACAGAGGGGCGAGAATTTCAAGCAGGATTTCTTAAAAGACCTCGTCAGCAAGTACGAGGACTACGGTGAAAACACGAGCGACTACTTCGAGCGGCGAGCGCGCCTGACATCGATAGTCCTGTCTATCCTGCTCGCCATTTCACTCAATATCAATGTCATCGAACTCTTCCAGACCTTGGTGACGGACAAGGGGGTACGTGACGCCTGGATTTCCAAGGGTGAAGAAGTCACGGCGCAGTGGGAAAGGCAAGAAGAACAATTGACAGCCTTTCTTGCACAGAGCGACACGAACAACAACCAGCAAACACTCGAGGAAGCCGAAGCCCTGATCAACGCCAACATCGAGGAACTCAAAAATTCGACGGAATCGCTCAAGAAATCCGGGCTTCCAATAGGCTGGGAGGAGTGGCCTTGGCGCAGTGACGAGGTGAAGGATGCCGATACTCGCCTCGAGAAAGCGAGCCTCATACTCCAGTGGATCTTCCTCTGGCTCTTTTCCGGCATCATGATCGGGCTGGGCGGGCCGTTCTGGTTCAACATCTATCGCAAGCTGGGAAGCTTGACCGGGATCACACGCGAATTTCAGTCGCCCATCCATCAACAGGGGGAGCCGGGTGTAACGTCATCAACAGGGGAGGCTGCCGCCCGGACCACACAAATTGTGACAGACGTGTTCGATACCGCCTCCAAAGGCCATGCGATGGCGCTTGAAGCGGGGCGTTCGCTGCTCGCGACTGACGGCCGCCTCGATAAAGGAGCCATGCAATGAATCCCGAATTGATCGTCTTTGGCATACGCTCTGTCGTGCGACTGTGGACGGTCAGTAACGCGGCCCTGGAGGAACGCGCCCGCAACGCGGAGATTCTTTTCCCCTGGATAGAGACACCCGAAGTCGACATCAGAACAAAGCTGACCGGTTTCTTTAATCGACAGGAAAACCGGGGCTATGTGTTTGGAGCCGAGGCGCCCTATGCCGAGTATTGGGACAACACAAAGGTCAGGAGCGATCCGACCTCGGTCGATGCGATGCTGATCGCGGCTGCCAGGATCAAGGCAGAACAGGGCGGTAAATTCAGCAGTGACACCGAAAGAGAGGTATCGGTGACACTGGTCAAACAGTGGAGCCATAAGGACCGACCTGCCAGCCCCTTGTCACAGATTGTTCTCACGGCTGCCGACATCGTCCTGGAATATGTTTCGACCAATCCGTCACTCCTCGGCCTGAAGGGCAATGGCGAAAAGTTGCTCGCCGCCTATGCCACCAACCTCGGTCAGGTCCTTCCGGATGACGGCAAGCTTGGTCCCAGGGAACGGTTTGGCGAACGTCTGCTCGGTGTGTTTCTTCGGGCCGGGTTAAGTACCGTCAACGAGCATCCTGAATGGGTTGTCACGGAAGACCACGTCGCCGAATTGATCCACGCGAGTACTGACCCGCTGCTGGCAAAGTGGGAAAGCGATCCGACCAAGCAACTGAAATGGCAAGACATCAGCGAAACGATGATGGGGCCAGCTGCCAGCGCGGCAATGCAGACATTGGCAAAGCATCAGACTGAATTTCTCGGAGGGCGCCTCGATCCAGGCCGCGCACTCGGGGCTGTCACCCGGGCCTTGTTTGTCAAAGCCGCCGAGCAGCGGCTCAGCGACATACCGGGCAAGGAACGGCTGCTGGGCCTGTACGGAGCAATACTGGATGTGGCGGCCAAACATCCCCGGCTGTTTCTTGGAGATGACCAGACCGACCGCGACGCACTCAATCACAAGCTTTTCACAGAGGTTCTGGAGGCGCTTGAGGGTCTGGAAGCGCCTTTTGACCGCGAGGTCGGAAGCGCGCTGGCCGGCGTGGCGCTCGAGGCAGCCGCGGCCCGCGCAACGTTGCTTGGGCAAACGGGCGACGAGTGGCATAAAGCAGGCCAGGAGATTCTCGGACTGGTCACATCGAATCTCGGTGCCGGCCTCAAGGGCAACGAGAAGCTCAGCGATGTATTATCTGGCGAAACGCTCACGCAACTCGGTCGTATACTGCTGTCCCGTCTAGCAGACGCGGCGACGATAATTCCTGGCCACGATAACCTTGCGCTTGAGGCCATTCTGAAAACCGTCAGCGCCGCGATGATCTCCGATGAGCACCTCTTGTTGATGGCAGATGACTGGCTGGAGATCGTCACCGTCGCCGTCGAAGAGGCCATGGCAAATCCCGAACGCTTGTTCAAGCTCGCTCCACATAACCCTGCCGGTGTTCTCGCCGGCCAGCTCATAGGCATGGTTCTCCATGCAGCGAGCGATGCCGCGCGCGACCCGAACACCGGATCGTGCAGCGTTCTGTACGGCAAGACTCTGCGAGACGTCATCATCGAAATCCTGCGCGCAGGTTCAGGAAATCCGGACTCGATCCGAACGCATATCGCAAAAATCGAAGACGTCGTAAGGAAGCTCAACGAGCTTGTGGGCGATAATTCACAGAATTTCGGCTCGAAGGAGTGGTTGCGTCTGTTCCGCGTCCTGCTTCCCTCGGCACTGGAAGGCCGCGAGTTGCCAGGTCTGGATATCGCTCGCGCCGAGGAACTTCTCAGAGGAGTATTGTCATGACACCGACCAGGCTGTTCAGACTGGGAGTTTTCTGCGTCGCCGTCCTGTTCTCGGCGTGTACCGCGATCGACTTGCGGGACGCCAACCAGCAGTTGGTGACCTACTACACCGCAAAACAGAATGCGCTCGCAGCACAGCAGAAGGCAACAGCCAGCGGCGACGAGGACAGCTTCGTGATCCTGGAGGGCTTGCGCGATTCATTCGGCCTTTTGGGTGAGCAGGCGTTCGCGCAAGCCGGCGCGGCGAGGGACCCGCTCAACCGCATCGCTTTTTACCGCATTGCGACCACCGCCGCATGGCAAGCACAGAACGGGAAAGCTGGTGACTACGCGGCAGAGGGTGTCAGGCTTTGCGAAGCCGGTAACAAGGCCAATGCACCCACCGATTGCGCCCTGTTGATCGTAATGCCAAGCCTCGCCAGCGTGGATGTCGAAACCCGGAAATTGAACCAGCTTGACAAAAGCGTATCTGCACCAGGTCACATTCCCACTGAAGACGATCGGCAACAGGCTGAGGCGATCTTCGGTGCGCTCAGTGACGCCTTTACACGCCTCCTCAGGCAACGAATGTCGACACGGGGCACACCTGTTTCCGAGTCGTTCGTCATCGCCCTGGACCGCAACATCGGCATATTGCTCTGCCAACACATCGCAGGCAGTGCATTGGGAGAACTTGGCCAGGTCGAATCAACGGTCGAGCGAATGCAGGCTGCCAGCATTGAGGTGAGCAAGATGAAGTGCGACGCCATCGCAGCCGGTATCAATCCATCGCACGCCGATTGCCTGGTGCCGCGACCTTCGCAGTGTCGGTGAGGATCAGGGCCACCTCAGGTTCGGGGTCAAAGTGAAAACTCCTGTTCAGCCGTCTTGATCTGCTTCTTCGGTCCGGGTTGCTTGTGCTGCCTGCATTGGCCCGTCAGCATGGCAATCTCATTCCTGAATGTCTCATTACCCGGAACCAGGCCCTGATTCAAGATCTCGCGAATTGCATTGAGACTCTGGTCATCCACATGCGCCAGAAACAGGGACTGCTGATGATGAAGGAATAATCAATCGGCTTCTTCGATATAAAGCCCTCCGCATTGGTCACACCCTGAGCGATGTCGCGGCACAGTCGGCATCATGCCTCAATGAAAAACGGGAGCTCTCGAAAGGAGCAAAGGCTAGTCTCTTGTATAGCCGGGCCGGGGCAACCACAGCACGAACAGCATATCCAAACTATACTCTCTCGAAAAGGAACAATAAAAGAATTCCCAAGTTTGAAGATTATGGTTTCACAAAGGTAGTCCGGCACGCCGAAAGATGCCGGGGTAGTGTGAATCCACTTCATGTAAACACGGAGTAGTACCATGCGCAATTCGTATCATTATTCGGCCCGAATCGCGGGGCGAATCTGCAAGGAGTGCCTCGTGCACTTCACAGCAATCAACGTCACCCTCTTTCATTCCGACGAACAGGAGTGCCCCGGTGCGCCAAACATTCGTCAGGCTTTCAAGCAGTTGAGCGAGGAGGAGTATGCGTCCATGCAGCCCGCACTGCTGGGCAGTGGCGTCACCGATGAGGCTGGAAAGACCGCCATCTCGTTCGACAGTGAAAAAAGTGACTACCACGGCGACTGCATCGAGGTGGTCATCACCCTGAATCATCTCCCCGGCAGCGGCACGAAACTGGAACGTCCCGAACATTTCCGAATCGCCTACTACAAACCCGAGTGGACGCAGACCGGCAGCGGTGCCATGCACTCCGCCGATTTCGTGCTGCCCGCCGCACTCTGGTGCGCCTATCTCAAGAAGCACGGCATCTGGCTCATCTGCGGGCAGGTACTGACCTGTTCACAGCCCCAGGCACCAGTGGGCGGTGTCACGGTCAAGGCCTTTGACACCGACTGGATCCAGGATGACGAGCTCGGCGCGGCGGTGACCGATGCCAACGGTCGTTTTTACCTCTACTATGACAGTGCCAAGTTCAACCGCACTCCCTTTTCGCCCTTTATCAACATCGAATGGACCGGTGGTCCCGATGTTTATTTCAGGATCGAAGGGACCGACACCGACGGCAACCCGGTTACCCTGCTTGACGAGCCGCGTTCACGCGGGCGTGCGGCGGACCGCGAGAATGTCTCCAACTGCTTCTGCGTGGAACTCTGCGTCGACCTGGTGCCCCAGCCCGATCCTTACGATGTCCCCATGTGGACCCACATCGGCAACTACCAGATTCCCGACAGCACAAACCTGCACGACTTGACAATAGAGGGATACACCGCCGTCGAAAACCGTGCTTTCTACGGTACGATGGAACTGCTGGGCCAGACCGGTACGGCGACGGCGTCGAAAAAGCTGCGCTACCGCTTTCTCTACGCCGAGTGGAGCGGCATGACGGCACCGACGCCCATCACACCCGTCACCAAGGATATGATCGCCGCGACCAAGGTGGGGCAGATCATCACTTCCATCTCGCCGCTGGTACTCGAACCGGTTTACGTCAACAAACCGGGCGCAACGCATAACCACGAGCCCGATGCGGCAGGATGGATCGAGGTGGAAGACGACCCGATGTATACACCGATCGGAAACAAGCTCATCGCACTCATCTCTTCCAGGCTCGCCGCGGGAGCGAACTACTCAAATCCGGCACCCAACCCGTCGGCAGGCTCCCCGGCGCCATCCGACCCGCCGCGCGAGATTCACACCTTTGCCCTGCGCTACCAGCTCGAACAGGATACAGGTTCAGGGTGGGTCGCAGTGCATGATCAGACACTTGATGCCGTGGTGATCAACAACGCCCACACCCTGATGTGGCTGGAACTCGATGAGTTCATCACCAACAGCAGCCTCTGTCAGCCCATTACCAGCACTGTAACCGTCAAATACACGGTCGACCATCCGCATCTGGACTGGTACGAAGTGGAGATCGAGAAGCAGGGCGCACACATGGACTGGCCCGTACCACGGGTCAACCACGGCGGCAGCCTCACCTTCCGCGGCGCAGCGACCACGACAGCGCCCGTGAACATCACGTCATGGGATCCGTGTTCGTATATCGTATGGCTGCGTGCTCATCGACGCGTCACCAACGGCTATGGCGGTCCGGGTGTCGAGCACACCTACCGTACTTTCTGCAAGAGCTAGAACAACCAGGGAGCCTCCCATGAAAGAAGTCGGCGTAGAGTGGATCAACAACTACGATTGCCACAACACACTGTCACATGAACATGAGGATGCCGGCGGGTTCTACAACGAACTCGTTAACCACGACGGATGGGTCGGCCGTTTCAACTGGGGCGACAAGAATGCCTGGGAACAGGATTTCAAGCGCTCCGACAAGGGCGGGACTGCTGATCACTGGGTGGATACCGTCGACATCGCTTATTTTACCGGGCATGGCAGCGCGTTCGTCGCTGCCTATTTCCGTTGCGACGTTCCCGACGACGACCGCCTGGAGGCCGACCACTATTCCGGTCCAGATAACGGCGACCTGCGCCTGGGAAAACTCGACCTGGAGTGGCTGGCCCTGGAGGTTTGCAGCACCCTCAAGCTCGATGCAGACCGCGGCGGCGTCACTTACGACGTCTTCGACCGCTGGGCCAAGGCCTTCCAGGGGCTGCATACGATCTGCAGCTTTACGACGACCAGTGCGGACAAGTCCACGCCAGGCAAATACTTCGCCGCCCTGTGCGACGGGCGCTGGCCTACGGTGATCTACGGTATCCCCGAATGGATGATCGGGCGCTTACCGCTCAAGGTGATCGATGCCTGGTTCGAAATGACGACGCTGACGCAGTCAAGCAGTGTCCAGAGTGCGGTCATGTACGCCAATACTGAGGGTACCGATACTCAAAATGACTATATCTGGGGTCATGGTCATGTTAGCAGCGATCCGGTTCCAGGTACGGCAAACTGGTTCAGCTGGACCTGGGTATCCCACTGGTGCTAGCAGGAAAGAAGATGAAAAGCATTCCACTATTTCGTATCAAAACCGCGCGGATCAAGGCGGAGAGACTGACACAGATCGCCAAGGCACTGGGTATGGAGGGCAAGACGCATAGCAACGAGGAGGCGCTTATTGTTCATGACAATACCAAAGCGCTTGCCTATGGACAGCCCTGTAGCGGTAAAAGATGACCGCATCCAGCTGCAAATCGAACCGGCCTGCCATCAGGCCGAGGCGGTGATGTTCGACGGCAAGGAGCGCAAACCCGTCAAAGTCAAAAGTGACATCACCGCACGCATCACCCTGAACGATATTCCCGTCGAGGGCCCGCGGGCCAAACTGCGCATGAGTTTCAAGGACAAAACGCAGCCGGCCATGGTGCATCTGGGGATGTGGGAAAGCATCGAGGTGTACGAAGAGCGTGAGCTTATCGGTGAAAACGAAGTCTATATGGCGGTGAAGGAGAAGCTTGGCAGCCGCGAGTGCGGTACGCCCGGCTACGACATCGTCGATATGAGACTGGTCTATTATGCAGACGAGTTCAGCGGCGGTCCGGATCTGCTCTTGCCCTATTACCTCGTCGAGATTGCATTCGAGGATAAGAAAGGCCGCGAGATGGGTATTCTCGAAGGTCCTTCGACCATCCTTCCCGTTCCCGCATATCGCTGACATGCAGCCCGCATCGACGCGGCAATCTTTCCCTGGTCGCCTCCTGTCTAGTCCAGGTCCACGATTCCCTGAAGCTCGTACGCGTCGTGTGCAACGCATTCGATATCAAGATGGAACCAGGGAGACTGCGTCACTCTCCTGGCGGAATCGATGCACTTCGGCTGATCGTGACGACAAACCATGACGATCTCATCGAACACGCATTCAACCCGCGTCAACCCGGGATTGTCGTTGACCGCGGCCGGTCCGTAAACGTTCGGGTCCGGCAAGCCAATGGCCCATGGAGCGAGAGCGAGGCCAAACGCCTCGGCGAAGTGGTGATCGACCGGAAACAGCCAATCGTTTGCAAGATGCATGGCAGCCTCGACCGGGAAGACAAGGAGAACGACGCCTTTCTGATAACCGGGGAACAATATGTCGATTTCCCCGGACGCCCCGATGTTGAGCAGATTCCACCGATGCTCGCGACCATGATGAAAAGAAAAAATTTCCTCTTCCTTGGCTATGGACTAAAGGACTGGAACGTACGCGTCAGCTGCGCAAACGCGCACTGGCGCGTAACCCTGCCGAACGGATCAGGTCCCGGGCTGTCGTTTTGAATGCCAGTGGCGCCGAGAAAAAACAATGGGCGGCCCGGAATGTGGAGATCTACGGAGTTGGGCTCGGTATTTATCATTCAAGCAAGAGGGACGAGATGAAAAGATTCAACATCGTAATCGCGATGCTTTCAGCCGTATTCTGCCTCGGCTGCCAGGAGGAGCCACAAGAGCCAGAGACAAACCCGTCTCCGCGTGCCACCGAGAAAGCGTGGCCCGAATACCTGGAGTTCGGTGGCCCGCAGAATGGCCCGGGCTGGGCCGGGTACTGGCACGAGGTTCCTCAGACGCCGGTCGATGCCGGGAACGTCAACAGTGTTCCGCTTCCCCGCTGTGGCGAGATGACAGTGATAACCGCCGGCGACGCATCGGTGGTGCAGCAACCCGGCTGTCCCGGCACCACGCCAAGCTATCAGAGCCTGTGTGATAGGGCATATCAAAGGGCCCGCGATCTCTGCAAGACGCTCTGCCAACGCACGGCGAACGCTGATCCACCCTGCATCAACTGGCAGTTGCAGCCGCACATCTACGAGGAGCGCGGATGTCTCGGAGGCGTTACGCCACCCAGCACGATCAACGTGCCGTGGCGGCGCTATTGCGATCTCTACGAGGGGTGTGTCTGTACTTTCAGCACGGAGTAAGTTGCCGCAGGGGTTCGCCGCTCACCTGCTGACCAGGGAGGAGCTTCATCCGCTGCGGCGGCATACCTGTGAATGGTTTCCAGCTGCAGCCAGCAGGGGCGTCAGTCGCCCCAGCAATTGCGCACCCCGTAGGCGACATTCCTCGACTCCACGCCGGGCGCGGGATCACCGGTAACGAGTTCCACCCCGGTGTTGAGATATCCCGACGGAGGCTCGCCCCCGCGGATGGCGTTGGCAAGCGCGAGGACACCTTCTCGCGCCATGTTCTCCGGGAACTGCATCGCCGTCGCATCGATATCGCCCGGGCGCACAGCATTTTTGATCGCCTGACAACCGCCATCGATGGAGACGAGGATGGTCCGTTTCAAATCGACCTTCGCAGCCTTGAGGGCGGCGAGTGCACCGAGCGCCGCCGGCTCGTTGACGGTATAGATGATATTGACGTCCGGATGGCGGGCAAGAATCTCGGCCATGCGGGCCTCCCCCAGCTCATGGTTGCCCTCGGTGTCGGCCATCGCAACGAGCGCAGCCTCGTCTTGCACGATACCGAAGCCGGCGAGGAACCCCCGGTGCCGCGCCTCACCGGAGCTGATACCGGGTGCCAGATCGAGCATCGCAATCCTCGGGACAAGTCCCAGTTCGGCTGCCTTGGCTGCTGCATACTCCCCGACGAGCCGGCCGGCGGCCTCGTTATCGGTGGCATAGTAAGCGTCCACGGCATCCACAGGTTCGACTGGAGTGTCTACGGCGATCACATAAACGCCCTGCTTGCGGGCCGCATCAATAGCCGGCACGAGCGCAGTGGAATCGGCAGGCGCGATGAGGATACCACGCGCACCCCTGGCGATCATCTCCTGCAGCGCCACCTGCTGACTGGCCACGTCGACATCGCTTCTGCCTGTCGCCACGAGCAGATTGACGGCGTTGTCACCGGCGACATCCTCTGCAACCTCACGCAGGGTCACCCAATAGGGATTTGCTTCCTGCTTGGTGATAAGGCCGATGGTCACTCTCTCTTCACCGCCAGAGCATGCCGTGAGCACGACAAGAATGGCGATGGCAAGAACGCTACCAGGCCAATGCCATCTTGTTGTTCGAGTCGCTGTTGTGTCGCCTGTCCGCATTATTCCTCCAGTACCCTGTCGCTAGCCGGAGCAGGGCGCGCATGCGTCATATCGTAGAGGGCGTAGGCCGCAACGAGGGCGAGACAGACAGCCGGAACGATAAACCCCATTGCCGCTCCCACCCTGTCCATGATGGCTCCATGCGCCAGCGGCGCAAGCGCGCCCCCGAGGATTGCCATGACGAGACCGGCAGCGCCAAACTTTGCATCATCGCCCACACCCTCCAGCGCCACGCCGTAGATCGTCGGAAACATCAGCGACAGGGATGCTGAAATTGCCACGACAGCCACGAGCCCGACGATATTGAGCATGAACATGGCAGTCAGGCAGCAAAACACACCGAAGAGAGCCATGATGAACAGAAGTCGCGTTGGCCTGATGATCCCGAGCAGCCAGGTCATGACGAAGCGGGAGACGAGGAACAGGATGAGGCTTGCCTGAAGCCACCAGCCGGCGTTCTCCTGGGAAACGCCGACGACATCCCGGGCGTAGAGGATGGTGAATGTCCAGGCACAGGTCTGGGCGGCCACATTGAAAAACTGCGCGAGCACTCCGTAGCGATAGTGATGGTTGTGCCACAGCCGTGAAGCGGTATTGCCCGATGTCGCTGTCGGGATCCCGGCAGGCCGCGGCAACTCGAACTTGCGAAAGAAGATCAGCAGCCAGATCAGGATTAGTACGGCTGCGATACCCAGATAGGGTCTGAGCACCAGCGCAAGATCCGCCTTCTGGCTGGCGAGTAACTCCGGCTCCGACATGATTGCCTTGCTCGCCTCCGGAGTCAGGGCGGGCAGAATGAGCAAAGCCCCCATGAGCACCCCCAGATTGGCACCAATAGGGTTGAACGCCTGGGCAAGATTGAGACGACGGGTTGCTGTCGACTCCGTGCCCATGGCAATGACGAAAGGGTTTGCCGAGGTTTCGAGAATTGACAAGCCTGCAGCAAGAATGAAGAGAGCGAGCAGGAACATCTCGTAGAGCAGCACCTGACTCGCTGGCAGGAATAGCAATCCACCGGCTGCAGCTAGCCCGAGTCCGACGAGCACACCGGCCTTGTAACCGAAACGGTTGTTGATGAACGCGGCAGGCAGGGCGAGCAGGAAATAAGCCCCGTAATAAGCAAACTGGACCAGCGACGACTGGAAATTCGACATCTCGAAAATGCCGCGAAACACACCAACGAGCACGTCGGTAAGGTTGGCCGCCGCCCCCCAGGCGGTAAAGCAGAGCACGAGCAGAATGAAGGGCGTCCGCAGATGCGGCGCCACGATGCCATCCGAACTCGCGGTCCGAGGCTTCATCCTTACCCTCCTTTACTCTCTCTCGCCAGCGATAAACGGGAAGCGCCTGATGAATCGGTCGGAACCTGGATTGATGCGTTCATCTTCAGCCAGGAGTTACCCGGGCAAGGCTTCCCAGACGTACAATTCATTTAATAGTAGATCATTCTGTGGTCATCCGGAGCCGGAGTAGGAATACGCACTGCAGGCTCCGCGATGCTGCAGGGCAGATGCCACATTGCGGGTATGGTCTGAAGAATAGCCGATCGACGCGGCCTTGAAGTCAGCCCCGAGATTCCTGAACCTGCCGGTGCCCGCTGCTCCACTTGTTCGACGAGGTCTTCAGGACAGAGGTCAATGCGTGTTTGATCGGAACCGACGATGCGGATCAGCTGGCTGTCCCCTCTTCCGCCAGGGCTGCAGATGCAATGCCGTGGTGCCCGATAACGGAATCGCCCGCTTCCTCGAAAGACAACACCCGATCCTCATGGACACACACGCATGCGG
>JARRMY010000003.1:0-250538 GCA_037385505.1 Gammaproteobacteria bacterium | reverse complement strand
CATAACTGCATGACAATGCAGGTTTTTCCTTCCACCTGCGAATTTGCGGACGGGTATAATTGCCAGCATGCAGACCGCTCCCGAACTCTTCTCCTACCGCAAGTTCTGGCCGCACAAGTTCGGCCCGGCTCCCGTGTTGCCCATGTCGCGCGAGGAGATGGACGATCTCGGCTGGGATTCCTGCGACATCATCATCGTGACGGGCGACGCCTACGTCGACCACCCGAGTTTCGGCATGGCCATCATCGGGCGGCTGCTCGAGTCGCAGGGTTTCCGCGTCGGCATCATCGCGCAGCCTGACTGGCGCTCGGCCGACGCCTTCCGTGCGCTCGGCAGGCCGAACCTCTTCTACGGCATCACGGCCGGCAACATGGATTCGATGGTCAACCACTACACCTCCGACCGCAAGATCCGCTCGGACGACGCCTACACGCCCAACGGCGAGGCCGGCAAGCGTCCCGACCGCGCCGTGATCGTCTATTCGCAGCGCGCGAAGGAGGCCTGGAAGGGCGTGCCGGTGATCATCGGCGGCATCGAGGCGAGCCTGCGCCGCATCGCCCAGTACGACTACTGGTCCGAGAAGGTGCGCCGCTCGGTGCTGCCGGATTCCAAGGCCGACATGCTGCTGTTCGGCAACGCCGAGCGCGCCATCGTCGAGATCGCCCACCGGCTGGCCGCCGGCGAGAAGATCGGCGAGATCACGGACATCCGCGGCACGGGCTTCATGCGCCAGGGGATTCCCGAGGGCTGGACGGTGATCGACTCGACCGAGATCGACCTGCCGGGCTCGGAACACCACCGCGATCCGCACCCCTACGAGGACACGACACAATCCGACAGTTGCAAGGAGCAGAACGCCGGCGCGGCGCAGGTGGTCCATTTCGACGAGCGGCCGCGCGGGCTCGACCGCGAGCAAACGGTCATCCGCTTGCCATCGTATGACCAGGTACTCGAGGACAAGCTGCTCTACGCCCACGCCTCGCGCGTGTTCCACCTCGAGACCAATCCCGGCAACGCGCGCGCGATGGTGCAGCGCCACGGCAAGCGCGATGTCTGGCTGAATCCGCCGCCGATCCCGCTGAGCACGAAGGAACTCGACCGTGTCTTCGAGCTGCCCTACACGCGCAGGCCGCACCCGGCCTACGGCGATGCGAAAAACCCGGCGTGGGAGATGATCCGCTTCTCGGTCAACATCATGCGCGGCTGCTTCGGCGGCTGCACCTTCTGCTCCATCACCGAGCACGAGGGGCGCATCATCCAGAGCCGCTCCGAGGACTCCATCATCCGCGAGGTCGAGACCATCCGCGACAGCGTGCCCGGCTTCACGGGCAACATCTCGGATCTCGGCGGGCCGACGGCCAACATGTACCGGCTGGCCTGCAAGAGCAAGAAGATCGAGTCGTCGTGCCGCCGGCTGTCGTGCGTCTACCCGGACATCTGCGGCAACCTCAACACCGATCACGGCCACCTGACGCGGCTCTACCGCCGCGCCCGCGCCCTGCCCGGCATCAAGCGCGTCTTCATCGCCTCGGGGCTGCGCTACGACCTGGCCGTGCGCGACCCGGAATACGTCAAGGAGCTGGTCACGCACCATGTCGGCGGGTATCTCAAGATCGCGCCCGAGCACACCGAGCAGGGACCGCTGTCGAAGATGATGAAGCCCGGCATCGGCACCTACGACCGCTTCAAGCAGCTCTTCGACAAGTACTCGAAGGAGGCCGGCAAGGAGCAGTACCTGATCCCCTACTTCATCTCGGCGCACCCCGGCACGACCGACGAGGACATGCTGAACCTGGCGCTCTGGCTCAAGCACAACGGTTTTCGCCCCGACCAGGTGCAGGCCTTCCTGCCGACGCCCATGGCGATCGCCTCGGCCATGTACCACACGGGCCGCAACCCGCTGAAGAAGGTGACGCGCGACTCCGAGCAGGTCTCGAGCGTCAAGCGCGCGAAGCAGCGCCGCCTGCACAAGGCCTTCCTGCGCTACCACGACCCGGACAACTGGCCGCTGCTGCGCGAGGCGCTC
Source organism: Gammaproteobacteria bacterium (assembly GCA_037385505.1). Taxonomy (GTDB): domain Bacteria; phylum Pseudomonadota; class Gammaproteobacteria; order Chromatiales; family Chromatiaceae; genus Sva-25. Next base: position 248,512 of record JARRMY010000003.1, on the reverse strand, counting down.
AAGCGCATGGGCCGCGCCGACCTCATCGGCAACGGCAGGAAACACCTGGTGCCGAGCTGGCAGCCGAAGGGGACAGGCGACGACCGGCGCGCCGCGAAACGCGGCAAGGACCTGCATCACCGCATCAGCGCGAAGAAGAGAGCGCAACCGGGGCGCGGACGGAAACCGTCGCGGAGGCGCTGAAAGGCGTCCGAAATCAGGGACGCGGAGGACGCAGAGGCCCGCAAAGGGCGCAGAGCACTCCAGCGGTCGCAGGATTTGGTGAGCCTGCAAGGCGAACCGCATCGAACTTTGGTCTCATTCAATGGCCGATATCCGATCCACCCGACTGTTCGGTTCAATTGATGCGGTTCACTGCGTTCACCACATCCTACGATGATGCACGATTGCAAGATCGTGTTAAGCATCGAGAATGTGAACCCCGACCATGGCAATCTGACCGCCGAACCGCTCTGCAGCCTCCGTGCGATTCCAGAATAGCGGACCGGCTCCTGATTCATGCTAAATCCCTTAATGATAGTAAGCGCTAACAATTTGACGCGCACACCGGCATCCTCAACAATCGGTTGCATCTAATCCGAACAACGACAGGATGCCCCCATGACTGCCAAGATTCTGACTCTCGCCTCGATCCTGACACTCTTCTTGACCACGACCGCCGCTGCCATCGACAAGTCCGAGGTGAAGGAGAAGTGGCACACGCCGTTTGATCTCTACCTGAACGCGCGCGAGGCCTACGAGATCAAGACGGCGCATCCGGACGATGTGCTCTTCATCGACGTGCGCAACCGCCCGGAAATTCACTACATCGGCATGGCCGACCAGATCGACGCCAACATTCCCTATTACTTCGACTCGACGGAGTGGAAGATGAAGAAGGACGGGGTTCACGGCACCTTCCGTAAAATCCGCAACGACGATTTCGAGGAGGCCGTCGAGAATGCCCTGAAGTCGAAGGGCCTGACGAAGGAGAGCCCGATCATCATCATGTGCACCTCGGGCAGCCGCGCACCGCGTGCCGCACGCACCCTGCACGAGGCCGGTTTCAAGAAGGTCTACACCCAGGTGGAAGGTTTCGAGGGCATCAAGGCGAAGGAAGGCGAGCACAAGGGCAAGCGGCTCGTCGCCGGCTGGAAGCACGAGGGGCTGCCGTGGAGCTACGACCTGCCGGCCGCGAAGATGTACTTCAACTTCGACCCGAAGGCGCTGGCGAAAAAAGCCCTGGAAGAGAGCGCTGAAGAAACAAGTCAGTGAGCGGTCACTGACTCACGATGCCGCATGACGCAGGGGATGGGAGGAACGCGCGCTGCCATCCAGGCCCTTCGTTGAACAAGGCGGAATTGCCAGGGTGACCGAAGACGGCAGCGCATCGGGCCGGAGCCCGCGGCGACTCTATCGAAGGGAGGTCCGCGTCCCTGCGGGGGAGGTTTGTATCGGAACAGAAAGCCCGGTCACTCGATGGTGACGTCTTCCTCGACCTCGTCCTCGGCCTGCATCATCATCTCGATGACAACATCCATCTCTTGCGGATTGTCCTCTGACAGTTCGCGCAGCTCTTCGATATGCAGATCAAGTTCATGGCTCATGTCGATCACCCACAGGGCAATTAAGAATATTCGTGGTTTCTAATATACAAGCATGGCAAATTTCTGCAAGCCGGTTCGTTTCAGCAGGTGATCCATATCAAGCTGCAAGGCGTTGATTTTTCGCAACTCAGCTGCTGTTCTGCGTGATCTCGGCGTGCGGAATGATGGACGCGGAGGACGCCAAGGCCCGCAAAGAACGCAAAGCTCTTCGGGGTTCATGAAGGCCATGAGTAATACCAGCGATAGCGGGAGACAAGCCACAGAATTCCTCTGCGACCTCTGCGGATCTCCGCGCTCTCTGCGTCCGAAAAAAGAAGGGACGCGGAGGACGCAGAGGCCCGCAAAGAGCGCAAAGCTCTTCGGGGTTCATGAAGGCCCTGATTAATACCAGCAACAGTGGGAGGCAAGCCACGGGATTCCTCCGCGACCTCTGCGGATCTCCGCGCTCTCTGCGTCCGGAATCAGGGACGCGGAGGACGCCAAGGCCCGCAAAGAGCGCAAAGTTCAGGAGTTGTCATGGCGAGGCCGCGAAGCGACTCTGGCGATCACACCTCGTCCTGCTCGATGACCTCGCTCTCCTCCGCGGCGGCGGCCAGCCACTCCTGCATCGCAGGCTCCCAGATGAGGCGTTCCATGTAGTCCGCGGCCATCGGGCCGACCGGTACGGCATAGGTGTGGAAGCGCATGACCACGGGCGCATAGAAGGCGTCGGCGATGGTGAAGTTGCTGCCGAACAGCCAGGGGCCCCGGGCGTGATGTCGTTCGCGGCAATGCGTCCAGATCGCGAGCACCCGGTCGATGTCCTGCTGGACTGCCGCGGAGATGTCGACGGCGCCGACCGGCCGGCGGCAATTCATCGGCAGGGCGTCGCGCAGCGCCTGGAAACTGGAATGCATCTCGGCCGTGATCGAGCGCGCCAGGGCGCGCTCCTCCACCTCTTCGGGCCAGCCCTGCATGTGCGGGAAGGTCTCGTTGAGGTATTCGAGGATCGCCAGCGAGTCCCAGATGATGCGCTCGTCGTGCAGCAGCACAGGGACCTTGTAGCCGGAAAAATAGCCCTCGAGTTTCTCGTCCGTGTCGTCCTGGAACAGCGGCACGCGGATTTCCTCGAACACCATCCCGCACTGGCGCATCCAGAGCCAGGGCCTTAGCGACCAGCTCGAGTAGTTCCTGTTGCCGATCACGAGTGTCAGCGTGCCGTCGTTGGGATTCATAGAGTGCTCCTTGAGTGGTTCAGACGACGCGGCTGCGGAGATGTCCCGCATGCCACTCCGCGATGGTTGTTGCAATATCGTCGAGCAGCCGCTGGCGCGATTCGCGGCTCGCCCAGGCGATATGCGGCGTGACGATGAGATTCGGAATGTCCGGGGCCAGCAGGGGATTGCCGTCGGCCGGCGGCTCGCATGTCAGGACATCGACGCCGGCGCCGCCGATGCGGCCAGCGCGCAGCGCATCGGCCAGCGCCTGCTCGTCGACGACCCCGCCGCGCGCCGCGTTGATGAGCAGCGCCGACGGCTTCATCTGCTCAAGGGCGCGCGCATCGACGAGATTGCGCGTCTCCGGGGTCAACGGCACGTGCAGTGTGACGACATCCGAGACCGCGAGCAGTTCGTCGAGCGGCACCCTGCCCGGACGCGGCTCGGCGCCCCGCCTCTCGGCGATGAGTACGCGCATGCCGAAGGCCTCCGCCGCCTGCGCGACCCCGCGGCCGAGTTCACCGTAGCCGATGATGCCGAGCGTCTTTCCGGCCAGTTCCATGATCGGAAAATCGAGCAGGCAGAACTGGCTGCTCTGCTGCCAGTCGCCCTCGGCAACCAGCCGCGTGTAGTCCTGCAGGTGCGTGGCGAGCGCGAACATCAGGGCGAAGACATGCTGCACGACCGAGGGCGTGCCGTAGGCCGTGACGTTCGTGACGGGGATGCCCCGCTCCTTCGCCGCCTCGAGATCGACATTGTTGGTACCCGTGGCCGCGACGCAGATGAGCCTGAGTTCCGGGCTGTTCTCGATGAGCGTCCTGTCGATCTGCACCTTGTTGCTGACGACGATGCCGGCCTGCCCGATGCGACCGGCGGTTTCAGCACGAACGGTTTCGTCGTGCAGCGTCCAGTCATCGTGGCTCTGCCTCAGCAGCGTCAGGTCGAGATCGCCCGCATCGACGCTCTTGAAGTCCAGAAACACCGCTTTCATCACTCCTCCCCGTGATCAACCGCGACCATGCAGCTTTCAGGGTCGCTCTTCGTCTGTGAATTGATCACATTTATGGCTGATGTCGCAACCTCTCGTTCAGGAGCATCCCCTCGCTGTTGACGGCGACAGCCTGTCGAGACTGCGCGCCCCCCTGGTGATCCCTTGAGTGCTTTGCGTTCTTTGCGGACCTCTGCGTCCTCCGGGTTCTTCATTCCGGACGCAGAGAGCGCGGAGATCCGCTGAGATCGCAGAGGAATCATCCGGCTTGCCTCACGCTATCGCTGCGAGCACGCCTGTGCCCCCGCAAGCGTCATCGCGAGGAGGCCGCAGGCCGACGTGGCGATCTCAAGAGCAGAAGAGTTGTTTCGGCCTCGAGATTGCCACGGTCGCCGGGCTCCCTCGCAATGACAACTTCTGGACTTCGCGCTCTTTGCGGACCTCTGCGTCCTTCGCGTCCGTTCTTGTTTTGGACGCAGAGATCGCAGAGATCCGCGGAGATCGCAGAGGAATCCTGCTCAATACCGAATCATTCACCGACATCGGAATAGCCACAGTCGCTGCGCGCCCCCCTGATGAAGCCTGGAGTGCTTTGCGTTCTTTGCGGATCTTTGCGTCCTCCGCGTCCCTTCTTGTTTCGGACGCAGAGAGCGCGGAGATCCGCAGAGGTCGCAATGGATTCCTCTGGCTAGAGCAGTACCCGCTCGATGCCGTCCCTGGAGATCCGGTCGAGGAAACGCTGCTGCCAGCCGTCGCCGAGCAGCTGCCTGGCCATCTCGACGACGATGTAATCGGTCTTGAGGCCAGTCTCGTCGGCGTACTTGGCAAGCCCCTGCTGGCAGGCCGGGCAGGCGGTCAGCAGTTTCGTTTCCGACTCCTCGGCGCGCTCCTTGCCTGTCATGGCCCTGATGCCATCGAGCAGCTCCTCGCTCTTGCGGAAGCGCAGCTGGCTGGCGATATCCGGCCGCGCCGTGCCGAGGGTTCCCGACTCGCCGCAGCAGCGGTCGGAAAGCTGCACCTCGCTGCCCGTCAGCTCGCGTGCGACTTTCAGCGGATTGTGCGTCTTCATCGGCGTATGGCAGGGGTCGTGGTAGAGATACTGCCGTCCCGTCGCGCCGTCCAGCCTGACGCCCTTCTCGAGCAGGTACTCGTGGATGTCGAGCAGGCGGCAACCCGGGAAGATGCGCTCGAACTCGTATTTCAGCAGCTGGTCCATGCAGGTGCCGCAGGAAACGACGACGGTGTTGATGTCGAGATAGTTCAGCGTGTTGGCGATGCGGTGGAAGAGCACGCGGTTCTCGGTCGTGATCTGTGTGCCGCGCTCCGCCATGCCGGCCGCATTCTGCGGATAGCCGCAGCAGAGGTAGCTCGGCGGCAGCACGGTCCGGGCGCCGGTCTCGGCGAGCATGGCGATAGTCGCCAGTCCGATGTCGGAGAAGAGGCGCTCCGAGCCGCAGCCCGGGAAGTAGAAGACGGCATCGCCACTCTTCGGCTTGTCGGGGTTGCGGATGATCGGCACCTGCGTCTTGTCCTCGAGGCGCAGCACTTCGCGGAAGCTGCGCTTCGGCAGCTCGACGCGGATCGGGCGGCGCACGAGCTCGACGACCTGCTCCTTCATGGCCGGGCGCTCGACGGTCGCGTCCGGCAGCTTCGGCTTCAGCAGGCCGAACGTCTTCGCGAGACGATGCCCCAGGTTCAGCCCCCTGAAACCCCACTGCGCCAGCACTTTCCGATAGAGATGCACGCTGCGCGCGCTGGTGGTGTTGAGGAAGGCCATGGCGGCCATCGTCGCCGGCGTGTTCTTCTTCTGGCCGCGGTCGACGAGAATCTTGCGCATGCGCATGGTGACGTCGCCGAAGTCGATGTTGACCGGGCAGGGATTGAGGCACTTGTGACAGATGGTGCAGTGATCGGCGACGTCGTTCATGTCGTCGAAGTGGCGCAGCGACAGGCCGCGGCGCGTCTGCTCCTCGTAGAGAAAGGCCTCGATGATCAGGCCGGTGGCGAGAATCTTGTTGCGCGGCGAGTAGAGCAGGTTGGCGCGCGGCACGTGCGTCATGCAGACCGGCTTGCACTTGCCGCAGCGCAGGCAGTGCTTGACGTCGTCGTTGAGCGCGCCGAGCTCGCTGGCCTCGAGGATGATCGCCTCCTGCTGCAGCAGCCGCAGCGACGGCGTGTAGGCCGAGCCGAGACCGGAACCCGGCATGAGCTTGCCGCGGTTGAAGTGGTGTTCGGGGTCGACGGCGTTCTTGTAGGCGACGAAGTGTTCGAGTTTCTGCTCGTCGAGATACTGGATCTTGGTCAGGCCGACGCCGTGCTCGCCCGAGATGACGCCGTCGAGCCTGGTCGCGAGTTCCATGACCTCGTCGACGATGCGGTCGGCCTCCTGCAGCATGGCGTAGTTCGACGAGTGCACCGGGATGTTGGTGTGCACGTTGCCGTCGCCGGCGTGCATGTGCAGCGCCACGAAGAGGCGCTCGTCGCGGATCTCGGCATGGATGGCGTCGAGCTTTTCGCGCACGGGCTTGAGGTCCTGGCCCGTGAAGATCTCCTTCATGCGCGCGACCACCTCGTCGCGGTAGGAGTGGCGCAGGTCGCGGCGCAGCAGCATGTTGATGAGGCGGTCGCCGGGACGGATGCGGTCCTGCTCCCTGTCCGTCAGCAACTCGAGGCGCGTCTCGGCGGCCAGGTCGAGGTCGTTGAGGATCGCTTCCCAGCGGTCGAGCGAGCGCTGCACGGCCATGATGGCGGCGTCCTGCTTCCTGCCGAGGATCGCCGTGTTCTCGGCCGAGTCCTCGTAGGCCTCGATGCGCCAGAGCTCCGGCATGTCGCCCCGCAGGTAGTCGAGCACGGCGCGCTTGATCGCGAGCTTGTTCCTGATCGACTGCACGATGTTGATGCGCTCGATGCCCTCGCTGTACTCGGCCAGGCGCTCGAGCGGGATGACGACGTCCTCGTTGATCTTGAAGGCGTTGGTGTGCGCCGAGATGGCCGCCGTGCGGGCGCGGTCGAGCCAGAAGCGCCGGCGCGCCTCGGGGCTGACGGCGATGAAGCCCTCGGCGTCGCGTTCGCCGGCCAGCGCGACGATGGCGGCGGCGGCGGCGGCGACGGCACGCTCGTCGTCGCTGACGAGATCGGCGATCAGCACCATCTTCGGCCGCTCGCTGCGCGACGCCTTGGTTGCGTACTTGACGGCCTTGACGTAGCGTTCGTCGAGATGCTCGAGGCCCGACATCTGCACCGCCGGCTGCGACTGCACGTAGTCGCGGATCTCGACGATGGCCGGCACGGCGCGCGACAGGTCGCTGCCGAAGAACTCGAGGCAGACGGTGCGCACGTGCGCGGGCATGCGGTGCAGGATGAAGCGCGCCGAGGTGATGAGCCCGTCGCAACCCTCCTTCTGCACGCCCGGCAGGCCCGACAGGAACTTGTCGGTGACGTCCTTGCCGAGCCCGCTCTTGCGGAAGGCCCGGCCCGGGATCTCGAGCCGCTCGCTCCTGAGCACCCGGTCACGCTCCGGGCTGCGCCAGGTCAGGTCGAAGGTGACTTTCTGCTGCTCGTGGATCTTGCCGAGGTTGTGGTCGATGCGCTCGACGTCGAGCCACTCGCCCTGCGGCGTGACCATGCGCCAGGATGCGAGGTTGTCGAGCGTCGTGCCCCAGAGCACGGCCTTCTTGCCGCCGGCGTTCATGGCGATGTTGCCGCCGATGGTGGAGGCGTCCTGCGAGGTGGGGTCGACCGCGAACGCGAGGCCGTGCCGGCCCGCAAGCTCCGAGACGCGGCGCGTGACCACGCCTGCGCCGGTGCGCACCGTCGGCACTTCGCCATCGACGCCGGGCAGCGCCATGCGCTCGACGCCTGAGAGCGCCTCGAGCTTTTCGGTGTTGATGACGGCCGAATGCGCATCGAGCGGCACGGCCGAGCCCGTGTACCCGGTACCGCCGCCGCGCGGGATGATCGTCAGGCCGCACTCGATGCAGGCGGAGACGATCGGCGCGACCTCCTGCTCGCTGTCCGGCGAAATCACGACGAACGGCAGCTCGACGCGCCAGTCGGTGGCATCGGTGGCGTGCGAGACGCGCGCCAGGCCGCCGAAATCGATGTTGTCCTTCCTGGTGATGGCCGACAGCTGTCGCTCGACCTTGCGGCGCAATGCGTCGTTGCTGTCGTAGCAGCTCGAGAAGCGGGCAACGGCCTCGCGCGCGAGCCGCAGCAGGCGCACGGCCTTCTCGTTGCCCTGGGTGCGCTGCTCGAACTGGTCGAGACGGTGATGCAAGGCGCCGATGAGCTGTCCGCGGCGCTGGCGGTCGAGCTGCAGGTCGTCGAGCAGGTAGGGATTGCGCGAGATGACCCACATGTCGCCGAGCACCTCGAACAGCATGCGCGCCGAGCGGCCCGTGCCGCGCGATGCGCGCAGCTCCTCGTGCAGGCGCCAGCCCTCCTCGCCGATGAAACGCAGGAAAATTTCCCGGTCGGAGAAGGAGGTGTAGTTGTAGGGTATCTCGCGGATACGGCTGGCTTCGGTCATCGGGCTTCCGCCGGCGGAAATCAAAGTGCGATTTTACCGGATTCTGCAGCGCAGCAAAACGCATGGCTGGACGCCGCTTGCGCAGTGCATCCGGCGGGCGTTAGTTCTGACACGCCTCCCGAGCAACCTGGCCGGAAAGCAGTCGATCTGCTGTTCCAGTCGCTGCCTCTGGAGTGAGCGTCGTGTCCCCGGCTGCCTGCCCGCTTCAACTCGACTGCAGCCTGCGAGGCGCCTCCCTCAGCTTGTCGAGAAATTCCGACAACCCCTCGATCTGTTCCTCGCTGACGGCCTTCTGCAGAATCGGCTTCGGCACGTCGCGGCCCTCGATCGTCATCCTGTAGGGCAGGGTCGAATAGGCCGAGAGCTCGTCCACCTGCGTCATGACGTTCTCCTCGACCGCGTTGTATTCGAAGTAGCACTCGGAACTCATCTGCTCCCCTTGCGGCCCGGCCTTGAAATCGAGGTGGATCACGGCATAGGCTGGACGCTTGATGCGCTGGCTGTTGCCGGTCCACTCGAGCGGACCCTTCGAAGCCAGCAGCCGGTCGGTCACCTCCTTGCAGAGGACAAGGCGCACATCATCCGTCCTGGCGCAACCCGCGAGCGTCGCGGCGAACAGAGGGACGGCAAGCGCGGGCAGCAGGAGGCGGGAAAGCAGTCTCATCGGGCACTTCCTGTTTAAAAGGATGGCGGAAGTCTACACGAGAAGACCGAACCGCGTCCTGCATGCACCGCGGGGACCGGGACAGCATCCGGCGGCATACCGGCAACGACACACTTCTTGTGGAGACGCCGGGAGAGAAACGAGGTAGCAATGAAACAGAGACTCCGCCCGGCGATCACGATCGCTGTTCTGCTGCTGACGGCCTGCGCTTCGCAGGGCGTCCGGCACGAACAGGCCGTCAGCGCCTTCACATTGAACAGGAACGTCACCATCCCGGCCAACCAGGCGCGCGTGATTTTCCAGCACGGCAAGGCCAGGCGGGGCAAAAACCTCTTCGACTGGCACTGCGAGCTCGAGATCGACACTGTCAGCGCATCGCCTCAACGGGTGCTGGCCGATACCTTCATCGTGACCGGCGCCTACTCGCGCATCGTGCGCGACGAGCAGTCGGGCATGCCGCTGATGCCGTTCGGCGCCTTCAACTGCGGTGAGCGCTATTACGAGACCCATTTCCGCCTGCACTCGGACAAACAGCCCGGCGTGCGCAAGATGCTTTGCCGGAATGGCTACCACTTCTGCAGCAACGAGGATTTCATCACGCGGGAGGAGATGAAAGAGGTATTCGGTAACTGGGTGACGGTGAGGTGATTCTTCCTGTCACTGCGTGACGGCTTCCGTTTTGAATCGCTACGCGATGGATTAATTTTGATATGCGCGGTGGCGCACACCCACCCTACTTTTGTGACCAAAAGTAGGCAAAAGTCTTCGCTCTGCCGTGCATGGATGCACAAATGCCGCGACGCCATGGATTGCGAAGAGCGGCCGGGACGTCACCCTTCGGGTTCCCTGCGTTCCTCGGCTTTGGCTTCCTGCGTCGCTCTACCGCCTACATCCCTGTAGTCGTCGCGGCTTGCGGCGCGAAAAGAACTCGCGATCTTCGATCGCTCAGACACCTTTTCGCTTCATCCGCAGTCCGCTGCGGTACTCGGTGACGTCCAGTCGCACTCTGGTGGGCTTTTCCTGTCCTGTCGTCATTCCCGCGCAGGCGGGTATCCAGAGAATTTGATCACTGTCATCGCGTACCTTGCGCAGCAGGGTGTGGCGATTCCAGACATCGAGATTGCCAAGGTCGCTGCGCTTATTCGAAATGACAATGAACCCTTTCCACTTCACACGAACAGTTCACCCCGGGGTCCCTTCTATCGCCAGTGAGCATCGCAGGCGATCACGGATGAAGCGAAAAGGTGTTTGAGGTGCGCAGCGCCGAGTTCTTTTCGCGCCGTGAGCGACGAGAAGCGCAGCGATCAGGCGATAGCAGGGTGCCCTTTCTTTTGCTGACTTTTCTTTGGGCAAGCAAAGAAAAGTCAGGTGCTGCGGCGCACCCGCCGCTTTCTGATTGGGTGTGCGCCACCGCGCACGTCAAAATAGATTCATCGCGAAGCGATTCAAAGAAGCGATTCAAAACAACAAGGGGTCGAAGCCAAACCTGGCTTCAACCCCTTTCTAGACCCGGCCGACAGAAAGCCGAAGGCTGGCCGGTATCAGTAGGGAGAGACGTAGGCGTCGCGCTCGCGACCCTCGACCACGGCATTGATGAAGAGCTCGACGCGGCGGTTCAGCTTGCGGCCTTCTACTGTCGCATTGGACGCGCGCGGCTCGCTTTCACCGCGTCCGCTGGCATAGAGGCGATCGCCCGCCACGCCCCGCGAACGCAAGTAGGATGCCACGGAACTCGCGCGTCGCTCGGAGAGCGCCTGGTTGTGTGCATCCGAACCCGTGCTGTCGGTATGGCCGACGGCATGCACGATGGTCTGATCATACTTCCGCATCACGTCGGCGACCCGATTCAACGCAGGCTTGAAGGCGGATTTGACGACGCTCTGGTCGATATCGAAGGAGGCCTCGCTGCTGAGACTCAGCTTGATGGTGTCCCGGTCGAGGCGCTCGAGCGTGACATACTCGGCACGCAGCTCGTCCTCGAGTGCCATCTCGAGTTCTCGCGCCTGCTTGTCCATGTAGTTGCCGACCGCGCCGCCGGCGAGTCCGCCGACGATGGCCCCGATGACCCTGTTGGTGGCGCTCCCGTCACCGACATTGTTGCCGATGACGGCACCCGCGATGGCACCGGTCACGGCGCCGATCTTGGCGCGACGGTTGGGATCGTCCTCGGAGAGACAGCCGGTGGTCATGACGCCTGCCAGGGCCAGGCTGATGAGAGTTTTCGATTGCATCCTCTGGTTGCTCCGTGATGTGGTGATAGCAGAATTCCCCTGCTTAGAGGAGAGTTAGGGGGATTGGTTCAGTTTCGGACAAGGCATTGACACCCCCGGGGGGGCGTGGTTACATCCTAGGCCATTCTCCTGTCGATGCGACAGGACAATAAGGATAACTCTAACCACCACAGTATCCATTAAAAATAACCCGGAGGAAATACCTCGTGAAACTCTTCAAGATCACCGGCACGCTGTTGCTGGCATCCATATTCGCCATGGCAAGCAGCGCGGCGATGGCCGCCGACAAGGTCTACCGCCTGAAACTCGCCGAGACCTGGCAGCCGAACTTCCCGATTTTCGGAGACTCGACCAAGAATCTTGCGAAGATGGTCGAGACCATGTCCAACGGCCGTCTCAAAATCACTATCGATTCCGCGAACAAGCACAAGGCCCCGTTCGGCATTTTCGACATGGTCAAGGCCGGCCAGTACGACATGGGTCACTCTGCCTCCTACTACTGGAAAGGCAAGGACCCGAATACCCTTTTCTTCACCAGCATGCCGTTTGGTATGACGGCTCCCGAGCAGTACGGCTGGTTTTATTACGGCGGCGGCATGGAGCTCATGCAAAAGGTTTACGACAAGCACAACATGCTGTCGTTTCCCGGCGGCAACACCAGCAACCAGATGGGTGGCTGGTTCCGCAAGGAGATCAACTCGCTGGAGGATCTCAAGGGCCTGAAGATGCGCATCCCGGGCTTTGCCGGCGAGGTTCTCGCCAAGGTCGGCGCGAGCCCGACCAACATCCCGCCGGGTGAGCTCTACACGGCACTCGAGCGCAATACCATCGACGCCCTCGAGTGGGTCGGACCCTCCCTCGACCTGCGCATGGGTTTTCACAAGATCGCGCCTTACTATTACACCGGCTGGCACGAGCCAGCGACCGAGCTGCAGTTCCTGATCAACAAGAAGTCCTGGGAGGAACTGCCGGCCGATCTGCAGGAGATCCTGCGAGTCGCCATGCGCGTCGCCGCCTATGACATGTACGCCCAGTCGTACCACGAGAGCGCCGAGAACTGGGCCAAGATCAAGACCGAGTACCCGGACATCAAGGTCAAGTCGTTCCCGCCGGATGTCATCGCAGCCCTGAAGAAAGCCAACCAGGAGCTGCTGGCCGAGGCTGCCGAGAATGATCCGCTCGCCAAGGAAATCATCGACGCGCAGGAAGCCTACCTGAAAAAGGTGCGCGCCTGGACCGACATTTCCGACAAGGCCTACCTCGACACGACTGAAGAGTGATACTCTGTCACTGAGCCTACCAGACGGCAGCCCGCGGGCTGCCGTTTTCGTCACAGCCCAGAAAAAAGACCATGCTGCTCAAACTCGAAGACTGGATCCGGACATTTTCCATTTTCCTCGGCAAGGTGGCCGGCATTCTGTTCATCCTGCTGCTGTTCAACGTCTTCTATGACGTCGTTGCGCGCTATGTCTTCAACAGCGTCTCCATCGGCATGCAGGAGATGGAGTGGCATCTCTACTCATCGATGTTTCTTCTCGGTGTCTCCTACGGCATCGCGAGCGAGGGCCACGTGCGCGTCGACCTGATCTACGAACGCCTGAGCCCGAAGCGACGGGCCATCATCGACCTCACGGGATCGCTCGTGCTGCTGATGCCGTTCGCGCTCATGGTCGCCTGGTATGGCATCGATTTCACGTGGCAGGCGTGGGATATCGACGAGGGTTCCGGCGACCCCGGCGGTCTGCCCAACCGCTGGATCATCAAGGGCATGATTCCGTTCTCCTTTTTCGCCATGGCGATCAGCGGCTTCGGCATGATGCTGCATTCCGTCAACATCCTGCGCGGCTATCACAGGGAAGAAGCCGTGAAGACCACGAGCCACATTTCCTGAGCGGAGAACAGCAACAATGATGGAATACATCGGCATCATCATGTTTTTCGTGGCGCTGGCCATGCTGCTCTTCGGTTACCCGGTCGCCTTCACCTTCGGCGGCGTGGCGCTGGTCTTCACGATCATCGCCAAATACCCCGACATCAGCCTGATGCTGGAGGAGGGCGCCACGGTCAGCGAAATGCTCGGCGAGGTGACGAGCACCTTCGCCTTCATGCCGTTCCGTATCCAGAGCATCATGGAGAACACGGTGCTCATGGCCGTACCGCTGTTCATCTTCATGGGTATCGTGCTGCAGAAGACAAAACTGGCCGAACAGCTGCTCGAATCCATGGGCAAGCTCTTCGGCGGCATACGCGGCGGACTGGCAATCTCGACGATTCTCGTCGGCGCCCTGCTGGCCGCATCGACCGGCGTCGTCGGCGCATCCGTGGTCGCCATGGGACTGATCTCGCTGCCGGTCATGCTGAAATACAAGTATGACAAGCCGCTGGCCTGCGGCACCATCTGCGCCTCGGGAACGCTCGGCCAGATCATCCCGCCCTCGATCATCCTGATCATCCTCGGCGACGTGCTCGGGATCCCGGTCGGCGATCTCTTCAAGGCCGCCGTGGCGCCGGGCCTGGTACTGATCGGTGCCTATGTCCTCTACGTCCTGATCAAGTCCTGGCGCAAGCCCGAGGATGCCCCGGCGCTGCCGATGGACGAGGACGTGCACAACAAGCGGGAGCAGATCGTGAAGGCGCTGATTGCGATCCTGCCGCCACTGGTGCTGATTCTCGTGGTGCTGGGTTCCATCTTCACGGGCATCGCCACGCCGACAGAGTCATCGGCGCTGGGCGGTGTCGGCGCCATCGTGCTGGCGATTCTCTACCGCCAGTTCAGGTTCCGGTTGTTGTTCGATTCGGCGCTCGAGACCGTCAAGATCACGGCCATGGTATTCGCCATCCTGCTCGGTGCGACGGCCTTCTCCATGGCCTTCACCTATACCGGCGGCGACGCCATTGTCGAGGAGGCGCTGCTCGGTCTGCCCGGCGAGAAAATCGGCTTCCTGATCCTGTCGATGGTGGTGATTCTGATCCTCGGCTTTTTCATCGACTTCGTCGAGATCAGCTTCATCATCGTGCCGATCCTGGCGCCCGTCGCCGATGCGCTCGGGATCGCCCCGCTGTGGTTTGCCATCCTCATCGCCATGAACCTGCAGACCTCGTTCCTGACACCACCCTTCGGCTTCAGCCTCTTCTACCTGAAAGGGGTGGCGCCGCCCGAGGTGCACACGACCGACATCTATCGCGGCGTGACCCCCTTCATCCTGATGCAGGTGGCGGTGGTCTTCTCGATCCTGTTCTTCCCGGAGTTCTACGGCCTCTGAGACTGATCGCATGAACCATGGGAAAAGGCTTGCCTGTCAGGGAACGAATTCGTAGAGACTCTGGAAGGTCCGCTCGGTACGCGGCAGCCAGTTGTTGTTGAGATTGGCCGAGAGGATGATGCCGGTCGCCTTGCCGATGATCTCTTCCTCGGGCACGAAACCGTAGACGCGCGAATCGGCGCTGTTATCCCTGTTGTCGCCCATCACGAAGTAGTGATTCTCGGGAACCGTCACCGGCATGATGGTGCCCATCGGCGAGACTTCCGGCTTGATCTGGATGATATGCTCCGGCATCAGGCTGTCCTCGAGCAGGTAGTGTCCCTCCTCGGTGTCTTCGCTGCGCAGTCCACTGACCGTCACGTGCGCATACTCGGCCGACTCCCCGTTGATGTAGAGACGGTTGCCGCGCAGCGCGATCCTGTCGCCGGGCAGGCCGATGATGCGCTTGACCATGCGCTGGTCCGCAGCCTCCGAATTGAAGACCACGATGTCGCCACGCTCGGGGCGTGAATGGGAGTAGAGTTCGATGCCCGTGAACGGCAGGCGAATCTTGTAAGCCATCTTGTTGACGAAGATGACATCGCCCTCGAGGATGGTCGGTTTCATCGAGCCGGTCGGAACAGGATTCCAGTCGGCAATCGCGCCGCGAAGAATGAGAAGCAGTAGCAGAAAAGCAATGAAAAAACGATTCCTGCGCAACAGGTCCTTCATGCCTGTTCTGTTCATGTGATCAACCCGTTTCTCTGACTCCGACAAAATACAGGGGGTTATTGACGATCATACCCGACGGGCTATGAGCGTCAGGACGTCTATTGTATGGGCCTGCCGGATAAATGTCATTGCATGGAACGACAGGGTTCAGAACCTTGCGCAGACGATCAGAGCAACTTCTCCCAGAAGAGCGCGTGTCCGGCTTCCGGATCGAGAACGTACTCTGCGAACCCCGCTTTCCTGTAGGCGCACTGTGCCGGCAGGTTTCCCTGCAGCACCTCCAGCGTCAACTTGCAGCAACCACGTTGCCTGGCAATCGCCTCGACCTGCTGTAACATCCTGCCGGCAATTCCCCTGCCTCGCCGGGTCGTGACGACGATGACGTCATGAATGTTGATGAGCGGTTTGCACTTGAAGGTCGAGAATCCCGTGAAGCAGTTCATGAGGCCGACCGCTTCCTGCTGCTCGAAGGCGAGCAGTGTGAAAGCGCCGGGCATGCCGTCCAGGCTCGCTACCAGGTTGTCGAGAGTGAATTGCGGCAGCGCCTCCCCGCCGCCCATGGGGTCGCGGGCGTAGGCCTGCATGAGCTGCAGGATCGCGGCGGCATCGGCGGCATCCGAGTAGTCGGCGAGGCGGACGTGGATTGCTTGCGGTTCCTGCATCTGTGTCGACCGGGAAGGAGTGGTTGTTCGCGTCCCGCTATTGTAACGCGCTGCAGGTTCCGGCAGGCACGGCGGCGAAATGCTGTCATACTCTCTGTCCTGTTCCGCAATCGATTTTCCGAAGCGCATGTCCGAGTACAAGCCCGTTGCGTGCGATATGCACTCTCTCTACGAACTCGCCGTGATGCAGCGCACCGCGGCCCTGGTGCGCTGGCGTCAGGATGATTCGGTACGGGAGGAGCGGCTGCTTCCGCTGGATGTCGAAACGCGCAACCGCGAGGAGTTCCTCATTGCCGAGACGCCCGGCCATGAAACCGTGCGTATCCGACTCGATCGCATTCTCGACTTCAGGCCGGAGAGATAAGGCTCCGGATTGATCGGGCAGACGAAAAAGGGCGGCCAAAGCCGCCCTCAATGATGCCGGCAATCCCTGCCGTCGACTCTCTTTACTTCCCGTGTTTATTCTTGGTTGTTCCCTTGCCCTTGCCTGCGCGTGTGATGGCCCAGGTTGCATCGCCATCGTCGGCCTCGGAGTGCTGGACATTGACATACAGCGTCTTCGAATCGAGCGGGCTGAAGTAGATGCCGGTTCCCTCGGCGCCGGGATCCGTCAGGGAGGCGAAAAGCTCGACGCTTTCGGATGCGCCATACTCGTTGACGCTGCCGGTCGAGGCGACCCAGATATCGGAAGGCTTGTTGTCCTCGACAACCATGAGGTTGCCATCGGGCGTCTCTGCGAGGTTATCGACGCTGTCGAAACCTGTCTGGAAATCTTCATCGCCTGGCCTGCCGATCTCGACAGGCACATTGACGTCGGGCTTGATGAAGTTGCGCACCTGCAAGCTTTCGAGATCGATCGAGATGACACGCCCTTCGTAGAGCTCATCCCCGGTTTCGTCACGCGGACCCTCGGTGATGGCGACATAGAGCACGCCATCGATGATCTCGACATCTTCCGGACGCTGGTAGCTCTGTCCACCGGCCAGGGTACCGGACTCGCGTGCCGTGTAGGGATCGATCGGACCAACCCATTCGCCCTGGCCTGTGCCATCGGGGCCGGTGACTTTCAGCGCGAAGAGATCACCCGCGCTGAGGTCCCCGTAGCTGTAGGGAACGAACTTGTAGATGCCGCCGCCGCAAGGCACCACGCCGTCGCAACCGACCGAACGGCCGCGATGCTCGTCGACGACATAGACATTGCCAGCCTCATCGATATCGATGCCTTCATGCGCCAGCCGGCCGACCATCGGGCGATCGTGAATGGCCGCCGCGGTCGTCAGGTCAGGATTGAGTTCGATCTCGAAAAAGCGGCCACCGTCAACCTCTTCCGCGAAAACGATGGTTCCCCAGGGTGTCCAGCGGATGCCGTCGAGCGCGTTGTAGGTCGGGTCCTGCGCCAGCAGCGTCGTCTCGCCTCTCTTCAGATCGACGACGCTGACCGAACCGCCTTCCGGCTGGTTGTCTGGATAACGCAACTCGTGCGTGCGGTAGAGGAAACGGCCTGCCATCGGACCCGTTTCGTTGACGGTATTCATGTCGTGCCAGTCATCACGGCCACCGTCATAGATGTTCAGCGCCGTTTCATCCGATACGACGTACTGCTTGAAGCCGGCGGGAATTTTCCACGGCGCTGCTGGATTCCAGTCGGCAGAATCGGCGGATTCGTCAATCGGTTTGAAACCGAAGGCGTCTGATTCGTCCTGATCTGCGTTCACATGAGTCGCTGTTGCCATGGCGGCGCTGATCATTGCCGCCATCAGTGTCTTGTTGTGCATGCCTGTTCCTGTGTGTGGGTTTTGTTAAGAGCCGCAATTAGACACTGCCGTTATGAACAGGCCGTGACAGCAAGATGACAGTTGGATGTCTCCTGCGCCTGTTTGACTGCAAGACGGATCATATATATCGTTCGTGTGCACAATGTATTCATGACAGGAAGCATTGATGCAAACAGGGTTGCTGTTTGCGGGCCGGATCCGGAACCAGTTATTCAATCGATGGAGAGCG
This sequence comes from Gammaproteobacteria bacterium, assembly GCA_037385505.1. GTDB lineage: Bacteria > Pseudomonadota > Gammaproteobacteria > Chromatiales > Chromatiaceae > Sva-25. Next base: position 230,679 of record JARRMY010000003.1, on the reverse strand, counting down.
AAATGGCCAGGTAATCGAAAAAGTCGAAGAGAGAGAAAGCCCTGAAAAAAGAGATCAAGTCACGCAAGGCAAAGATCTCCAAACAGGAAAGCAAGCTCAAGAAGCTGAAGAAAAAGCTCAAAAAAGCAAGCTGAGCAGGATTCACTCCTGCCAGAGCCTGGCCGGGTCGCACTCCCGGCATGACCGCGGACTCCGGAAATGCTTCCTGCCGCGGACTCCTTCTCTCCCGGCGCCCCACCGACACTCCACCCTCTGGCGATCTCCTGCGGGAGCTGCATACCGTTTCATGCAGAGACGTCGTCGTGACTCTGGTCTGATTGCACAGAGGATCAGAGCCTCCAGCATTTCAGCCTGGCTTCCTGAACTGCCGATCCAGCACCAGCAGCACGAAACCTCTCAATCCATCGCCCTGCAGGAGATGATCCAACGGGGGCATCATCACGACAGAGCCGCAGACTAGCTGCTCATTCGAAATGGAACTTTTCGTCTGTGCTGTCATGCCGCCGCCCGATCATCCGGACGGCATTCCCTGTGAGGAATCAGAGAGGCTGCAGATTGGCATAGTTCACGACAAGCCATTTGGGGCCGACAGCATCGAAATTGACCTGGACCCGCGCCGCGGCGCCGGAGCCCTCCGCGTTCAGGATCACCCCGTCGCCGAACTTGGCGTGCGTGACGCGCTGCCCGAGCTGGTACTGGCTCTCGTTCAACGAACCGCCTGCCGGCTGGTAGGGTCGCGACACCTGCGGACGCGAACGCACCTCCTCGACGAGTTCGGCGGGAATCTCGCGCAGGAAACGCGATGGCACGGGATAATTCTCGCTGCCGTGGATGCGGCGACTTTCGGCGTGGCTGAGATAGAGCTGCTGCATGGCGCGGGTCATGCCGACATAGCAGAGTCGCCGCTCCTCCTCGAGTCCCTGCGGGTCATCGCTCGACATGCTGTGCGGAAAGAGCCCCTCCTCCATGCCGGCGATGAAGACGACCGGGAACTCGAGCCCCTTGGCCGAGTGCATCGTCATGAGCTGCACGCAGTCCTCGTATTCCTGCGCCTGGTTGTCGCCGGCCTCGAGCGATGCGTGGGCGAGAAAGGCCTCGAGATCGGTCAGCACCTCGTCCTCGATCTCGTATTCGAACTGGCGCGCGGCATTGACGAGTTCCTCGAGGTTCTCGAGTCGGTCCTGCCCCTTGCCGTCCCGGCTCTTGCGGAAATGCTCCTTGAGACTTGAGTGAGTGATCACTTCACTGACAACATCCTTGAGTTCGAGATCTCTTGTCCCGACCGCCGCCTCCTCGATGAGTCCGATGAAGGCCTTGAGCGCATTCGCCGCGCGCGCCGGCATGCTGCCGCCGTCGAGCAGCTCGCGCGAAGCCTGCCAGAGTGAACAGCCGAAATCCCGTGCGTGGCCGCGCACGGCATCGAGGGTTTTCGGCCCGATCCCGCGCGGCGGCTGGTTCACAGCGCGTTCGAAGGCCGCATCGTCGTTCGGGTTCGACACCATGCGCACGTAGGCCAGCGCATCCTTCACCTCGGCGCGTTCGAAGAAACGCATGCCGCCATAGACACGGTACGGGATGCCAGCCTGGATCAACGCCTCCTCGAAGAGCCGTGACTGCGCTGTCGTACGGTAGAGAACCGCGAGTTCGCTGCGCAGCATGCCGTGTTCGATTCTGTCGCGGATGCGTTCGACGATCCAGCGTGCCTCGTCGACCTCGTTGAATGCCGCATACAGCCGGATCGGTTCGCCGTCGCCATCCGCGGTCCAGAGATTCTTCCCCAGCCGCGATGGGTTGTTCGCGATCACGGCATTGGCCGCACTGAGGATGTTTCCCGTCGAGCGGTAATTCTGTTCGAGCCGTACGAGATTGACGCCGTCGAAGTCATTCTGCAGGTCATGGATGTTCTCGACCCGCGCACCTCGCCAGCCATAGATCGACTGGTCATCGTCACCGACGACAAACAGGTGATTGTCAGTACCCACTAACATTCGAACCCAGGCATACTGTATCGTATTGGTATCCTGGAATTCGTCGACGAGGATATGCCGGAAACGCTCCCGGTAATGCTGCAACAACTCCGGGTTGTTGAGCCAGAGCTCGTGTGAACGCAGCAGCAACTCGGCGAAATCAACCATGCCGCCACGGCGGCACGCCTCCTCGTATTCCGCATAGATGCGGATCATCTGCTGCTGGAAATAATCCCCCTGGTCGTCGATATGCTGCGGTCGCCTGCCCTCGTCCTTCTGCGCATTGATGAACCACTGGACCTGGCGCGGCGGCCACTTGCTGTCATCGAGATTCAGTGTCTTGAGGATGCGCTTGATGAGCCGGAACTGGTCATCCGAATCGAGGATCTGGAAGCCTTGCGGCAGACCAGCCTCTTTCCAGTGGGCTCGCAGCAGGCGATGAGCCAGGCCGTGAAACGTCCCGACCCACATGGCGCCGGCTGGTGTATTGAGCATCTGCTCGATACGCGAACGCATCTCGCGCGCGGCCTTGTTCGTGAAGGTCACGGCCAGGATATTCCAGCTCGAGACCTGCTCGACTTCGATGAGCCAGGCGATGCGATGAACCAGCACGCGCGTCTTGCCGGAACCCGCACCCGCCAGGATGAGCTGATTGGATTGCGATGCCGTCACTGCCTCGCGCTGAGCATCGTTCAGTTGATCGAGGATATGGGAGACATCCATACTTAGTAAGCGTTCACTAACTTAGTCTTCGTTCGTTCTTCTACTGCCCGGGGCATTGATGCCAGACGCCAGGTCTGCAACTTCATAGAGGCTGTCACTGTACCATTTTTCGTTCTCTTTTTGTTTCATGAGCAAAGGTTCCGTTCTACTCTCCTCGTCGCCTTGTTTCATCCCCCGCGAGAGTTCATCTTCTGGAGTTGGTGCAGATCCGCCCCCGCGTGAACGAGACTGCAGTCAGCTCCTCGCACCCGGGTAGTCGATCCGGATCCTTTCGATGATCATGCCGGCCTCGATCCCCCCGATTCTGGAATGAGTCCTTTTGCGCGTGCGGCAGGCCCGCCTTGCGCTAACGACAACAGGGATAGTAACCCCTGCGCATCAGCCCGCAATCATCGCTCTCGACAGGCAGCTAAAGGATGCTTTTTTATCGGCGCGCTTCCCGATAGATTCACTCTACTCGATCGCCGATTCGCGCGGAGATGAAGTCACCTGGAACGAGGATGCTGGCAGCATCGATCCGCTCAATACGTGCCTTGTCTGATAGAAGCTTGTAGCCCAAATTCCTCGGAGCCTGGCGATGATGCATATCATTGGTAGTGATGACATCGCCGATGGGGCCAGACAGCCGCATGCAATGATCAGGCAGGACGCCCGGTTGTTCCAACGGCAAGGTGGTTTTCAAAGAATGCTCATCGACCGCCGCGTCAGTGACAGCCATGAAGAGTGAAACAGACACAGCGCAAACTTGAGAAGCCTCGCTGATGCGACTTCCTGGCGTTCATCGCTGTGCTTGCGGAGCCTAGATATCGAGATTTTCGACATCCAGGGCATTTCGCTCGATGAATTCACGCCGCGGTTCGACCTGGTCGCCCATGAGCGTCGTGAAAATTTCATCGGCGGCAACCGCGTCCTCGATCGTGACCTGCAGCAGGCGGCGCACGTCCGGATCCATGGTCGTCTCCCACAGCTGTTCAGGGTTCATCTCGCCTAGGCCCTTGTAGCGCTGGATGTGCTGTCCCCGTTTTGCCTCATCCATGAGCCAGTCGAGCGCCTCGCCGAAACTCTTCACGGGCTGGCTCTTGTCGCCACGCGAGATGGTTGCGCCCTCGCCGATCAGGCCGTCGAGTTCCTGGCCGAGCTTGATGATCTTGCGGTAGTCGCCACCCTGGAAGAAATCGAACGGCAGCAGCTGTTCGGTGTGAATGCCGTGCACCTTGCGCGTGATCACGAGCTTCTTGTGACCGTCCTCTTCCCGCAGGCCAAGCCCATAGGTGTCGGACGCCTTGCGATCCGCGTTGAGACGCCCTTCGAGTTCCTCGACCCACTGATTCAATGAGGCATCATCTGTTAGTAAACGCTCACTTACTTCAGGCATATAAATCAGCTGATCGACGAGATTGACGTCATACCGCCTGCCGAGTCGTTCGACGAGCAGGCGCACAGCGATGTATTCATTGGCCAGGGTTTCGAAGGCTGTCTCGGCCAGCGGTGGCGCACCCTCTTCGACCGACAGCCTGGCATTGTCGAGCGCGTTCGTCAGCAGGTACTGGTTCAGTTCGGCATCGTCTTTCAAATAGCGTTCCTGCTTGCCTTTCTTGACCTTGTAGAGCGGCGGCTGGGCGATGTAGATGTGTCCACGCTCGACGAGTTCCGGCATCTGGCGATAGAAGAATGTCAGCAGCAGGGTGCGGATATGGGCGCCGTCGACATCGGCATCGGTCATGATGATGATGCGATGATAACGCAGCTTGTCAGCATCGAACTCCTCGCGGCCGATACCACAGCCGAGCGCCGTAATCAGTGTGCCGACCTCCTGGGACGAGAGCATCTTGTCGAAGCGCGCCTTCTCGACATTGAGGATCTTGCCACGCAGGGGAAGAATCGCCTGGTTCTTGCGGTCCCTGCCCTGCTTGGCCGAACCACCCGCGGAGTCACCCTCCACGAGATAGAGCTCGGATAGTTCCGGGTTCTTCTCCTGGCAGTCCGCGAGTTTTCCTGGCAACCCGGCAACATCGAGCACGCCCTTGCGGCGCGTCATCTCGCGCGCTTTCCTCGCTGCTTCGCGCGCCCGCGCGGCTTCGATCATCTTGCCGGCTATCGACTTGGCATCAGCCGGATTCTCGAGCAGGAAATCCGACAGTTTCTCCGAAACCAGCGCCTCAACGATCCCCTTGATCTCGGACGAGACAAGCTTGTCCTTCGTCTGGGACGAAAACTTCGGATCCGGCACCTTGACGGATAGGACTGCCGTGAGGCCTTCACGCGAATCGTCGCCCGTGGTGTTGACTTTCTGCTTTCTGGCCAGGCCCTCGCGCTCGATATACTGGTTCAGCGTACGCGTCAGCGCCGCGCGGAATCCCGCAAGGTGGGTACCGCCATCGCGCTGCGGAATATTGTTGGTGTAGCAAAAGATGTTTTCCTGGTAGGACTCGTTCCACTGCATCGCCAGTTCGACACCGACATCATCCTTGTCGGACGTGAACTCGAACACTTTTTCATGCATCGGTGTCTTTTTGCGATTCAGGTGCTCGACGAAAGCCTTGATTCCGCCATCGTATTCGAAAACATCCTCCTTTTGGCTGCGCTCGTCTTTCAGGACGATGCGGACGCCTGAATTCAGGAAAGAGAGCTCGCGCAAGCGCTTGGCGAGGATGTCATAGTGGTACTCCGTATCCGAGAAGATTTCCCGGCTCGGCCTGAAGCGAATTTTCGTCCCCGTCTTGTCGGTGTCGCCGATCACTTCGAGCGGATTTTCAGGCACGCCAAGGTGATACTTCTGATAATGCACCTTGCCTTCACGGTTGACCGTCAATTCGAGTTCGTCCGACAATGCATTGACGACGGACACACCCACACCATGGAGTCCGCCGGACACCTTGTAGGAGTTGTCATCGAACTTCCCTCCGGCATGCAGGACGGTCATGATGACCTCTGCGGCCGACTTGTTTTCCTCCTCGTGCATACCAACCGGTATGCCGCGTCCGTCGTCAGAGACAGTGACCGAGCCATCCGTGTGGATCACGACATTGATTTCGGAACAGTAGCCTGCCAGTGCTTCATCGATGGAGTTATCGACGACCTCGAAGACCATGTGATGCAGGCCCGTGCCGTCATCGGTATCACCGATGTACATGCCAGGACGCTTGCGTACCGCATCGAGCCCCTTCAGGACCTTGATTGACGACGAATCGTAGCTCATTGATTTCCTCCGGATAACCTCCAGATTATACCTGATAACTCCCTCAAAAGCCTTTATTTATCAGGCTTTCGGAGTGTTTGGCAGTGATTTGCCGCTGCTGAGCCGATAATCAGAGAGAAACGCCACCTGCTCCGTTGTTCCACGTGGAACAATGCGATCCAGGCGCGATATAACCGTGCAGGAAGCCCTTCCATGGAGAGTAACAAGACACTCAACTCATGGTTCATCCAGACTCTCTCGTTCTTGACGCACTGGAAAATCTGGCTGGCATTCGAGAGATGGAGGCATTCCAGGAATCAACTGGTCGCCAGTAGCAGACTCTTGATCAGAATGTCAGGAAGCATGCTGGCGCTTTCCCACCTGAATGAGACTGAACGAGACAGCGGCCAGCATCAATCGGAGGAATTGCATCTACCTCGCCCAGGAAGCCCGAAGTAACTGACCTGCCCTTCTGCTTGCACGGTGCAGGGACAGACTCCTGAATGCCGATCCGGTAGCACACCTCTGTCAGAGTCACACGGCCGGGAACGGATGGCGATAGGTGAAATTGTCATGCATCGCAAGCCCTGTGTTCATGTTCCACGTGGAACACGTCTGAAAATGATGTTTTCAATGCAGCCTGTGAACTTCGGGCTAGACCTGTGCGGTGCACGAGCTAATCCGTGGTGTGTAAATGATTTATCTATAAAAAAGTTGGATATGATGAAAACCGCTTTGTTATGACAGCGGCTTGCAAAAGCAGTCTTTGGTAACAATGCTAGCTTTAACACAGGTAATCCAGCTACAGAGGCGTGACATGACCCTGTTCCACGTGGAACACGGCGGGATTATCTCCGAATTGCGTGATCCTGTCATCGATGGAAGTGATAATTTTCTGCGATGGAATTCCGTGCAGCAGTCGCAGCAGTGTCGACTGGTGGGTCATGTCGAGTTCAGAAGGGAGATCATCGATCAATATCATCGGTTTCAAGCCGTGTTCGCCGAGAAGTCTCGCCTGAGAGATCACGAAGGAGATGACAACCAGTTTCTGCTGGCCACGGGAGAGCCGCTCTCTGGCGAGCGCATCATCAATTCTGATGGTGATGTCAGCGCGATGCGGACCCACACTCGTGTTGCCGCTTCTGGAATCGATGATCAACTTCTCCTTCAAATGCTGCTGCAAGCCCTTAGCGCGATTCCAGCCCGGCATGTACTCGAGAGAGACGCCATTGATTTTTGCAAAACTCTTAACAGTGTCGAGAAAATAAGGCGTCAGCTCGTCGATGAAGCGTGACCTCGCACGATCGATTTTCTCACCAAAGTCGACAACACTTCCGTCCCAGTAACTTGCCGGGACAGTTCCCTGGCGCAAGGTTGCGTTACGTTGCTTCAGAGCCTTGCGATAGGCTTGCATCTGTCCTGTATAACCAGGTTCCACGTGGAACACTCCCCAGTCGATGAACTGGCGACGCTGGTCTGGTCCACGCTCGATGAGTTCATGGGTGCTTGGTGTAATGACGAGGAGCGGGACATGCCTGGCCAGATCGGAGAGACGATTGAGTGGTTGACCGTTGAAGCGGACGTGAATATCACTCTTTGTTCGCCGAAGGCCGAGAATTTCGTTTTGATTACCGTAGGCAACAATCTCGAACATCTCTTTCCCGTCCAGAATCAGAGAGTTGCTATTGGCGGTCTTGAATGACTTTCCACGCGCGATGTAACTGATTGCCTCGAGTAACGAGGTCTTGCCCGCGCCGTTGTCACCGATGATGTAGTTGAAGTCCGCTCCGAGTTCGAGTTCGGCGGATTCGATGTTGCGAAAATTCCTGATCTGGATTGATTTCAGAAACATGCCTGGAAGGATGCTTGCGCTCTCCTTTTCGCAACGGGGACGTCTGCATGCAAGCTGCGTGGACTAGAGACGCATCGGCATGATGACATAACGATTATCATCCTGCCCCTTGTTGGTCATGATGGCACTGCTGTTTGGATCGGTAACGGTCAGGAGTACTGTTTCGGTCTCGATGACATTGAGCACATCGAGTACGTAGCCCACATTGAAGCCGATCGACATGGCATCGCCCGTATAGGTCACATCGACCGTCTCCTCCGCCTCCTCCTGTTCCGGGTTGTTGGCGACCAGCGTCAATGCATTTTCGCCAAAGGTGAAACGGATACCACGGTATTTCTCGTTCGATAGAATCGAGGCGCGTTGCAAGGCGGCCTTGAGTTCATCACGCTGTGCCTCGAGGACGGAGCCACCAGATGCCGGGATGACGCGTTCATAGTCGGGAAAGCGCCCGTCGATGAGTTTGGACGTGAAGAGCGTGTTGCCGCGTTGAAAGCGAGCATGGTTCTTGCTCAGCGAGACGAGTACCTCGTTGTCCGACTCAGACAGAAGCCGACCGAGTTCAAGCACGGCTTTGCGAGGCAATATGACCTTGCGTTCCTCGATCTCGGACAGATCAGCCCGGGTATCACTCAGCGCCAGGCGGTGACCGTCGGTGGCAACTGCGCGCAATCGATCTGAAGTAATCTCGAGCAGCAACCCGTTGAGATAGTAGCGAACATCCTGTTGTGCCATCGCGAAGGCCGTTTTGTCGATGAGCTGTTTGAGCTGCTGCTCGCTGACAGTGAACTGGCTCTGGGTGTCGATGGACTCGATGACGGGATACTCTGACGCCGCCAGCATACCGAGCGAATAGCGCCCTCGCCCGGATTTCAGAATGGCGCGATCGCTGTCGATGTCGACGACGATATCGGCATTCGGCGGCAACGCCTTGCAGATATCCAGCAGTTTGCGAGCAGGCAGAGTGAGCTCGTACTCTTCGCTGCATTCTGCCGGCATGGAAGTCTGTAATTCGACTTCGAGGTCTGTCGCTGTCAAGGCAATCTGATCCGTCTCGCACTTGATCAGCACATTGGCGAGGATCGGCAATGTCTGCCGTCGTTCGACGACGCCGTTGATTTGAAGAAGTGGCTCCAAAAGCGTTTCGCGATTTGTTTTGATTTGCATCGCTCTTAATTACCTATTGTTTAAATTTTTAAACTTATTGTTACTATTACGCAGCCTGTCGGCTGTGAGTAAGTTTAAATTATTCTTATAAATCAATTATTTATAGACTTTTCCTGGTTATGTAACCGGTGTCTTTTCCAGTGTTCAACCTGTCAGTCGATTGTGGATAACTTGCATGGCCGATCTTGTCCGGACCTTCTCTACAGGTTATCCACAGCTAGTGCGACAGGATTCTCAACAACGCCTGGTAATCGTCGTTGAAGCGGTTGTCCGCATCGCGCAGTTCGGCGACCTTGCGCGTGGCGTAGAGGACCGTTGTGTGGTCCCTCCCGCCGAAACTCTCGCCGATCTCAGGCAGGCTGTGGTTCGTCAGCTCCTTGGCAAGCGCCATGGCGACCTGCCGTGGCCGGGCGATCGTCCGGTTGCGTTTCGATGAAAGCAGGTCCGAGGCCCGGATATTGAAATAGTCGGCGACCGTCTTCTGGATGTTTTCGATCGAAACCATCTTGTCCTGGGCCGAGATCATGTCGCGCAGTGCTTCCTTCGCGAAATCGACGGAGATGACCTGTCCCGTGAACTCGGCATTGGCGACCACACGGCGCAGCGCCCCCTCGAGTTCACGAATGTTCGAACGCACACGCTTGCCGATGAAAAAGGCGACATCGTTGGTCATATCGACATCGAACAGCTGCATCGCCTTCCTCTTCAGGATCGCGACGCGCGTTTCGAGATCTGGCGGCTCGATCGCGACCGTCAGGCCCCAGCCGAAACGCGACTTCAGACGTTCCTCGAGGCCCGCAACCTCTTTGGGATAGCGGTCGCTGGTCAGGATGATTTGCTGCTGGGATTCGAACAAGGCATTGAAAGTATGAAAGAATTCCTCCTGGGATCGCTCCTTTCCTGCGAAAAACTGCACGTCGTCGATCAGCAGTGCGTTGACCGAGCGGTATTTCTGCTTGAAATCGTCGATGGCGTTGTGCTGTAGCGCCTTGACCATTTCGGCGACAAAGCTTTCCGAGTGCAGGTAGATGACATGCGCATCCGGATTGCGCTGGACTATCAGATTGCCGACGGCGTGCATCAGGTGAGTCTTGCCGAGTCCCACGCCCCCGTAGATGAAGAGCGGGTTGTAGGCCTTGCCCGGGTTTTCGGCGATTTGCAGCGATGCGGCGCGTGCCAGCTGGTTCGACTTGCCCTCGACGAAACTGTCGAAGGTGAAACCGGTGTTGAGATTGCTCATGACCGGTGTGTTTTTCTTCTGTCGGCTGGCTTCCGTCGACCAGGATGCGACCTTTTCCCGGACGCTGCTGATACCGGCTTTCATGGGATCGCTTGCCGCGAGGCTGCCGATTTCGAGGCGGATTTCCGGCGCATTGCCGTTCCATACCTGCCGGGTCAGTTCATTGAAGCGCTTCAGGTAGTTCTTCTGCACCCAGTCGAGGACGAACGCGTTCGGGGCCAGCAAGCGGATTGCATGTCCCTCGTCGACACTCTGCAGTGGACGGATCCAGGTGTTGTATTGCTGGGCGGGCAATTCCCCCTCCAGCACATCAAGACAACGTTGCCAGTTACTCACTTTGACTCTGAAAAATGAAGCGTTATCAGTTATGGGGTGGAAGCCGGGCGGCTTCGTACAGACTAGCTAGTCTAACCCCCTCATTCGAAGTTATCCACAGCTAAGGAGGAAAAATTGGCGGGCTTTTTTTCGATGGCAGAAAGCCAGTAAAAGATTGACACTGCCGGCCACCAGCCATAAACTACGCGTCTTTTTTCAGAGCTTTGGCCAAGGTACTGACGTGAAAAGAACTTTCCAACCCAGTCGTCTCAAGCGTGCACGCACGCACGGTTTTCGCGCCCGCATGGCAACCAAGAGCGGTCGCAAGATTATCAATGCACGCCGTGCGAAGGGCCGCGCCCGCCTGGCACCCTGAGATTCTTGCCGCAGTTCGCATTCGGCAAGCGCCAGCGCTTGCTGAACGGAAGCGATTTCAAGCGTGTCTTCACGAGAGCCGAACGCTCCTCTGACCGCTACTTCACGGTTCTGATGCGAACCAGCGACCTCGACCACGCACGCCTCGGTCTGGCGATCGCAAAGAAGCAGGCCAGGCGCGCCGTTGACAGGAACAGAATCAAGCGGATTGTCAGGGAGAGCTTCAGGCATCATCAGCACAGGCTCGATGCCATGGACATTGTCGTACTCGCCCGCCGCGACACAGCAGCGGCGACGAACGAGGATCTCTTCAACTCCCTGCGACATCACTGGAAACGCCTGATGAAGAAGCAGGCGTCCGCACAATAAGAGCAACCGGATACCCAGATGGACAACCTACGCCCCATACTCTTTGCTTTACTGGCCGTTGTTCTCTTTCTGCTGTACCAGGCATGGCAGGAGGATTATGGTTCCAGACCGGTTCCTCCGGCGCAGCCAGCGACAGTCGAGTCCTCGGTTCCCGACGTGCCGCCGCCCGATTCCTCTGCCGAAGTCCCCTCTCCTGCTTCATCGACGAGCACGGCCGTTCCCACGCCCGGCACCGGGAAACCCGCCGCCGGCAGCAGGATCGTGCGTGTCAAGACCGATGTGTTCGATCTCGAGATCAACACGCTCGGCGGCACCATCGTCAGTGCGAAACTGCCGCAGATGCCGATCAGTCTCGATACTCCCGATGTCGTCAAGCAACTCCTGACGACCGACCCCTATCGTTTTTATGTCGCCGAGTCCGGTCTCATCGGCAGCGACGACAACATGGCCCCGAAGCATGACAAGGCAATCTACACGGCAGAGCAGACGGATTATGTCCTTGCCGACGGAGAGGATTCCCTCAGGCTGACGCTGACCTGGAACAACGGGGAAGGTCTTGAAGTAAGCAAACACTATACCTTCAAGCGTGGTCTCTACGACATTCTTGTCGAGCACGAGGTCAAAAACAACAGCGGACAGACCTGGATCGGGCGCGCGTATCAGCAGCTCAAGCGATCGGATTACAAGGAAGAGACGGAATCGGCCTTCATGGTCTTCTACACGGGTGGTGGCATCTACACGGCCGAAGACAAGTTCGACAAGATCGATTTCGATGAACTCGAGGAGTCGAATGTCAACAAAGAGACGACCGGCGGCTGGGTCTCCTTTCTGCAGCATTATTTCGTGGGTGCCTGGGTTCCTGCGCAGGATCAGCGCAACACGCTCTACAGCAAGGATCTGAACAGCGACTTTCGCATCCACGCTCTTCATCGGGCCCAAGCTCAACAAACAGCTCAAGGAGGTCGCCGAGGGTCTCGAGCTGACGCGCGACTATGGCTTCCTGGCTGTCATCGCCAAGCCGATGTACTGGGTGCTCGAGACTATCCACAACTACGTTGGTAACTGGGGCTGGGCCATCATCATCTTCACCATCCTGCTGAAACTGATCTTCTACAAGCTCTCGGAGACCAGTTACCGCTCCATGGCGAAAATGAAGAAGTTCACGCCGCGCATCCAGGCGCTCAAGGATCGCTACGGAGACGACAAGCAGCGCATGCAGCAGGCGATGATGGAGCTCTACAAGAAAGAGAAGGTCAACCCGCTGGGCGGCTGCCTGCCGATGCTGATCCAGATCCCCTTCTTCATCGCGCTCTACTGGGTGCTGATGGAGAGCGTCGAGTTGCGCCAGGCACCGTGGATCCTCTGGATCCAGGATCTTTCGATCAAGGATCCCTACTTCATTCTGCCGATCATCATGGGCGCGAGCATGTTCATCCAGCAGAAGCTCAACCCTGCTCCGCCCGATCCCATGCAGGCGAAGATCATGCAGGCGTTGCCGATCATCTTCACGGTCTTCTTCGCCTTCTTCCCGGCCGGGCTCGTGCTCTACTGGGTCGTCAACAACGTCCTCTCGATTGCGCAACAGTACGTGATCACCAGGCGCATCGAAGCGGAAGACAGCAAGTAACGACGGGGCCGACAGGCCCCTTCCTCTCCCTTTTCAGAACATTGATTCATGGCCACCAAGCCCCCTGCGATAGTGGTTACTTACACTCATAAGTGAATCAACAGGCTCCACAACAGCGCTGCAACGACCGGACAGAGAGGCCACGGAACCCGTAGAAAGCATGCCAGCAGAGTCCTCTGCAGCTCCTTGCTTGTTCGATACGGCCAGGCGCCGCGGGTTGATCCCGATGGGTGCGTGGGTCCGCTGCCGAAGGCTGTCGCGCCGTGCATCAACAGCGGGTAAACGCAAAAGCACGGTCACTGGTTTACACAGCGGTGGCATGACGCATCTCAGCTCTTCCCTGCGGGCTTGTCGTTGTAGAGTTCGAAGCAGGCGGTTCCGATCAGCAGGCTCAGCTCCTTTTTCCTGTGCGCATCGAGATTGTCCCGCGCGGATGTCAGGAACAGCCTGCTGAATCCGGTATAAACAAGCAGGATCAACGCCATGGATGCGATCCCCGCCTGTAGTCCGAGGAGGGATTCGCGCATGACGATCACGAGCGCAACGAGAATTGCAGGCAGGCCGATCCACAGCGCCATGAGCGTATTCAGCTGGAACTCCATGTAATACCAGTAACTTTCCCGCAGGTACATGATGTTTTCCAGCGAGCGCCTGTGCAGCAGAAAGTAGCGCGGATCGACATGGGTCATGAAAGCGTTGCGGTCCTCGTCACCAAGGGTGAATTGGTCAGCTGCCGTCTGCGTGACCTTGCTGAACATGCGTCTGCGAAAATCGTAGAAATCACTGCACTCCGCCTTGTGGCGCTTTTCGAGAATCCACTCGGAAAAGCCGGAAAAGACGATCGAGTTCAGGGTTGCGCCGAGAATCACCGATGCAGGAATCGCGATCGCCGTCAGGAGCACGGGCTTGCTGAAGAGGTATGCATAGAGGCCGGTATAGCCGTGGACCAGGTAGAGGAAGATCTCGATATAGCCAAGGAATGCAAAAAAGAACAACAGGCCCGGAAGAAAAGTCTTGATCAGGCTGCCGAAGCCGAAAGCGCCGAAGAGATTCATGCTCTCCCTCCCTGCACGCAAACCCGCTGCCGGCTGCAATCCTGTGCAAGATTGCAATCAGGCGGTAACTGGAGCGGACTGCGGGTTCGAGACCTGCTGAACTGCGCCTGTTCGGCCGCTGCGGACGCGGCTTGCTCGTCTGTCATGATCGGCACCTCCGAGGAGCATCCCATCAGAATACTCCAGCATGGCCCCCTGTCCGGGGCGAAAGCGGGAAATCTTGATCTGGATTAGCTGCAGGACACCACCGGGACATCTTAAGTGGTATGCGCTACGCTGTTTGTGAAAAGGCGCAGATCGAGGGGGCATTCAGGCGAACAGCCATTATTCCCAGATTCCACGGGGTTGATATTCATCCACGAGAAGCGAGATTAAGCAATACCGAATCAAACAAGGTGACTGACATGGCTGACTGGCAAGAATCAAGGGTACTCGACAAGACCGAGTGGAACGACAAGCTCTTCAGCCTGACCTTCGATGCCGACCTGTTGCCGTTCAAGGCCGGTCAGTTCATCAAGGTCGGGCTGGAGGTGGACGGCGAGCGCATCGAGCGTCCCTACTCTCTCGTCAACGCGCCTGACGAGAAACCCGGAGAAATCTACTTCAATCTCGTCGACGAGGGGCCGCTGACGAACGTGCTGGCGAACATCAAGCCCGGTGATCCAATCTGGGTGACGCGTGATGCCCACGGTTTCCTGGTGCTCGACCAGGTGCCCGAGGCGAAACATCTCTGGATGATGGCAACCGGCACAGGCCTGGGACCATTCCTGTCGATGCTCAGGTCCGGCGAAGCATCCGAGCGTTTCGAAAAGATCGTACTCGTGCATGGCGTGCGCTACGCTGCGGATCTCTCCTATCAGGAGCTAATTTCAGGGATTTCTGGCGAAATGGACGGTAAATTGACTTATATTCCTGTTATCAGTCGTGAAAAGACGCAAAATGCCATGCATGGCAGAATCACGCACCTGATCGAGACGGGCGATCTCGAGGAGACAGCAGGACTGCGGATCAATGCCGAGGAGAGTCACGTGATGCTTTGTGGCAACATCGCGATGATCCGTGATGTCATGAAACTGCTGGAACCACGCGGCATGAAAAAGCATCGGCGATTCGAGCCCGGCCACATCATGATGGAGAAATACCACTGACCGGGCTTCCTTCCCCGGCTGTGATCGCCTGGCAGGGTCAGGCAGCCCGCGACCGTGGTTCTTCCTGTTCCTGAACCCCTCTTGTCCGGTCGGCTATCGCGTGTCCGGAAAGCCCGTCTGATTCTTTCAAACAAACCCCGGTCAATTGTCCAGATCTTGTCCAATGTCCGGGCTGACAGGCCGCGATCGTGCAGCTAATGTTTGTAAGACCATGAACAAACCATGATTTGGCTGGCTTCGGATCAGCAGAGTGCAAAAGCCTCAGCATCCCAGGCACCACGTCAGCGGTTCGTCCATGCCAGGCACCATTCTGAAGCCACTGGCCTTGAAATCAGGGGTGCCCGGACAGACATCATTGACAGATCGGAAGACTCCTCGTTCATTGCTTACCTCCTTCGCCCGGATACCCCATCCGGGCTTTTTTGTGAAGCAACCTGTTCAAGATGGTTGCAAGTCGAGGATCCATTGCGTCATTCCGCACCCGGAGAACTGCAATCCTCGGATTCAGGGACTTTGAATG
Organism: Gammaproteobacteria bacterium; assembly: GCA_037385505.1. GTDB lineage: Bacteria > Pseudomonadota > Gammaproteobacteria > Chromatiales > Chromatiaceae > Sva-25. Next base: position 215,146 of record JARRMY010000003.1, on the reverse strand, counting down.
ATTTTCGCTGCCTCCTCAACCGCGCCGCAATCGTCGCTGCAAGCTTGTTCCGAAGGTGTAGTTGCGGGCATCGCAACTGGATGATAGCAGCCCTCTGTTACGGGAATTTCGTCTGCGCGAGATCTTTGATGGCAAGCGGATTTTCCAGTTTTCCAGGACATGCGAGCCAAAGTAAGCAAATACTCACTTCAGGTCCAGTTCACTCCTGGCGCGTTGTTGCCGCGTTCCGTGCTAATGACTTTCATGGTCGTGGTCCTGTCTGACAGCTGCCGGGTATCGGAGTCGTTCAACCAGCAGTTGCAGACCGGGCCAGAGTGATTCAGACCCCGCGAGCAACCTGCTAACTCACGCCGACTACGGCTCCCCGAAGCCGCTCTCTTCAGCAATGCTGCATACTGGAATGAACGCCCGAAATCAGCACGGATAATTTCCTGGCATTTGACTCGGAATTGTCCAGCCATGGCGCTGACAAGCGAGCATGAAGTAGCTATTGTTTATTCCAAGCATGAACAAACCATGCGCATTAATCATCAAATTCGAGGAATATCGACATGAAAGCTTTGAAAAACCTGTTCATCCCAGTGAGTATCGCCTTCGTTCTCTCCCTGGTGCTTGCCCAACCGACAGTTGCGGGCTCGTACAAAGACAAGAGTGCCAGGGCAGATATCGTCGACACGGCAATCCAGGCGGGCTCCTTCAACACGCTGATCGCGGCAGTCAAGCAAGCCGGCCTTGTTGACACCCTCAAGGGCGACGGTCCCTTCACGGTTTTCGCGCCGACTGACGAAGCCTTTTCCAAAATTCCGAAGGAGCAGCTCGAAGCTCTGCTGAATGACAAGGAGGCACTGACGGCCGTTCTGACCTACCACGTCGTGCCCGGCAAGGTCATGGCAGCTGATGTCGTCAAGCTTGAAAGTGCCGAGACCGTCCAGGGGCAGTCCATCGCCATCGATACGAGCGATGGCGTCAAGGTCGACAACGCCTCGGTCGTGAAGAGTGACATTGTGACCAGCAATGGTGTGATTCACGTAATCGATACGGTCATCCTGCCAGAACAATCCTGATCCCTGCGTGATGTTGCAGGGGGCATTCCCCCCGACATTGCTTGCTTTGCCCGGATTCCCCATCCGGGCTTTTTTTATTTCCGGACGGTGGTCTGACATGATCCGTGAAAAAATGCGCACCTCTCCATGACGGGGTTCGAGTCGGTCAAAAGCAGAGCGCCTGGCGAATAAAACAGAAGTAAGCAAACGCTCACTTTGGTTCATGCCCGTCTGTCAGAGTCTCCATGAAGGCGACGATGGCGTCGACCTCAGCGTCCGCCAGGCCCAGATCGCCGAGTTCCCCGTCATTGACGTTCGCAGCGACCTCTGGTGCATCCCAGCGCGCGGGCTCGCTGTCACGCGTGTTGTAGAAGTCGACAACTTCCTCGAGCGAAACAAAGACACCCTTGTGCATATAGGGACCCGACTGCGCGATGTTGCGCAGCGTCGGCACCTTGAATTTGCCATGCTCGGATGCCTTGTTGACGCCACTCTCGCCGCCCAGGCCCGGGTCGACAAAGGCATCCCCATGGGGGTTGAATTCCGGGTGATTGCGCAGGTGCGGATTCTCCGTGTTCGAGGGAACACCGAGGTTGTCGTAGGTGAAATCGGTGAACAGTGGTTTCGAACCGTCCTTGCCACGCTGGCTCGGGTGGCAGGCGGCGCAGTTGCCCTTGTCCTCGCGTTCGAAGAGTTCGAGTCCGAGTGTCTCTTTTTCCGTCAGCTCGGCCTTGCCGTCGAGGAAGTAGTCGTACCTGGAGGTGAAAGGCGACATTGCGTCGGTGCGCTCGAAGGCAGCGATTGCAGAGGCAATGGCGTCGTAGCGCTTGTCGTCGTCATTGAAGACGCTCTCCCCGACCTGCGTCTTGAGTTCATCGGCGTAGTCTGCCTTGCGCACTTTCTCTACCACGGCGGCAGGTGACGGATTGGCCATCTCGACCGGGTTCAGGAGTGGCTGCCTGGCCTGCTCCTCGAGTGTCTCGGCACGGCCATCCCAGAACTGGCCACCGACGTAGAGGCCCTCTTCGCTGTCGAAATGGAACGGCGGACTGAATTTGGCGCAGGAGACGACGGGCGCATTTCGGCTGCCGAAGCGCCCCTCGTGCACGCCTTCCGAGGTGGCGTGATGATCGTCCGGATCGGATCGGCAAAACCGGCAGTCTGTACATGGCAGGAGCCGCAGGACTGGCCGAGCGGTGTCGAGAGGTTCTCGTCGAAAAAGAGTTCCGTGCCGACTTGTTCAAGCTCGTTCATGCCAGCGGAATCGATGGCAGACTTGTGATCGGTGCCGGTCAGCGCCAGTGTGAATATCACCGGGTCAAAACGGTTTTTAACATCTCCATTACCCGCAGTGTGTCGGTTGGGCGCCTGAAACCATCAGAAAATCAGGAAATTGCCCGGTTTCCATGAATATTGGAAATGTGCCATACAGAATGCGCGCGGTATATTGCGGTCGGTCAAAAGGTTGTCTTTTGCGGGGTGTGGCAAAATAGCGTGATGACAGCGATCACCGAGACAATTGCCGCCATCGCCACGCCACCGGGTCGTGGTGGCGTCGGCATCATCCGGATTTCCGGCAAGGAGCTGACAGCGATCAGCGAGGGGATCATCGGCGCGCTGCCCGAACCACGCCGCGCGGCCTACAGGCGGTTTCGCGATGGCGACGGCGAGATCATCGACGAAGGCCTGGCGCTCTACTTCCCTGCCCCGCACTCCTTCACGGGCGAGGAGGTGCTGGAGCTGCAGGGGCACGGCGGCCCGATCATCCTCGACATGCTCATGGAACGCGTGCTCGAGCTCGGCGCGCGCCCTGCCCGTCCAGGCGAATTTTCCGAGCGCGCCTTCCTCAACAACAAGCTCGACCTGGCCCAGGCCGAGGCCATTGCCGATCTTATCGACTCGAGTTCGCGCGCGGCCGCAAGGCTTGCAAACCGCTCCCTGCAGGGCGAGTTTTCTGACCAGGTCCACGCGCTCGTCGACCAGCTGATTCACCTGCGCATGTATGTCGAGGCCGCGATCGATTTCCCCGAGGAGGAGATCGATTTTCTCTCCGATGGGAAAGTGAGTACTGACTTGCACGCAATCCACGACCAGCTCAGGCATGTGCAGAACAGCGCGCGCATCGGTGCACTCCTGCGCGACGGCATGCAGCTCGTCATCGCCGGCCGACCGAACGCTGGCAAGTCGAGCCTGCTCAATGCCCTCTCGGGACGCGAATCGGCCATCGTGACGGATGTGCCGGGCACCACGCGCGACCTGCTGCGCGAACAGATCCAGATCGACGGCATGCCCCTGCATCTCATCGATACGGCGGGCCTGCGCCACAGCGAGGATGAAATTGAGCAGATCGGCATCCGGCGTGCGCGCGAGGAGATCGGCAAGGCCGACCTGATCCTCTGGGTATTCGACATCGAGGCTGGAATCGAGCAGGACAGGCAGGATCTCGAGGCGCTGCCGGAAGACATCCCGGTGACCCTGATCTGCAATAAAATCGACAAAAGTGCACAGAAATGTGCCGATAATGATCTAAATGGCCATAAGATCATTAAATTGTCGGCAAAAACAGGGGAGGGCGTCGAAACCCTGATTAGCCACCTCAAGGCAACCATGGGCTACCAGGGCGAGGAGTCCGGCGAGTTCATCGCGCGCCGCCGTCACCTGGATGCGCTGAACAGGGCCGAAAGGCATCTCGAGAGCGGCAAGCGCGCGCTCGAGCAGAGTCTCTCGGGCGAGTTACTCGCCGAGGACCTGCGCCAGGCGCAGATGGCGCTTTCGGAAATCACCGGTGAATTCACGGCCGACGATCTCCTCGGCGAGATTTTCGCCTCCTTCTGTATCGGTAAATAGGACAGAGTGCAATCATGCTCGACCGGCTCAACAGACTCGCCGGCTGGCTGCTGCCGGTGCGCAATCTCTTCCTCGGCCTGGCCATTCTGGGGTTCCTGATGATCGTCGCGAGCCTCTTTATCGAAAGCCGCGGGGAGGAGGGCAGGTTCGTGATTCCATTTCTGATGCTGTTCCTGTGGGCATTTTCCGTCTATGTCTTCATCATCAATTTCGCCGTGGTGCCTTCAGGGGCCAGGCAGGGTGACGGCCTCATGCGGCGCAGCTGGCAACGTGCCAGGCGTACCTGGTACTGGCTCGTGGCGCTCTTCTTCCTGTTGACCACGGCGGCCTGTCTCTACCTGACCATCAGGCTCGTGATGCTCTGGCTGCGCGATTTCTTCTGAACGACGCCCGGCATTTGATACAGTATCGCCCTGGCAGCGTTCCCGGAAGATTCATGAAAGTCCAACAAGTCCTCGTGGATGCCTGGTATTTCTATACAGCCAACATTCGCTACATCCTCTATCTTTGCATTCCTTTTGTCTTTGTCGAGGCCTTGCTGGCCGAGGGCCTGATCGCGGCTGCGACGCCGGAGAGCACTCAGGAGCAGGGCGGGCTCTTCGGTTCGATGGCCGTTGCGCTCGCAATTTATCCGCTCTACACGGCCATCCTGATCCAGTTCCTGCATGCGCGCAGCAAGGGGGAACTCATCGACCGGCGTCGTATTGTCACGCGCGCGCTGAGCCTGTGGCCGTCGATGGTGCTGCTCGTCGTCATGGAGTTCGTTCTTTTCTTCCTGGGCTTCATGCTGTTCGTGCTGCCCGGGATCTGGGTCGCCGTGCGCATGGCCTTCGCCGAGTTCCGCCTGGTCGAGAACGACGAACAGCCCGTCGACGCCTTGCGCAAGAGCTTTGCCCTGACGGAGCGCGACTTCTGGCTGGTACTGCTGGTGATGCTGATACCCGAGGTGCTGATCATGCTCGTCAAGCTGGCCATGCCGGGGGTAATCGAAATGCTGGGCAATCTTTTCATCCTGCACGTGCTGTGGCACATGGCGGCAGTGATGCTGCAGATGTTTCCCCTGATCGCGGTCTACCGCGTCTACATGCAAATCGACAACAGGCCGGCTGGCTGACGTCTGTCGGGGTGCAGGGTACGGAACCCTTGCCGGCCAGGGGTCTGTTATTTTTCCTGACCCCGATCGGGGTCCCTGTCGATGACGACCGTCTTGTCGTTGCCCGTGGCGGAATGCTGGATCGCCACGAAGAGTCGCAGCGGCTCCTGGCCGAAGTAGATGCCGCTCGGCTCGGCCCTGATATCCCTCAGGGAAGCAAAGAGACTGACCCGGTCACTGTCCCCGTCGCCGTCACGGTCGGGTTCGGCGACCCAGATGTCGCCGGGAACATTGTCCTCGGCGATCCAGAGGCGCCCGCCAGGTCCATCGGCAAGGTTGTCAGGGTGGCGCAATCCCGTGCGGCTGAACAGGGCGCTTTCGCGCGCGACGTTCTCGCCCGGCTTCACGAACCAGGCGACGCGCGGCCTGTCCGTTCCGAGCTGAACCGAGAGTACCGCGCCGTCTGACTCTTCACAGGTGACGGCGACGTAGAGGGTGTTGCCGATCCGCTCAATGTCCTCGGGCCGGCAATAGCCGGTTGCTCCGGCAGCGCTGGCAGCCTTTCTCGCATCCAGGCTCGACGCGTCGGGATGCAAGGGCACCCACTCTGCGGGGCCCGTTCGCCTTCCCCCGGTGACTCGCAAGGCCTCGAGCCTGCCCTTGTCGAGTCTGTCCCTGGCATCGGGCACGAAGCGGTAGATGGCGCCGTGCCTGCTCTCGTCGACGACATAGAGATTTCCCCTCTCATCGATCTCGATGCCTTCATGCGTCATGGAGCCGAGGAGGGGGCGCGCGACGACACGGGACGCCCGCGAGGGATCCCCGGGAGCGAGAAGAATTTCGTAGACGAGGCCGCGCACGGCATGCGGCCAGTCGGGATCGGCTCTGCCGGCGGTCTTCTGCTCTTCGGTCACGAGCAGCGTTCCCCATGGCGTCCAGAGGATGCCATCAACGGCATGCCAGTCGGGACGGGTCGCGAGCAGGCGTGTTTTTCCCGTTTCGAGGTCGACGACAGAAACGGCGCCACCACGGCGTGCGTCGCGCAGTCTGTCGTTCCGGCGCCGCACCTCGTGCGTGCGATAGAGGAAGCGCCCGGCATCTGGCCCCGTCTCGTTGAGCGTCTGCATGTCGGTCCAGTCACTGCCGTGGTAGAGATCGAGATCCCTCTCATCCGAGAGGATGCGCTGGCGGAAACCCTCCGGGATGACCCAGGGCTCGCTGTCGAGCTGCTCCTCGTCGCCGGTCATCTGGCTCCAGGCCGATTCGCCGAGCGGTGTGAAATCGAACGCAGCAGCCGGGGCGGGAGAGAGCAGGGCCAGTAACAGGCAGGCGGGAAGCAGGCGGGATGTCGTGGGCCGCCAGTACCCGGCGTTAAAGGCGCCTCTAAGCGGGCAGTTGCGATCCCGGGCCGGGATCAGACGCATCTCAGCTGTTACCGGCATCGGCGTCATTGTCCGGGCCATACCCGGTCAGGTGTGGAGTCGATCCCCGACGTGCTCCGTGATCCACTCCTCGATCCAGTGCGTCGGCTTGGCGCTGGCGAAACGTGCGATCTCCTTGCCGTCCACGAAGATGATCACGGTCGGGAAGCCGCGTACCCTGTAATGCCCGGCAAGCTTCATGTTCTCGCCCTCGTCGACCTCGAGCTTGGCGAGCTCGACGCCGTCACCGAAGGAATCGATTGCCTTGTAGAGATGCGGCGCCAGCATGTGGCAGGGCGAGCACCACTCTGCCCAGAAGTCGACCAGCACGGGCAGTTCGAACGAACGCTTCAGAACTCTCTCCTGGAAATCGTGCTCATGGACATCGAAAATAGACGTGTTTTTCTTCACGGCTGTCACCGATTAATGATTCAAGGGGGCGAATCTTAGCAAAGTCGAGCCGTTTCAAGTACATTAAACGGGTTTTGTTAACGGAGACAACGATGTCCTGGCAGGCTGTAAACCGACATTTTTCCCCGACCCGCATGCGCCGCATGCGCCGCGACGACTTCTCCCGTCGCATGATGCGCGAAACCACACTGACGCCGGACGACTTCATCTTCCCCGTGTTCGTGCTCGAGGGAGAAGGCCAGCGCGAGGCAGTCGCCTCGATGCCTGGCATCGAGCGCCTGAGCATCGACTTGCTGGTCGAGGAGGCGAGGGCGATCCACGGCCTCGGCATCCCGGCCATGGCGATCTTTCCGGTCACACCGCTGGAGGCCAAGAGCGAGGACGCACGCGAGGCATACAACCCGGATGGTCTTGCACAGCGTGCAGTGCGCGCCCTCAAGGATGCGGTGCCCGAGCTGGGCGTCATTACCGATGTCGCGCTCGACCCCTTTACGACCCACGGCCAGGACGGACTCATCGACGACACCGGCTATGTCATGAACGACGAGACCGTCGAGGTGCTCGTGCATCAGGCCATCTCCCACGCCGAGGCCGGCGCCGATATCGTCGCGCCGTCGGACATGATGGACGGACGCATCGGCGCCGTGCGCCAGGCGCTCGAGGGCGATGGTCATATCCACACGCGCATCCTGGCCTACTCGGCCAAGTACGCCTCGAGCTACTACGGCCCGTTCCGCGACGCAGTCGGCTCGGCGGCGAACCTTGGCGGCGGCAACAAGTACACCTACCAGCAGGATCCGGCCAACAGCGACGAGGCGCTGCACGAGGTGGCGCTCGACCTGCAGGAGGGTGCCGACATGATCATGGTCAAGCCGGGCATGCCTTACCTGGATGTCGTCCGGCGCGTGAAGGAGACCTTCCAGGCGCCGACCTTCGTCTACCAGGTCAGCGGCGAGTACGCCATGCACATGGCCGCGGCGCAGAACGGCTGGCTCGACGAGCAGGCCGTGGCGCTCGAGTCGCTGGTCTGCATCAAGCGCGCCGGCGCCGACGGCATCCTGACCTACTTCGCGAAGAAAGCCGCGCAGTGGCTGAACGACTGACGAAGCAGGATGCACCGCCGCGTCCGCCGTTGCGCATGCTCCTGGTGACATTCACCGGCGCCTTCGCCGGCATGTCCCTGATCGCGTTGCTCGAGATCTGGTATCCGCCTGGATGGATGCTGACGATCGGTTCCTTCGGCGCCACGGCCGTGCTGCTCTATGCCATTCCCGGCAGTGCCTTCGCGCAGCCGCGTAACCTCGTCGGCGGCCATTTCGTCTCGGCGGTGCCCGGCATCGTCGTCTTCCACACATGACGCCGGAACTGTTCCCGGCGCGCCGCTCGCGGTTGCCATCGCCATTGCCCTCATGCAGCTGACGCGCACACTGCATCCGCCGGGCGGCGCCAAGGTGCTGATCGCGGTCATCGGGCCCCAGAGCGTGCACGATCTCGGCTGGGGATACCTCGTTCCAGTCATGGCCGGTGTCGCCATCTGTTTGTGGCGGCGATCGTCGTTCACAATATCAACGAAAGGGGCAGTTATCCGCATGACTGGGGATAGATTCAACGACATGGCGCCAGCCTCGCAATACGCTAAAGGATCGTCCGCATCCGGTCGAGAGCAATGCACTGGCGCAGACTTCCCACGGGACCTTCTATGACAGACAAGTACGCCGTCATCGGCAATCCGGTCAAGCACAGCAAGTCGCCGGAAATCCACGCAGCCTTCGCCACGCAGACCGGCGAGGATATCGAGTATGGCCGCATTCTCGGCGATATGGAGGACTTTGCGGGCGATGTGCGCGATTTCGTCAAAAATGGCGGCAAGGGGCTCAATGTCACTCTGCCCTTCAAGGAGGACGCTTTCGAGCTCGTCGACGAATGCAGCAAGCGCGCGGATCATGCAGGGGCCGTCAATACCATCCTCGTGCAGGACGCGGGGAGGCTCCGCGGCGACAACACCGACGGCATCGGCCTCGTGCGTGACCTGACGCAAAATCATGGCTTCGATCTGCATGGCAAACGCATCCTGCTCATCGGTGCGGGCGGCGCATCGCGCGGCATCCTGTTGCCGCTGCTCGAGCGGAATCCCGCAGATCGTGGCGGGTTGTCTCAAGCCCGGAGGCTGGACCTACGACATGATGTACGGCGACGAACCGACCGCCTTCGTGAAATGGGGGCTCGGGCAGGGCGCCTCGAAAGCGCTCGACGGCCTCGGCATGCTCGTCGAGCAGGCGGCAGAATCCTTCTTTCTGTGGCGCGGCGTGCGTCCCGAAACGGCGCCCGTCATCAGGATGCTGCGCCCGTGAAGATCCACCTGCTTGCAGTCGGCACCAGGATGCCGGGCTGGGTGACGAACGGCTTCGAGGAGTACGCGAAACGCATGCCGCGCGAGTGTTCCGTCGAACTGAAAGAGATCGCCCCGGCGCACCGCAGCAAGAGTGGCAACCCCGAAAAGTACAAGGCCGACGAGGCGCAGCGGATACTTGCCGCGGTCCCGAAGGGCGCGCATCCTGTCGCGCTCGACGAACGCGGCAAGCCCTGGACGACGAAAGAGCTTTCGCAACAACTCGGAAACTGGATGCAGCTGGGCCAGGATGTCGCGCTGATCGTCGGTGGCCCGGACGGGCTCGATCCGTCAGTCATGCAACAGGCCCAACAGACCTGGTCGCTGTCGCCGCTGACGCTGCCGCACCCGATGGTGCGTATCCTGCTGGCCGAGCAACTCTACCGCGCATGGACCATCCTGCAGGGGCACCCCTATCACCGTGAATAGGAGTCCGCGAGATGAGACGGCTTGGTTGAGTGTCATGCACCCAGTCGTGTGAATGGCATGAGGGGAGGGCGTATGCCATCATGTCAACGGTTGCACGGCTCCAGCCGCACCAGCGGCGGAGACCGGCGCCTCGAGGCGATTGCATTCGCAGGAGAGGAGCGCTGCGGGGGAGTGCATTCCCCCGTCCCGGTGTGGTGGCCGCTTATTGCAGCGCTTCCTTCGCCTTGATTCCCTCAGGGCTCGCTTCATGTCCTGGTTTTTCCATGAATGCATCCCTGGACGATGGCATCTTGCATTTCACGTTCAGCGTCGTGCCCCATGCCTGGAAGGTAATCGAGCCCTGCCCGCTGCTGTGAGTGATACTCGGCTCACACTCTTTCTTCTTGCCGAGAATTGCCTCGACCTCCACCGTGTATTTATTGCCGACCGGGACGCCGTCGAGGCTCTGGCACCTGGTCTGGCCAATGGCAAATGAATCGGACCAGTCGGTTTTGAAATCGCCCGACTTGATGCGCATCTTCGCGGCATAGCCGGCGCCGACGAGCAGCGAGACACAGGCTTCCTCGGCCGCCTGCACCTGCATGGGAAAAATGAACAGGCTTCCCAGCGCGCATGCCAGGACTTTGTGATGTCTCCTCATCATGAATCTCCTTGTGATGGTTTGGCTTTGACTCATCCTTTTCTGGCTTGTCACAGTCTGCCGCGATGCGGCAGGCGGATTTAAGGCGTTCACCATGCACTGCCGGTGGCACCGGAATCACTTCGCGACCCTGCTGGATGTGAATCCGCGCTAGCGAGCGTGCGCGGATCCGGCTTCACAGCCATGCAGCGATGCCGTCTCTTGCGCTCGTGCAATAGAGGCCGGCACGGAATCGGAAAGTATGCAGGTGCGGCCGGTAACCGGACAGGCTGATGGGGCGAAAATGATCGGTCCCTCGCTGGTTTGATGTCTGCGACTGATTGAAAGGCTGATTCCTGGTGGAGAAGCCGGTTCATCCCGTCCGGATGTTTGTTACTCGCCTGAAGAGAGGGAACGGATGGCCTTAGGGAATGCGTTGAAGAAGCGGGAGGCCTTCCGTGCCTGTTTTCATCGTCACGATTCATCCCGTGACTCCTGTCCGGCATCGCCCGAGAGCCTCTCGCTGTTGCAATGCCTGCACTTCAATGTAGCATCGGATCGCGATGATGCAAGGCATGCGCAGGGTGTGAACAGCTTCGGCCACGTTCATCCTTGTTGATAGCAGTGCCTTCTGTCCAGATCCTCCGCTTGCCAGGACCCATGATGAATCTGCTGCTGTATGGCTTCGGCCTCTACGACAACCACGAGAGCAATATCAGTGCTCAACTCGTCGAAGGCTTGGGCCTGCCGTTCAATGTGCAGCGCGAGATCTTCGAGGTGCGGTTCGACCGCGGGATGTTCGTCGAGGCGATCGACAGGCATGATCCCGACATTATCCTCGGTCTTGGGCAGAGTGCGCGCTCTCGAAGAATCCGCATCGAGCGCAAGGCCCTGAACCGCATGGGAGAGAGAAGTGAAGCGAAGCGGCCCATCAGCAGGCGCGGCCCAGATCATCTGTTCATGACACTCGGCATTCCGGGTAATGGCAGAGCACGGCTCTCCTACGATGCCGGTACCTACGTCTGCAACTTCTCGATGTACGTCATCGCACAGCATTGCCGCGGCAGCGGCAAGCGGCTCGGTTTCATTCATCTTCCGAAGCACGCCGGAGGTATGGCGGCGACTTTCGTCGGCGATTTGATCGAAAAGCTCGGACAGCCCCGCCAGCCAACTCTGGATGCATAACGAACAGAGGATGCAGAAGAGTGCCACTGCTGGCGATGAACAGGAAAGCGGTCCCGTCCTGCGACAAGCTTGCTTCGACTCCAGGAAGGCGTTCCGGCATCAGCCTGGCCCGTCAAGACTTCATGATCTGGATCATTTCACCGCTTGTAAAAATTGACCTCCGTCAAGTACCGGGGATTTGCGCCTGCTGTAGTCTCCGGCAATAACCAGAGAAAAAATGGCCGCCAGCGGGGCTGCAGGAGGATTTCCACGATGAACTATTCCGGCATCCTGGTCGTCGCGACCCGGGACCGATTCGAACCTCTCCAAGAGGCGCTGAACGCGCTCGACGGCGTCGAGGTGTTCCATTCCGACGAAAATTCGTCACGACTCGTTGTCGCGCAGGAGGCTGCGAGCATCGACGACGAAGTCGCGGGGCTCAAGCGCATCAAGGCGCTGCCCGGCGTCGTGCTGGCAGAGATGATTACCCACTATTTTGGCGACTCCGGCTCTGAACCAGCTGACGACGCAGGTCCCGAAGGGATCGATGTGCAGTCCGGGTTCGACAGCCGGGTCATCGCCTATCTCAATAACGCATAGCCACATTCAATCCGTCCAGGCTGCACGAGAGACGGTCGAGAAACTGCTGACTCCATGCGAGTCACCGAGGAGGAGAGATGGATACAACACGTCGCGAATTCCTGAAAGCCGGTGTTGCCGCATCGGCAGCCGTGGCAGTCGGTCTGCCGCTTTCGAAAACAGCCTTTGCCGCCATCGACGAGGCCGAGAAGGGGTGGCAGTGGGACAAGGGCGTCTGCCGCTTCTGCGGAACCGGTTGCGGCATCATGGTCGCCACCAGGGATGGCCGCATCGTCGCCACCAAGGGCGATCCGGATGCGCCTGTCAACCGCGGGCTGAACTGCATCAAGGGTTACTTCAACGGCAAGATCCAGTACGGCAAGGATCGTCTGACCCGGCCGCTGCTGCGCATGACCGACGGCAAGTTCGACAAGCAGGGCAAATTCGTGCCCGTGAGCTGGGAGCGCGCCTTCGACGAAATGGAGAAGCAGTTCAAGAAGACCTACAGGGAACTCGGACCGCACGGCGTTGCCATCTACGGCTCGGGCCAGTACACGATCCCCGAGGGTTATGCGGCAGCCAAGCTCATGAAGGCCGGTTTCCGCAGCAACAACATCGACCCGAACGCGCGCCACTGCATGGCCTCGGCCGTGGTTGCCTTCATCCAGACCTTCGGCATCGATGAGCCCGCCGGCAACTACGATGATATCGAGCACACCGACACGGTCGTTACCTGGGGCGCCAACATGGCCGAGTGCCACCCGATCCTGTGGGCGCGCGTCTCCGACCGCAAGCTGGCAGAGCCGGAGAAGGTGAAGCTCATCAACCTGACGACCTGCAGCAACCAGACATCGGACATCGCCGATTCCGAGATCGTTTTCAAGCCCGGCACCGACCTGGCCATCTGGAACTATCTCGCGCGCGAGATCGTCGAGCGTGACGCCGTCGATCACGACTTCGTGAAAAAACACTGCGTCTTCGCGACCGGCCCTTACGACATCGGTTACGGCATGCGTCCCACCGACAGATTCGCCTTCGATGCCGAGAAGGATGTCCAGGCCAAGGAGCTCGAGGTGACACTCGACAGGGACGAGGCCATCGCGCAACGCAAGACGGCGGGCATGAAGGTCAGGCAAGAGAACAGAAGCAAGCCCGTCAAGCACTGGCTCATCACGTTCGAGGAGTTCAGGAAGGGCGTCGAACCCTATACCCTGGATTTCGTCGCCGAGTTATCGAAAGGGGATCCGGACGAATCACTGGAGTCGCACAAGAAGAAGCTGCAAGCGCTGGCCGATGCCTACATCGAAAAGGATCGCAGGGTCGTGAGCTTCTGGACCATGGGCATGAACCAGCACTACCGCGGCAGCTGGGTCAACGAGCAGGCCTACATGGCGCACCTGTTGCTCGGCAAGCAGGCGCAACCCGGCAACGGCGCCTTCTCGCTGACGGGTCAGCCGTCGGCGTGCGGCACGGCGCGCGAGGTCGGCACCTTCGCCCACCGTCTGCCGGCCGACATGGTCGTCGCCAACCCGAAACACCGCGAGCGCAGCGAGAAGCTCTGGAAGCTGCCGCCGAAAACCATCAATCCGAAGGTCGGCAGCCACATCACCAAGATCATGCGCGATCTCGAGGATGGCGGCGTCAAGTTCGCCTGGGTGCAGGTCAACAACCCGTTCCAGGCCACGGCCAATGCCAACCACTGGATCAAGGCCGCGCGCGAGATGGACAACTTCATTGTCTGCTCGGATCCCTACCCGACCGTTTCGGCAAAGGTTGCGGATCTGATATTGCCAACGGCCATGATTTTCGAGAAGTGGGGCCTCTACGGCAACGCCGAGCGCCGCACGCAGGCGTGGCGCCAGCAGGTCGATCCGCCGGGCGAGGCGCGCACCGATGTCTGGCAGGCGCTGGAGTTCTCGAAACGCTTCAAGCTCAGCGAGGTCTGGGGAGAGCACAAGGTCGCAGGCCTCAAGGCCGAGGGATTCGAGGACGGCAAGCTGCCGAGTGTGCTCGACGAGGCCGTCGAGATGGGTTACTCGCCGGACGACACCCTCTACGATGTGCTGTTCGCGACGCCGGAGAACAAGAAGGTCGCCTGGCCCGACCCGGTCTCCAGGGGCCACCGCAACAACACGGCAGAGACACTCGGCGACGGCTGGTTCCCGGAGAAGGCGCTCTTCAACGAGTACCGCCAGTTCGGTCTCGGCCACGAGCACGACCTCGCCGATTTCGACACCTACATGCGTGACGACGTGCGTGGCCTGCGCTGGCCCGTCATCGACGGCAAGGAGACCGAGTGGCGCTTCAACGAGAAGTACGATCCCTATGTCACCAAGGGAGCCGGCTTCGAGTTCTACGGCAAGGCCCTCAAGGCGCTGCCGAGCGGTGATCTCGACAAGGTCACGAATCCCGAGAAGAGCAGGCTCGCCGGCAAGGCGAAAATCTTCTTCCGTCCCTACGCAGCGCCACCCGAGCAGCCGGATGACAACTACGACCTCTGGTTCTCGACGGGTCGCGTGCTCGAGCACTGGCACACCGGCACCATGACACGCCGCGTGCCGGAACTGCATCGCGCGGTACCGACGGCACAACTCTTCATGCATCCGGATGATGCGAAAAAACGCAAGCTGGCCCGCAACGATGTCGTCTGGGTCGAGTCGCGCCGCGGCAAGTTCAAGGCACTCGTCGAAACGCAGGGCCGCAACCGCCCGGCCAAAGGTTATGCCTTCGCGCCCTTTTTCGACGAGGCCGTCTTCGTCAACAAGGTGTGCATCGATATGACCTGCCCGATGTCCAAGGAGACGGATTTCAAGAAGGCCGCCGTCCGGGTCTACAAGGCCTGAGGCCGGGGGAGCCTTTCCCTTTCGTGACGGGAAGCGCCAGGGCGATGAGCGGCAACACCAACAGGACGCGCAGGAACTTTCTCGTCCGCCTCGTGCAGGGCGGGGCGCTGGCGGCGACCGGCGGACTCGGCTGGGCTTTTCTGCTCCAACAGCAGGCCTCGGCGAGCCCGTTCGCGATCCGCCCGCCGGGGGCGCTGGCCGAGGCGGATTTCAACGCGACCTGCATCAAGTGCGGACGTTGCGTGCTCGACTGTCCCTATGACACCCTGGATCTCGCGCGCGCCGGCGATACCTTGCCGATCGGGACACCCTATTTCATCCCGCGCGAGACGCCCTGCTACATGTGTCCCGACATCCCGTGCGTCAAAGCCTGCCCGACCGGCGCGCTCGATCCCGGCTTGACGCATATCGAGGATGCCCGCATGGGGCTGGCCGTCATCGATATCGAGCATTGCCTCTCCTGGCAGGGTCTGCGGTGCGAGATCTGCCACCGTGAATGTCCCGTCAAGGAGAAGGCGATCACGGTCGAGCACAACCCCCGCAAGCTCAGCAAGCACGCCATGTTCGTGCCCATCGTGCACAGCGATGCCTGCACCGGCTGCGGGATTTGCGAGAAGGCGTGCCCGACCGACAGCGCGGCAATCAAGGTCGTCGATCCGCGGCTCGTGCAAGGGAAGATCGGCGAGCATTATCGACTCGGCTGGAAAAAAGAGACGCCGATCACGCAGGATTTCGAACCGGCGCCGAGAGCGGAAACGCCAGGCGAGGCGACCGGGCTCGACTATCTCAACGAGGGTCTCGAGTGATGGCTGGCGAGACGCGCAGGAGCGCTCCCGATGGCAGGCCCGTGCGCCCCTTCGTCATGCCGGCATCGCTCGGCGGCAAGCTTGCCGTCTGGCGCTACATCCTCTTGCGGCGCATCGTGCAGGTCGTCGTGCTGCTGCTCTTTTTCGGCACTGCCCACAGTGCCTGGACGCTCGGTGGCAAACCGCTGCTGGCCGGAAATCTCAGCAGTTCGAAACTGGCTGGCCTCGTCCCTCTGGCCGATCCGTTCGCGACCCTGCAGATCCTCTTCACGGGCCACCTGGTCGAGAGCGAGGTGCTGCTCGGCGCTGCGATCATTCTGGTCGCCTTCCTGCTGCTCGGCGGCCGCATCTGGTGCGCCTGGATCTGTCCCGTCAACATGGTGACGGATCTCGCGGGCTGGTTGCGCAAGCGCTTGCAGATCCCGGACGCCTTCAGCATCGGCCGTTACCTGCGTTACATCCTGATGGCCATGACCCTGATCCTCTCCTTTCTCACGGGGCTTGCGGCATTCGAATGGGTCAGCCCCATCAGCATGTTCCACCGCGAGCTGATTTTTGGCCTCGGCATGGGATGGATGGCGGTGCTCGCCGTCTTCCTGTTCGATCTGCTGATCCTCAGGCACGGCTGGTGCGGGCATCTTTGTCCGCTCGGCGCTTTCTACGCGATCCTCGGCAAATTCGGCCTGCTGAAAATCGGTTTCGACGCGCCCACTTGCACCCACTGCGTCGAGTGCGTCCAGGTTTGCCCCGAGCCCCAGGTGCTCGATTTCCGGAAGGCCGGGGAGGAGTGGATGATCTCCTCCGGCGAGTGCACCAACTGCGGACGCTGCATCACCGTCTGCCCGGAAGAAACCCTTTCCTATCAATTGCGTCCGCGCATTGCACAGCGGGCAAAACAGCAAACAAACGACCGGAGGAGCGCAACATGATACTCGGAAACAGACTGCTGGGCGTATGCATCGTCCTCTTCAGCGGCGCCGTGGCCGCTGCCGCGATCGACGAGCTGAACATGGGCCTCAGCAAGAGCAGTGTCTTCGACACGCCAACGCCACATGCGGCGAGCTATCCGGACATCAAGCCCGGCAAGAGCGATCGCTTGCCAAAAGCCTACGAGACCCTGCCGCCGCAGATCACGCACAGGGTCGAGGAGTACCTGCCGATCACGCTCGAGGACAACGAGTGCATGGACTGCCACGACAAGCGCAAGATGCTTGGCAGGACATGGCAGAAGGGCAAGAAGCTGCCGATGCCCGACAATCACTACGGCAGTTTCGAAAAGCAGGGCGGTGTCGAGGATGTGGCCGGGGCGCGCTACAACTGCATGCAGTGCCACGTGCCCATGTCGGACGCCAGGCCGCTCGTTGAGAACACCTTCCGGTAGGGCCTGTCAGCACTTGTATGATCGCCGTATTGTTGTCTGAAATCCGGCCAGGCAAGGCGCGAGGAGTGGGGTTTGGTTGTTCCAAATGAACGCTGAGCAGCGAAACGGTCGACCGGGCGCGCCGCGGGTTTCTGCGCGGCAACATGCTCACGCGGAAGGGACGCGAGGACGACCGCAGGGGCAGGGAGGCGCCCGGCCCGCGGCTCCCGTGGTTGCGGATCATGGACACATGTGGCGACTGTGCTCAGCCGTGCGGCGAGCGGAGCCTGCGGCTGCCGCCTCGATCCCGATCTTCGTTGCGTTACACTTCTTCATGACCTGCCCTCCTCAAGGTGGCTCTGTGTCAGGGCTGTTTCCCATCCCCAACATAACCCACGTGCGTTGAGGACGGGCAGGTCAAAACATGATGTCTAGTCCCCTGATTGCCCCAATGCCGCAGGATCGTCAATGCCGTTCTGGAGCGTCATCCGCAGCGGGCTGGTCCGGCGGAAGGCCTTCATGGTGTGGCAAGGCGCACGGCATAGTCACGCATCCGTGTGCGCGTGCCATCAGCCTCGATCTGTTCGTCGTCGATGAGGCGTTGCAGCCGACACGAGAAGAAGAGATCGCTCATGAGGTTGTGGCCGTCGCAACGGCTCATGGCGCTGCCGATGACGCGGGCAGCCGTCGTCCAGTCTGCCGAGCAGGACTCCAGCAAGAGCGGGTCGTATCGATCCAGCGGGATGTCCGTGATTCGTCCCTCGTCCCAGCGGCGCAACAGGCCGGTTTCGTCGCGGATACGCAGGAATTCCACAGCTAAATTTGTACGTTGGCTGTCGGACAACTCCCGGGCAGAGCGGAACTTGTCTGCGAGTTCCGATGGCATGTGCATGGGCGTGTAATGGCCTCCATGAGCGCCGGAAACAGGGACCCGCAGCATCCGTTCGGGCCGGTGCCTGAGCCACCAGCAGCTCATGGCGAGAAAGGTGGTTTCGGAAACATTCTCGCCACCCCATATCACGAGGGTATCGATTTTCTCGTTTTCAATGCGCGCAACGAGGTCGCGCCAGGGAGCGAATGCATCGGTGACACCGGGATGCCAGTCTTCATAGCCGCGGAAGCAGGCGCGCATATAGTCGAGCCGGGCGAGGCCGTCGTCGAGGGGGCCGTGGCTCAGGTCATCCGGTATGCCTTGAGCACTACCGGGCAAGCCGTGATTGCGGCAGGCTTCGCGCAGGGAGCCCGCCGCACTGTCACCGAGTGCGATATGAAGAATTCCTCTGCTCATGCCATCAAGACCGCCAGAAAAGCCAGACGGTAACAGCCGCACGGAAACCGTGGCGGTAGCGAATGCAGGCGAGCAGCGCGCGATGTTCAGACATGAGAAGAATGCCTCGCACCCAAACGGGCGCACCACCTATGTAATGGAAGCTTTTCAATGATAACGGATCATGCCTGGATAAATTGTATCGTCCAATACCATTTCCGGAGACTCCGGCATGGAGAGTGTCTGCGTGGATGTCGTCCGCTCCTGCGGGAAGAGGGGGCGATGCTCCTGAATTTGATAAGGTAGAACAATGATAAAGGCCATCGACATCTTTTCCCGATGTCACTGGTGTTGGCGATTCAGGCAGGCTACAAGCAATCGTCAACATCAAGCGCATTGAGGCCGGGGAAGTCTTTACCCTCGTTGCAAAGACTTTCGCTCTGGCAGAGCTTGCCGAGGCGCAGGAGCAATTCCAGACCAGGCAGCACATTGGAAAACTGGTCATCGATGTTTCGGGAGAGGGGTAGCATGCTGTCGCACTTGCGGGAAAGCCCTGCGTCACCAGCTGCTCCAGTGACCAGGCGTGACGAAAAACAGATTTCAACCCATGCCATGCATTTGCATTGAAGACGATGGACAAGATAACAGAGTACGTGAAAGATCAAATCTGGCTTCTCGAATATCCCGTCAGGTTCGGAGGCATGGATTTATTTGGACGCATGACAATGATCAGGCTCGAAAACGGAGACTTGCTCATTCACGATCCGTGCAAGATCAGCGAGTCTGTCAAACGACAAATCGATGAGATCGGCGTGGTCAGATACATCGTTGCGCCTGGCAATTACCACCATCTCTTTGTGACGGATTTTCAGAAGGAATATCCCGATGCAGAAACCTTCCTGTGCCCTGGACTGGAGAGAAAACGGCCGGACATCAGCTTTGAGTGGATACTTGGCAACAAACCGGACCACAGATGGGACAATGCGATCGACCTGGTCCTGGTGCAAGGCACGAGGCACATCTGGGAAGTGGCATTTTTTCATCGGCCGTCGAGAACCCTGATCCTCGTCGATCTGCTGGAAAACATCGGAGACGATTATCGGCACGAGGCGAGTCGGCTGTTGCGCTTCTGGTGGAAAGTCGTCTTCAGGATGTGGAACAACCCGAAGGCCGCCCCGGAGTATCAAATGGGCTGGGGAAACAGGAAAATCGTCAGGGCCGCTCTGAACAAGATCCTTGCCTGGGACGCAGAGCGAGTGATTCTTGCGCATGGCGAAAACATCGAAGAGCATGTCGGGGAGACGCTGGCCAGGGCATGGAAAAAAGTACTGCATGCCTGACCGCTGATGCCACTCTCGGTGATACCGTCCATCGGCTTCATGGCATTGGCTCCTGGGTCATTGAACATGGCCTGCAGCAGTTCTCAGCGACCGGCTCGATGCCGTCATCGTTTATGGCCATCCTGACTGCCGCGGCAGGGGTGGTTTCACTGCTGTTGCCTCCAATGAGTACAGCAAACCTTACAAGCTTCAGTATCCTTTTGGCTCGCCAGCCCCGGCACTCAATGGCGATGTCATTGCAATCCGTTGTGTTGCCTGCCTGAACGCCCCGGCGTCTGGTAACAACTCTCTGCATCATCAGGTCCAGCCGTCCCGTGAAGCAACTCAAGCCGCTGCTCTTGCGGGCCGGCTGGATGTGAGGATTTGAAGGCTTTTGTCGTCATGACGGGGCTGAAACCGGAATTCCCGCCAGCAAGTCTTTCATGCCGGCCGGAGCGTCAATGCAGAAGCGGATTGACGTTCGTTCCACCGTCGATGTTGTACTCTGCTCCCGTGATGAAGCTGGCCTCGTCCGATGCAAGAAAGGTCACCAGGTTGGCAACATCCTCGGGTTCGCCGAAGCGCTTGAGAGGGATCCGCTCCTGCATCGCAGAGGCGAATTCATTGATGGCGTCCGCGGGCATTCCGAGCTTGCCGAAAATGGCGGTATTGACCGGGCCCGGGTTGACTGAGTTCACGCGGATGCGTCGCGGCGCCAGTTCATAGGCCGCCGTGCGGGTCAGCGCGTTCAATGCCGCCTTGCTCGCGGCGTAGACGGCGGTATTCGGCATTCCCGTGTAGGCGTTGATGGAAGAGAGGTTGATGACCGATGCGCCTTCGCGCAGAATCGGCAGGAACTTCTGCAGTGTGAAGAATGCGCCCCTGAAATTCACGTTCATGATGTTGTCGAACTGCTCTTCTGTCATCTGTTCGACAGAAGCGAAGGCAGCGACGCCGGCGTTGATAAAGAGCACATCCACTCCGCCGAACTGCTCTTTCACGCGCATGACCAGAGTGTCGATAGCCTCCGGATCCGCCTGATCGGTCACAATGCCCGTGACACCGAGTGCTGTGGCTGCCTGGTCGACGGCCTCCCTGTTGCGTCCCGTGATGACCACGTTCGCTCCCAGCTCACTGAATTTCTTCGCGGTGGCATACCCCATGCCGCTGTTACCACCGGTCACGACGACCGTCTTGCCTTGCAGATTGCTCATTGCTTCATCTCCTGTGTCAATTTGATTTGAACTGTACCAATTGGTACATAATTGAACTTTGTACCGATCGGTATATAATGTCAAGCAAGACGGCAACTATTTTTTCGAGTGACCAATGGGTGCGGGAAGACAACGGAGTTTCGACAAGGAAGAGGCCCTGATCAAGGCGATGGAGGTCTTTTGGCGCAAGGGCTACAGCGGCACCTCACTGAGTGACCTCACCGGGGCGATGGGCATCAACAAGCCCAGCCTTTATGCCGCCTTTGGCAACAAGGAAAAGCTCTTCATCAGCGCCATCAATCACTATGTGGACCAGTATGGCGCTCCCCATTTCGACAAACTGCTGGGTCCGGATGCCAGCCTGAGGGAGAGGGTGCGGGCCTACCTGCAATCGATCGCGAGGATGCTGTCTGACAGCAGCTTGCCCGGCGGGTGTTTCGTAGCGAGCAGCACCTGCGAGGTTGCCGGCGATTGTCTACCCGCAGATGCTGTGCAGACTGTCCTGTCAATCAATAGAGCCTCGACCGAAGCCTTTGTCAGTTTCTTCAGGGACGAGCAGGCGAAAGGCCACATTGAATCGACGACATCCCCGGAAGTGCTGGCCGATTATCTGCTGACATTGCAATTCGGTCTGGCCGTCATGGCGAGAGACGGGATAGAGGAGGAGAGGCTGGATGAGGTCATCCGCCATGCCGTCGAAACGCTCTGAGAGTGTCCGTGCCCGCTGCGTCATCGAGTGAGGCAGTGAACGCCTGCTCGTGAGCCTGGCATGCCTGGAGTGAAGCCCAAGAACGAGCAACCCGCCACAGGCAAGGCCATGGGAGAAAAAGTGTCAGAAAAGGAGGCTTGACTGTGATAATTGAACCATGACATTGATAGCCTAAGGATCACGAAACCGCATGAATTCAGGACCATGAGCAAGCGCATTCTTGTCATCCTCGGGCATCCCGGCAGTAACAGTTTCTGCGGCGCCCTCGCCAGTTCCTGCTGCGATGGCGCGAAGGAGGCTGGCAACGAGGTGGAGCTGATTGCGCTGGGTGAACTCTCGTTCGACCCCGTGTTGCACGAGGGCTACGCAAGGATCCAGGAACTCGAACCCGATCTCGTGGCGGCGCAGCAGGCCATCAGCCGCGCGCAGCACATTATTTTCGTCTATCCCAACTGGTGGGGGGGATTGCCGGCCTTGCTCAAGGGCTTCATCGACCGCGTCTTCCTGCCCGGATTTGCATTCAGGTATCGTGAAAACTCGCGCTTTTGGGATCGTCTTCTCGAGGGGCGTTCGGCACAGCTTCTCGTGACCATGGACACGCCACCCTGGTATTACCGCTGGCTCTACCGAATGCCCGGCCACAACCAGATGAAACGCACCATTCTCGAGTTCAGTGGCATCAAGCCCGTGAGCATCGCCAGTTTCGGCCCCGTCAAGGGGAGTTCGGAGCAGCAGCGTGCGAAGTGGCTCGAGAAGGCGAGGGCCTGCGGGCGTGATGCCTGACAACGGGCTCGAACCTGATACCCAGCGAGGCGTCTTCTCCTTCGGGACGGGTGCACGGACGGTATCACAAGCAACAGGAAACGGGATCATTTTTCTGATCTTCGTTCTCACATCAGTGATCGTCAACCTCGTGAAATGAATGCGTCCACGCGAATCCATCGACAGCGACCGCGTGCAACGCGTTTGCTTTCTGACTTTATCACTCCCGGTTATCGCGGGCGCTGGAGCTGGAAATGGCCTTGAGCGAATTTGAAATCAGGAAAATCGAGAGGGAAGTCTGCGCTTTTGTGGAGAAGCACCGGCCGCCCCCGCAGATGCGTGACGAGCTGGATCTCGGCTACCGCATCAAGGGCCAGAGCGTCGAGATTTTCGAAATCCGTCCTCTCTGGAACAACCCCGACGAGAAGATCGAGGAGCCGGTTGCCAAGGCAACCTGGGTCAAGGCTCACAAGATCTGGAGGGTCTACTGGCAGAGGGCGGACCTCAAGTGGCATCGCTACGATCCCGATCCCGAGGTGAATACCCTGAAGCAATTCCTGGAGCTGGTGGACCGCGATGAATACGCCTGCTTTTTCGGCTGATGCCGGAGTCAAGGTTGCACCAGGCCGCTCCCTGCCATGCCAGGGGATGTCTTGAATCAGATGGAAACGCGGTGGGGCGGGCGATTCATCCGCAAGGGTTGCCTGGCTTGCTCAAGCAAAAACCATTATTCCCTTACTTTTTATCAGAGTATAATCCGAAGCTCTTCGATGAAGTGGAGGAAGGGACCATCAAGAAGCACAGCCTGTTTTTCACACTGTTGATGCTGGTCGCGATCACGATACCCATGCCAGCAGCAAACGCCGCTGTCCTCGTCGCACGCGATTGCAACGTCAACGCTCGAATCATGAAGGTTTCCACGGGCGCGGATGGTGTGCTTATCGAGGGCGGGATTACAAATTCGGCCTCGAGTGTATGTCAATGCGTGGACATCAGGATTCAGGTTTACACGCTCAGTAGCAGATCAGACCGTACGGGAACACCTGTTGGCGTTACAAATGCACGTGTAACCGGATTGAGTCCCAGAATTGAAAAGAAGTTCAGGGCGAAGCTATCCGGTCGTCCCGGTGGGATCGCAAAAGCAAATATCCTCTCTCTCACGAAGTGTTCGGCTCCCGCCCGTCCGGCACGTCCCGCCCGCCCGGCTGCACCGCCCCCTCCACCTTCGCGTAGCACAGGAACACCGGCGCAGTGCCATCTCTCGGGGTTGCTGCTGGCCGAGACATTCGATCCCGAGTATGTGGATATGCAAGGCGGTGTCTATGGTGCTAAAAAACGTGCCCATCTTTCAGAGATCTATCTCTACGACCCGGACAGGGGCTCTGCGTCACGCAGAACATCGCCACTGCGTAACGCCGCTCCGGACAAACGCCAGTTCACGTTTCGAAATCTCGAACTCGGAAAAACATACGAGCTTTCACTTCCGGCTGGCTGGAATTTTCAGTCTGGCCAGCAGACCAGGGTAAAGTGTACGCATCCAGACAAGACAACCAGAACACCTGACCTTCGCGTCAGTTTTACCTCCGGGGGGTAGAGCGCCTCGATGATCATCGGGATCAGGGTAGAGATCGTGTGAGGCAAGGCGCTTTCGCATCGGTCACATTGCTGCCCTGATCCCGACACTCTTTCCGCCTTCAGCGCCATCCCCGGCTGCGGTGTCACATGCCACCGCTGCAAGAAAGCAGCTTCCCAGCGCGCCGATGGTCTGCTGCTTGTTTCGTGCCTGTTCCACTTGGCTATACTGGCTCCATGCGAGCTCATCGATACCATCTGCTTCGACTTGTTATCCTGCATTGCTCTTGATTCCAGGAGGCCCTGTGACACAACCACGGATTTTTATCGGCTCTGCTTCCGAAACCATCGGGATCGTCGATGCGCTCGAGTCCCAGCTGCGGGAGGTGGCGCATATCGATCGCTGGGACGTCGATGTTTTCCGCCCTGGGCATTTCACGCTGGAGGAACTCACCCGGATGCTCTCGGAAGTCGACTTTGCGATTTTCGTCCTGGGCCAGGAAGACAGAACGCAGTCGCGCGGAACAGTGACGCCCTCGCCGCGTGACAATGTTCTCTTCGAAGCAGGACTTTTCACCTCCGTTCTCGGCCGCGAGCGGGTCCTCTATGTCGTCGACAAGCAGGGGACGAAGATTCCCTCGGACTGGGCCGGGCTGGGATACCTTCTTTTCGATGATTCCGAGGAGCGCGAACGCGACAAGGTCTATGACGCTGTCAGGACGATTCGCAAGCAGATCGCCGACTGGCAGCCTTCGCAGAGTCCTGGTCCGCTCGCGGGGATCGTCGGGCACTGGTGGCAATTCGTGATCAATCTCGATGCAGGCGCCGTCCTGAGCCTGCTGGAAATCACTGCTGGCAAAAACAAGATGCCGAGGGTGCGTGGAGAGGCCTGGGCATCTGACGGGGAACCGGTCGCGGAGTACTGGAGTCAATCTGCGCGTTATGATGAGGAAAATCATGTCCTGCATTACTCGTGGGAAGGAGAGCATCCCTGGAAGCAGGAGATCCCGCGTTATGTCGGTGTCGGGGAAATCACTTTTTTCATGGCTGACAGCGAGTTGGCCAAACGGGGCAAAGGCTGGTTTTCCACAGCGAATCTCTCGGACGTCAAGGACGCGATGAAGAAGTCGACCGTCTATTTTCGGGCCTCTCCCGAGGAGGTGGCGAAGGCCGACAGTGACGAACGCAGCCTGCTTCTTCAGGAGAAACAGGAGACGTTCAGCAAACGCTATCGCTGAACGGATTTTCCTGCTCTCTCAGACATACAAGAGCACACAGACGTAGTGGCAGCTGCTCCCCGCCATTACGAAGAGATGCCAGATGCCATGCGCCCACTTGTACCAGTGGTCCAGCACGTAGAAGGTGATGCCGGCCGTGTAGAGGAGGCCGCCGGCGAGCAGCCAGTCGAAGCCTCCTGCCGGCAGCGTCTCCTGCAAAGGCTCCAGCACGAAGACGATCATCCACCCCATCACGACATAGATCAGCATCGGGACAATGCGCCTGCCGTCGCGCCTGACGGCGTCGAGCACGATGCCGATGGCCGCCAGGGTCCAGTTGACGCCGAGCAGCCACCATCCCGCGCTGTCGCGCAGGGTCACGAGCGCGAACGGGGTGTAGGTGCCGGCAATCAGCAGGTAGATGGCCTGGTGATCCAGGACCCGGAAGACGCGCTTCGCCGCGCCGCGCAGGCTGTGATAGAGCGTCGAGAAGAGATAGAGGATGATCAGCGTGACGCCGTAGATGCTGACGCCGGTGATTTTCCAGCCGTCGTCATGGATCGCGGCATGGGTGATCATGAGCGCCACGGCGCCGACGACAAGAACCGCACCGACGAGGTGCGTGATGCTGTTGAAATATTCTCCGCGATACATGGTTCTCCCCGGCTTGCGGGCGGGCATTTGACGAGGCTCATTTGGTTCGCCGCCCGGTCAGTTTATACTCCCATCACACCCACCGACGAGGAGAGCCCGGCATGGCTACGAAACTCGAGAAAGAGGAGTACCTCTACCGACGCGCGATCGACATCATCGAGTCGGTCGATTCAGACGAGGAGAAGGACGAGCTGCTGTTCCAGGAGGTCTGGCTGCCGCTGGCGTCCATCTACCACGAGAAGGCGCGGGACGAGGAGGAGTAGCGGTCGGGAGGGGCTCTCACGGCCCGCTTCCTGCACTGCTGCAATGATGCCTTCCTGATTGACGGGTGTCAGTCGGACAGCAGATTTCGGCCGGATACGGCTGAAGATTTCCTGCCGCTGGCATATGGTTGCACGATGTCTCTGAAACTTCGGGAACGCCAATGACGACTGCCGCTACGGTCACCAGCGAACAGGGCCACTCGATCTGGCAATGGATCGGCGATGAAGCGCTGCTGACGCAGCTCATGGCGGAGCAGTCGACGCTGGTTCTGCTCGTCATCATCGTCGCCTGTATCGCGCTGCTGTCGAAAGGCGCGGACTGGATGATCGACGGCGTGGTCGATCTCGCGCGGCGCACCGGCTTGCCGAAGATCGTCATCGGCGCGACGGTCGTGTCGCTCGGCACGACGCTGCCCGAGGCCTTCGTCTCGGTCATGGCGGCCTACATGGGTAACCCGGGACTCGCGCTCGGCAACGGCGTCGGCTCCATCATCGCCGATACCGGTCTCATTTTCGGCCTGACGGCAATCCTCATCGCCGTGCCGGTCAACCGTTATATCCTGAATCGCACGGGCTGGGTCCAGGTCGGCGCCGCCACATTGCTGGTATTGATCGCGCTGCTGGCGCTGGTCACCGCCCCCGAGGGGACCGAGCCCGTACTGCAGCGCTGGGTCGGCTTCTTCTTTCTCGGACTGCTGGCCGTCTACATGTACGTCACCTACCTCTGGGCGCGGCGCGGTAACGAAGTCGCCGGCATCGAGGCGCCGAGCGATAACGAGCAGCTCATGGCGACCTGGATGGCATGGTTGATGGTCATCGGCGGCCTGGCGCTCGTGATCGTGGGCGCGCGCATCCTCGTGCCTGCGGCATCGGAGATCGCCACGCGCCTCGGGGTGCCGGAGGACGTGATCGCGGCGACCATGGTGGCTTTCGGCACCTCCCTGCCGGAACTCATGACGGCAATCGCCTCCGTGCGCAAGGGACATCCGGAGATCATCGTCGGCAATATCGTCGGCGCGGATGTGCTGAACGTCCTCTTCGTCATCGGCGCCGCTGCGGCTGCGACGCCGCTGCAGATCCCGCAGAATTTCTACAGCTTTCACTTCCCGGCGATGCTGATCATCCTGCTGTCGTTCCGCGTCTTCATCTCCATGAACAGGAGCGGCGTCTTCCACCGCTGGCAGGGTGTCTGGTTGCTGGGCGTGTATGCTGTCTACGTCATCCTGCAGTATGCGCTCAACATCGGCAGCGCGCACTGACGAGCGGTGCTGCATGACGGGAAATGACCTTTGAGAGTGAGAAGCCCATGAAACTGCTACTGGTTACCGACGGATCCGCAGGCGCGCGCCTGGCGCTCGATTTCCTGCGCGCCTTTCCGCTGCACCGCGGCAACGAACTGACGATCATGAGCGTGATCGACAAGGCGTTGTACGGCACCGACGACGAGGAGTCCTCCCTGGACGAGGAGCAGCGTGATGCGCTGCACAAGACGCGCGAGATGCTGCGCGAGGATGCCGAGCGGCTGCTCGAAGCCGAGGTTGAACGCTTCGGGAACCCGGAGCTGAAATGGTCCAAGCGCGTGCGCCACGGCCAGCCTGCCGACGAAATCGTCAAGACGGCCAGCGAGCTCGGCGTCGATCTCGTCGTCATGGGCAATCACGGGCTTGGCGGCGTCAAGCGCTTCCTGCTCGGCAGCACATCGGACGAGGTGATGCAGTACGCGCCCTGCTCTGTCCTCATCGTGCGGCCCGACCAGACCGGAGAGACCGACGACGCCATGCGGCTCGACCATCCACTGCACCTGCTCGTCGCCTATGACGATTCCCCGCACGCGCGCAGGGCGGCGGAGTTCTGCGCCTCCCTGCCGATGGAAGACGACACGCAGATCACGGCGCTGTCGGTCATGCCGCTGGTGACGTCATACCGCCAGGACATCAGTCAGCAGCTTGGCTGGATGTGGCAGGAGAGAAGAAAGGTCATCGAGAAGGGGCTCGACGCCCTGGCCAGCGAGATCGACTGGCCGACGCCGCATGTCGCCGTCGAGGTCCGCGAGGGCGAGGACGTCAGCTCGGCGATCCTTGATGCCAGCGACGAGCTCGATATCGACATGATTGTCATCGGCGACAAGGGCACGGGCGCCATCAGGAAGTTTCTGCTCGGCTCGGTGACGCGGCGCATCGCCCATCACGCCCCCTGCTCGGTGCTCGTGGTGCGCGAACCGGCCCGCAGCCGGGCGTCCTGATGATCCTCGGCTGGGCGCGCCTCCTCGCGGCCCGGGCCGGCGCACATATCGTTCCCGGCGACGGCGCCTTCAATCCAGTGACGGCCTGAAGACCTCAACAGCCCCGGTCAGTCCACGACCGGTGCCAGGTTTTAATTGAACACCGCCTCGTAGACGGCGACTCCGTCCCGGCTACCGACATGGGTCAGGAAGGGCGCGATGTCGCCGAGCCGCTCGTGGTGCAGCGGCACGATCTGCTGCTGCAGTAGCGGCTGTTCCGGGCCCTCGAACAACAGCGCGAAGGGCTGGAAGCCGTCGCGCGCCGTCCCGGCCAGATCGACTTTCGCCAGCACCAGCTCGAGTGCGACATTATCGGCCTGCACGCTGAAAACCGTTCCGACATGCGGTTCGAACAGGTCGTGCGTGAGCCTCTGCGTCATTGCTTGATCCGGATCACGAGGCTGTCGATGTTCCGGCTCTTGAGCCGCGTGTGCAGGCTGTAGGCCTGGTCGCGGTTATAGGGGCCGCTGCGAACGCGGTAGTAGGTCTTGTCGTTGACCGAGACCTTCTCGATGCGCGCGTTGATGCCCTTGAGCGCGAGGCTCGCTTTCATGCGTTCGGCGTCTGCCGGCGAGCGGTAGGAGGCAACCTGCAACTGGTAGATGCCGGTGCTGCTGGTCGGCGTCTGCGTCACGCTGGCCGACGGGCGCAGCGTATCGGGCGGCACCTCGACCTCCATCTCCGGCAGCACCGAGTAGAACTCGAACTGCGGGTGGCGCGGCTGTTCCTCGGGGACGGGTTCGGGCTGCTCCTCGACCCTGGTGACAGCGGGTTCCTGTTCGAACGCGACGGGTGCCGGAACGGGAGCGGGTTTGCGCTCCTCGAGGTAGAGATAGAGACCGAAGGCGCCGCTGCTGATCAGGAGGCCGGCGAGGAACCAGACCCAGCCCGGCGTCGGCTGTTTCTTCTTGCGCGCCGACTTGCGCGTCGACTTGCGCCGTGACTGGCTGCTGCTGCCGGAGCGCGCGTGGTGCTTGTAGTCGCGTGGCATTACATGCTCTCCGGGGCGGACACGCCGAGCAGTTCGAGGCCGTTGTGCAGTACCTGGCGCGTGGCGAGTACGAGCTTCATGCGCGCGTCGCGCAAGTTCGCGTCATCGACCAGGAACTGGTGCGCGTTGTAGTAGGTGTGCAAGGCATGGGCGAGGTCGCGCAGGTAGTGGCAGAGCTGGTGCGGCTCGTGATTCAGCGCGGCTGACTCGAGTTTTTCCGGGTAGCTCGACAGCAGTGTCAGGAGCGCGGTCTCGTGCTCCTCGGTGAGCAGCGCGAGGTTGGTGTCGCCGCCGCTGGGCGTGACGTCGATCTGCTTCTCCGCGGCGCGCTTGAGCACCTGGTGCACGCGCGCATGGGCGTACTGCACGTAGTAGACCGGGTTGTCAGACGACTCTGACTTGGCCAGGTCGAGATCGAAGTCGAGATGCTGCTCCGACTTGCGCATGACGTAGAAGAAGCGTGCTGCATCGCGGCCCACTTCCTTGCGCAGCTGGCGCAATGTCACGAATTCGCCGGAGCGCGTCGACATCTGCACCTTCTCGCCGCTGCGGTAGAGCACGGCGAATTGCACGAGCAGCACGTCGAGACCGCCGGGCTTGCTGTCCATCGCCTCGAGCGCGGCGCGCACGCGCGGCACATAGCCGTGGTGGTCGGCGCCCCAGACATCGATGACCTTGTCGAAACCGCGCTCGAACTTCTCCATGTGGTAGGCGATGTCCGAGGCGAAGTAGGTCGCCTGTCCGTTGTCGCGGATCACGACGCGGTCCTTCTCGTCGCCGAACGCGGAGGAGCGGAACCAGCGCGCGCCGTTCTTCTCGTAGATGTGGCCGGCCTCGGTCAATGTGTGGATGGCGCGCTCGACGGCGCCGGAGTCGACGAGCGAGCGCTCCGAATACCAGTTCTGGTAGGTCACGCCGAACTTCTCGAGGTCGTCGCGGATGTCGTCGAGAATGGTTTCCAGGCCGAGATCGAAGACATGGCGGTAGCCGGTCTCCTCGAGCAGGAACTTGGCGCGGCGGATGAGCGCGTCGATGTGCTCCTCCTTGTCGCCGCCATCTGGTTCGTCGGGCGGCACGTCCTTGAAAACCTCGCCGGAGGGGTGCCGGTAGACGTCGCCGAATTCGCGGTGCAGCGTCGCGGCGATGTCGAGCACATAGTCCCCCTGGTAGCCATTCGACGGGAACGGGATCTCCTCGCCCGCCAGCTCCAGGTAGCGCAACCAGACAGAGGTGGCGAGGATATCCATCTGGCGGCCGGCGTCGTTGACGTAGTACTCGCGGTGCACCTCGAAACCCGCTGCCTGCAGCAGGTCGGCCACGGTCGCGCCGTAGGCCGCGCCGCGACCGTGTCCCACGTGCAGCGGGCCCGTGGGGTTGGCCGAGACGAATTCGATCTGGATCCGCTGTCCTTTGCCGGCCTCGGAACGGCCGAAGCGGTGCTTCTGTTCGAGAATCTGCGGCACCACCTGGTAGCCGGCGGCCGCCGAGACGAAGAAATTGATGAAGCCGGGTCCCGCGATCTCGACTTTCTCGATGGCCGCATCGTCCGGCAACGCCTCGATCACTTTCCCGGCGAGCGCGCGCGGGCTGGATTTTGCCGGCTTGCACAGCACCATGGCGACATTGGTGGCGAAATCGCCGTGGCTGGCGTCGCGCGTGCGCTCGATGACGGGCTCCCTGACCGCTTCGGCGGGCAGGACCTCCTGTTCGACCAGGCTTTCGAGAGCTGCCGCAACCAGCTGTTGAATATGCGCTTTCATGGAAATATCGGGTGAAAAACTCAGCCGGCAAGGATAACGGAAAACGGGGCGGAAAACGAGGCGCAGCGGGGACAGGGCGCACAATTTGCCCTGTTTCCAAAAAAAGAGCGGAGGGCGCAGACAATTTCTGGAGCATCGCCTTGCTCTGTGGAATTCCGCTCAGGGAACCTGCGCGCCGGGGCAGGGGGGTGCTGGAGTCTCCCTTGCGTCCCTCTGCGGCTCGCTTTGGTCCGTTGACGCCCCGCGCCCTGGCCTCTTGCGCGCGATGACATCCATGCCGCGACTGCTGTATCCTTTGCGGATTGTTTTTCGAGCCTTTGTCACGATGGAATCCACCTACTCCCCCGCCGATGTCGAACAGCAGGCGCAGCAGTTCTGGGACGCGAGTCAGAGCTTTCGCGCCGTCGAGGATCCGGAGCGCGAGAAGTTCTACTGCCTCTCGATGTTTCCCTACCCGTCGGGCAAGCTGCACATGGGCCACGTGCGCAACTACACCATCGGCGACGTCATCGCGCGGCATCAGATGATGCTCGGCAAGAACGTGCTGCAGCCGATGGGCTGGGATGCCTTCGGGCTGCCGGCCGAGAATGCCGCGATCAAGAACAGGACGCCGCCGGCGCAATGGACCAGGGCGAACATCGCCGAGATGCGCACGCAGCTCAAGCAGCTCGGTTTCGGTTATGACTGGGAGCGCGAGTTCGCGACCTGCGACCCCGACTACTACAAGTGGGAGCAGTGGCTGTTCACGCGCCTCATGCAGAAGGGGCTCGCCTACAAGAAGAAGGCGACCGTCAACTGGGATCCGGTCGACCAGACCGTGCTCGCCAACGAGCAGGTCGTCGACGGCAAGGGGTGGCGCTCCGGCGCGCCAGTCGAGAAGCGTGACATCGAGCAGTGGTTCATCCGCATCACCGACTACGCCCGCGAGCTGCTCGAGGATATCGACAAGCTCGAGCAGTGGCCGGAGCAGGTGCGCACCATGCAGCGCAACTGGATCGGGCGTTCCGAGGGGGTCGACATGGCGTTCGGCATCGAGGGCTCGGATGAGACGCTCGACATCTACACCACGCGCCCCGACACGCTCATGGGCGTCACCTACGTCGCCGTGGCGGCCGAGCATCCGCTCGCGGCGCGCGCCGCCGAAAGCAATCCCGAGCTGCAGGCCTTCATCCACGAATGCCAGCAGGGCGGTGTCTCCGAGGCCGAACTCGAGACCATGGAGAAGCGCGGCATGGCGCTCGGCATCAATGCACTCCACCCGGTCACGGGCGAGGCGGTGCCGGTCTACGCGGCCAACTTCGTGCTGATGTCCTACGGTTCCGGCGCCGTCATGGCCGTGCCGGCGCACGACCAGCGCGACTGGGAGTTCGCCGAGAGGTACGGCATCCAGAAAAAGCAGGTGATCTTCCCCGCCGACGGCAGCGACTGCGGCATCGACGCGGCCGCCTGGGTCGAGAAAGGCGTGCTCAGGCACTCGGGCCAGTTCGACGGCCTCACCTCCGAAGCGGCTTTCGACGCCATCGCCGACTGGCTCGCGAAGGAGGGCAAGGGCGGCAAGAGCGTCAACTACCGCCTGCGCGACTGGGGCGTCTCGCGCCAGCGCTACTGGGGCTGCCCGATCCCGGTCATCAACAGGGCCGATGGCGAAACCGTGCCCGTGAGCGAGTTTCCGGTCAGGCTGCCGGAGGATGTGGTCGTCGACGGCTCGGGCTCGCCGCTCAAGAAGATGCCGGAGTTCCACGACCTCGGCAACGGCGACCAGCGCGAGACCGACACCTTCGACACCTTCTTCGAGTCGAGCTGGTACTACGCACGCTACTGCTCGCACGACTGCGACACGGCCATGCTCGACGAGCGCGCCAACTACTGGCTGCCCGTCGACCAGTATGTCGGCGGCATCGAGCACGCGGTGCTCCACCTGCTCTACGCGCGTTTCTTCAACAAGCTCATGCGCGACGAGGGTCTCGTCGAGTGCGACGAGCCTTTCAGCCGCCTGCTGACACAGGGCATGGTCGTGGCCGAGACCTTCTACCGCGAGAATCCCGACGGCTCGAAGGAGTGGTTCAACCCGGCCGATGTCGAGGAGCGCGACGGCGGCCATGTGCTCGGCGCCGATGGCCAGCCGGTCATCGCAGGCGGCATCGAGAAGATGTCGAAGTCGAAGAACAACGGCGTCGATCCGCAGACATTGATCGACCGCTATGGCGCGGATACCGTGCGACTCTACACCATGTTCACGGCGCCGCCGGACCAGTCGCTCGAGTGGTCGGACGAGGGCGTCGAGGGCGCGCACCGCTTCCTGAAAAGGCTCTGGGCGCTGGCTTCCGGCAACGCCGCGGCGATCCGCGACGCGGACGATACGCCGTCCGGCAAGTCCGGCGAAGCGCGCCGCGAGATCCATGGCGCGCTCGCCAAGGCGCTGTTCGATTACGAGCGCCAGCAGTTCAACACGGTTGTCTCGGCCTGCATGACCATGGTCAACGTGCTCAACAGGCAGCAGGACGCGGCCCTGCTGAGGGAGGGCATGGCCATCGTCCTGCGCCTGCTGTCGCCGATCGCGCCGCACGTGACTCACCACCTCTGGCGCGAACTCGGCTACGGCGACGACATCCTGGCGGCTGGCTGGCCGCAGGTCGACGAGGAGGCGCTCAGGCAGGACAGCGTCGAGATGGTCGTACAGGTGAACGGCAAGGTGCGCGCCAGGGTGCAGGTGCCGGCCGATGCCGACAAGGCCGTGGTCGAGCAGGCCGCGCGCGACAATGAGAAGGTGCAGAAATTCGTCGGCGACGGCGCCATCGTCAAGGTCATCGTGGTGCCCGGCAAGCTCGTCAACATCGTTGTCAAACCCCGGGAACAGTGATGCATACGCCTTCCCCCCGACTGCTGATCCTGCTGTTGCTGGCGAGCCTGCTGGCAGGCTGCGGGTTTCAACTGCGCAGCAGCGACGCCCTCATGGCGCATGCGCCTCTCTATATCGCCGGGCTGGCGCGATACGATACGCTGCGCCAGTCCCTGGAAGACACCCTGACGGCATCGCATGTCGCGCTCGTACCGTCGAAAGAGATGGCGAAGTCGATCATGAAGATCCGGGACCAGGGTGAAAGACAGCAGATCATCACGGTTGACAGCCGCGGCAAGGCCACCGAGTACATGCTCATCCGCACGGTCGGGGTCAGTCTCGTGACGCCCGACGGCAGCGTGCTGGTGCCCGAACACACGGTCAGCGTGCGCCGTACCTGGACCGAGGCCGGCAAGACCGGCCTGGCCGGTTCCCGGGAGGCGCGCGAATTGCGGCTGAGGATGCTGCGCGAGCTGTCGATGTCGATCCTGCGGGCCCTGGACTACGCGCTGCGCTGACGCATGAAACTGCGGCCCGACCAGCTTCACCAGCATCTGCAGAAGGCCCCGGCGCCCGTCTACCTCGTCACGGGCGACGAGCCGCTGCAGCTGCTCGAGGCGGCCGACGATATCCGACGCTCGGCGAAAGCGCATGGCTACGCCGAGCGTCAGGTCATGGAGGCCGGTGCCGGTTTCGACTGGAACAGCCTCGCGCGGGAGGCCGACGCGCTCTCGCTGTTTTCCGCCCTGCGCCTGCTCGACCTGCGCGTTCCGTCCGGCAAGCCGGGACGGGAGGGCGGCCAGGCCATCTGCGACTACCTCGACCGTCCTTCCGAAGACACCCTGCTGCTGATCACGATGCCGAAACTCGACAGGTCCCAGCAGTCCGGCAAGTGGTTCAGGGCAATCGACAGCCGGGGCGTCGTGGTGCAGGTATGGCCCGTGAACACGCAGCAGATGCCGGGCTGGATCCGCAACCGCGCCGAGCACCACGGACTGCGGCTCTCGCCCGATGCCATCCAGCTGCTCGCGCAGCACACCGAGGGCAACCTGCTGGCCGCTGCGCAGGAACTCGACAAGCTGCGTCTCAACTACGGGGTCGGCAATCTCTCCGTCGACCAGGTCATGGAATCCGTTTCGGGGCACGCGCACTTCACGGTATTCGAGCTCGTCGACGCGGCGCTGGCCGGTGATGCGCCGCGCGGCATCCGCATCCTGCGCTCGCTGCAGGCCGAGGGCACGCCGGAGCCCGTGGTGCTGTGGGCGCTCGGGCGTGAGATCCAGCTGCTGGCCGAAATCAGCGAGGCGATGCAGCAGCGCCGGCGGCTGGCCGATATCTTCAAGAAACACCGGGCGTGGCAGAAACGCCAGCAGGCCGTCACGGACTGCGCCCGGCGCATCAGCGTCGCGCTCTGCTACCGCTTGCTCGAGCTGCTGGCCGACATCGACGACACCATCAAGGGCAGGCCCGGTCTCGATCCCTGGCTCCAGATGGAGCAGCTCGTGCTGCGCATGCGTCGCGATCACCATAGAGGCGTCAACAGGTCCTAGTCCCGTCTTTTCCGCCACAGCAACTATACTTGTGGCGTTGTCTCGAGGGAGTGCTGAATAATGAAAAAGAGTGCCCGCTATTCGGGCTTGATCCTGTGGCTGCGCAAGATTTTCTACTGCCTGTTTCTTGTCCGCTTCAACATCATCATTCTCGTCGCTGGCTGGCTGCTGCTCCAGGTCGACCAGGGCCAGGATGCGCTGATCAGCTACGCGGCGCGCGACACCTGGCTGCATGCCGGTTTCTGGTTTTTCTTCATGGTCTTCTACTGGGCGTTGAGCATCTGGTTCTTCGCCCGCACCATGTTCCGTTTCCGCTTTCCGACAACGCCCGTGCGCACTGCGCAGGAGATCCGCGAGAGCGGCGTCGAGGATTGCGCCAGCTTCGAAATCAGCCGGGACGACGGCGTCTATCTCTGGATGAAGCGCTATCTGCCGCGCTTCCTCGGCGTGGCTGCCTTCCTGGCGGTCGCGCACGCCCTCTGGAGCGCGCTCGATGTGGTCGACGCGGAGCTGGTCGGGCGTTTCCGCCTCTGGCTCGGCATCGCGCTGGTGCTGATTGTTCCTTTCTTCCTGATCGTCAACTACCGGCGGAAAATGGCCAACGCCATCAGCAAGGCCATCGTGCAGAAGCGTCCGGGCATGGAGGACAGCAAGGTGGTCAGGAACCTGCAGAGCGAGGAGGTCGCCGAAGAGGCGCTCTACGACGGATTGCCAGACCTGATCGCGAGCCCCTGGGGGGTTTTCGTGACCATCGCCTCCGGCATCGGACTGATCACCTTCATCGCAGCGACGCTCGATGCCGTGGCCGTCGGCACCTTCATGAGCGCCATTCTGCTGTTCTTCCTCTGGGCCGGCTCCTGGTTGCCCATCGGAACGCTGATCACCTACATCGGCAACATGCACGGCATCCCGATGATCACGCTGCTGCTCGTCGCCGCCGTGGTTTTCTCCCGGTGGAATGACAATCACGAAATCCGCACGCTCGGCGAGCTTGCGGAGAGGCCGACCGTCGATACGGCGCTCGCTGCCTGGCACGATCACGAAACCAACAGGGAGGGTCGGCAGCTCGTTCTCGTCGCCACGGCCGGCGGAGGGATTCGCGCGGCCTACTGGACAGCCACCGTGCTCGGCGGCCTGCAGTGCAAGGTGCAGGATTTCGACGACCGGCTGTTCGCGATCAGCGGGGTCTCGGGCGGCTCCGTCGGCGCCTCGGTTTACCGCGCCGTGCTGGCCGACGGCGTCGACTCCGGAAGTGTCAGGCAGAAGTCGTTGCAGGTGCTCTCCGGCGAGCTCCTGGGCCCGGCCGTCGCCGGCCTGCTCTATCCGGATCTCGCGCAGCGCTTCCTCTGGAACATCGGCCTGCCGGACAGGGGCGTCGCGCTCGAGAAGGGGTGGGAAGACGCTTACGCCGGCATCATGAACACGGACACCTTTGGCCAGTCGCTGCTCGCGCCTTATGCGACGCGGCCCTGGCCCGCGCTGATGCTCAACGCCACGCGCGTCGAGACCGGTCGCCGCTCGGTGGCGAGCAACCTGAGGCTCGTTTCGACAAGGAACGCGGAGAGTTTCGCCGTGATCGACGATCAACTCGAGGATATCGGCCGCGATCTGCCGCTCTCCGCCGCTGCGCACAACAGCGCGCGCTTTCCGGGCGTCAGCCCGGCGGGGCACTGGAAGGGAGAAGACGGCGATATCGCCGGTCGTCTCGTCGACGGCGGCTATTTCGAGAACTACGGCGCAGAGGGCATTCTGGACCTGCTCGGTTCGATCGACTGGTTCAGTGAGGAGTGGCAAGGCATCGAGCCTGTCGTCATCGCCATCAGCAGCGATCCCGGTCTCGAGGAGCCGTTCACGCAGGCGCCCCGGGCCACTCCCGGCAGATATGCTCACGAAATTGTCAGCCCGGTCAAGTCGTTGCTGAGCGCCAGAACATCGCACGGCATCGAGGCGCTCGAACGTCTCGCGCGCAGGACAGAGGCCCTCGGCGGTGCTTTCTACCATCTGCGGATGTGCGCTCCCGGGAAGAGTCCGGACAGCGGCAAAAGACTCGATCCCCCGCTCGGCTGGGCGCTGTCGCGGGTTGCGCGCGAGCGCATCGAGGGCTACCTCGATGAAAGCTGCAACAGCGCCACCTGGCAGAAACTGCTCGAAAAGCTGCCGGCGGCGCCACAGGCGGCCTGCGCGGCGACCGATGCCCCTTGATTGGGCTGTGCTTGATGGCGGTGGTATGATGATCTGTTACACGGTGTTATTTGACAGATGAGTTGCCATGACCGAGACAGCACAACAGACCATCAATGACGTTGCGGCCTACATGCAGGAGACGGGCGCCAGGGCGCGTGCGGCATCGCGCCTGCTCGCGGCCGCCCCGACCGCCAGGAAGGACGCTGCGCTCAACGCCATCGCCGACGATCTCGACGCCAGCCGCGAGACGCTCATGGCCGAGAACCGCAAGGATCTCGAGGCCGGCAGACAGAAGGGCCTCGATGCGGCCCTGCTCGATCGTCTCGAACTCAACGAAGCGCGCATCGACGGCATGATCGAGGGATTGCGCCAGATCGCGGGCCTGCCGGACCCGATCGGCGAAATCTTCGACATGAACTACCGCCCGTCAGGCATCCAGGTCGGCCGCATGCGCGTGCCCCTCGGTGTCGTCGGCATCATCTACGAGTCGCGCCCGAACGTCACGGCGGATGCCGCGGCGCTGTGCCTCAAGTCTGGCAACGCGACCGTGCTGCGCGGCGGTTCTGAAGCCTTCCATTCGAACCAGGCGATCGCGGCCTCGATCCATCGCGGCCTCGAGCAGGCGGAATTGCCGGCCGACGCCGTGCAGGTTGTCGCGACCACGGACCGTGCGGCGGTCGGCGCCATGATTACCATGCCTGAATCCATCGACGTCATCATTCCGCGCGGCGGCAAGGGACTCATCGAGCGCATCTCGAACGAGGCGCGCGTGCCGGTCATCAAGCACCTCGACGGCATCTGCCACGTCTACATCGACGACGCTGCCGATCTGGACAAGGCGTTCGATGTGGCACTCAACGCCAAGACCCAGCGCTACGGCACCTGCAATACCATGGAAACGCTGCTGGTATCGCAGGGTGTCGCCGACCGTATACTGCCACGCCTGGCGTCAGCCTTCGGCGAGAAGGGCGTCGAACTGCGCGGCTGCGAGAAAACAGAGGCGCTGATCGACTGCAAGCCGGCGACCGCAGAGGACTGGGATACCGAGTACCTTGCCCCGATTCTGTCTATCCGGGTCGTTGACGGCCTCGACCAGGCGATCGAGCATATCGCCATGCACAGTTCACAACATACGGAGTCGATCATCACAGAGAGCTATTCGAAGGCGCGCCGTTTCCTGGCCGAGGTGGACTCGAGCTCGGTCATGGTCAATGCCTCGACGCGCTTCGCCGACGGGTTCGAATACGGCCTCGGCGCCGAGATCGGCATCTCCACCGACAAGTTCCATGCGCGTGGCCCGGTCGGTCTCGAGGGGCTGACCTCGGTGAAGTTCATCGTCCTCGGTGACGGTCACATCCGTACCTGATCATTTCGGGAGTTTTCGTCATGACAGACAAGGCAACGATTTCACGCGACGCGATCGAGGCGTTCTCGGCGCGGCTCGACAACCACCCGGTCTACGCGGCCGTCGATTCGATCCAGGCGCTGCGATGCTTCATGGAGCACCACATCTACTCGGTGTGGGACTTCATGTCGCTCGTCAAGTTCGTGCAGTCGCAGATAGCGCCCGCCGCTGCACCCTGGTTTCCGCCGGTCGACGGCGATCTCGCGCGTTTCATCAACGACATCGTGCTCGAGGAAGAGAGCGACGCGCTGCCGGACGGCAAGGGCTACGCCAGCCATTTCGAAATCTATCTCATGGCGATGGAGGAGATCGGCGCCGATACCGCTCCGGTCAGGGCCTTTCTCGACCTCGCCAGGCAAGAGGGCCTCGACAAGGCCATCGCCGGGGCCGATATCCCCGAGCCTTCGAGGCAGTTCACGCGACGCACCTTCGAATTCATCCAGCCCGGCAAGCCGCACCTGGCGGCCGCAGCACTGGCGCTCGGCCGCGAGCACATCATCCCGGGCATGTTCCGCGCATTGCTCGCGAAGGCCGGCATCAGCCGTGCCGAGGCGCCCGTGTTCCACTACTATCTCGAGCGCCATGTCGAACTCGACGGCGATCACCACGGGCCGCTGTCGCTGCGCCTGCTGAACGCGCTCTGTGCCGATGAGAAGGCCGTCGCCGAGGCGACCGCGGCGGCGACCCGGGCCGTCGAGGCGCGCATGGCCCTCTGGGATGGCGTCCATGACGCCATCCACGCGCACCGGGCGCCGCTTGTCTCCAACGCATGATCGGCGTTTTCGGCGGCACCTTCGATCCCGTCCACAACGGCCACCTGCGCACGGCGCTCGATGTTCAGGAGGCGCTCGGCATCCGGCGCGTCCATTTCGTGCCGCTCAGGGAAGCCGTGCACCGCGACCAGCCCGGCACCCCGGCGGAGCTGCGCTGCGCCCTCGTGCAGGCCGCCGTCGCCGGCCAGCCGGGCTTCG
This sequence comes from Gammaproteobacteria bacterium, assembly GCA_037385505.1. Taxonomy (GTDB): domain Bacteria; phylum Pseudomonadota; class Gammaproteobacteria; order Chromatiales; family Chromatiaceae; genus Sva-25. Next base: position 175,184 of record JARRMY010000003.1, on the reverse strand, counting down.
TCATGGACAGCCGCGAGCTGCATCGCCACGGACCCTCCTGGAGCTACCATACGCTCGCCTCTTTCCGCAACGAACACCCCGACGAGCCGCTGGCCTTCATCATGGGCGGCGACGCCTTCAACGGCTTCCTCGACTGGCACCGCCCGCACGAGATCCTCGAGCTGGCCCATCTTGTCGTCATGCAGCGGCCCGATGCGACGCCGCCCGGCGATGCGCTTGGTGACCTGCTCGACAGGCACAAATCATGCGAGGCGGCGGACCTGCACGAAGCGCCGTGTGGGCGCATCTACCTGCAGCCGGTGACGCAGCTCGACATCTCGGCCAGCGACATCCGCGAGCGCCTCGCCGTCGGCCGCAGCGCGCGCTTCCTCGTGCCGGAGCGGGTACTCACAATCATCGATCATCTCGGTCTCTATCAAGCCGACTGATGCAGCGAAGTGCGCCATCATCGGTTATCATTACATCCAGTATCTCAACGGAAACCTTCATGCAGGTAGAAGAACTACGCGATCTCGTCGTCGAATCCCTCGAGGACATGAAAGCCCGCGACATCAATGTCATCGATGTGCGCGGCAAGACAAGCATCACCGACTTCATGATCATCGCCAGCGGCACTTCCGACCGTCACGTCAAGGCCATTGCCGAGGCTGTGGCGTTCAAGGCCAAGCAGCAGGGCGAGCCGCCGATGGGGCAGGAGGGCGTCACCGACGGCGAGTGGGCGCTCATCGATCTCAACGGCGTCGTGCTTCATGTCATGCAGCCCAAGGTGCGTGATTTCTACCAGCTCGAGCGGCTCTGGAACGTCGACCCGGCCGAGGCGGAGAAACTGCTGCAGCAGCAACAGCAGCAGTAACCGCGGCTCCATGGATCGTTTCGACCGTATCTACGATCTGCATAAAATCCTCAGCGCGGCGCGTTACCCCGTCTCCCGGCACAAGCTCGAGCAGGAACTCGAGTGTTCGCGCGCGACCGTCAAGCGCATCATCGAGTCCATGCGCCTCTACCTCAACGCGCCGATCCGTTACGATCGCAAGCTCAACGGCTACATCTACGACCGCAGCGGCGACGAGCCCATGTATGAACTGCCAGGTATCTGGTTCAACGCCTCGGAGCTGCATGCGCTGCTCTCGGTGCACCAACTGCTCGCGGACGTCCAGCCGGGCCTGCTCGAGAAGCAGCTGGCGCCATTGCAGGAGCGCATCGAGCAGCTGCTGAACCTGCAGCAGCAGAAGGGCGAGGAGTTGGTACAGCGCATCCGCATCCTGCAGATGGCGGCGCGCCCGGCCGGCGAATGGTTCCAGGAAATCGCCGGCGCCACGGCCAGCCGCAGGCAGATCGAGATTCGCTACTACAACCGTTCGCGCGACGACTCGAGCGAGCGGACGCTCTCGCCGCAGCGGCTGGTACACTACCGCGACAACTGGTACCTCGACGCCTGGTGCCACTTGCGCGAGGACTTGCGCACCTTCGCGCTCGACTCCATCGAATCCGTCCGCACACGCGACGCTCCCGCAAAATCGCTGAGCCAGGAAGCGCTCGACGAGCACTACTCCAGCGCCTATGGCATCTTCTCCGGCAAGGCCGACAGCCGGGCCGTGCTGCGTTTCGACGCCGAACGTGCGCGCTGGGTCAGCAAGGAGCAGTGGCACCCGCGGCAGCAGGCTGAATGGCTCGACGACGGCCGCTTTCAATTGACCGTCCCCTACGGCAACCCGACCGAGCTGGTCATGGACATCCTGCGCCACGGCCGCCATGTCGAGGTGCTGGAGCCCGAGAGCCTGCGCCGGCAGGTCGCGGAGGAGATCGGCTGCATGCAGGAGATCTACGCCCGGTTCCCGCTTTGAAGAGGGACGCGGGGAGCGCAAAGAGGCGCAAAAGGACGCGGAGAGCTTGATGCTGGCCGCGCCTCTTTCTACAGATGGCAGTCCCTGTGAGTTTGCGTTCTTGTTGTATTACATCCTTCGCGATCTCTGCGGATCTCCGCGTGCTCTGCGTCCATGAGATCAGGTGAGGGAAGAGGGACGCGGAGAGCGCAAAGAGGTGCAACGGGCGCGGAGAGCTAGACGCAGGCCGCGCCTCATTCAAGAATCGACAAGACCAATGAATACGCGCACCTGTTGCATAGAGTTCTCTGCGACCTCTGCGGATCTCCGCGTGGTCTGCGTCCTTCCTGTCAGAACAGCTCCATCTGGTCGCCCGGCAGCCGCGGTTTCTCGAAGAGGTCCGTGCGCAGCTCCGGCAATCCCGGAAACTCCAGTTTGCGGTGCATGAGCCTGAAGCGCTGGTTGATCATCCCGGCATACTCTCCCGTGCCGCGCATGCGCTCGCCGAACCTGGCGACATTGTCCTTCCCGCCGCGCGCCTGCTGAATCTGCGACATCACATGGGAGGCCTTTTCGGGCCAGTGGGTCTCGAGCCATGCGCGAAACAGCGGCGAGACCTCGTGCGGCAGGCGCAGCAGGATATAGCCGGCCGTCAGGGCGCCGGCATCGCGCACGGCCTGCATGGTGTCCTCGAGCGCCGTGTCGGTCAGCACGGGAATCACTGGCGCGATCAGCACACCCACCGGGATACCGTTCCCGGCCAGCCGCTCGATGATCTGCAGGCGGCGCTTCGGCACGGCCGCGCGCGGTTCGAGCTTGCGCGACAGCACGGGGTCGAGCGTCGTGACCGTGATCATGATGTTGGCGAGTTTTTCCTGCGCCATCTCGCGGTAGAGATCGATGTCGCGTTCGACGAGCGCCGACTTGGTGACGAGCCCGACCGGATGGCGTGTTTCGAGCAGCAGCTGCACGATCGAGCGCGTGATGCCGAGCCGGCGCTCGACGGGCTGGTAGCTGTCGGTGTTCGGCCCGAGCGCGATCGGCGCGCAGTCGTAGCTTTTCCTCGCGAGTTCCTGCTTCAGGATTGCGGCCGCGTCGGGCTTGTAGAAGAGCCGGCTCTCGAAATCGAGGCCCGGCGAGAGGCCCAGCCAGGCGTGGCTCGGGCGGGCGTAGCAGTAGATGCAGCCATGCTCGCAGCCGCGGTAGGGGTTGATGGAGCGATCGAAAGGGATGTCCGGCGACGTGTTCCTGGCAATGACCGACTTGCTGGTGTCGGGGGTCAGCGTCGTCGCGAGCGCTTCGGGCTCCTCGTCGAGCATGCCCCAGCCGTCGTCCTCCGCCTCGGTGCGCGTCGAGGCGAAGCGGTTGGGCGGGTTGAGTGTCGCACCCCGGCTCTTTATGGGCTTGTTTCCATGACTCGACATGGCGACAATCGGTCTTCCTGATAGGAGGGTTTGGGTTATGTCTGAAGAAGCGCGCTTTACGCTCACATTGGAGCACCTTGAGGATTACGAGTTCAAGGTGAAATTCGACAAGAAGATTCTCGACGACATGATCGTCGACGAGCCGCCGCCGCTCGGGGGGCTCGCCGGGCCGAACCCCTCGCGCCTGCTCGCCGTCTCGGCCGCCAACTGCCTGAGCGCGAGCCTGCTCTACTGCATCAACCGCGGCGATGTTCCGCCCGCCAGCGTCACGACCGAGGCGACCGTCACGATCGTGCGCAACGAGAAGAAACGCCTGCGCATCGGCCGCATGGACGTCTCGCTGCAGATGTCGGAACAACTCTCCGAATCGCCAAAGACGAAGCGCTGCATGAATCTGTTCGAGGATTTCTGCGTCGTCACCGACTCCATCCGCAAGGGCATCCCCGTGGGCATCGAGGTCAGGGACCATAACGGCGAGGTCGTCCACAGGAATGACGACTGATACCGACCTGCTGCAGCGCTTCCTCTTCGAGGGCGCCGGCGTGCGCGGTGAATTCGTGCGCCTCGGCAGCAGCTTCAGGGCATTGCTCGATAACCACGACTACCCGCCCGCGATCGCGCGCCAGCTTGGCAAGGCGCTGGCTTCCGTGGCGCTGCTGTCGGCCACCGTCAAGCTCGACGGCTCGCTGATCCTGCAGATCCAGGGCGACGGGCAGATGCACACGCTCGTGGCGCAGGCCGACAGCCAGGGGGCGATACGCGGACTGGCGCGCTGGCGCGGCGAGGTGCTCAGCCACTACCGCACGCTCGCCGAACTCGCCGGCGAGGGGCACATCGTCATGACCATCGATGCCGAAGGCAGCGAGCGTTACCAGGGTATCGTCGCGTTGCATGGCGACTCCCTCGCCGAGACGCTGCGCGAGTACTTCGTGCGCTCGGAACAACTGCCGACGCGCATCTGGCTCGCCAGCGAGGGGGATCTCGCGGCCGGCCTGCTGCTGCAGAAACTGCCGGCCGGGCATGGCGCCGAGGAGGAGTGGGAGCATCTCCTGACCCTCAGCGACACCATCACCGGCGACGAGCTGCTGATGCTGCCGTTTCGCGACCTGCTCCACCGGCTCTATCACCAGGAAGACCTGCGCCTGTTCGAGGCCGAGCCCGTGGTCTTTCGTTGCAGCTGCTCGCGCGAGAAGATCGAGCGCGTGCTGCTCGGCATGGGCCGCGATGAGGTCGAGTCGATCCTTGCCGAGCAGGGAGAGATCCGCGCCGATTGCGAGTTCTGTCTCGGCAAATACCGCTTCGACAGGGTCGACGTCGCGGCGCTCTTCGCCGATGCCATGCCGCCCTCCCGGCCCCAGTAGCTTGAAAAAACAGGGTTTCGTCCCTATTTCAGACGACACAAAAGACTTGCAATGGCCGGATTGTTAGGATCAAATAGTCCGCAAATCCTGACCCGGCAGGTGTTTTCGCACCGCACGTCCGGTTTCCACACGAACAAGACTCCTGGAGATTTCCATTGAGCGAACACATTACTGAAGTCACTGATGACTCTTTCGAAGACGAAGTACTGAAGGCCAGCGAGCCGGTACTCGTCGATTACTGGGCCGAGTGGTGTGGCCCCTGCAAGATGATCACCCCCGTGCTCGAGGAGATCGCGGCCGATTACGGCGGCAAGATCAAGGTCGTCAAGCTCAATATCGACGACAACCCGGATACCCCGCCGAAATTCGGTATCCGTGGCATCCCGACCCTCATGCTGTTCAAGGGCGGTGAAGTCGAGGCCACCAAGGTCGGGGCGCTGTCCAAGTCGCAACTCACGGCGTTCATCGACAGCAGCATCTGAGTTTTCTGGACATCCGCGCCCGGGCTGCTAGAATTCGCAAAACTGCAGCCTTGCGCGGTTGCCGCTTCAAACCCTTTTTCAACAACCTTTTCCTGAAATAACAACTTCCGGCGGACGCAATCCCCCCGCGTCACCAGCCAATCCATCATTCGCAATGACTTATCAAAATGAATCTGACTGAACTCAAACAAATGCCGGTTGCGGCACTGGCGGAACTCGCCCAATCCATGAAAATCGCGGATACCGGGCGCTCGCGCAAGCAGGACATGATCTTCGCGATCCTCAAGGCGCACGCCAAGAAGGGCGAGGACATCTACGGCGACGGCGTGCTCGAGATCCTCACCGACGGATTCGGCTTCCTGCGCTCTGCCGACAGCTCCTATCTCGCCGGACCCGACGACATCTATGTCTCGCCCAGTCAGATTCGCCGTTTCAGTCTGCGCACAGGCGACACCATTTCGGGAAAGATCAGGCCGCCCAAGGACAACGAGCGCTACTTCGCTTTGTTGAAGGTCGACCAGATCAACTTCGACAAGCCCGAGAACACCAAGAACAAGATCCTCTTCGAGAACTTCACGCCGCTGTTTCCGAACGAGCAGCTCGTGCTCGAGATCGGCAACGGCAGCACCGAGGACATCACGGCGCGCACCATCGATCTCATCGCGCCGATCGGCAAGGGTCAGCGCGGTCTCATCGTGTCGCCGCCAAAAGCCGGCAAGACCATGATGCTGCAGAACATCGCGCAGAGCATTGCGCACAACCATCCGGAGTGTTACCTGATCGTGCTGTTGATCGACGAACGTCCCGAGGAGGTCACGGAGATGGCGCGCTCGGTGCGTGGCGAGGTGGTCTCCTCGACCTTCGACGAGCCGGCCCAGCGCCATGTGCAGGTCGCGGAGATGGTACTCGAGAAGGCCAAGCGCCTTGTCGAGCACAACCGCGACGTGGTCATCCTGCTCGACTCCATCACGCGCCTGGCGCGCGCCTACAATACCGTCATTCCCTCTTCCGGCAAGGTGCTGACCGGCGGTGTCGACGCCAATGCACTGCACCGTCCGAAGCGTTTCTTCGGCGCCGCGCGCAACGTCGAGGAGGGCGGCTCGCTGACGATCATCGCCACGGCGCTCGTCGATACCGGCTCGCGCATGGATGACGTCATCTACGAGGAGTTCAAGGGCACCGGCAACAACGAGGTGCACCTCGATCGCCGCATCGCCGAGAAGCGCATCTATCCGGCGATCAACATCAACCGCTCCGGTACGCGCCGCGAGGACCTGCTCATGGCCTCCGCCGAGCTGCAGAAGGTGTGGATCCTGCGCAAGATCCTGCACTCCATGGACGAGCTGGCGGCGATGGAATTCCTCTATGACAAGCTCAAGGGCACCAAGACCAACGCCGAATTCTTCGAGGCCATGAAGAAATAGATGTGAAGTGCCTGCTGTCCGCGCTGACAGCGTCAGTGCCGTGCTCTCACGAACAGCAGATATCGTTCCGCTTCCGAGCCACTTTCAAGAACTGTCATCACCTTGTCTGACAAGCCCGAGTCCGTCATGATCCTCGCCGCCGGGCGCGGCGAACGCATGCGCCCGCTGACGGACCATACGCCAAAGCCGTTGCTGCCGGTCGCGGGCAAACCCCTCATCGAACACCAGATTGCGCGTGTCGCCGGGGCGGGTTTTCGCCATATCGTCATCAACCACGCCTGGCTCGGCGAGCGCATCGAGGCGACGCTCGGCGACGGATCGCGCTGGAACCTTGGGATCGAATACTCGTCCGAGGGCGAGGCGCTCGAAACCGGCGGCGGCATTCATCGCGCCCTGCCGCTACTGTCCGATCCCTTTCTCGTCATCAACGGGGATATCTGGACGAATATCCACTACCCGTCGCTGCGGATCGCCGCAGAGGATCTCGCGCATCTCGTCATGGTTCCCAACCCGGCGCACAATCCCGGCGGCGATTTCATGCTGGATCATGGCCGCCTGTCGGACGAGGGGGAGGGCGAACGCCTGACCTTCAGCGGCGTCGGTCTCTACCGCCATGCGCTGTTCGACGGCTGCGAGCCGGGCAAGTTTCCGCTCGCGCCGCTGCTCAGCGCAGCCATGCGGGAGGGTCGCGTCGGTGGCGTGCGCCACGACGGCGTCTGGATCGACGTCGGTACGCCAGAGCGGCTGGCGCAGGTCGACACCCTGCTGGCTCACTCCTGCTCGAAGTAGGTATAGCCCTCGAGGCCTGCCTTGAGGGTCTCGAAATAGTGATCGATCTCCTCCTGCGCGAGCCCGGCCTGCTGCAGCCGGTTGCCGTAGGACGCCAGCATGGCGTCGGTGTCGAAGTGAACATAGCGCAGCAACTCCTCGGATGTATCACCCCGCTCGGGTTCCGAAAGGCGGTAGCCGTCGTCCGTCAGTTCGACATTGACGGCGTTGGTGTCGCCGAAGAGATTGTGCATGTCGCCGAGGATTTCCTGGTAGGCGCCGACCAGAAAGATACCCACGAGATAGGGCTCGCCCGGGTCGATGGCGTGCAGCGGCAGCGTCGATTCGACACCGTCCTGGTCGACGTAACTGTCGATGCAGCCGTCCGAGTCGCAGGTCAGGTCGTGCAGGATGGCGCTGCGTTGCGGCGCCTCGTCGAGCCGCTGCAGCGGCACGATCGGAAAGAGCTGGTCGATGGCCCAGACATCGGGCACCGACTGGAACAGCGAGAAGTTCAGGAACAGCTTGTCGGCGAGCTGTTCGCGCAGCCTGTCGAGCAGATCGCGGTCGCGCCGGCGCTCGGGGCGCAGTCGCTGCAGCAGGCGATGGCTGATGACATTGTTCCACTGATCGGCCTCGGCCCAGATCTCGAGCGGCAACTCGCCCTGTTCGAACAGCACGCGCGCCTCGTCGAGGATATGACGCATCTCCTGGAAGACCTCCTGGGGCGTGGCGTACGCGGCCGCGTCGTACTGCTCGCGCAGCTGCCTGAGGATGTCGTCGTCCAGCCCGGAGTCCGGGACGTGCGTGGAGATGACCTCGTGATCGATGACGTTGGTGATGAGCACGGCGTGATGCGCCGTCATGGCGCGTCCCGATTCCGACAGGATGTCCGGATGCGGCAGGCCGAACTGGTCGCACTGGCGCTTGAGCGTGGCGACAATCTCGCCGGCATAGCTCTCGAGCGTGTAGTTGATGGAGCAGTAGTGGCGGCTGCGCGTGCCCTCGTAGTCGATCCCGAGGCCACCGCCGACATCGATGATCTTCAGCGGCACGCCGAGGCGGTGCAACTCGGTATAGTAGCGCGCGGCCTCGGTGATGCCGGTGCGGATGTCGCGCAGGCTCGGGATCTGTGAACCGATATGCGAGTGCAGCAGCTGCAGCCACTCCAGCGCGCCTTCCTGTCTCAGCCGGTTGACGAGCTGCAGCAGTTGCGCAGCCGTCAGGCCGAACTTCGACTTCTCGCCACCCGAGTTCTGCCACTTGCCGCTGGCCGAGGCCGCGAGCCGGACGCGTACGCCGAGCAGGGGGGCGATGCGCATCTGCCTGCTCAGCGACAGGACGAGGTCGAGTTCGCTGATTTTCTCGATGACGACATGTACGCGCAGGCCCATCTTGCGGCCGATGAGCGCAAGGCGGATATATTCGCTGTCCTTGTAGCCGTTGCAGATGACGATGCTGCCGGGACGGGCCAGCGAGAGCACGGCCAGCAGCTCGGGTTTCGAGCCGGACTCGAGCCCGATGCAGTCGCCGCCGCCGCGCAGCAGTTCCTCGACGACGCTGCGCTGCTGGTTGACCTTGATCGGATAGATGGCGCGGTAGCCGCCGACGTAGCCATGGCTGCCGGCGGCATCGCGGAACGCCTTGCAGAGCGATGCCGCACGGTCGTGCAGGATGTCGTTGAACCTGACGAGCAGCGGCCACTGCAGCCCCTGCTGACTGGCCTCGTGCGCGAGACCGTGCAGGTCGACGCGCTGCCGTCTGGTGCGGTGCGGTTGCGCGTAGAGGTGTCCGTCGTCGCCGACGGTGAAATAATCGCTGCTCCAGCCGGGAAGGCCGTAGTTCTGCTTGATGTGCGGAGACGAGTTCATCTGTCTATTGTACAACTTGCGCCTTGCCTGCAATGCGGTTAATGTTTAACCGTCAGTTCATTCAATAAGTACGTGCATGTCCGACGAAAACCAGTGGTTCACTGAGTCCTCCGACGAGACCGGAATCGGTTTCTCGCTGAAGATCCGCCGCAAGCTCCATGAAGAGCAGAGCGCGTATCAGAAGATCGAGATTTTCGAGACGGAGCAGTGGGGTAACCTCATGGTGATCGATGATTGCATCATGCTGTCGTCGAGGGATAACTTTCTCTATCACGAGATGATGTCTCATCCCGTGTTGTTCACACATCCGGATCCACAGCGTGTCGTCATTATCGGTGGCGGCGATTGCGGCACACTGCGCGAGGTGCTCAGGCATTCGACCGTCAAGCAGGTCAGCCAGATTGATATCGACGAGTCCGTCACGCGACTTGCCGAACGCTATTTTCCTGAACTCTGCGAATCCAACGACGATCCGCGCGCCGAACTGCTGTTCATCGATGGCATCAACTGGATGCAGGAGGCCGAGCGCGGTTCGATCGATGTCATCATCGTCGACAGCACGGATCCGATCGGTCCTGGCGAGGTGCTCTTCAGCGAAGCCTTCTACAAGGCCTGCCACGATGCCCTCGCCACGGACGGCCTGCTCGTGCAGCAGAGCGAGTCGCCATTGATTCACGCGCCGCTGCTTGCGCGCATGGCGACCGATATGCAGGCCGCGGGCTTCGGCGCCGTCAGGACGCTGACTTTTCCGCAGCCGGTCTACCCGAGCGGCTGGTGGTCGGCGACCATGGCGGCCAGGGGTGACGGTTTCCCGCCAGCGAGATATGCGGCCATGCAGGCGCTGGATGACACGCGCTATTTCAACCGCGCCATCTTCGACGGCGCCTTCGCCGTGCCGCAATTCCTGGCCCGGCAGACAAGCGAACCATCATCCCACAGCGGTTAAAGACACCCCCGCTCATGGACAGAGACGCACACAAGAAAGGAGATCGCATTGAAAAACCGGACAGCACTCACTGAAACAGGAAGCACGCGGGACACTGCCAGGCAGGAGGTGCCTGCGAGGCGTTGATCGCGCGAAATCCCTGCAGGCGGCCGGCAGCCGCGATCGCAGGCAAGCCTGAAGGGATTCAGCGACAGTATTTCGGTCAGGGAGGGACCAGATGGGATTATTTTCCAAAACGCAGCGCAAACTGGTTGGCATCGATATCAGCTCGGCGGCCGTCAAGCTCATCGAGCTCAGCCGCAGCGAATCGGGAGGCCGGCTTTCATACCGCGTGGAGGCCTGGGCCTCGGACATGCTGCCGCCCGGTGCGGTTGATGCCAGAAAGGTCAAGCAGACCGAGGCCGTCTCCGACGTCGTCAGGGATGTCCTGCGGCGCAGCGGCTCCACGGCGAAACATGCGGCCGTCGCCGTCTCCGGTGCGGCAGTCATCTCGCGCGTTCTGAACATGCCGGCGGACCTGGGCGAGTACGACATGGAATCCATGGTTGAACTCGAGGCCGACCGTTACATCCCGCAGCGCATCGATGAAGTCCGCTACGACTTCGATGTCCTCGGGCCGACGCCCGGCAGCGAGGAGACAGTCGACGTACTGCTGGTCGCGTCGCGAGGCGATGTCGTCGACGACCTGATTCTCGTCATCGAATCGGCAGGCCTTGTCGCCGGAGTCGTCGATGCCGAACAGTATGCCGTCGAGCATGTCTTCCAGGAGCTGGTCCAGCAGGATCTGGCCAGCGAGGGGATCAACACGGTCGCCGTGATCGACCTCGGCGCCAATACCATGAACGTCCACGTGATCAGCGACGGCCACCTTCGCCAGACACGCGAGTACCATGTTGGCGGTCAGCAACACACCCGCGACATCAGCGAGGCCTGGGACCTCGAGCACGACGAGGCCGAAGCCCGCAAGCGCAGCGGCGAACTGCCGGATGATTATCCCGAAACGCTGTTGCAGCCATACGCCCGGCGGCTCGCGCAGGATATTCGCGGGGCCGTGCAGATCTACCAGACGAGTGACGGGGGAGCGCCTGTCGAGCGGATCCTGCTGACCGGCGGGAGCGCCGGACTTGCCGGCATCACCGCGCTGCTCGAGGAGCAGGTCGGCATACCGGTCAGGGTCCTGGATCCCTTCGCCTCCATGCAAATCGGCAAGAACCTGGATCCGGACAAGTTGCGGGAGCAGGCGCCCGCATTCACGGTTGCCTGCGGGCTGGCATTGAGGCGTTTCGGCTAATGGCGAAGATCAACCTGGTTCCCTGGCGCGAGCAAAGCCGCAAGCGCCGCAAGAAGGCTTTCATCCTGCAGCTCGTCGCCGGCGTGACGGTGGCAGTTCTGATCACGGCAGGCTGGCACCTGCTGAATCGCGGCATGATCGACAACCAGCTCGAGCGCAACGCCATGCTGCGCAAGGAGATGCTGCTTGTCGACGCCAGGATCGCCGAGATCAGTCGGCTTGACGAAATCCGCGATCGCCTCGTGGCAAGAATGGAACAGATCCACTCCCTGCAGTCGAGCCGGCCCGAGTCCGTGCACCTGATGGATGAACTCGCCTTCATCATGCCGCAAGGCGTCGTTCTGACAAGCGTCAAGCAGAACGGCCGTTCCGTCAGTCTCGAGGGGGTCGCCCAGTCGAATGCCCAGATCTCGGCATTGATGGACAAAGTCGATCATTCCCCGTGGCTGACGAAGCCGGAACTGAAACTGATCTCGACCGGCAAAGGCCTCGAGGACGGACTCAGCCACTTCAGCCTCGCCATGCAACAGGAGAACCGCACGGAGGAAGAGCGATGAACCTGTCGGACCTGAACGATCTGGATCTGTCGACTATCGGCGACTGGCCGCCGGTTGTGAAGGGCACGCTGATACTCGTCGTCTGCGCCCTGATCATCGGCGGCTGGTATTTCCATGCCATCAAGGGGCAGTACGTAATGCTCGAGGGCTATCAGAAGGAAGAGGCCCAGCTCAGGGCAGAGCTTGTCGAAAAATACCGCAAGGTCGTGAATCTCGATGAATACAGGGAGCAACTGGCGCAGATGGAAGCGGATTTCAGCGAGATGTTGCGCCAGCTGCCGGACAGGAGTGAGATCGCGGCGCTGCTCGTCGAAGTTTCGCAGACCGGCCTGGCGGCGGGCCTCGAATTCGAGCTCTTCCAGCCGATGGCGGAAGTGCCCGGGGACTTCTACACGGAACTTCCCATCAACATGAAGGTGGTCGGCAGCTACCACCAGTTCGGTGGCTTCATCAGCGGACTGGCCGCCATGCCGCGGATACTCACGATCCACGACGTCAATATCGTGAAAAGGAACAAGGATTCCGTGGAGCAGTCGCAGCTGCAGATGGCGATGGTCGCGAAAACCTACCGCTACCTTGGTGAAGGCGATCAGGAGGAGTCCGAATGAAAATGCAGCAATCGCTCCTCGCGATCCTTTCCGGCCTGTTGTTGAGCGGCTGCTTCGCAACGGGAAACGGGGACCTGGAGGCCTTCATCCAGCAGGCCAGGAACAGCGAGGCCGGGCCCGTGGAGCCGGCGCCGACGATCCCGCTCTTCGAGGGCTACAGCTACGCAGCTGCCGGGCAAGGCATCAGGAGTCCTTTTGTCTTCGCCGACGAGGAGCTGCCCGAGGAGACGGCCGACAACGGAATCCGTCCCGACACCACGCGCCTGCGGGACGAGCTCGAAGCCTTCAGCCTGGACACATTGCGCATGGTCGGCACCCTGTCGCAGGCAGGCATGATCTTCGCGCTTGTCAAGAGCAAGGATGGCGCCGTCTATCGCGTCAGCGAGGGCAGGTACATGGGCAGGAATCACGGGCGTATCACGGGCGTTTTTCCCGATCGCGTCGAGCTGGTCGAGATCGTCCAGGACCGCCCGGGCGGTCGTTTTACAGAGCGGCGAGCCTCGCTCGCGCTCGACGAGTAAATCCCATCATGGAAGAGCAGAGATGTTGATGAACCACCAAGCAAGTACCTCTTTTCGAATGACCATCGCCGGCCTCCTGACAGCGCTGGCGATGATGATGCCGGGGCTGCCGGTGGCGCAGTCGATCACGGAGATTTCGCACTCCGTCACCGGCGATGGCGTTGTCCGTGTGGTCGCGAGGGCGTCGGAAGCTTTCAGTGTACCGCCAGCGAGTTTCTCCATCGATGAGCCGGCGAGAATCATCATCGATGTTGCCGGCAGCAGCGCGCTTGCCGGCAAGACATTCGAGATCGGCAAAAACGGCGTCCGCGATATCAAGGTCATCGAGAGCAACGGCCGCACCCGGCTCGTCGCCCGGCTGGATCGCCGCCAGCAGTACGAGGTGACCACCGCTGCCGACAGCCTCGTGCTCGATATTGGCGCGCCGGCCAGCGCCGCGGCAGGTGCGTCACCCGCGCAAGTCCCGTCCGGGCTTGCCGCCACCGCTGGTCCGGCGTCAAACCGCCTGTCACTCAATTTCCAGGATATCGAGGTACGCTCGGTATTGCAGCTGCTGGCGGATTTCACGGGGCTGAACATGGTCGTCAGCGACACGGTCCAGGGCAACATCACGCTGAGGCTCAAGGATGTCCACTGGGAAGAGGCGCTCGAGATCATCATGCAGACCAGGGGGTTGACGAGTCGCCGCCGCGGCAATGTCATCATGGTGGCCCCGACCGAGGAGGTCGCGAGACGCGAGCAGCTCGAGGCCGAATCGAAGCAGAAGCTCGAGGAGCTCGAGCCTCTGCAATCCCGCCTCGTTCGTATCAAGTACGCCAGGGCGGAGGATCTCGCAGCGCTGGTCAAGTCCGAGGCCAACCGCCTGATGTCGCCGCGTGGCAGCGTCACTGTCGATGAGAGGACGAATACACTGCTGGTGCACGATACCCCGACGAGCATCAGGAATATCCGCGACCTCGTCAGGCAGCTCGACTACCCCGTCCGCCAGGTTCTGGTCGAGAGCCGCGTGGTCATCGCCAACGATGAATTCGCCCGCGAGCTCGGCGTGAAATTCGGCCTCAGCGCAAGCGACGAGTCCGGCGACAAGTACATCTCCATCGGCGGCACGAAACCGGGTGGTATCGAGACCCCCGACAGCGGCAGCTTCATCAATAGCGGCGATGCCGCCGGACTCATGGTCAATCTGCCCTCCCTGCTCGGTGGCGTCGAGGGGGGCTCCCTCGGTCTCGTCCTCGGCAAGGTCGGAAGCGCCCTGCTGCAGCTGGAGCTGACAGCCATGCAACAGGAGGGGCGGGGCGAGATCGTCTCCGCGCCGCGCGTCATCACCTCGGACCAGCGCAAGGCCGTCATCAAGCAGGGCCTCGAAATTCCCTACCAGGAGAGCACCTCGAGCGGTGCGACCAATGTCACCTTCAAGGAGGCGGTCTTGAAGCTCGAGGTCACCCCGCACATCACGCCGGACAGCAAGATCATCATGGACCTGGAGATCACGAAGGACAATCCGGACTATACGCGCGCGCGGCCTGGCACCCCGCCGCCGATCGACTCCCGCCGCGTGATGACGACCGTGCGGATCGACGATGGCGAAACGGTCGTGCTCGGCGGCGTCTTCGAACAGGAGAAGCAGACCGGCCAGGACAAGGTGCCCGTCCTGGGTGACATTCCGGCGATCGGACGTCTCTTCCGCCGCGATACCAACCGTGATCTCAAGCGTGAATTGCTCGTTTTCGTGACACCGAAGATCCTCAAACAGTCCGGCGGCCGGTGAATGATGTGGCCGACGACCAACTACTGATCACGGGGGAGATCCTCTGCAATATGCAGTGACCCGATAAATTACCCGAAAATTAAACGGGCCTGATTTATCGAGTACCTGTACTATTTGCACCTTATGAAAATACCAAGCAAGATCTTTCTCATCGGCCCGATGGGGGCCGGCAAAAGCACGATAGGCAAGCAGCTGGCGTCCGCACTCAAGCTGACGTTCGAGGATACGGACAGTGAAATCCAGCGCCGCACGGGTGTCGATATCCCGACGATTTTCGAATTCGAGGGCGAGGAGGGCTTCCGCAAGCGCGAGGCCGCGGTCATCGACGAGCTGACCCAGGAAGACCACCGCGTGCTGGCGACCGGCGGCGGTGCCGTCCTGCTCCCGGACAACCGTCGAAATCTCGCCGCCAGGGGCTTCGTCATCTACCTCCACTGCTCCACGGAGCAGCAGTTCGAGCGCACGGCGAAGGACAAGGGGCGCCCGCTGCTCGATACGGATGATCCCAAGGCGACGCTCGAAGCGCTCATGGAGCAGCGGCTTCCGCTGTATCGCGAAACGGCGGATCTCGAGGTCTCGACCGAGCAGCGTGGCGCTGCCAGCGTGGTCAAGGAGATCATCAGCACAATCGAGGAGTTATGAGCCAGAGCGCCGCCCGCAGAACCCTGACTGTCGATCTCGGCGACAGAAGCTATCCCATCATCATCGGCCCCGGCGTACTGCGCGACAGCGCCAGCTTCACGCCCTGGATCCGTTCCCGCCAGGTCCTGATCGTCACCAACGAAACCGTCGGCCCGCTTTATCTCGAGAGCCTCACCCGGACGCTCGGGGATCAGTATCGCCTGGCATCCGTCGTGCTGCCGGATGGCGAGGAGTACAAGAGCCTCGAGGTCCTGAACCGGATCTTCGACAAGCTGCTGAGCGAGCGTTTCGATCGCGGCTGCACTCTGCTTGCGCTCGGCGGCGGCGTTGTCGGCGACATGACGGGCTTCGCCGCGGCGACCTACCAGCGCGGCGTGGATTTCGTGCAGGTGCCGACGACGCTGCTTTCGCAGGTCGATTCCTCTGTCGGTGGCAAGACCGGCGTCAACCACGCGCTTGGCAAGAACATGATCGGCGCCTTTCACCAGCCGCGCTGCGTCGTCGCCGATACGGAAACACTCGATACACTGCCGGACCGGGAGCTCTCGGCCGGCCTCGCGGAAGTCATCAAGTACGGCCTCATCAATGATGCGGAATTCTTCTCCTGGCTGGAGCAGAACATGGACGCGCTCGTGGCGCGGAGCCCGGAAGCGCTCGCGCACGCCATCGAGCGTTCCTGCCGGGACAAGGCCGAGGTGGTGGCGGCCGACGAGAGGGAGGCCGGCCAGCGCGCCCTGCTGAATCTCGGCCACACCTTCGGCCATGCGATCGAGAACGGCATGGGCTACGGCGAGTGGCTGCACGGCGAGGCGGTCGGCGCGGGCATGTGCATGGCAGCGCGCTTCAGCGTCGATCTCGGTCTCATGTCGGCGGCCGACGAGCAGCGCGCGCGCGACCTCATCCGGCGCGCCGGCCTGCCGGTCGATCCGCCACCGGCAGGCAGCATCGACGCGCAGAAGTTCCTGGAACTCATGTCGGTCGACAAGAAGGTACAGGACGGCCAGCTGCGGCTCGTGCTCATGAGCGGCATCGGGCGCGCCTTCATCAGCGCCGATTTCACGCTCGATCGACTGGCGCAAAGCCTAGATCGAATGATACCTTCCTGATTCCGGAAACAGAGTGACGACGGAAACAAGCGCATGAGCATGATCATTGCTGTCGCCAACCAGAAGGGCGGCGTCGGTAAAACCACGACGACCGTCAACCTGGCGACCGCTATCGCCGAGTCGGGCCGTCGTGTACTGCTCATCGACCTCGATCCCCAGGGCAATGCAACCACGGGGGTTGGCATCGACAAGAACCAGACCGAGCTCACGAGCTACGACCTGCTCCTGGACCGCGTGCCCCTGATGCAGCTGCGGCTGCACGCGAGCGGTGCCGGAATCGACCTGGTGCCATCGAACAGCGACCTGACTGCAGCCGAGGTCGGTCTCATGAACGCCCAGTCCGGCGAGCTGCGCCTCAAGCAGATGCTCGAGCCCGTCGCCGGCGAATACGATTACATCTTCATCGACTGCCCGCCCTCGCTGAACATGCTCACGCTGAACGCGCTCGTGGCCGCGAACCGCGTACTGGTGCCGCTGCAGACCGAATACTATGCGCTCGAGGGCCTCTCGTCCCTGATCGAGACCGTCGAGCAGGTGCGCAACAGCAGGAACACGGCGCTTGAAATCGACGGCATCGTGCGTACCATGCACGATCATCGCAACCGGCTCGGCGCGGAAGTTTCGGCGCAGCTCCTGAGCCACTTCGGCGACAGGGTTTACCGGACGGTCATACCACGCAACGTACGCGTCGCCGAAGCGCCAAGCCATGGCCTTCCGGTCATCGCCTACGACAGGCATTCCCGCGGTGCGGCCGCCTACGCGGTGCTTGCGGAAGAGATGCTCAAAAGACATCGGGAACAGACAACATGACGACGAAAAATCGGGGACTCGGACGCGGCCTGGACGCCCTTCTCGGCGGTGGTACCAGGAAAGTCGCGGAGGAACACCAGCAGTCGGCACCACAACAGGCCGCGTCCGGGAACACCGTCTCGACGCTCGGCATCGAAATGATACAGCGCGGGCGTTACCAGCCCCGGCGCCACTTCGACGAGGAGAAACTGCAGGAACTGGCAGACTCCATCGCGGCCCAGGGCGTCGTGCAGCCCATCGTCGTGCGTCCCGTCGGCAATGTCTACGAGATCGTCGCCGGCGAGCGCCGCTGGCGCGCTGCCCAGCTCGCGGGCTTGCACGAGATACCGGCCGTCATCCGCGAGGTCGACGACCAGGCCGCCATGGCGATGGGCCTCATCGAGAACATCCAGCGCGACGATCTCAACCCGCTCGAGGAGGCCGGCGCCCTGCACCGCCTGCTCGAGGAATTCGGCCTGACGCACCAGGAGATCGCCCAGGCCGTCGGCAAGTCGCGTACCACGGTCACCAACCTGCTGCGCCTGCTCGAACTCGAACCCGAGGTCAAGGCCTGGCTCGACCAGGGCAAGATGGAGATGGGGCATGCGCGCGCCATCCTCGGCGTCACCGGCGAACTGCAGGTCGAGGCCGCCAACCAGGTCGTCAGAAACGGCCTCTCTGTGCGTGAAACCGAAAGGCTCGTGCGCCGCCTGCAGGGGCAGGAGGCGAAACCGGTCAGGAAAGAGAAGGTCGTGGACCCCAACATCCGCTCGCTCGAGCAGGACCTGACCGAGAAGCTCGGTGCGCGCGTGCAACTGCAGTCGGGCAGCAAGGGCAGGGGCAAGCTCGTCATCAAGTACAATTCGCTCGACGAGCTCGAGGGCATCCTCGAACACATCCAGTGATGGCCTGCACGGGTGAAGCGCAGGCGTTGAGAGATATCAATCACCGCAGTGCCGCCGTGATGACAGGTGTAAGAACCCGGAATATCAGTGTCTTGTTATATTGCGCTGCAGCATGAGGAGTATTATAAAACTTGACTTATAGACCAATCGTTTGACCTTATTTCCGAGGTCACTTATACTTTCGGCCGTTTTTTAGTCTGTTTCACAGGCTTCGCGGTGCGAAACTATCCCCCGGAAAGGGTCTGGAAAACGGTCGGCGCGCAACTGGTGCTCACGCTGTGCTTCGGCCTCGTTCTGCTTGCATTCGGCAAGGCCTACGCAATCTCGGGGATTGTGGGCGGTTTCGCGGCCACTGTCGGCAACCTCCTGTTTGCGCGCAAGCTTTTTGGAAGCTACAGCGCCGGCGAGCCGGGAGTGATGCTCGGCAGGATTTATGGTGCCGAGATCGTGAAGCTGCTCGTGATGATGCTGATATTTGCGGCGGCGATCAAGTGGTACGAGTCCCTCGAGATCGTTGCCATGCTGGGCGTCTGGATCATCGTGCACCTGACGCCCGGAGCCATGATCGCAGTCAAAGGTAACAACCAAGAGTCAAAGAGATAACAATGGCATCCGGTACCCAGACTTCAGGTGACTACATCAAACACCACCTGACCAACATGACCTTCGGCAAGAATCCGGAAACAGGCGAGTGGGGCCTGGCGCACACAGCGCAGGAAGCCGCCGACATGGGCTTCTGGGCCATTCATGTCGACACCATGTTCTGGTCCATTCTGCTGGGTGGCCTCTTTGTCTTCCTGTTCGCGCGCACCGCAAGGAAAGCCACGGCCGGTACGCCGTCGGGTTTCCAGAATTTCGTCGAATGGATTGTCGATTTCATCGACGACAGCGTCCGCGGCTCCTTCTCCGGCAAGAACGCACTGGTCGCGCCACTCGCCCTGACCGTCTTTGTCTGGATCTTTCTCATGAACGCCATGGACCTGGTGCCGGTCGACCTGATTCCCTGGATCGTGGGACAGGCGGCCCACCTGCTGACCGGCGCCGATCCGCATCATGTCTACTGGAAAGTCGTGCCGACGACCGATCCCAACGCCACGTTCGGCATGGCCATCGGCGTCTTTGTCCTGATGCTCTACTACAGCCTCAAGATCAAGGGCGTGGGCGGCTTTGCAGCAGAACTCACGCTGCACCCGTTCGAGGCGAAGAACATCTTCATCAAGATCCTGTTCATCCCGATCAACTTCTTCCTCGAGTTTGTCTCGCTGATCGCCAAGCCGATTTCGCACTCGCTGCGTCTGTTCGGCAACATGTACGCGGGCGAGATGATCTTCATCCTGATTGCGCTGATGTACAACGCCGGGCTGATCCTGGGTGTCTTCGGCGGCGGCCTGCAATTCGTCTGGGCCGTCTTCCACATCCTGATCATCACGCTGCAGGCATTCATCTTCATGACGCTGACAGTCGTCTACATGGACATGGCGCACCAGGAACACTGATTTTCGGTATTTTTTAATCTCAACTTCAACCATTTGGAGACAATCATGGAATCTGCACTGCTCTATATTGCTGGCGCTCTGATGATGGGCCTTGGTGCACTCGGTGCTGCCGTCGGTATCGGCATCCTCGGCGCCCGCTTCCTCGAAGGCGCTGCGCGTCAGCCAGAACTGATCCCGATGCTGCGCACACAGTTCTTCATCGTCATGGGCCTGGTCGACGCGGTACCGATGATTGCCGTCGGTCTGGCAATGTACGTTCTCTTTGCCGTTGCTGGATAAGAGAGACTCCGACCGGGTGACGAGTCCTTTTTTCACAATTAACGGGGAAACAGAATGAATATCAATCTGACCCTCATCGGACAGTTGATCGCGTTCGTCGTGTTTGTCTGGTTCACGAAGAAGTACGTGTGGACCCCAATCATCGCGGCGCTCAATGAGCGCAAGTCCAGGATCGCCGACGGCCTGGCAGCCGCTGAACGCGGACAGCACGAACAGGAACTGGCCAAAGAGAGGGCGGTCGATGAGATCAGGAAAGCCAAGACGCAGGCGGCCGAGATCATCAACCAGGCAAACAAGCGCGCCAACGAGATAGTCGACGAAGCCAAGGAGCACGCCAAGGTCGAGGGCAACCGCATCCTTGCCGCGGCCCAGGCCGAGATCGAGCAGGAAACGAACCGCGCTCGCGAGGCGCTGCGTGGCAAGGTGGCCGAACTGGCCGTCAGCGGCGCCGAGAAAATCCTGCGACGCGAGATCAACGCGGACGCGCACAGCGAAGTGCTCGACACTGTCGCCAGGCAACTCTGAGGCTGAATCATGGCCCAGGAAGCATCAACCATCGCACGACCCTACGCAGAAGCGATCTTTGACCGCGCGAAAGAGACCGGCACGCTCGAGCAGTGGTCCGGGGCGCTGGCGTTCATCGCCACCGTCGTGCAGGACGCCACCATGAAGACGCTGGTCAGCAACCCGAACCTGACCGATGCCCGGCTCACCGAGCTGATGCTCGACATCGTCGGGGACCAGCTCCCGGACGAGGGCGGCAACCTTGTCAGACTGCTCGTCGAGAACGACCGGCTCGGCGTCGTGCCGCAGATCGCGGAGCAGTTCGAGCAGCTCAAGAGCCGCGAGCAGGGCAAGCTGGACGTGCTGGTCACCACCGCCTTCCCGCTCAGCGCGGCGCAGTCCGCAGCGATCGCGCAGGCGCTGAAAGCGAAGCTTGGCCGCGATATCAACATCAGCAGTGTTGAGGATCCGGAGCTCATCGGCGGCATGCATATCCGGGCCGGCGACCTCGTCATCGACGGGTCTGTCCAGGGGCAGCTGACAAAGCTGGCAAACGAATTGGGAATTTAAGCGAGAAGCCAACATGCAACTCAATCCATCAGAAATCAGTGAGCTGATCAAAAGTCGCATCGAAAAGTTCGATGTGAAAACGGAAGCCCACAACGAAGGCACCATCGTCGGCATCACCGACGGCATCGTGCGCATTCACGGCCTGGCAGACGTCATGTCCTACGAGATGCTCGAGTTCCCGGGCAACATCTACGGCCTGGCGCTGAACCTCGAGCGCGACTCCGTCGGCGCCGTTGTCCTCGGCGACTACAAGAACCTGACCGAGGGCGACCCGGTCAAGTGCACTGGCCGCGTTCTCGAAATCCCGGTTGGCGAAGGCATGCTCGGCCGCGTTGTCGACTCCCTCGGCAACCCGATCGACGGCAAGGGCCCGGTCGATGCTGCAGAGACCTCCCCGCTGGAGAAAGTTGCACCAGGCGTTATCGAACGCAAATCGGTCGACCAGCCTGTCCAGACCGGCATCAAGTCCATCGACGCCATGGTCCCGATCGGCCGCGGCCAGCGCGAGCTCATCATCGGCGACCGCCAGACCGGCAAGTCCGCGATCGCCATCGACGCCATCATCAACCAGAAGGACACAGGCATCAAATGTGTCTACGTTGCTGTTGGCCAGAAGGCATCGACGATCGCCCAGGTCGTGCGCAAGCTCGAGGAGCACGGCGCCATGGACAACACCATCATCGTCGCGGCGCCTGCTGCAGATTCCGCCGCCATGCAGTTTATCGCCCCCTACTCGGGCTGCACCCTCGGCGAGTATTTCCGTGATCGCGGCGAGGATGCACTGATCATCTACGACGACCTGACCAAGCAGGCATGGGCCTATCGCCAGGTCTCCCTGCTGCTGCGCCGTCCACCGGGACGCGAGGCCTACCCGGGCGACGTCTTCTACCTGCACTCCCGCCTGCTCGAGCGTGCCGCGCGCGTCAACGAGGAGTACGTCGAGAAGTTCACCAACGGCGCCGTCAAGGGCAAGACCGGTTCACTGACCGCGCTGCCGATCATCGAGACCCAGGCGGGTGACGTCTCGGCGTTCGTCCCGACGAACGTCATCTCGATCACCGACGGCCAGATCTTCCTCGAGACCGACCTCTTCAACGCCGGCATCCGCCCCGCCATCAACGCGGGTCTCTCGGTTTCACGCGTGGGTGGTTCCGCGCAGACGAAGATCATCAAGAAGCTCGGCGGCGGTGTCCGTCTGGCGCTCGCCCAGTATCGCGAGCTGGCGGCGTTCTCGCAGTTCGCTTCCGATCTCGACGACGCCACGCGCGCCCAGCTCGACCGCGGCGCGCGCGTCACCGAGCTCATGAAGCAGGACCAGTACGTGCCGCTCTCCATCGCGGAGATGGCGGCGTCCCTGTTCGCGGCGAACGAAGGCTACCTCGACGACGTCGACGTCAACAAGGTTGTCGATTTCGAAAAGGCGATGCTCGGTTATATGAACTCCTCGCAGAAAGAGCTCATGGACAGGATCAACACCGAGGCCGACTACAACGACGAAATCGAGCAGGCCCTTCACGATGCACTGAAGTCCTTCAAGGAAAATCACACCTGGTAAGGGCTCCCGGAGATTAGGCAATGGCTGTCGGTAAAGAGATACGTACCCAGATCAACTCGGTCAAGAGCACGCAGAAGATCACCAGCGCCATGGAGATGGTTGCGGCGTCGAAGATGCGCAAGGCGCAGGATCGCATGTCCAGCTCGCGTCCCTACGCCGAGAAGATGCGTCAGGTCATCGCGCACCTCTCGCAGGCGCACCCCGAGTACAAGCATCCCTACACGCTGGATCGCGAGATCAGGCGCATCGGTTACATCGTCATCTCGTCCGACCGCGGGCTGTGCGGCGGTCTCAACAGCAACCTCTTCCGCAGGCTCGTGAAAGAGATCGTCGATCACCAGAAAAACGGTATCGAGGTCACCTTCTGCACCATCGGCACCAAGGCCCAGGGCTTCTTCACGCGCTTCGGCGGCGAGATCCTCGGCCAGGCGGCCCACCTCGGCGACGCCCCGAGGCTCGAGGACCTGATCGGCACGGTCAAGGTCATGCTCGATACCTTCGATGCAGGCGAGCTCGACCAGATCAACGTGGCGTTCAACTCCTTCGTCAACACCATGACGCAGGAACCGACCATCGAACAGCTCGTGCCGATCGCACCTGCCGACGAAAAAGAGCTGCGGCACCACTGGGACTACATCTACGAGCCGGATTCCAAGGAGGTGCTCGACGGCCTGCTGACGCGTTATGTCGAATCGCTTGTCTACCAGTCGGTTGTCGAGAACGCGGCATGCGAGCAGTCCGCGCGCATGGTCGCGATGAAGGCCGCGACCGACAACGCCGGCAACCTCATCGACGAGCTTGAGCTGATCTATAACAAGGCGCGCCAGGCGGCGATCACGCAAGAGATATCGGAAATCGTCGGCGGTGCCGCGGCGGTTTAACTGTAAAAGAATTGAATTGAATACGAGGAACCAGAAATGAGTTCGGGTAAAGTGGTAGAAATCATCGGCGCTGTCGTGGACGTTGAGTTCCCGCGCGATGCGATGCCTAAGATTTACGACGCGCTGACAATCGAATCCGTCGGTCTCACGCTCGAGGTTCAACAGCAGCTGGGTGACGGCGTCGTGCGCACGATCGCCATGGGCTCGACAGACGGCCTGCGCCGCGGCGTCGACGTGGCCAACACCGGTGACGCGATCTCGGTTCCCGTCGGCCAGGCCACGCTGGGCCGTGTCATGGACGTTCTCGGCAACCCGGTCGACGAGGGCGGCCCGATCCCGACCGAGGAGCGCATGCCGATTCACCGCAAGCCGCCGTCGTTCGACGAGCAGGCGGCCTCGACAGAGATCCTCGAAACCGGCATCAAGGTCATCGATCTCGTCATGCCGATTGCCAAGGGCGGCAAGATCGGCCTCTTCGGCGGTGCGGGCGTTGGCAAGACCGTCACCCTCATGGAGCTCATCCGCAACATCGCGGTCGAGCACTCCGGCTTCTCGGTTTTCGCGGGTGTCGGCGAGCGTACCCGTGAAGGCAACGACTTCTACTACGAGATGCAGGAAGGCGGCGTCCTCGACAAGGTTGCGCTGGTCTACGGCCAGATGAACGAACCGCCCGGCAACCGCCTGCGCGTTGCCCTGACCGGCCTGACGATGGCGGAATTCTTCCGTGACGAGGGCCGCGACGTCCTGATGTTCGTCGACAACATCTACCGCTACACCCTCGCCGGTACCGAGGTCTCGGCGCTGCTTGGCCGGATGCCTTCCGCGGTCGGCTACCAGCCGACGCTGGCCGAGGAGATGGGTGTCCTGCAGGAGCGCATCACCTCGACCAAGACGGGCTCCATCACCTCGTTCCAGGCCGTCTACGTTCCCGCGGACGACCTGACCGACCCGTCGCCGGCGACGACCTTCGCGCACCTCGACGCGACCCTGGTGCTCTCCCGCCAGATCGCGGAGCTCGGCATCTATCCCGCGGTCGACCCGCTCGACTCGACCTCGCGTATCCTCGATCCGAACGTTGTCGGCGAGGAGCACTACAGTGTCGCGCGCGCCGTCCAAGGCACGCTGCAGCGCTACAAGGAGCTGAAGGACATCATCGCCATCCTCGGCATGGATGAACTCTCCGAGGACGACAAGCTGACGGTCGCCCGCGCGCGCAAGCTGCAGCGCTTCCTGTCGCAGCCGTTCTTCGTCGCGGAGGTCTTCACGGGCGCGCCCGGCCGCTACGTGACGCTGAAGGACACCATCGCCAACTTCAAGGCGATCGTCGACGGCGAATACGATCATCTGCCGGAGCAGGCCTTCTACATGTGCGGCACCGTCGACGAGGCCGTCGAGAAAGCCGGCAAGATGAAGGGCTGAGATTGAGATAGGGGTAAACGGGAATGGCTATGACAATACATGTCGATATCGTCAGCGCAGAGGGACAGATCCACTCCGGCTCTGCCGAGATGGTCTACGCGCCCGGCATCATGGGTGAACTCGGTATCGCGCCTCGCCATACCCCGCTCGTCACCCGCCTGAAGCCCGGCGAAGTCCGCATCGAGGAGAAGGCGGGCAACCCGCAGGCGCACTACTTCATCTCCGGCGGCATGCTCGAGATCCAGCCGCATGTCGTGACCATCCTGGCCGACACCGCGGTCCGCGCCACCGATCTCGACGAGGCGGCAGCGCTCGAGGCCAAGAAGCGGGCCGAGGAGGCGATGAGGGACCGCAGCGCCGACTTCGAATACGCGCAGGCCCAGGCCGAGCTGGCCGAGGCAGCGGCGCAGCTGCGCGCCATCGAGAATCTGCGCAAGATGCGCAACAGGCGCAGCTGACGGCGCGCCTGTCTCGACCTTTGCAAAAACCGGGCGCTGGCCCGGTTTTCCTTTCGCGCCCGTCAGCCATGACAGATAGGTTACAATCTGCTTGAACTGATTCCGGATCCCCAAGCATGAAAACAGGCGTCGTCATCCTTGCCGCGGGGCAGGGAACCCGCATGAAATCGGCTCTTCCAAAAGTCCTGCATCCACTCGCCGGCAAGCCGATGCTGCAGCATGTCATCGAGACGGCGCAGCGGCTCGATCCCGAGACCATCGTCGTGGTCTACGGTCATGGCGGGGAACTGGTGCGCGAACGCATGCAGGAGTGCGACGTGGAGTGGGCCCTCCAGGCTGAACAGCTCGGCACCGGGCACGCCGTGCAGCAGGCGATGCCCCTGCTTCGGGAGGTCGACCAGGTCCTGGTGCTCTACGGCGATGTGCCGCTGATCCGGGCCTCGACGCTCGAACGCCTCGTCGAGGCCTCGGCAGAGACACGCATGGGCATGCTGACCGTCGAACTCGAGGAGCCGACGGGCTACGGTCGCATCATCCGTGACGAGTACGAGCGCATCATCCGCGTCGTCGAGCAGAAGGACGCCTCCGCCGAGGAGCTGCACATCCACGAGATCAACGCCGGCATCATGCTGATCGGGCGCGAGGAACTCGGGCAGTGGCTGGCCGAAGTCAGGAACGACAACGCCCAGAACGAATACTATTTGCCGGATATCATCCCGATGGCCGTCGGCGAGGGGCACGTGATCGCCTCGGTGCATCCCGACGATCTCTACGAGGTCGAGGGCATCAACGACCGGGTGCAGTTGTCGCGCCTCGAGCGCGTCTACCAGTCACGCCAGGCCGAGTCGCTGATGCGCGCCGGCGCGACCCTGATCGACCCGGCGCGCCTCGACATCCGCGGCAGCGTCAGCGTCGGACAGGACGTCGTGATCGAGCCCAATGTCATCCTCGAGGGCAACGTCGAGCTCGGCGACGGCGTGCATGTCGGCGCCAACAACGTGCTGCGCGACGTGGTCGTCGGCAGCGGCTGCCGCATCCTCGAGAACTGCGTCATCGAGCAGGCGATAATCGGGCAGGCCTGCCAGATCGGTCCCTTCGCGCGCGTCCGCCCCGGCACGGAGCTGGCCGAACGGGTCAGGATCGGCAACTTCGTCGAGACCAAGAACGCGCAGATCGCCGAAGGCTCCAAGGTCAACCACCTGAGCTACATCGGCGATACCACCATGGGACGCGACGTCAATGTCGGCGCCGGCACCATCACCTGCAACTACGATGGCGCCTACAAGCACCGCACCCTCATCGGGGACAACGCCTTCATCGGCTCGAATACCCAGATCGTCGCGCCCGTCACCATCGAGGCCGGGGCCACCATCGGCGCGGGCTCGACCATTACGAAAACCGCGCCGGCCGGCAAGCTCACGCTCTGCCGGACAACACGCCAGACCACGATCGCGAACTGGGTCAGGCCGACGAAGAAGAGGGAGAATCACTGATGTGTGGAATCGTCGGCGGCGTCGCCGAGCGCAATGTCACGCCGCTGCTGCTCGAAGGGCTCAAGCGGCTCGAGTACCGCGGTTACGACTCGGCGGGCATCGCCGTCGTGGGGCATGACGGCAAACTCGCGCGCGAGCGCACCGAGGGCAAGGTGGCGCGGCTCGAACAGCTCATCCAGGCCTCGGGTCTGGAAGGCACCACCGGGATCGGCCACACGCGCTGGGCGACGCACGGCAAGCCCTCGACCTACAACGCCCATCCGCATATCTGCCGCGAGCGCGTCGCGCTCGTGCACAACGGCATCATCGAGAACCATGAAACCCTGCGCGAGGTGCAGAGAGCGCAGGGGCATCACTTCACCTCGGACACCGATACCGAGGTGATCGTCCACGCCATTCACGACCAGCTCGCCGACGGCAATGACCTGCTCGGCGCCGTGCAGCAAACCATTACCCAACTCGAGGGCGCCTACGCGCTCGGCGTCGTCGACAGGGAGTCACCGGACACGCTGGTCGCGGCGCGCTACGGCAGCCCGCTCGTCATCGGCGTCGGCATCGGCGAATACTTCATCGCCTCCGACGTCTTCGCTCTGCTGCCCGTCACGAGCCGCTTCATCTTTCTCGAGGAGGGTGACGTGGCGCGCCTGCGCACCGACGGGCTCGAGATCTTCGATCGCGACGGCAAGCCGGTCGAACGCGAGATCAAGGATTCATCGGTCTCCGGCGAGCGCACCCAGCTCGGCAACTTCCGTCACTTCATGCAGAAGGAGATCCACGAGCAGCCGGCAGCCATCATCGAGACCCTCGAGGGCCGCACCACCACCACTCGTGTCGTCACCGAGGCGTTTGGACAGGCCGCTGCCAGCCTTTTTCCGCGCGTGCAGCGCGTCAGGATCGTCGCCTGCGGCACCAGCTATCACGCCGGCCTGGTCGGCAAATACTGGATGGAACGCTATGCGAGGATTCCGTGCGAGGTCGAGGTGGCGAGCGAGTACCGCTACCGCGACTCGGTCGTCGAGGACGGGAGTCTCTTCGTGACCATTTCGCAGTCGGGCGAGACGGCCGATACCCTGGCCGCGCTGCGCAAGGCCAATGTCGCCGGCCACCTGACGACGCTGTGCATCTGTAACGTGCCCGAGAGTTCGCTCGTGCGCGAGTCGGAGCTCTCCTTCATGACCCATGCCGGGCCGGAGATCGGCGTCGCCTCGACCAAGGCCTTCACGACCCAGCTCGTGGCACTGCTGCTGCTCGTCGCGAATATCGCGAAATACCACGGCATGACCGAAGAGCAGGAGCGGGAGATCGTCGAGGGGCTGCGCCAGCTGCCGGCCGGCATCGAGGGGCTGCTGGCGATGGACGCGCAGATCGAGGAACTCGCAGAGCATTTCCAGGACCGCGAGCATGCGCTCTTTCTGGGGCGCGGCGACCACTACCCGATCGCCATGGAGGGAGCGCTCAAGCTCAAGGAGATCTCCTACATCCACGCCGAGGCCTACCCGGCCGGCGAACTCAAGCACGGCCCGCTGGCGCTGATCGACGAAAAGATGCCGGTCGTCGCCGTGGCGCCCGACAACCAGCTTTTCGAAAAGCTCAAATCCAACCTCGAGGAGGTCAGGGCGCGCGGCGGCGAAATCTTCGTCTTCGCCGAACCCGGCGTCGCCATCGAGGAGACCGAAACCCTGCACGTCATGCAGGTGCCGCACGCCAACCCCGTCACGGCCCCGGTCCTCTTCACGGTCCCGCTGCAGCTGCTCTCCTACCATGTCGCCGTGCTCAAGGGCACCGACGTCGACCAGCCGCGCAACCTGGCCAAATCCGTCACTGTCGAGTAACCCTGCGTACTCATTAACCCGGATATTTCATCCGATGCTTGGATTCATTCCGATGGCAGAGGGGTGGGGTGAAATTACGGGATTCAGAACCGCACAGCGTCGAAGCATGGTCATTTCCATCTCTTCAGGCAGACCTTCCACCCCATTGTTTATCAGCGTGCCGGGGCAGCACTCACATCGCCCTATGCGGGGGCCAGCCGTTCGGCGACAGTGAGAAAGAGCGTCGGATAAGGGAAGGCGCTGGAGAGCAGGAAGCGAACGCGACGGGTATTGCGGCAGACGACTGCGCCGACCCTGAACAGCTTGAGCCGTAGCCTACTCACTTGCGCATTGGCCAATTCCGTTCCACGCAAAGCCAGGCTCGATAACAGCAGGCGGAACTGATTGGTCCACCAACAATGGGTACTGGTGCGATCGGCAAACAAGCCCAGCTGCTGTTCCTTGATACGGTTCTCCATGTCGCCACGCGCACAATAGACTTGGTCATACAGTGTTTGTGCGTCACCATTGAGATTGGTCACCACGAAGCGTGGATTGCGTCCCTGAGGAGTGACTTCCAGCTTGGCGATGACGGCACGTTGTCCGACTTCAGCGATGTCCTGTTCGATCATCCGCTGAAGCGGTTTGTTACGTGCCAGACCGACAATGTAGCCGATGCCGTGGCGATCGCACCAGCTCAGCATGCGGTGACGACAGAAGCCGGAATCAGCCCGCAGGATGATGATTACCGCAGGCCACCCCTGACGTCAGCGTTGCACCAACAAGGCGAGAATCGCCCATGCGTGTCGGGCGCCATCGATCTTGCTCGGACGCAGATAACTGACCAGCAGCTGGTCGCCACAAAAGAGAGACAGCGGCAGAAAGCAGAACGCATCGGAGTAACCGTGAAAGAAACGCCCTTCCTGCATGCCGTGGATCCGGTCATCAGTGGCATCGAAATCGAGGATCAGTTCCGCGGGTGGTTCGGCAAATGAAACAATGAACTGCTCGATCAGGACCTGGTGAATCGCGACTGCCGCCGCCCGGTCGATGCGATTCTCCAGGCGACACAGGGTCGGTGAACTGCCCACGACCTGATCCTGTTCGACGGCCGTCTGCAATGCCAGGTCGTTGCGCAGGCTGTCATGGGCAAAG
The DNA here is from genome assembly GCA_037385505.1 of Gammaproteobacteria bacterium. Taxonomy (GTDB): domain Bacteria; phylum Pseudomonadota; class Gammaproteobacteria; order Chromatiales; family Chromatiaceae; genus Sva-25. Next base: position 145,277 of record JARRMY010000003.1, on the reverse strand, counting down.
CCTTGTTCGAATCCAGTGTAAGAAATTGAATTATATGGAACTATCCGGGCTAGGGCTCTGATGCCCGACGCACGCCGCCGCGTGCATCCGCATGCCCCTTCCTGCACCGGTCGCGGCTTCTGTATTGCTCCCTCTCCGGCAGGAGCACTCGCCGTGTCATCATCTGCGCAAGCAGGCTGACGTCGCACGATCCTCTCCCTCTGTTGTGGTTTCGTTGCGGCAGGCACGAAACGTCCCGATGAAGGCTGCGATACGCCCGGCGCTTTCGTTACAATGGGCGCAACTTTCGGTCCGGAGAAACCTATGCAGCTTTTCAGATACCCCTTGCCCTGGCTGGGCCTGATGCTGGTGACGCCCGAGGCGTTCGCGCATACCTCGGAAGGCCTTGCCGGCGGCTTCGTCAGCGGCCTCATGCATCCTGTACTCGGCCCCGATCATGTCATCGCCATGGTGGCCGTCGGCCTGTGGGGCGCATTCCTCGGCAAGCCGGCGATCTGGCTGCTGCCGATCGTCTTTCCGATGGTCATGGCCTTTGGCGGCGCCCTGGGCGTCGCGGGTGTGCCGATACCGGCGGTGGAGACCGGCATCGCCGTCTCGGCCATCGTACTCGGCGCCATGGTGGCTTTCGCCGTGCGTCCGCCGATCTGGATCGCGGCCGTCATCGTCGGCGCCTTCGCGATCTTTCATGGCCACGCGCATGGTACCGAGCTGCCGAACGCGGCAAACGCGCTTGCCTACAGCCTGGGCTTCGTGATCGCGACCGGCCTGCTGCACCTCTGCGGTATCGCCTTCGGCGCGCTGGCCCACTGGCCCGCGGGCAGCCTCGCCGTGCGCGCCGGTGGCGGTCTGATCGCGCTCGGGGGTTTTGCTTTCCTGTTCGGGCTCGCATGAGACAGCTGTTGCGGGCGGCAACCGCCTTGCTGCTGTTGCCGCTGCCGGGGCTCGTCATGGCGCACAGCCCGATCGAGGGCATGGACAGTTTCTACAGCGGCGTGCTGCACCCGGCGCTGGTCCCCGCACACCTCCTCGTGCTCCTTACGGCTGGAATGCTGATCGGCCAGCAGGGATTGAAAAAGATGCAGCCTCCGATGATTGCTTTCCTGCTGATGCTCATTGTCATGTTGTTATTGACGGGGTTGCTGGATGTTGCGCTGGCCGAGAATGCTGCCCTGGCGCTGATGCTGTCCGTGGCCGTCCTCTGCGGGCTGCTGGTCGCGTTCGAGGTATCGCTGTCGCAATTGTCATTGATGGCGATCGCACTGCTCACGGCATTCCTGGTCGGCATGGACTCTTCCCAGCCGGAACTCGCGGGAAGGGCCAGGCTCGCGATCCTGACCGGTACCGGCGTTGGCGCCTTTCTGCTGATTCTCTATGCGGCCGCAGCTGCGGAATTTGCGAGCAGGGCCTGGCAGAAGATCGGTATTCGCATCCTCGGCTCCTGGGCGACGGCCAGCGCCTTCATCGTGCTGGCTTTCACCTTCGCGTCACCGGGCGCCTGAAACCATACAGCGAGTCTCCGGGATTGACGCCGGCGCGCCGAGGGTGGAACCTTGGGTTTCGCATCTTTTCATCAACAACAGCTGTGGATCACACATGTCCGGAATACGACTCCTCACCCTCTGCCTGGTCCTCCTCATCTCCCCCTGGCTGCATGCCGAGACGGCCGAAGCGCTGAATGACCCCGAAGAATCCGGAATCGTCAGCGAAACCCTGACGAATCTTGGTGAATTTATCGAGTTGCAGTCATCCCTGAGGCAGGAGATCGAGGAGACGCGGACAGCGCTGCAGTCGGCCGTCTCCGACAGCGAGAAGCAGGCGCTGACGCAGGAGCTGACCAAGCTCCAGAATGACATGAGCAGCTTGCAGCAGAATTTCGAGAAGGTCGCTGCAGGCGTCGATCTCAAGAGTCTACGCAGTGTCGACGAGAAGCAGTTCAACTTCCAGGAAGAACTCATGTCGCTCGTCGAGCCGGCGGTCAAGGAGATGAAGGAGATGACCAGTCATGTGCGCCAGAAATCGCAGCTCAAGGAGACCATCAACTACTACTCTGAAAAACTGCCGATCGCCGAGAAGGCGATCGAAAGCCTGACGAAGCTCATCCCCGAGACCCGCAAAGAAAAGGTGCGGGAGGAACTCGAGGCACTGCTCCAGGAGTGGAAGCAGCAGCAGGCCTTCATACAGAGCGAAAAGAACGCGGCCGAGCTGCAGCTCGAGAAACTGCTGAGCAGCGAAACCTCTTTTGCGGAGTCGTCCGGGAATTATCTCAAGAACTTTTTCAAGAAGCGCGGACGCTACCTGCTCCAGGCAATTCTCGTGGTGATCGCCGTGATCCTCGTCTCCCGCCTGAGCTACAGGCTGATGAAGCGCACGATTCCCGGTTACAGGCGCGAGCACCGCAGTTTCGGTATCCGCCTGCTCGACCTGTTCCATCGGCTGCTGACACTGTTACTGGTCATTGCCGGGCCGATGATCGTCTTCTACGTGGTCGAGGACTGGGTGCTCTTCAGCATCAGTATCCTGTTGCTGCTCGGCATCGCCTGGACGGTGGGCAAGGCATTGCCATTCTACTGGCAGCAGATGCACCTGTTTCTCAACATCGGTTCGGTCCGCGAGGGCGAGCGAATCTTTCTCAACGGGCTGCCGTGGAAGGTCAAGCAAATCAATTTCTACTCCACGCTCGAGAATCCGGTCGCGAAACTCCAGCAGCGCGTTCCACTCGATGATTTCGTCGAGATGAAATCGCGGCCGCTGCAAAAGGGAGAGCCCTGGTTCCCCTGCAGGCAGGGCGACTGGGTCATCATGCAGGACGGGACGCGCGGCAAGGTGGTCGGCATTTCGCAGGAACTCGTCACACTGGTGCAGCGCGGTGGCGCGCAGCGCACCTACACCATGTCCGATTTTCTCGGCGGTTCGCCGCTGAATCTCGCACCGAACTTCCGCATCAAGGAGTTCTTCGGCATTACCTACGACCTGCAGGCGCAGAGTACGGCGGAAATCCCGGCCAAGCTCGAGGCGCATGTCGCGAAACGCATCGAGGAGGAGGGCTATGGCGACAAGCTGCTGAACCTGCGTGTCGAGTTTGCGCAGGCCAATACCTCGTCACTCGACCTGGCCGTGATCGCCGATTTCGAGGGCGAGCTCGGCGATCTCTACAATCGCCTGCGGCGCGCGATCCAGCGCTGGTGCGTCGAAGCCAGCACCGAGCATGGCTGGGAGATCCCGTTCCAGCAGATCACGCTGCATCATGCTGCGGAGTCTTGAGCAGATCCTGATCGGCGGCGTCATTATCGCTGGCGCCGTCTACCTGCTCTACGGCGCCTGGCTCTATGTCAACCAGCAGCGACTGCTCTACTACCCGGATTTCGCACTGCGCCGCGACGACCTGCCGACGGAAGAGTTCGCCATCGACGGCGAGACCATCCGCGTGCATGCGCTGAATACGGAGATGCCACGCGCGGTTCTCTATTTCGGCGGCAATGCCGAGGCCGTCGGTTACCAGGCCGAGGCGCTGACACGCGCGCTGCCGGCACGGGCTCTCTATCTCGTCAACTATCGCGGTTACGGCGGCAGCACGGGCCAACCTCGGGAGCAGGCGCTCTACAAGGATGCCGTCTTCATCTTCGACGCCCTCGAGGAGCGGCACGACACCATCGCCGTGATCGGCAGAAGCCTCGGCAGCGGCGTGGCGACCTGGCTGGCGGCGCGACGTCCCGTCGAAAGACTCGTCCTCGCCACGCCGTTCGACAGTCTCGAAGGCGTTGCGCGTGCGCATTTTCCGTTCTACCCCGTGTCGCTGTTCCTGAAAGAGCGCTATGACTCGATCGAGCGGGCCGCCGCGATCGATACGCCCACGTTGCTGCTGATCGCGGCGGACGACGAGATCGTGCCGCGCTCCTCCTCGCGCAGGCTGGAGCAGGCCTTCGCCAACGGCACGGTCACCAGCCTCGTCATTCCACATGCCAGGCACAACAGCATCTCGGCAAGGCATGAATACGACAAGGCGCTGGCCGCGTTTCTCGGCGCGGGGCTCACCGCCGGCCCCTGACCGGTTGCCGACGATGTCATGGTCACGAACCCCCCGACCGACCGGTGGTGCTGAAATGACAGCGGCCAGAACGACACTGGCGCTATTGCTGTTTGCCATCCTGCTCACGGCTTGCACCGCGGCCCGCCAGACGTCCTCCGTCGATGTCTCGCAGTCTGCCTGCGGCACCACGCGCGTCGATGCGTTCACGGACAACACGACAACCGCGCGGCTCGTCACGGCCGGGTACGATCTCTACCCGCCGGCGTGTCACAGGCAGGCGCTGGAAGAGGTGCTGGCGCAGCGCGACCCGGCAACCGGCAGGCCGCGTCCATTCCTCTTCTTCATCCATGGCCTCGGCAAGCATCCGGCGCGAGCCTGGAAGGAGCGGTTGCTGACGCGGCTCGAGCAGCAGCATGGGGTCGCGGTCGTCATGATGACCTGGCCGTCATGGAATGGTTATGGCCGGCTCGCGGATGAGCAGGCGCGGCAGTCCGCCGGCGGCCTGCTCGCGATCCTGGAGGTTCTCGCAAAGCTCAAAGAGACGCAGCCGGCGGAGCGTCCCTTCACGTTGCTGACGCACAGTTCGGGATCGCTGATCGTCGAGGAACTGGTCAGGCGCTACCCCGACAAACAGCCGGGACGGCTGTTCGATGCGATGGTGCTCTCGGCCCCGGTATCGCAGATCGACAGGCACCGTCAGTGGTTCGAGAAGCTGACGCTGGCCGGGCGCATCTACTCGGTCTCGAACCGCAACGACTTTGCGTTGCGCTGTCTCGAAAGCGACCTGCAGGCATTCGGCATCTGCGACGAAAACGTCGACAGCGTGCTCGGGCGTCTCGACAGCGACACAATCGAGTCCGGCATGCTATCGACCGACGCCGTCTACCTCGACCTGAGCGATGCGCTCAACAGCAAGCACAGGTACTACATCCACGGGAACCGTTTCGATCCTGCGAAGCACGTCTCCACGCTCTACAGCGCGATGCTGCGCGGCGAAAGAGCGGAATTGGCCTCCCTGAAGCCTGTCATCCCCGGCCGGCTCTATCGTTATTGACCGGAACCGGCGAAAACAGGCTTGAAAAAGGGCGATAGCCTTGAATCGCTTCTCCTGTTTGCTGTCCTACTTTTCCTCCTGCAACCGCGCCTGCGCCGCCGCCAGCCGTGCGACCGGTACGCGCGGCGCCGAGCAGGAGACATAGTCCAGCCCGGCCTCGTGGCAGAAGGCGATCGACCTGGGGTGACCGCCGTGCTCGCCGCAGATGCCGACGTTGAGGTCCGGCTTGACCGAGCGTCCCCATTCGACGGCGAGCTGCATGAGCTTGCCGACGCCCTTGACGTCGAGCACCTCGAAAGGGTTGTCCTTGAGGATGCCGATGCGGTTGTACATCGGCAGGAACTTGTTCTCGGCGTCCTCGCGCGAGAAGGAGAAGGTCGCCTGCGTCAGGTCGTTGGTGCCGAACGAGAAGAAGTCGGCGTCGCCGGCCAGCGAGTCGGCGCGCATGCAGGCGCGCACGACCTCGATCATGGTGCCAAACAGGAAGTTCACCGGGTGGCCCGACTGCTTCTCGACATCCTTGTGGATTTCGTCGACGGCCTTGCGCACGAGGCGCAGCTCCTCGTGCGTACAGACCTGCGGCACCATGATCTTCGGCTGCACGTCGAGGCCGCGCCCGATGCATTCGGCAGCGGCCTCGAGGATCGCGCGCACCTGCATGCCGTAGATCTCCGGAAAGGTGATGCCGAGGCGCACACCGCGGTGGCCGAGCATCGGGTTGGTCTCGGTCAGGATGCGGACCTTGCGCAGCATCTGCTCCTTCTTCTCGATGGCGCGTGTCACGAACGAAGCATCCACCATGCCGCGCAGGTACTCCGATGTCTCGCGCGCCTCGTTCGGCTCTGACAGCAACATGGCGCTGGAGGCCAGCACCGACATGCCGTCGACCGACTCCTGCAGGTGACGCAGCTTGGCGAGATCCTCCTCGAGCTGGTTCTCGGTCGGCAGGAACTCGTGGATCGGCGGATCGAGCAGGCGGATCGTGACGGGGTTCGGCGACATGATCTCGAACAGCTCCTTGAAGTCGTCGCGCTGCATCGGCAGCAGCTTGTCGAGCGCTGCCTGGCGCTCCTCGAGGTTCTCGGCGACGATCATCTCGATCACGGTCGGCAGCCGCTCGACGGCGTTGAACATGCGCTCGGTGCGGCACAAGCCGATGCCGGTGGCGCCATATTTCTGTGCGCGGCGCGCATCGACCGGGCTGTCGGCGTTGGCCATGACCTTGAGGCGCGACTCCTCGTCGGCCCAGCGCAGCAGGCGATTGAGTTCCTCGGTGAAGTCGGGTTCGACCATCGGGATGCTGCCGAGGAAGACATTGCCGGAGCTGCCGTCGATGGTGATCAAGTCGCCCTCCTCGATGAGCACCTCGCCGATCTCGGCGACGCGCCGGGCGACGTCGACATGGATGCCCTCGGCGCCGGCGACGCAGGGCTTGCCCATGCCGCGCGCGACCACGGCCGCGTGCGAGGTCTTGCCGCCGCGGCTCGTGAGGATGCCCTGCGAGGCGAAGAAGCCGTGGATGTCCTCGGGCTTGGTCTCCTCGCGCACGAGGATCACCTTGTGGCCCTGTTGCTTGCCCATGATCTCGGCGCGGTCGGCATCGAACACGACAATGCCGCTGGCCGCTCCCGGCGAGGCCGGCAGCCCCTGCGCGATGGGCTTGGCCTTGGCGTTGTTGTCGAGACGCGGGTAGAGCATCTGCTCGAGCAGGGTCGGGTCGATACGCAGCAGCGCCTGCGCCGTGTCGATGAGACCCTCCTCGCGCATCTCGACCGAGGTGCGCACCATGGCCGGCGCGTTCATCTTGCCATTGCGCGTCTGCAGGCAGTAGAGCACGCCGCGCTCGATCGTGAATTCGAAATCCTGCACCTCGCGATAGTGCTGCTCGAGGTTCTGGCGCAGCTGCTCGAGCTGGCGCGCCATCTCCGGCATCTCGTCGGCGAGGCGCGAGATCGGTTTCGGCGTGCGGATACCGGCGACGACATCCTCGCCCTGGGCGTTGACGAGGTATTCACCGAACAGCGCGTTCTCGCCCGTCGCCGGATTGCGCGTGAACGCGACGCCCGTGGCCGAGTCGTTGCCGCGGTTGCCGAAGACCATGGTGCAGACGTTGACGGCCGTCCCGTTGGCCATTTCGGGCGTGATGTTGAACTCGCGCCGGTAATCGACGGCGCGCTTGCCCATCCAGGAGCGGAAGACGGCCTGGATCGCGATCTCGAGCTGATCGTAGGGGTCTTGCGGGAAGGGACGCCCGGTGTGCTTCTCGAAGACTTTCAGGAAGCGGTCGCAGATCTCTTTCAGGTTGTCCGCCGACAGCCCGACGTCCTCGGTGACATGCGCCTGCTGCTTGACGTTCTCGAACTCCTTGTCGAAAAGCTCGTCGGGCACGCCCATGGCGACCTTGCCGAAGAGCTGGATGAAGCGCCGCCAGGCATCGTAGGCGAAACGCGAGTCGCCGGTCTGGGCGATCTCGCCCTCGAGGGTCTCGTCGTTGAGGCCGAGGTTCAGGATGGTGTCCATCATGCCGGGCATCGACAGCGCGGAGCCCGAGCGCACGGAGACCAGCAGCGGGTTTTCCGGATCGCCGAAGCCCTTGCCGGTCTTCTCCTCGACGGCCTGCATCTGGTCGCGCACCTCGTCCATGATGCCGTCCGGCAGCGCCGTCGAGCCGCCGTCGAGATAGCTGAGACAGGCTTCGGTCGAGATGACGAAACCCGGTGGAACGTTGAGGCCGAACTGTGTCATCTCGCACAGATTGGCGCCCTTGCCGCCGAGCAGTTTCTTGTTCTTGCCGTCGCCTTCCTCGAATGCGTAGACGTATTTCATGGTTTCCCCGGTAAATTCTGTTCTGTTATCGAAATGCAAGATAATACGCCGCGCAGCGTTGCATGATGATGACACGCGTCAATCGGATACAATTCTGCTGCGAGACAGCAGCAGAGGGGAGACGCAAAGCGCATGATCGAGGCTATCACCGAGGCGGATGCGGCGGCCGTCGCCGCCATCTACAATCCCTACATCGAACAGACCTGCATCACCTTCGAGGTTGATCCGGTCGAGCCGCGCGCGATGGCGAAGCGGATTGCCGCTACGACCTCACGCTACCCCTGGATCGGATGGCGGGAATCGGGCGAGCTGCTCGGCTACGCCTGCCTGGCGCGCTTTCGCGAACGCGCGGCCTATGACCACGTGGCCGAGTCCTCGGTCTACCTGCGCCCCGGGGCGGCCGGGCGGGGCATCGGCAAGACGCTCTACCGCCGTCTCGTCGAGCTGGCGCCCGACCACGGCATCAGCCGCATCATCGGCGTCATCGCGCTGCCGAACGCCGTCAGCGAACAGCTGCACGCCTCGCTCGGCTTCAGGCGGGCCGGCGTGCTCGAGGGCGTCGGCTACAAGTTCGGACGCCATGTCGACACGGCCTGCTGGCAGCTGACGATCGACGGGGTGCGACATGATGGCTGAACTCGGCTTTCGCGAGGCGACAATAGAGGACCTGCCGTCCCTTCTCGACCTCTACGCCCGCGCGCTCGACGGCGAGGCGCTCGACCTGGCCGGAGGCGTGGCGCTGTTCGAGCGCATCCGCTCCTATCCCGACTACCGGCTGCAGGTCGCGGAGATCGACGGCAGGCTGGCCGGCACCTTCGCGCTGCTGATCATGGACAACCTCGGCGAATGCGGCAGGCCCTCCGGCATCGTCGAGGACGTGGTCGTCGAGCCTGACCTGCAGCGCAGCGGCGTCGGCCGCGCCATGATGGAGCAGGCGATGCGGATCTGCCGCCAGCGCGGCTGCTACAAGATGACGCTGTCGTCGAACCTGAACCGCACCGCTGCGCACGCCTTCTACGAGGCGCTCGGCTTCGAGAAGCATGGCTACAGTTTCCGCATCGACCCCTGAGCGGGCCTAGAAATCCACCTCCAGCGCCATGCAGAGATAAGCCATCATCGGCGCGGCATCCAGGAAGGCCCCGATGGCCTCGTCGACAAGCTCCGGCGTGTTGGCCAGTTGCGGTTCGTGCTGCTGCATGACATGGAAGGACTTGCGTTTGAGGTCCTCGATCAGGGGGTGGTCCGCCTTGAAGCCGCGCGGCGGGCGTTTCAACCGGTCCCCCTCGATATCGCCGAAACGTCCGCGCATGCGGCTGTCGTCCCGCGCGCGTGTCCAGGCAGCCGGGTTGTCGTCGATAAAGGCGCGAATTTTTGCCAGCGACGGCGATGGCGGCATCCAGATGCCGCAGCCGATGAAGATCTTTTCCGGCTCGAGATGCACGTAATAGCCGGGCGCATGGACGTCCCTGCCGCGTTCGTGCCGGAAATGGAAGCCGATGTTTTCCTTGTAGGGGCGTCCGTCGCGCGCGTAACGCGCATCGCGGTAGATGCGGAACATGGAGCCGCCGTTGCTCCTGGCGATGGCGCGGAAGTGCGGGCTCACTTCGCGGAGCCGCTCGCCGATCGCCTCGATGAACGCCATGCCGGGCTCGAGAATCGCGTCGCGGTAGCGCGGTTTATTGGCCTGGAACCAGGCGCGGTTGTTGTTTTGCGCCAGCTCGCGCAGGAAGGGGTAGAGATCGTCCGGGAAGCCGTCGAAATAGCGCATGCTGTCAGACCGTCAGCGGAAACAGCGGACGGAACGGCGTGCTGTGCAAATCCGGGAAATCGAGGCGCGCGAAGCGCACCATGTTGCGAAAATCGACAAACCAGCATTCGCCGCGCAGGGCGATGGTTCTGGCATGGTGCAGTGCATAGCCGGCGCACAATGTGGCGCGCCCCTGCTGGCCGGGAAAACGCTCGGCATAGAAGCGCCTCGCGATCGCGTGGGCCAGTGCATCGTCGCGAGCGAACACGATGCGCATGGCCGTGATGAAATCGGCGCGCGCGGCAGACAGCTGTTCCGCCGCCCAGGTATCGCTCGAGCAGCGAATGCGTACCTGCGCGACGATGGCGGGATCCCGGCTTGTGACGATCGAGCGAATCATGGCGTGCTTCCCAATTCTTCTCTGGAAAGATAGCCGCTATTCTGGGATAGTTCCAAACATCGCCGGTACCGCGCTCGCCCGCTGGAGAGGGCGTCCGGGCCTTTATGAGAAGCGCAGCCTTCCCGCTACGGCTGCTGCTTGACCAAATATCCTGCATAACCATCAAGAAAGAGCGAAGAATTTCCATGTCGCATCCCGTTATCCTGGCCTCGGCCTCGCCGCGCAGGCGGTTGCTGCTGAAGCAGATCGGTGTCACATGCGAGGTCATGCCGTCCAGGATCGATGAGCACGTCCGCGAGGATGAATCGCCCCTCGACTATGTCCAGCGCATGGCGACCGGGAAGGCCGCGGCCGTCGCGCGGAAGGCGCCCGGAAGAGTGGTGCTCGGCGCGGACACGGATGTGGTGCTGGGATCGCGTATCCTCGGCAAGCCCGCTGACCGCGATGATTTCATGGAGATGTTCTCGCTGCTTTCGGGGCAAAGCCACCAGGTCATCTCGGCCGTCTGCCTGATGCGCGGCGAGCAGAGCGGCCTCAGGGTCAGCGTCAGCGACGTCGGGTTCAGGGAGGTCGGCGAGCAGGAGATGCTCGACTACTGGGCGACCGGCGAACCCCGCGACAAGGCCGGCGGCTATGGCATCCAGGGCCTCGGCGCCGTCTTCATCAGGAAAATCAGCGGAAGCTATTCCGGCATCATGGGCCTGCCCCTCTATGAAACCTCCGAATTGCTGCGGGAGGCCGGTTTTCCGCTTCTGCAAGGAAAGAGCGCATGAGTGAAGAGATTCTCGTCAACGTGACCCCGCCCGAGACACGCGTCGCCATCATCGAGAACGGCGTGGTGCAGGAGATCATCGTCGAGCGTACCAAGAAACGCGGCATCGTCGGCAACATCTACAAGGGCAAGGTTTGCCGCGTCCTGCCGGGCATGCAGGCGGCGTTTGTCGACGCCGGGCTCGAGCGCGCGGCCTTCCTGCATGCCTCTGACATCGCCAGCAGCGCCGAGAACGCCAACATCTCCGATCTGGTTCAGACCGGCAGCCCGATCATCGTGCAGGTGGTGAAGGACCCGCTCGGCAGCAAGGGCGCGCGGCTCACGACGCATCTCTCGATCCCGTCCCGCTACCTCGTGTTCCTGCCGGCCGACAACAGCATCGGCGTCTCCCAGAAGATCGAGGACGAGGAGGAGCGCACGCGGCTGCGCAAGTCGCTCGAACTCTTCGCGCGCAGCAACGAGCTCACGGGCGGTTTCATCGCGCGCACGGCCGCCGAGGGTGTCGACGAGATGGCGCTGCGCGCCGACATGCTGTTTCTCGCGCGCCTGTGGGAGTCGATCAGCGACAAATGCGACCAGGCCGGCACCCAGGAACTGGTGCACAGCGACCTGCCGCTGGCGTTGCGCGCGCTGCGTGACATGACGGGAACCGATGTCGAGAAGATCCGCATCGATTCGCGCGCCACCTACGAGAAAGCCGTCGAATTTGCCGGGAAGTTCATTCCCGAGATCCGCGAGCGCATCGAATACTACCCGGGCGAGCGCCCGATCTTCGAACTCTACGGCGTCGAGGACGAGATTCAGAAGGGGCTGCAGCGCAAGGTCGAGCTGAAGTCCGGGGGTTACCTGATCATCGACCAGACGGAGGCCATGACCACGGTCGATGTCAATACCGGCGCCTTCGTCGGCCACCGGACGCTCGAGGAAACCATCTTCAAGACCAACCTCGAGGCCGCCCAGACCATCTGCCGGCAGCTAAGGCTGCGCAACCTCGGCGGCATCATCATCATCGATTTCATCGACATGACCGACGACGAGCACAAGCGCCAGGTGATGCGCGCACTCGAGAAATGCCTCGCGCGTGATCACGCCAAGACGCAGATCACGGAGGTGTCGACGCTCGGCCTCGTCGAGATGACGCGCAAGCGCACCCGCGAGTCGCTCGGCCAGGTGCTGTGCGAAGCCTGTCCCTGCTGCAACGGGCGCGGCACCCAGAAAACCGCCGAGACGACCTGTTACGAGATTTTCCGCGAGATCCTGCGCGAGTCGCGCCAGTTCGATGTCGAATCCCTGCTGATCCTGGCGTCGCAGGAAGTCGTCGACCTGTTGCTCGACGAGGAGTCGGGCAGCCTCGTCGAACTCGAGCAGTTCATTGGCAAGTCGATTCGCCTGCAGGCGGAACAGCTCTATACGCAGGAACAATACGACATTGTTCTGCTTTAATTCAGAGTGAAAATGCTCCATTGACGCCAGACGTCTGAAATCTGAAAGAGGCAGAAACCGGACCACGCCATGCTCTGGATCTCCAGAATCGCAGTCGTATTGCTCGTCATCACTGCCGTGCTCAGCAGTCTGGCGCGCTACGTGCTGCCGGGTTACATCGAGGAGCGCAAGGAGCAGCTGCTGACCTATCTCGGCGAGATGGCGGAGCAGCCGATCGAGGCCGACGCGCTCTCGGTCGAGTGGCGCGGCGACGGGCCCGCCGTGGTCATGCGCAACTTGCGCCTCTACAACAAGCAGCACACGGTCGCCAACCTGCAGGCAGAATCGGTCACGCTCAAGTTCAGTCTGCTCGGGATGCTGCGCCACCGCAATTTCACGCCCGAGAAAATCGCCGTCGCCGGCACGCACCTCGTCTTCATCCGTCATCAGGACAGTTCCCTGTCGGTCCACGGCATCGAGCAGCGGGACGATGCGCAACAGGCGGCCGAGAGAGCCGATATCAGCCAACTCCTGCTGCAGCCGAAATTCCTCGCGCTGAACAGGGCGAGCATCACGGTCGTCGATCTTCTGAGCGAGGGGCGCCTGATCCACTTTTCGCCAGTGAACCTGCAGATCGAGAATCGCGGCGAGCACCACAACATGGCGGCAGCCCTCTCGATCGAGAGCGGCCAGCAGGGCGACCTGACCCTGATCGCCGATCTTGCGATGCGCAGCGAGTCCGGACTGCTGTTCTGGTCCGGCGATATTTACATGCGGGCGGCGAAACTGAACCTGGCCTGGTTGCTGAAGGACCGCATCCCGGGCCACTATGCACTCGAGAGCGCCAGGACCAATCTGGAAGCCTGGAGCTCATGGAAGGACGGTATCATGCAGCGTCTCGAGGGGCGTATGCTGACGCAAGAACTGCGCTTCCGCTCTCTCGAGGCCGTGGATGCGCCGGCACTGGAACTCGACGCCATCAGCAGCGAGTTGCGCTGGCTGCGCGAGGAGCATGGCTGGCGTCTCGACATGCACCAGCCAAACATCAGCAGCGGTCTCGACCGCTGGCCCACGCGCGCGGTCAGCATTGCCTTGCGCCGGTTCGACGAGGCACAACCGGAGGAACTCTTCGCCGGTGCCGACGTGCTCGATATCAAGAGCTTCATGCGTACATTGTCGGTGCGTCCGCCGGATGCCGAGGTTGTCGATCATCTGCTTGCCTCGGGCCTGCGCGGCCAGCTCAGGAATCCCTACCTGCATCTGCGCATGGAGCGGCCCCTGCAGTGGGATTTCAGCGGGATGTTCGACGATCTCAGTGCCTACGGCACCTCCCAGGTTCCCGAGCTGGAGAATTACAAGGTCCAGGTGGATATGTGCAACAACGGCGGGCGCTTGCGTTTCATGACCGAGAATGCCTCTTTCTATGCGCGCAACCTCTTCCGCTGGCCGATCCCGGTGACGCTGTTCCAGGGCGATATCCAGTGGCAGCGCGTGCGTGACGGCTACTGGTATGTGAAAAGCGACAGCCTCGCACTGGAGAACGACCACGCCAAAACCCTGACCGCTTTCGGTCTGCATATCGAGACTGGCAAACCCCCCTACCTGGACCTGGAGACCGGTTTCCTCGATGCCGACGGCGCCTATGCATCCATCTACTACCCGGCGGGCATCATGCCGAAGGAGTCGGTGCGCTGGCTCGATAACTCCATCAAGCACGGCAGGGTGGTCAGGGGCACCGCGACCATTCGCGGTGAACTCGTGCGAGAACTCTTCCGCAGCACGGACGCAGGGCTCTTCGAGGTCGTCGCCGACATCGAAAACGCAAGGCTGAAATATCACCCGGACTGGCCTGCTATCGATGATGTGACAGGCCGCCTGCGCTTTTCCGGCAATACCCTGACCGTCGAGGCCGACAGCGGACACATCTATAACAACCCGATCGAGGAGGCGACGAGTTCCATGACGCTCGCTCCCCTCTCGCCGGTGAACGTCAAGGGCAGGATCGGCGGCGATCTCGGCGGGGCCTATCGCGCGCTGTCAGAGACGCCCCTGAAGGAACTGCTGGGATCGCTCGTCCAGGCGGTCGATATCAGTGGCGAGGGCAAGGTACACCTCGATATCGATATCCCGCTCAAGCCGGACCACGAGCTGCACCTCGAGAGCCGCGTCGACTTCGACAACGCCCGCGTCCATGCCAGGCAGGCGGATATCACCCTGGAAGAGATCAAGGGTTCGGTAACGATCGGCGACGATGGCATCCACGGAGAGGGGATCAGCGCAACAGTCTCGGACGTGCCGATGCAGCTGGCGATCGGGCGGCGCGGGAATGACACCCTCATCACTGCGTCGCTGGAGCTGTCGGAAAAGCTGCTCATGCAGCTCGCCGGCGCGAAGATGCCGTTGACCGGCAGCGCACAGATGGACCTGGCGCTGACGATGCCCGGGCCCGGCAGCGCGCAATCCAACGCAATGCAGCTGACCGCGACCAGCAACCTGAAGGGCATGGCCGTGCAGCTGCCGCTGTCGCTCGCAAAGCCGGCCGGCAGCACGCGCGCCACCAGGGTGCGCTGGCAACCCGGTAGCGACAAGGTCGATATCAATTACGGCGATGTGCTGCGCTTGCAGACAGCAGGGGACGGCTCGGCACTGATCGGCAATCTCACGGCGGAGGATCTGCAAGGCAGCCTGCGCTTCCCGCTGGACGGCGGCACTCTGGTCATGAATCTCGAGAAACTCGCGATCAGTCCGGAGAGCGGGGAGAGGAAGAGCGATCGCATGGAACCTTTCGACATCCCGCCGCTCGATGTCAGCGTCAAACACTTCCTGATCAACGATAGCGACTTCGGCCAGATGCGCCTCAGGACGCGTCACACGGCCCGCGCGCATGAAGTGCAGGAGTTAGCCATCCGCGGGGAGATCATGACGTTCACTGCGACCGGCAACTGGACCAGGGGAGGCAGCAGCATCAAGGGCAAACTGACGTCGGAACGCCTCGGCACGACATTGCGCAAGCTCGATATCACTGACCAGGTCACCGAGACCAGGGGCAGCATCGAGCTGAGTCTCGACTGGCCAGGCTCATTGCTCGAGTTCTCGCTGAAAAAGGCGCAAGGCGACATCCGTGTCAGCACCTCGGAGGGACGGTTCACGAGTGCCAATCCCGGATTCGGGCGCATTCTCGGCCTCGTCAACGTCTCTGCACTCAAGCGCCGTCTCACGCTCGATTTTTCGGATCTGACGGAAAAAGGCTTTGCTTTCGACGACATCTCCGCACATCTCACCTTTGCCGACGGTATCGCGACGCTGAAATCAGTGACCGTGAAGGCGCCCGCGGCTGATATCCACGCCAGCGGCAGCGTCGAACTCGAGAGCAGGGCGCTGGATCAGGAAATCCGCGTGCTGCCCGATCTGCATGGCGCCCTGCCGCTGGCGGCGACCGCCGCTGCCGGGCCGGGCGCTGGCGCCGTTGCCCTCGTGATCAGCGAGATCGCCGGCAAGCAGATCGACAAGATGGCCGAGGTCCGCTACAGGGTCACCGGAACGCTCGATGATCCCGTGATCGAACGCATCGGCCGCGATGCCGCAGACGACGGGGAGGGGCAGGTCCTCGATGCCGACCACCCGCTCGCGGACTTCCACGGCCACGGGGTCGGCGAGCAGCAGGGGGAGGCCCTCGATGCCGACCACCCCCTGGCGGATTTCCAGCGCTCCGGCCCCGATGCCGCGCAGAAGCGGGGCGAAGCTGTCCCCGCAGCCGATCCCCCGCTCGTGGATTTCCAGCGCATCGCCCCAGCTTCCCGCAAGCCGCAGGAAGAGGAGGCCCCGGATGCCGACGACCCGCTCGCCGATTTCCAATGAGCCGCTCTCGGTGCTATTCTCCTGCGTTCGCGTAATCCGGTAGTAAGAAATGCCAGAAGTCATAAAAGCAACAGCCATCCAAATGGCGTCGGGCCCGAATGTCGATGCAAATCTCCTGGAAGCCCAGCGCCTTGTCGCCAGGGCCGCGGCGGATGGCGCGAAGCTCGTCGTGCTGCCGGAAAACTTTGCCTACATGGGCCACCGCTGCATCGACATCTGGAGCATCAAGGAGGCATCGGGGCAGGGACGTCTGCAGGAGTTCCTCTGCGCGCTCGCGCGCAAGCACGGTATCTGGGTCGTCGGAGGCACCATCCCCGTCTCCGTCGAGGGCAGCGACAAGGTGCGCTCGGCATGTTTCGTTATCGATGGCGATGGAAAGATCGCCGGCCGCTACGACAAGCTGCACCTCTTCGATGTGAAGCTCGTGGACGCCCAGGAGGAGTACAACGAGTCGAGCGCCATTCAGCCGGGCGATCAGACGCTGGTCGTCGAGACGCCATTCGGCAATCTGGGCGTCGCCATCTGCTACGATCTCCGCTTTCCGGAACTCTTCCGCTCGATGCTCTCGCAGCAACCCGATATCATCGCCATTCCATCGGCGTTCACAGCAGCCACCGGCCGTGCGCACTGGGAGCCGCTGCTGCGTGCGCGAGCGATCGAAAACCTCTGCTATGTCGTCGCAGCCGCGCAGGGCGGCTTCCACATCAGCGGCCGCGAGACCTGGGGACACAGCATGATCGTCGACCCCTGGGGCGTGATCCTGGCCGAGTTGCCCAACGGATCCGGGCATGTCACTGCCGAAATCGATATCGGCCTGTTGCGGACCACGCGCAAGAATTTCCCGAGTCTCGAACATCGGCGTTTCCACTGTCAGTTATAATCGACCGACGGCTTCCGGCAATCCTGCCAGGCATTCCCCGGCCAACCATGGAGACAACCTCTCAATGCTTGAGATCGTCCAACAACAACTGCTTGCGCCCGCCGGGCTCGAGCAGCATCACCTCGACCAGGTGCTCGATCACCTGCTGTCGCACCAGGTCGATCTGGCCGATATCTATTTCCAGGCAAGCCGGCTCGAGGCCTGGACTCTCGAGGACGGAATCGTCAAGGAGGGCTCCTACAGCATCGAGCAGGGAGCGGGAATCCGCGCCATCAGTGGCGAGAAGACGGGTTTCTCCTATACCGACGAACTGTTTTTGCCCAATCTGATCGAGGCGGCCGACACGGCCCGCGCCATCGCCCGTTCCGGCCAGCAGGGCCGCATCGCGGTTGCCGGCAGCCATGCCAGGCACCAGCTCTACCAGCCGGTCAACCCGCTCGACACACTCACGCGCGAAGAGAAGATCACGCTGCTGCACGAGGTCGAGGAGGAGGCGCGCCGCCAGGACGAGCGGGTTCGCCAGGTCATCGTGACCCTTGTCGGCGCGCATGACGCGGTGCTCGTCGCGGCCAGCGACGGCACGCTCAAGGGCGACGTGCGCCCGCTCGTGCGCATGAACGTGCATGTCATCGTCGAGCACCAGGGGCGCCGCGAACAGGCCTCCGCCGGGGGCGGCGGGCGCTCGAGCCTCGACTTCTTCACCGAGCAGCAGCGCGGCATGCAGCTCGCACGCGAGGCCGTGCGCCAGGCGCTGGTCAATCTCGAGGCCGTCGATGCCCCGGCCGGCATGATGCCGGTGGTGCTCGGCCCCGGCTGGCCCGGCGTGCTGTTGCACGAGGCCGTCGGCCATGGCCTCGAGGGCGATTTCAACCGCAAGGGCACCTCGACCTTCAGCGGCCGCATCGGCGAGCAAGTGGCCTCGCCGCTGTGCACCGTGGTCGACGACGGCACCCTCGAGGGGCGCCGCGGTTCGCTCAACATGGATGACGAGGGCACGGACACGCGCCACAACGTGCTCATCGAGAACGGCATTCTCAAGGGCTACCTGCAGGACAAGCACAACGCGAAACTCATGAAGGTCGCGCCGACCGGCAATGGCCGCCGCGAGTCCTACGCGCACCTGCCGATGCCGCGCATGACCAACACCTACATGCTGCCGGGCGAGCACGACAGGGACGAGATCATCGCCTCGGTCGAGCGCGGCCTCTATGCCGTCAACTTCGGCGGCGGCCAGGTCGATATCACCTCGGGCAAGTTCGTCTTCTCGGCGAGCGAGGCCTACCTGATCGAAAACGGCAAGGTTACGACGCCAGTCAAGGGGGCGACCCTCATCGGCAACGGCCCCGATGTCATGACGAAGATCAGCATGGTCGGCAACGACCTGCAGCTCGATCCGGGCGTCGGCGTCTGTGGCAAGGAGGGGCAGAGCGTCCCGGTCGGCGTCGGCCAGCCGACGCTCAAGATCGACCGGCTGACCGTCGGAGGCACCGTATGAACGGTTTCGACGCCAATGAGCGGCTTGCCTTCCTGCAGCAACTCGTCGACGACGTCCTGAAGGAGGCGAAAGCCCAGGGAGCCTCTGCCGCCGAAGTGGGCGCTCACACAGATATCGGCCTGTCGGCCACGGTCAGGCTCGGCGAGCCCGAAACCGTCGAGCATACCCGCGACAACAGTCTCGGCATCAGCGTCTACTACGGCTATCACAAGGGCTCGGCATCGACCGCCGATCTTTCGCCGCAGGCAGTGAGCGAGGCCGTCAAGGCGGCCTGCGACATCGCACGCTACACGGCCGAGGACAGTTGCGCCGGTCTCGCCGATCCGGAGCTGCTGGCAACCGAGTTTCCGGACCTGGATCTCTTCCATCCCTGGGACCTCTCCATCGACGAGGCGCTCGAGATCAGCCGGCAGTGCGAGGCCGCCGCGCTCGGCTACGATGCGCGCATTCTCAACTCCGAGGGCGCAACGCTCGGCAGCGAGCTCGGCGTCGGCGTCTACGGCAACAGCAACAGGTTCAATCACGGCTACCCCATCAGCCGCCACTCGCTGAGCTGCAGCGTCATCGCGAAAGAGAACAGCGACATGCAGCGCGACTACTGGTACACCACGGCGCGCAACGCCGGCGATCTCGAGGCGGCAACGGCCGTCGGTGAGCGCGCGGCGAACCGCACCGTCGCGCGGCTGGGCGCGCGCAAGCTGCCGACGCGACAGGCGCCCGTGATCTTCCGTTCCGAGCTTGCGGCCGGCCTGCTGCGCAGCTTCGTCAGCGCGATTCGCGGTTCGGCGCTCTACCGCCAGGCGACCTTTCTGCTCGACGCCCTCGACACCCAAGTCTTCCCCGAGTGGGTGCATATCGAGGAGAACCCCTATCTCCCGCGTGGCCTTGCCAGCGCCGCGTTCGACTCGGAAGGCGTGGCGACGCACCGCCGCGACCTGGTTGCCGACGGCATCCTCAGGAGTTACGTGCTCGGCACCTACTCGGCACGCAAGCTCGGCCTGCAGACGACCGGCAATGCCGGCGGTGTTCGCAACCTCTCCATCAACATGGGCGACATGGACCTGGAACAGCTCATGCGCGAGATGGGCAGCGGGCTTGTCGTGACCGAGCTCATGGGGCAGGGGGTCAACACGATCACGGGCGACTACTCGCGTGGCGCAGCCGGCTTCTGGGTCGAGAATGGCGAAATCGCCTTCCCGGTCGAGGAGATCACCATCGCCGCCAACCTGCGGGAGATGTTCCGCAACCTCGTGGCCGTGGGCAACGACGACGAGAATCCCGGCAGCGTCAGGACCGGTTCCTGGCTCATCGAGTCGATGATGATCGCCGGAGAGTAGGAAGATTTCAGACCAGGCGGTTGGCCTGCAGGGTGCGGAAGGTTTTCCTGCCCTTGCGGGCCAGGCGCGAGAGATCGGCGAGCCCGGGCTTCTCGCCGGCATCGAGACGCGCCTCCCACTCCTCGAGCTCCGCCTGCATGTAGTCCAGCAGCTTCACGGAGCAACCGCGGCATGAGTCGCTGCAGATCTGCTCGCCGGACCGCTCCAGCGGCAGCCTGCGCCGGATCTCGGCGATCAGGCTGCGCATGGCAGTGACGCTGTCGGGCCTCGAGCCGCGTACCCGTGACATCCCGCCGTTTCCGCTATTTTTTCACCCAGCCCGAGCCGCGGTTGACGTACTCGCCAGGCGATGCGCGCCTGATGAGCTTGTCACCGGCGAGTTTCTCGACGGCGCTCAGGGAGGTGCCGTTCTTGCGCGAGATCTCCTGGTAGTGCGACTTGCGCTGGCTATTGATGCTGCGCACGAGCGCGTTGACCTCGGCGTTCGATTGCACGGCGCCAATGTAGCCGTTGCTGCTTTCGCCGACGAGCCCCCTGGCCTTGGCGGTGTCGAGGTCGAGTGCCAGCGCCGGCGTCGCCAGCAGCAATGCCAGCATGAAAGCGGTGAGTGTCTTCAGGATGGTGTGCATGTTCGTCTCCGTCAGAAGAGTCCCTTTTCGGAACTGATGAGTTCCTCGAGATCGCGATCGACCTTGACGCGGATTTCGTGCTCGATCTTCACGTTGAGATTGATGGTAATGGGCTTGTCCGGCGGCTCGACCTTGACGGTCGGGGAACAGCCCGTGACCAGCAGCAGGCCGAAAGCCGCGAGCGAGAGAACGAAAGCCTGATTCATGGAAGTCCTTGCTGGTTAGGGGTTGCGTGCCTTGAAATGCTTTTTCACGGCGCTGTCGATCCTGTCGTTGAGGCCGTTGACGGCCCGCAGACTCTCTACAAGAGACAGGATATTCTGATCGAGGTTCAGGTTCAAATGCAGCGGACGGGTCGCGTGCAGGCCGGGGCTGTTGCCTTTCATCTGCAACTGCAGCCTGAGCTGGCCGTCGGGCTCGTAGACCACGCCGGCCTCGAGCTCGTCGTAGCGGTAATCGTCGAGCGCCTTGAGCAGCATCTCTGTTTCCGACGAGGCGGACTTGAGCGCGGCGCCTGCGTCCTTCGGCCGGTAGCGGATGTAGCCGCCGGGCGCGTCGGCCGTGGCCTTGCCCTTGCTGATGCGCAAGCCGGACGGCCCGATGGTGATCGGCAGGGTGCCGTCGAGACTGCCGCTGGCTTCGACCTCCTCGAACTGCTGCAGGCGCACCATCTCGGCCAGGCTGACATCGCGAAAGTCGAGGCTGAAGCTGTTGCTGCGCCGGTTGAGATCCAGACGCACGCGCCTGGCGCTCAGGGTTCCCTTGAACAGCCGCGCGCGCAGGTCGCTCAGCGTGATGACCGGCAGCTTGCCGGCGGCCCTGCTGAGCGAGATCCGGCCCTTGAGCTCCGAGACCGGGATGCCGAGGTCGATCACGGGGATCGAAAAGCTGCGCGATCTGCCCGCCAGGTCCGGAAAGAGGTCGAGATCGAAACGGCTCTCGAGTCCTGAAAACCAGGCTTCGCCATAGCGTCCGCCGGTATTGCGCAGGCGGATGCTGGTGGAGACGGACTCGAGTTCACTGCCCCAGAGCGCCTTGCCGGTGACGCTCGCGCTGCCGCTCAGCAGCTGCAGCTCGCGCGGGATCGCAATCTCGAGCCGTCGCAAAGCCTCCGCGAGCGCACGCACGCCCTGCGGTTTCGACTCGATCTGCAGTTCACCCTTTGTACTCTGCAGATCCTGGTTCAGCACATAGCCGATGTCGCTGGCGGTGTTGTCGAGCGCCAGCGCGCCCTCGATCGAGAGAGAGCCCGGCGTCAGGATGAAGGTCGCCTCGTGGTCTGTGAAGTTCAGCGCCTGTCCGTCGACGACAAGGCTGTGCCGCTGTGCCGCCAGGCGGCCGCCGACGGCCGGCGCTTGCGCCGTCGCGTCGACAGCGAGCGTGAAGCTGCCGGGTTCGAGCCGGAAAGCGGGATGCGTCACGGCGGCATGGTCGATGCGGTAACTGCCGGCGCCGGCCAGCGGGGAGTCCGCTTGCGCAGAGAGCGACAGCGCCTGCACTTCCTGCGCTGTCACCTCGACATGCTCGAGTGCGAGCGAGTGGTGCTCCAGGCGCTCGATGCGTGCGCGGAATTCCGGCGCCAGAGTGAGTCTCGGCCTGCCGTTCTCATGCGTCAGCGCGATGCCGCCCAGGCTCTCGAGACTTCCGGCGCGGCTTGCGCCCAGTGCGATGTCCGTGGCGGAGAGGACCGCCTTGCCGCTGAAATCCGGTGCACCGGGTTCGGGATTCCCGCCATTGCCGGAGAGCGCCAGCGAGAGCTTCCCGGCCGTTGCGGCGCCGCTGGCGATGCCCTCGGCCGTCAATGTCAGCGACAGCGCTCTCGCGGGCGGCAGTCGCATGCCATCGTCCGTCATCAACACAGAGAGCGGAGCGCCTGTCGTGAGTTGCGCCTGCTCGACGGCAAGGCGCTCGCCGCTGAGCCCGGCAACATGCAGCCTGAAGTTGTCGTCGATGGCAAGTTCGATCGCCGTGTCGGCCTGTGACAGCGAGAGCCCGCCGCGGGCCGAGAGCTCCGTCGCCTCGAGTTCTGCGGCCTGCATGGCATCGGCTGCGATGTCGAGATCGAATGCCAGCGTCAATGCCTGCGCCGGCGCCGGCCAGAGGACGCTGCCCGTCAAGCCGTGTCGCAGGTTCTGCAGCCTGATCGTGCGATTGCCTGCCTGGCCGGTGGCGCCCTCGAGGCTGAAACCGGTGCGGCCCTCGAGCGGATAGCGCCAGGGCTCGTGGATCAGTTGGTAGTCGCCGTCCTCGAGGCGGAAGGTTGGCAGTGCGCCGGCGTCGAGGCGCATGTCGTAACGGCCCGCTCCGAAATGCCAGGTTCCCGTGGCCTGCTCCCAGTCGAACCGCTGTTCCGCGAGGGCGAGAATCGACGCCCTGCCGGACTCGATGCTCTCGAGCGCGAATCCCTCGCTCTCCACCAATGCCTCCTTCTGCAAGCTTCCCGTCAGTCCCTCCGGCGTAATGACGACTTCTGCATCGGCCTGGAAACGCAGCCGCCCGGCGCGCAGCTCCGGGCGTTGCAACTGCTCCATGATCAGCTCCGCTGTGCCAGCGACCAGGATATCCGGCGCATCCTCCTGCCAGCGCAGCATGCCCTCGAGGCTTGTCTCGGCGCGCTCGATTTGCAACCCGGGTTCATCGATGCCGTCCGCTGTCCCGCTGATGCTGAAGGAGGCCTGCCGCCCGGCAAAATCGGGCTTCAGGCGCAGCGTGCCACGCGTCACGGCGTTGTGCGCCGGAAAGGGGATGCCGAAGAGCGTCGCCCACTGGCGCAGACGCGCGAGGTCCGACTCCAGGCTGAATCTGAATGGTTGCTCTTGTAGACGGTCGAACCTGGCCGTGGCGAAGGCGTCCTCCTCGCGGTTGCTGACCTCCAGCTGCCAGCGGCCGGGCTCCTGCTGGCTGAACCGCAGCAGCGGCCTGTCGGGTGTGTCGAAGCGCATCTCGGCCGAGACGCGCCGCTCACTCTTCTGCAGCGTGAGAGAGGCCTCCAGTTGGGTGCCGTTCCCGAGAGCGAACCGGATGCTGTCGACACGCAGCCGGTCGACAGCGATGGCGCTGTTCAAGTCCTGCTCCATCAGGCCGAAGAGCGCCTGCAGCACCTCGGTCAGCGGCTGGGTTCGCGTCGATGGCCGGATCAGCAGGCGCGCCGCCGTGATGCTGTCGAGGCGGCCGTCGAGCAAGCCGCCGGGGCTGTAACTGGCAACCAGGTCGTCGACCTCGTAACGGCTGCCATCCTCGCCGGCGACATGCATCGAGTGGATGCGAGTCTGACCGGGTCCGGGCCTGGCGACCTCGAAGCGCTCGAGCGTCAGGCCGGACGCGCCGAGACGGCTGGCGATGCCGGCGCGCATCAGCTCGGGCAGTGCCAGGACGAGCACGACTGCGCCGGCGACCAGCAGGGAGAGCAGGAAGAGGAGGCGGCGTTTTCCCTGTTTCATGTGCCCATCATAGCGAACGCCGTGAAATCGCCCAGAAAAGACTTGATCATCCAGATACCACCTCTCACAATGCGGAACTTCGTTTCGTTGCCGGCCCGGACCCATGCAAGAATACCAACGCGAATTCCTGAGTTTTGCCCTGCAGAAGGATGTCCTGCGCTTTGGCGACTTCACGCTGAAATCCGGACGCCAGAGCCCCTACTTCTTCAATACAGGGCGCTTCAATACCGGCGAGAGTCTGGCACGCCTCGGGCGCTACTATGCGCAGGCCATTGTCGACAGCGGGATCGGCTTCGACCTGCTCTACGGCCCGGCCTACAAGGGCATTCCGCTGGCGGCCGTGACGGTGGCAGCGCTTTTCGACCATCACGGCATCGACGTCGCCTACGCCTTCAACCGCAAGGAGGTGAAGGATCACGGCGAGGGCGGCCTCATCGTCGGTCATCCGCTCGAGGGCCGCATCCTGATCATCGACGACGTCATCTCGGCAGGCACCTCGGTGCGCGAGTCGGTCAGCATCATCGAGGATCTCGGCGCCAGCCCCGCCGGCGTCGTCATCGCGCTCGACCGCCAGGAACGCGGCCAGGGAGAGACCTCGGCGGTCCAGGAGGTCGAGCAGAAGATGGGACTGCAGGTGGCCGCCATCGCACGCCTCGAGCATCTCATCACCTTCGTCGAGCAGAGCGAAGAGCACCGGGAGTGGCTCGCGCCCATCCGGGCCTACCAGGCCAGTTACGGAGTGTGACCATGACCAGGCCGCTGAATGCCGCGATCCTGTTGATCCATTGCGACGACCAGCGTGGCATCGTGCGCGCCGTGACCGAGTTCATTTTCGAACACAACGGCAACATCCTGCAGCTCGACCAGCATGTCGACCCGGGGCAGAAGCATTTCTTCATGCGCGTCGCCTGGACGCTCGATGATTTCCTGCTCAAGGCCGAGCAGATCGATGCGGCCTTCCGCGACGCCGTCGGCGAGCATTTCGGCATGCAGTGGAGCCTGGAGTTCCCGATCGAGGTGCCGCGCATGGCGATGTTCGTCTCGAAGCAGTCGCACTGCTTCTACGACGTGCTCGCACGCTACGAGTCGGGCGAATGGCGCGTCGAGATCCCGCTGATCATCAGCAACCACGAGGATCTGCGCCCGGCTGCCGAGCGTCTTGGCATCGACTATTACCATATCCCGATCACGCCGGAGCACAAGCACGAGCAGGAGGCGCGCGCGCTCGAGCTGCTCGAGAAGTACTCGGTCGACTTCATTGCGCTCGCGCGCTATATGCAGATTCTCAGCGATGACTTCGTGCGCCACTATCCGCAGCGCATCATCAATATTCACCACTCCTTCCTGCCGGCCTTTGCCGGCGCGCGTCCCTACCATGCGGCCTTCGAACGCGGCGTCAAGATCATCGGTGCGACGAGCCACTATGTCACGGCCGAACTCGATGCCGGCCCGATCATCGAGCAGGACGTGGTGCGCGTGAACCACGAGAACTCGGTCGACGACCTCGTGCGCAAGGGGCGCGATCTCGAAAAGGTCGTTTTCGCGAGAGCGATCTGGAACCATATCAATCACAATATTCTTGTTTATCAGAACAGGACGTATATTTTCGATTGAGTCGGTGTGCTGAGTGGCTCTTGTCTGCCATTGCGTGACCGGCTTCATTTTTGTCGCTACGCGACAGGATTTTGAATCGTTTCGCGATGGTCTTTTATCTTGAAAGCGGCGGGCGCGGCGCTATGCGCCTCTGACACCTTTTCGCTTTCTCCCGTGACCGGCTGCGATGCTCGGCGCATGAGAAGGGAACCCGGGTGGGAATTTATTGTGCAATGGATGGTTCCAATGTCGTCATTGCGAGGGAGCGCAGCGACCGTGGCAATCTCGAAGCCCGGGATCGCCACGCCTTGCTGTGCAGGTTCGCGATAACAGCGATCGTTATCCAGGTGCAGGTTTCCATGGACTCCTGCCTGCGCGGGAATGACAGTCGAGATGGAACAGCGCGCCAAGGTGCGACTGGACGGCCACCGAGTAACGCAGGCAAAGCCGGGACAAGCAAAGAGGTGTTTCAGGGATCGAAGATCCCGAGTTCTTTTTGCGCCGGAGGCCAAAGCCGTCACGCAGTGACAATCAATCTCACCCCGTCACGGTGACTGTGACTCTCCTCTGATGCCCGTGATGCCGGTGTTCCCAGAGATAGACCCCCTGCCAGGTGCCGAGCGCCAGGCGGCCTCCGGTGACCGGGATCGTCAGGTCCATCTTCGTCAGGATCGAGCGCACGTGCGCGGCCATGTCGTCCGGTCCCTCGTCCATGTGTTCGAACAGGGGGTCGCCGTCGGGGACGAGACGGACCATGAAGCTCTCGAGGTCTGAACGGACGGTCGGGTCGGCGTTTTCGCACAGGATCAGCGAGGCGCTGGTGTGATGGATGAAGAGATGGCAGAGGCCGGTCTCGACGCCTGATTCGGCGACGGCGTCGGCGATGTCGCGTGTGATGGCGGTGGTCCCGCGTCCGCGGGTGCGGTACTGGAGTGTCGTCTGGTGAACCATGCTGTGTGTCGTCCCGGGCGCTTTTCAGAATGCAGGATGAGGCGTCATTATCGCGCACGAGTGTGATAGATTGCAGCCCATGATGCGTAACGACGACAAGGCGGCTTGCGACCCGGGCAGGATGCTCGACGCCATGCCGGTCACCATGCTCAGGGGCGTCGGTCCACGCAGTGCCGGCAAGCTGCATCAGCTCGGCATCCGGACGATCCAGGACGTCCTGTTCCACCTGCCATACCGCTACCAGGACCGCACGCGCATCACGCCGATCGGCAGCGTGCGTCCCGGCGATCACGTCGTCATCGACGGACATGTCGACCATGCGCAGATCCGCTTCGGCCGGCGGCGCTCGCTGCTCGTGCAGGTCAGCGACGGCAGCGGCTCGCTGCTGCTGCGCTATTTTCATTTCACGGGCAGCCAGAAGAACAGCTTCGTGCGCGGCGCGCGCATCCGCTGTTTTGGCGAAGTGCGCCGCGGTCCTGCGAGTGTCGAGATCGTGCATCCCGAGTACCGGCTGCTCGACGAGGGCGCGGAGCCCGGCGTCGAGGAGTCGCTGACACCGATCTACCACTCCACGGAGGGGTTGCAGCAGAAGACCTGGATCGACCTGACGAACAAGGCGCTGGTTTTCCTGCGCCAGGGCTGCCTGCTGCGCGAATGGCTCGATGCGTCGGTTTCGCCGAAGATCCGCATGCCGCTGGCCGAGGCCGTGGCGCTGCTGCACCGTCCGCCGCCCGATCTCTCGCTGGCGGTCTTCGAGCAGGGCGAACACCCGGCGCAACAGCGGCTGGTGTTCGAGGAGCTGCTGGCGCACCAGCTCAGCCTGCGCAAGCTGCGCGAGCAGCACAAACAGCAACCGGCATACGCGATCAGCAGGAACGATGGTCTCGAACGGCGTCTGCTCGACCGGCTGCCGTTCGAACTGACGGGCGCACAGCGGCGCGTCATCGCCGACATCGAGAAGGACATGTCGCAGCCCAATCCGATGCAGCGCCTTGTGCAGGGAGATGTCGGTTCCGGCAAGACCATCGTCGCGGCGCTCGTCGCGCTGCATGCCATCGGCAGCGGTTTCCAGGTCGCCGTCATGGCACCGACGGAACTGCTGGCCGAGCAGCACCTGAAAAATTTCCAGCAGTGGCTCGAGCCACTCGAGATCCCGGTACTCTGGCTCGCCGGGCGGCACAAGGGCAGGGCGCGCG
This sequence comes from Gammaproteobacteria bacterium, assembly GCA_037385505.1. GTDB lineage: Bacteria > Pseudomonadota > Gammaproteobacteria > Chromatiales > Chromatiaceae > Sva-25. Next base: position 117,650 of record JARRMY010000003.1, on the reverse strand, counting down.
CGAAGCGGCTCGAGCAGATCGCCGATGGCACGGCCCGGCTCATTGTTGGCACCCACGCGCTGTTCCAGGAGGATGTCGCTTTCGACAAACTCGGGCTCATCATTGTCGACGAGCAGCATCGCTTCGGCGTGCACCAGCGCCTCGCATTGCGCCGCAAGGGTGCATCCGGCGACATCCTGCCTCACCAGCTCATCATGACGGCCACGCCGATTCCGCGCACCCTGGCCATGACGGCCTACGCCGATCTGGATCTCTCGCTCATCGACGAGTTGCCGCCTGGCCGTACGCCGGTGCGAACCGTCGTTGTGTCCGAGAGCCGGCGCGACGAGATCGTCGAACGCGTGCGCAGCGCCTGCCGGGAAGGCCGCCAGGCCTACTGGGTCTGCACGCTCATCGAGGAGTCCGAGGCGCTGCAGGCGCAGGCCGCCGGGGAGACCGCGCGCGCGTTGCAGGAAAACCTGCAGGAGCTGGGCGTCGCGCTCGTGCACGGACGCATGAAGGCGCAGGAGAAGGAGGCCGTCATGGCCGCCTTCAAGGCCGGGGAGATCGACCTGCTCGTGGCCACGACCGTCATCGAGGTCGGCGTCGACGTGCCCAACGCGAGTCTCATGATCATCGAGAATCCCGAGCGTCTCGGACTGGCGCAGCTTCACCAGCTACGCGGGCGCGTTGGCCGCGGCAGTGTCGAGAGCCACTGCGTACTGCTCTACCGCGCCCCGCTCGGCCAGCAGGCGCGGCAACGGCTCGAGGTGATGCGCGAGACGACGGACGGTTTCCGCATCGCCCGCAAGGATCTCGAGATCCGCGGTCCCGGCGAGGTGCTCGGCACGCGCCAGACCGGCGAGATGCAATTCCGCATTGCCGACCTCGTGCGCGACGGACAGCTGCTGGCCGAGGTGCAGCGCGCGGCCGAGAAGGTGCTCCGCGAGAGGCCGCAGGCCGTCGAGCCCCTGATCCAGCGCTGGATCGGCGAGCGCGAGCAGTACGGCGGGGTGTAATTCTGTCGAATCGGAGCGCAGCCAGTTCGTAGGATGTGGTGAACGCAGTGAACCGCATCTGTCCCACTCGACGCGCCAGCCTTACACCCACTCCCTCGGCTTCAGGTACCTCTCATAGAGCACGGCCTCGGGCGAGCCCGGCTCCGGGTGCCAGTCGTATTGCCAGCGCACGAGCGGCGGCAGCGACATCAGGATCGACTCGGTGCGTCCGCCGGTCTGCAGGCCGAAGATGGTGCCGCGGTCGTAGACGAGGTTGAACTCGACGTAGCGCCCGCGCCGGTAGAGCTGGAAGTTGCGCTCGCGCTCGCCGTATGGCGTCTCGCGCCGGCGCTGCACGATCGGCAGGTAGGCCGGCACGTAGGCGTCGCCGACGCTGCGCATGAAGGCGAAGCAGGTATCGAAGTCCCATTCGTTCAGGTCGTCGAAGAACAGCCCGCCGACGCCGCGCGGTTCGTTGCGGTGCTTGAGGTGGAAGTAGTCGTCGCACCACTGCTTGAAGCGCGCATGGACGTCGTCGCCGAAGGGCGCGCAGGCGTCGCGCGCGACCCTGTGCCAGTGAATCACGTCCTCGTCGTTGCCGTAGTAGGGCGTCAGGTCGAAGCCGCCACCGAACCACCAGATGGGCTCCTCGCCCTCCTTGTCGGCGACGAAAAAACGCACGTTGGCGTGCGAGGTCGGCACGTAGGGGTTGCGCGGGTGGATGACGAGCGAAACGCCCATGGCCTGGAACGAGCGGCCCGCGAGTTCCGGGCGCTGCGCCGTGGCCGAGGCCGGCAGCTGCCTGCCGAAGACATGCGAGAAGTTGACGCCGGCCTTCTCGAAGAGCTTGCCCTCCTCGAGCACGCGCGAACGGCCGCCGCCGCCCTCCTCACGCTCCCAGCTGTCCTCGCGGAAGTCCTCTCCATCCTCCTGTTGCAAGGCATCGCAGATGCTGTCCTGGAGTTGCAGCAGATAGTGTCTGACGGCGTCGGTATCGATTGACATGCAGTCTCCTAGCGTCTGATGAATTTTCCGCTCACAGCATCGCGGATCGGGGTCGGGCGGGCAAGCCCTCCGAGCTTGCCGCCGAGAATCATGTCGAGCAGGTCGTCGAACTGTTTGCGGACCTGCGCCGGGTTGCGCGCCGGCGGCTGGCCGGAGAGGTTCGCGCTGGTCGAGACCAGGCAGCCCCCGTAGAGCGCGCAGATCTCCGCCATGATCGGATGCGCCGTGACGCGCGCCGCGATGCTGTCGCGCCCGCCGCCGATCCAGGCCGGCAGGCCCTCCTTCGCCGGCAGCACCCAGGTGATCGGCCCGGGCCAGCCCTGCTCGATCTCGGCGCGGCGGTTGTCTGGGATGGTCACGAACGGCTCGAGCTGCTCGATGGATGAGGCGATCAGGATGAACCCCTTGGTGTCGGGCCGCTGCTTGAGCGCCAGCAGCCGCTCGATGGCGTGCTGGTTCAGCGGGTCGCAGCTCAGGCCGTAGACCGATTCCGTCGGGCAGGCGACGATGCCGCCCTTCCCGAGCTTTTCGACGGCGAGGCGTATCTGGAATGAACTCACGGTGGCGTCAGCTGATGGTTCAAAGGCCGCAAGATAGCAACCTTCGGCCAGTTCGGTCCAGATGCAGGTGCTGTCGTGTGCAACAGCAATCCAGATCGCTCTGCGACCATTGCGTCCGGCAGCGTCGCCGCGGATCAGATCAATCCACGGCTGGCCATGGAGATGCAGCTCTCGCCGGTCACCACGATGTGGTCGAGCACGCGCACGTCGACGAGGTCCAGTGCCATCTTGAGCTTGTCCGTGATCTGCACGTCGGCGCGGCTCGGCTCGGCCACGCCCGACGGGTGGTTGTGCGCGAAGATGATGGCTGCGGCATTGTGCTGCATGGCCTTCCTGACGACCTCGCGCGGGTGCACGCTGGCGCCGTCGATGGTGCCGCTGAAGAGTTCCTCGAAGCAGATCACGCGGTGGCGCGTGTCGAGAAAGAGCGCCGCGAACACCTCCATCGGGTAGTGGGCGATCTGCGCCTGCAGGTAGCGGTTGGCCGCATCGGGAGAGCCGATCTCCGCGCCGCGTTGCAGCGCCTCGCCGAGATAGCGCCGGTTCATTTCGAGCACGGCCTGCAGCTGTGCATACTTGGCGTTGCCGAGGCCCGGCGCCTCGCAGAAGCTCTTGCGGTCGGCCGCGAGCAGGGGCTTGAGGCCGCCGAAACGGCTCACGAGTTCACGCGCGAGATCGACAGCGGTCTGCCCCCTGATGCCGGTGCGCAGGAAGATCGCGAGGAGCTCCGCGTCGGAGAGCGCGTGCGCGCCGCGGGCCAGGAGTTTCTCCCGCGGACGCTCGCCCGCGGGCCAGTCGGTGATAGCCATGGTATTCAGTCCCTTGTTCATGCCTGTCGGAGAGGCCCGCATCCTGCGGACTCCTTGCCAGCATAACCCACCCGGGCGTGGAAGGCACGGCCTGGTTGATCTCTGTGCGGGCGGCCCGAACCGGGCGTGCCGGCTGGTGCCGCTCGACCGGGCTCACTCCAGCTCGATGGTGCCGTCGATGGTGACGGAGAGCGTGCTGCTGCCGGCGTCGATGGCGACGGGAGCCGGCGCGTCCATCTGCATCCTGGCATTGCTCCTGTAGGGCACCGGCGGCCTGCTGCTGCCGGTGCTGATGTTGACCTCGACGAGCTTGTATCCATTGCGGCCGAAGCCCCCGGCGATCTGCTGCGCGCGCTGCTGGAATGCCTTGATCGCCTCGTCGATGAGCTGGCTGTTGGTGGCGTCGCGCAACCCCGTGGAGACTTCGTAGCCGATACTGCGGATCGCGAGACGCTCCTGCAATGCCGTGACGAGTTCGCTCAGCGTGTCGGCGTCGGTGCTCTTCAGGCGTATCGCCTGGCTGACGCGCCATGCCACGATCGTCGGCGTGAAGGGCTCGGCCGACTTCTGCTGCGGCTGCTGGCTGTAGACCGGGCTCGTGTTGTAGTCGAGCGTGCGCACCTTGACGGACGGGGCGGCCCTGGCTTTGTCCACGCCCCAGCCGACCGCGGCATTGACGACCAGCGCTGCCGCGGCAGCCGTTTTCGCCTGGTGCTCGATGAAGAGTTCGGCCACGAGCGTGTCGTTCTCGACATCGGCCGACGCCTCGACCGAGAGGCTGATGCGGTTGTAACGGGCTTCCTCGTCGGCGGTCGCCGCGCCGGCGGCGAGCAGGCAGAGCGTGACGAGCAGCGGGAACAGCAGTCGTGGTGTGGGTTTCATGGGCATTCTCCTCGGAGTCGTCGCCGTCAGGCATTGCAGGCATGATAACGGGGTGGCGCTAGCATCGAGTCCGAAACCGGTGGAAAAGTTCCCGCGCAGGCTCTTGCGCACCCTGCCGGCGCTCGACAAACGGCATGCCTGCCGCCACAATGCCGGCGTATCCCGGATTCCACGAGCAGTTGTTTGAATATCATCGCCCCCCCGCTGTCGCTCTACATCCACATCCCCTGGTGCGTGCGCAAGTGCCCCTACTGTGATTTCAACTCCCATGCGGCAACGCCCGAAGAGGAACGCTATGTCGCGGCGCTGGGCAGCGATCTCGACGCCGAGACGCGGCTCTCGTCCGGCAGGCAACTCGAGAGCATCTTTTTCGGCGGGGGAACGCCGAGCCTCTTCACGGCCGATGCCATCGACCGCATTCTGGCTGGCGTGCGCGAGCGTTTTCATCTGGCCACGGATGCCGAGATCACGCTCGAGGCCAATCCCGGCACTGTCGACGCGGCGCACTTTGCGGGCTACCGCGCGGCAGGCGTCAACCGGCTCTCGATCGGCGTGCAGAGTTTCGACGACGCCATGCTCGGGCGACTCGGCCGTATCCACACGGCGGACGAGGCGCGCAAGGCGCTGCAGCTCGCACGCGAGGCCGGCTTCGACAATATCAATCTCGACCTGATGTTCGGCCTGCCCGCGCAGAGCCTCGCGCTGGCGATGGACGACCTGCAGCAGGCGATCGGCCTGGCGCCGGAACATCTCTCCTGGTACCAGCTGACACTCGAGCCCAACACTGCTTTTCACGCCGCGCCGCCAGCGGAACTGCCGGACGACGAGCAGCTCGCCGCGATCTCGGAAGCCGGTCTCGACCTGCTCGCCGCCAGCGGCTACACCCAGTACGAGGTTTCCGCTCATGCGCGTCCGGGCCGCCGCAGCCGTCACAACCTCAACTACTGGGGTTTCGGCGACTACATCGGCATCGGCGCCGGTGCGCACGGCAAGATCACATTGCCGGACGGCAGCATCGTGCGCCGGCGCAAGCAGCGCCATCCGCAACGCTACATGGAGGCGGCAGACGGCGGTGACGCGCTGTCGAGCGAAAACCGGCTGCAGGACGACGACCTGCTGCTCGAGTTCATGCTCAACGCCCTGCGCCTCAACGCCGGTGTGCCGGCAGCCTGGTTCGAGCAGCGCACCGGCCTGGCACTGGCCGCCATTGGCCAGCGGCTGGCGCTCGCACGCAGGCAGGGCCTGCTCGACGAGGACCCAGAGGTGATCAGGCCGACGGCGCTCGGCAGGCGGTTTCTCAACAACCTGTTGTTGCTTTTCGGCTGACGCCGGCCGGCGTGCTTTCTTGACATACTCGCGCCGAAACAGTCTACTTTCGGACCACTCAATCAAGGATCCAGCTTCCGATCATGTGGGACAAGCTTTTCCCGCCGAAATGGCGTCACCGTAATCCGGCCATCCGCGCCGAGGCTGTCAACCTGCTGCAGGCTGACGACCCCAACCTCGCGCAGGTCATCACCAGGGATGCCGATGCCGGCATTCGCCGCATTGCCGCGCGCCGCCTCGAGGATCTCGATCTGCTGTTCGATGTCATGAACAGCGATAGCGACGACTCGGTCCGCGTCGCGGCGCGGCGCCGTATCTGGCAACTGCTCGCCGGCGAGGCAGGTTCCGTCTCCGAGCAGGAGGCGGCCAGCCGCCTGAACCGGCAGAAGGATCCGGAGATGGCCGAGTACCTCGTGCGCCGCAGCCCCTCGCCGCTGGTCCGCAGGCTGGCCCTGAGCATGCTCGACAAGCCGGCGTTGCTGGCCGATATCGCCATGAAGGATCCCGATGGCGACATCCGGCTCGAGGCCCTCAATGCCATCGATCGACTGCCGACGCTCGAACGTATCGCCAGGGAGGCGCGCGGGCGCGACAAGCGCGTCGCACGCCTGGCGCGCGAGATGGTCGAGGGCCTGCGCGAGCAGCAGGAGCGCCCGCTCAAGCAGCAGCAGGCCGTCGAGCGCATGGAAAGCTATGCCGCCCTGCAGCAGCCTGACCAGACCGCCGTCACGCACCTGCATGCCGAGTGGGAGCAGCTGCAGCAGGATGCAGCCGATGAACTCAGAACGCGTTTCGCGGCGGCGCATCGCACGGCGCAACAGGCGATCGAGGCGGCCCGCAAGTCGCGCGAGGAGCTCGAACGCCAACGCGAAGTGTGCGACCAGGCAAAGAAACTGCTCAATGACCTCGAATCCAACGCCACCAAACCCTCTTACGACATCGAGGGTGTCGGCAAGGTCATCGGCCTGCTCGGCAACAGCTGGCAGCTGCTCGAACAGGAGCTCGGCGAGATCAACGCGGCGCTGGCGACCGAACTCGAGGAGACCCTCGGCCTGCTGCGCAAGCGCACTGCCGAGATCGCCCGCCAGCGCAAGCAGCATGCACGGCAGCTCGAGATCATCGGCGCGATCGAGGCGGCCGCAAAAGGCGAAACAGTTGCCAGCCGCAACCGTCTCAAGGAGATCGAGCAGCGCTGGCACAACCTGCCTGGCAAGCCTGAGGCCGATCTCGAACGCAGTTTCAGGCAGCACCTGCAACAGGCGCAGATGCGCCTCGAGAAAAGCGCGGAACGCGCCGACGCGCTCGAGGCGGAGTTCGCGCAGCACCTGGAACAGCTCGGCAAGGCTCTCGACAATGGCAAGCTCGCGCCGGCCAATACGGCCATGGGTCAGGCGCGCAAGTGCCATGACGAGCTGCAGCAGATCGCCCCACAGAAGCTCAAGGCGACGAAGACGACCTGGAGCCGCCTGCTCGGCCGACTCTCGGAACTGCGCGACTGGCAACGCTTCGGCAGCGACAGGGTGCGCGAGGAACTTATCGCTGCCATGCATGCGCTCGCCGGGGAGGAACTCTCCGTCACCGAGCGCGGCAAGCGGGTACGCAAGTTGCGCGACCGATGGCGCGAGGTCGACCGCAAGGGCGGCGCCGCGCCGGACGCCATGTGGGAACGTTTCAACGCCGCTGCCGAGGCGGCCTATGCGCCGGTCGTCGCCCACCGCGAGGCACAGCAGGAGAGCCAGCAGCAGGCGGCCGCCAGGCGTGGCGAATTCTGTGACAGCCTGGAGCAGGAATACCGGGCCATCGACTGGGAGCAGCCGGACTGGCCGGCGATCGACGCACGCATGCGCCAGCTGCGCGACAAGTGGCGCAAGCTCGGCGGCGTCGACAAGGAGACCTGGCAGATCCTCAACCAGCGCTTCATCGAGACCATCGAGCCATTCGAGGAGAGGCTGCGCGGCGTCCGCGACAGCGAAAAGCAGCGCCGCGAGCGTCTCATCAAGCAGGTGACGCGGCTGGCCACAGAGCCCGACCTGCAGACCGCGATCGACGAGACCATCGCCGCGCAGGAGAAATGGAAGCCACTCGTGACGGCTTCACGCGGCGTCGAGCAGCGCCTCTGGAAGCAGTTCCGCGCGGCCTGCGATGCGGTCTTCGAACGCCGCAATGTGCACAACGAGGAGGTCAACCAGGAGCTGGGCGAGAACGCGGAGAACAAGCAGGCGCTCGTCGACGCGATGCAGGCGCTTGCCGGGCTTCCGGCCGACCGGCGCCAGGATGCGCGTGCCGAGCGCGACCGCCTGGTCAGTGAATGGAACGAGATCGGCCAGATGCCGAAATCACGCTTCCGCCAGATCAACGATGCCTGGAACAAGGCGCTCAAGGCCTATGACGCCTCGGAGCAGCGTGCCGAGGTGGCGCAGTGGAACGACCACATCGACCGCATCGTGGCGCAGGCCGCACGGCTCGATGCCCTCGAGCAGGCCATGTGCAACGGGGAGGAGATCGCGCTCGAGGAGCAATTCGACGGCCTCTTCAGGCAGCGCGTGACGGCGATCGGCAAGGCGGAGCGCGCGCTCTGCGATGCGCATGAGGCGAACCTCGAGCGCAGGAACCGGCTCATGCTCGAGATCGAGGTACTGCTGGGGCTCGAAACGCCGGAGGCCTATGCCGATGAGCGTCGCCAGTGGCAACTCGAACACCTCTCCGACGCCATGACCGGCGGACTCGCTGTGAGTCCGCGCGAGCAGGCGCTCGCCATGCTCGAAAAGGCATGCAGCAGCGGTGCCGTCCCCGGCAACCGCCAGCAGGAATACCTCGCGCGTCAACAGGCCATCGTCTCTGCACTGAAGCAGTGATAGAATTGAGCACTGATTAAATCCGGATCCAAGCTGAACTTTGAAGACGCCAGCTTTTCAAAGCAAGCACAATTCATAAATGGAGTGAGACCACCATGCATTACAACCTCATGATCCTGGCTTCGGCCATCGTCCTGGCTTCGGCCTCTTTCACTGCGTTTGCCGAAGAGACGGGGACGGCCGACGAGGCAGCTGCAAAGAGCCAGGAGGCGACGACTGCGCCGGCCGATACGGCGACTTCCGGGGAGGCCGGCAAGCAGACGAAGCTGAGCCGTCCGGTCGAGAAGTTCGGGGACTGGTTCAAGGAGTGCGAGATGGTCACCAGCGAGAAAGGCGAGCAGATCGAGATCTGCCAGATTTCCCAGACCCTCATCGACGAAGAGAGCAACACGGCGATGATGAAGATGGCGGTCGGCTACGTGCCCGACAAGGATCAGCCTGTCGCGGTCATCACGCTGCCTCTCGGTATCTTCCTGCCGCCCGGCATCGAGTTGCAGATCGACGGCAAGGGCAAGGTCGGCCGCCTGCCGATCAACACCTGCATGCCTTCCGGCTGCCAGGCCGGGGTCCAGCTCGACGAGGATTTCGTCACCCGCATGAAGAAAGGCAACCAGATGACCGTCACTTTCGGGAACCCGCAGGGGCAGGGCATCGCGGCGCCGGTCTCACTGTCCGGTTTCACCGCGGGCCTCGAGAGCCTGGAAACGGAAAAACCCGGAACGAAGAAAGAGTAGTCAACGCGCCAGGTCCGCTGCGGACAAGCCCGTCATCGCACCTGCGGTGACGGGCTTTGCTATTTCAGGGTTTCCGCCGCCTTGCTGCGCCGGGATGAAACTGTGCCAGCCGCTTCGGGGCAATGCGTGCACCTGGCGCCATCACTCCGCGAACTCGAGCCGCGCCTCGATTTTTTCGAGCGCCTCCATGGCGCATTCGGCATCCTTGTCGCCGCCGGGCGCTCCGCTGACGCCGATCGCGCCGACCATGCTGCCCGCTGCCGAGATCGGCAATCCCCCCTCGAGGACGAGCAGGCCGTCGACATGGTTCATCTCCATGCGGATGTCCTCGCGGTTGCGGCGGAACTCCGACGAACTCACTCTGGACAGGATCACGGCATTGGCCTTCTCCGTGGCGATCTGGATCGTGAAGCGTGGCGCCAGGGTGTCGCGGATCACGACCTGGGGCGAGGCGCTGCGGTCGACGACGACGGCGCTGACCTGGTAGCCCTTCGCACGGCATGCACGCACGGCCTCCCAGGCCAGATCGGAGGCGAGCTCGGCCGAGATCTGCTTCACGCTGATCAAGTCGTCGGCATGCGAGGGCGGCGAGGCGGCGGCGAGCAGGAATATCGCCGTGGCAGTGACAGCTTTCATTGGCATCTCTCCCATGAGGTGATGCCGTACTCTAGCAGGCGGGTGGGAAATCGCCCAGCGGCCAGGGCGTTGCTTCTGCATGCTGGCGCCTGATCCTGCGCGGCGCTCGCACATGCAAGATTTTCGCTATGCCGCGAGAAAAAGAATTTATTGAAACGCAATTGAAAACGATTCGCATTTAGAATACTATTCCCTCCCATTCAATAACAGACTGTCCGGAGACCAGCATGAAAAGACTCGTAATACTGCTCATCGCCGCCTTGCTCGCGGCGACCCCGCTTCTGGCAATCGCATCCGGCGAGGTCAACCTCTACTCGGCCCGCAAGGAGCAGCTCATCAAGCCGCTGCTCGACAGGTTCAGCGAGGAGACCGGCATCAGGGTCAACCTCGTGACGGGCAAGGCGGACGCGCTCCTGAAGCGTCTCGAAACCGAGGGCCGCAATACGCCGGCGGATCTGCTGATCACGACCGATGCCGGCCGCCTGCACCGCGCGAAAGCCGCGGGTGTCCTGCAGCCGGTCACATCCGGGGTGCTGAACGACACAATCCCCGAAAACCTGCGTGATCCGGAGGGTTACTGGTTCGGACTCTCCCAGCGCGCACGCCCGATCTTCTACGTCAGGGAGAAGGTCGATCCTGCGAGTCTCTCGACCTACGAGGCGCTGGCAGATCCCGCCTGGAAAGGGCGGATCTGCATTCGCTCGTCCGACAACATCTATAACCAGTCCCTCGTCGCCTCCATGATCGCCAACATCGGCGAGCAGCAGACCGAGAGCTGGGCCGAGGGCTTCGTTGCCAACTTCGCGCGTCCGCCGAAGGGCGGCGACCGCGACCAGATCAAGGCCGCGGCAGCCGGTCAGTGCGACATTGCGATAGCGAATACTTACTATGTCGCTGCGATGCTGGACAGCAAGGATGAGGAGCAACGCGCAGCCGCTGGCAAGGTTGCCGTCTTCTGGCCGAACCAGGATGGCCGCGGCACGCATGTCAACGTCAGCGGTATCGGCATGACCGTGGCCGCGAAAAACGGCGACAATGCGAAGCGACTCATGGAATACCTCGTCGGCGAGGAGGCGCAGCAGTGGTATGCCGAGGTCAACCACGAGTACCCGGTGAGCGCCGGCGTGCAGTGGAGCGACATCCTGGAGGGGTGGGGCGATTTCAAGGCCGATACGCTGAACCTCTCGAAACTCGGCGAGCTCAACGGCGATGCCGTGCGCCTCATGGACCGGGCCGGCTGGAAGTAACCCGGCGCAAAAGGCGGCCGATAACGCTATAATCGGTCGTTTTCCGTCACAAACGGCAACGCATGGCCACAATCACCGGGACATCGCCAAGCCGCGGCAGCCTCGGGCTGCCGCGGCCTTTTCTGTGGGACACGTCGATTCTCGGCGTGGCACTGCTCATGGCCGTTCCCGTGCTCGTCATCGCCTCGTTCGTCCTGCAACCCGTCAACGACAACTGGCATCACCTGGCCGAGAACCTGCTGGCCGACTATGTCACCAACTCGCTGCTACTCATGATCGGTGTCTCCGCCGGGGTGCTCTCGATCGGGGTGACGACGGCCTGGCTCACGAGCATGTGCGAGTTCCCGGGGCGCAGGCTCTTCACCTGGACACTGCTGCTGCCGCTGGCGATCCCGGCCTACATCATCGCCTACACCTACACGGGCATGCTCGACTTCGAGGGGCCCGTGCAGTCGACGCTGCGCGGCTGGTTCGGCTGGGGCTACGGCGATTACTGGTTCCCGGAAGTCCGCTCGATCGGCGGCGCCATGCTGATGCTGTCGCTCGTGCTCTACCCCTATGTCTACATGCTTGCGCGTTCGGCCTTTCTCGAGCAGTCGATCTGCGTGCTCGAGGTCAGCCGCACACTCGGCAGCTCGCCCGTCACGAGTTTCTTTCGCGTGGCATTGCCGCTGGCCCGCCCGGCCATCGTCACGGGCCTCTCACTGGCGCTCATGGAAACGCTGGCAGACTATGGCACGGTGCAGTATTTCGGCGTCAGCACCTTCACGACCGGCATCTTCCGGACCTGGTTCGGCATGGGTGACAGCGCCTCGGCGGCGCAGCTCTCGGCCATGCTGCTGGGCTTCGTCTTCGTGCTCATCGTGCTCGAGCGCTGGTCGCGCAGGCGTGCGCGCTTCCACCACACCAGCAACAAGTACTCCGAGATTCGCCGCTACCGGCTGCAGGGTTTCGCGAAGTACCTCGCTTTCGCCGCCTGCCTCCTGCCGGTGCTGCTCGGTTTCCTGCTGCCGGCGCTGCAGCTGCTGGTCTGGACCTTCACGACCGCAGACCAGACCATCAGCTGGTCCTTCTTCACATTGACCTGGCACAGTCTCATGCTGGCGGCCATCGCCGCCATGGTCGCGGTGCTGCTCGCGCTGTTGCTCGCCTACGGCAAACGGCTGCGTTCCACGCCGCTCATCGAGGGCAGCGTGCGCGCGGCCGCCATGGGTTACGCCGTGCCGGGGACGGTCATCGCGGTCGGCGTGCTGATTCCGTTCGCGTGGCTCGACAACACCATCGACGGCTGGATGCGCGACACCTTCGGCATCTCCACGGGACTGCTGCTGTCGGGCACGCTCGTGGCGCTGATCTTCGCCTACACGGTGCGCTTCCTCTCCGTCTCCATCCAGGCCGTCGAGTCGGGGCTCGGCAAGATCAAGCCGTCGATGGACGACGCGGGCCGTTCGCTCGGCCTGAGGCCCATGGGCGTGCTGCGCAAGATCCACCTGCCGATCATGCAGGGCACGGTCCTGACGGCGCTGCTGCTGGTGTTCGTCGACGTCCTCAAGGAGCTGCCGGCGACGCTGATCCTGCGGCCGTTCAACTTCAACACGCTCGCGGTGCGCGCCTACGAGATGGCGGCCGACGAGCGCCTTGCCGATGCCGGGGCGCCGGCGTTGATGATCGTGCTCGCCGGCATCGTCCCGGTGATCCTGCTGAGCATGGCGATCAGCCGGTCGCGCGCCGGGGGAGAGATCCAATGAACCTGCTGTACGTCGATCACGTCTCCGTCGCCTACGGCAAGACCGAGGTCGTGCATGATGTTCTCGTCATGTTGAAGGAGGGCGACATCGGCTGCCTGCTGGGGCCGAGCGGCTGCGGCAAGACCACCTTGCTGCGCGCCATCGCGGGCTTCGAGCCCGTCAGCGCGGGCGTCATCCAGATCGGCGGCGTCACGGTCAGCACGGCGCGCCGCACATTGCCGCCCGAGAAGCGCGAGGTCGGCATGGTGTTCCAGGATTTCGCGCTCTTCCCGCACCTGACGATCACCGACAACATCAGCTTCGGCATCCGCGACCTCTCATGGAAACAGCAGAAGGCGCGCGTCGACGAGCTGCTGGAACTCGTCGGCCTGCCGGGCTTCGACAAGCGCTACCCGCACGAACTCTCGGGTGGCCAGCAACAGCGCGTTGCCGTGGCCCGCGCACTCGCGCCGCGACCGCAACTGCTGTTGCTCGACGAGCCCTTTTCGAGCATGGACGTGGAGCTGCGCGAACAGCTCGCCGCCGACGTGCGCCGCATCCTCAAGCAGGAGAAGATCACGGCCATTCTCGTCACCCATGACCAGAACGAGGCCTTCGCCATGGCCGACACCATCGGCGTCATGAACGCCGGGCGGCTGGAGCAGTGGGATTCGGGCTATAACCTCTATCACCAGCCGGCGACGCAATTCGTCGCCGACTTCATCGGCCAGGGCGTCTTCATCGACGGCCTCGTGCTCGACGGGGACCGGGTCGAGACCGAGCTCGTGACGCTCGAGGGCCATGTGCCGGCGGGCTGCAGGCCCGGCTGCAAGGTCAAGGTGCTCGTGCGCCCGGACGACATCGTCCACGACGACTGCAGCCCGCGCAAGGCCGTCATCAAGAAACGCGCCTTCCGCGGAGCCAGCTATCTCTACACCCTCGAACTCGAGAGTGGCACGGAGATCCTCTCCATGGTGCACTCCCACCACAACCACGCCGTCGGCGAGAAGCTCGGCATCGGGCTCGAGATCGATCACCTCGTGGTGTTTCCGCAGAAACCCGAAGAGAAGGCGGCTGGCTGAGCATTTGCTCGAGTGATGCCGGCCGGCCCGGTTCAGCATATGGACAGAGACCCGGTGTGGTGCGGATACTCTTCTGCCCGTGCAGTTCCCGGACCGTGCCTGTGTCATAAGCCTTCTCGAGCAGGTGATGGCTGGCCGCCGGTTGATCGGGACCGGCTTCTCGCACGGCATGCCTGATTGCGCGCCGGCATGCCTCGAGACCGGGATGCTGATGCCGGCGTTTCCCGCATCCCGGATCGGTGAAGGTCTTCGATGCAGGGTTTCGGGAGCAGAGTGAAATCGCTTGACGATGTTTCTCAAGCGATGCGGATGGTGACACCTTGACCGTGACCGGTATCGCCTTGCCGCCTTTGGACGCCACCTTGGTGATCAACAATGACGACAGCATCACCGGACCCCCGAACGCAGGCTTTGCCAGCACGGACAAGGTCACCTGTGAGATCGAAGACGGGTTCGGCGGCACCAACACCGCAATCGTCACGATCTGCGTGGTCAATGAAGCTCCAGTGGCGCTGGATGATGCCTGCTGTGTCGACCTGGATACGACCCTGGCGATCGCCTCTCCGGGTGTGCTGGCCAATGAGAGTGACGCCGATGGGGCATCCTGAGCGCGATCCTGCTGACGACGCCGAGCCTTGCAGGAATCGGTAAGGCCCTGACAACTCGCTGGTCTGTGATCTTCACCAGGCTTCGTTGCATGCACGCCAGATTACTCAAACGTCAAGCGGGAGATGGTTCGCCGAATTGCAGGGTTGGCAGCCATGAGCATACGTTGCCCGCCAGTACGATCTGCGGCTAAGCTCTTGACAGGATTTGATCATCAGTGACTTGCACCGGGGTACAAGATTCGCCGCAGGAACTGTCCTGATATCATCATGCACAAGCGAGATCAAATGGTGGGTCCGAATACAGCTTTAGTGGCGCTGGCTGCCCTTTGCTGGGGGGTGTCAGGCGGAATCGGCAGTTTGCTCATGGCCGGTGGCTGGGATCCGTTCGTGGTTTCATTCTACCGCGGCGCGATCGGCCTCCTGTTCGTCCTCGTCTGGCTGACGTTGCGCCCGCACGGTAGCGGATTGGCAAATCCCCGCCTGTGGTTCTGGTCAGCGATTGCAGGTGTCGGCGTAGCAGGCAACTTCGCGTTCTATTTCGTGAGCATCGCAGAGGCAAGCGTCGCAGTTGCGGTCACCTTGATGTACTGCGCGCCGGTGTTCGTTTATCTCGTGTCGTTCGCACTAAAGCTCGAAAGCCCAACCACGCTGAAGTGGGCTGCAATCGCGGTGGTGATGCTCGGCATTGTGCTGCTTACGCGGATTCACGATATCGGCGCGAGCGGCGTCACGCCGATCGGTGTGGGCGCCGGACTGCTTGCCGGCCTGTCCTATGCGATATTCATTTTCGGCTTCAAGTACGCGGCGCCGCACGGAAGTCCGCAGGCGATTCTCTCAATAGCCTTTGCGGTGCTTGCCATCATTCTTGTCTGGCCGAGCGATGTCGACCAGACCCTTGCAGCCCTGAGTACACCGGACTGGCCGCTGTTCGCGGGACTGGGTGTGGTGGGGGCGGGAGTCTCTTTCGTTCTGTATGTCATCGGCCTGAATCATACTACGCCGGCCGTGGCCTCAATCGTGGCAATGGTCGAGCCGGTCACCGCTGCGCTGTTCGGCGTCGTGCTTTTGCATGAAAGCCTGGATGTAGCGCAAATGTTCGGCATGGTGCTGATATTGGTCACAGTGACCACGATGAGCGTCTATGCGAGTTCAGGAAGATCAGCTTCCGATTCAACAACTGGCTGATCAGCGGCAGGAAACAGAATCCAGCCTGAAGGTTACTCTTGTTGGCATACAGTGATGACTTGCCGGGCGTCTGCTCATGCCGTGGCTTGTGCCGGGCTGTCGCCGCTCGCAAGTAATCGCCAATCCCCCCGCAAAGACGTACACTGACCAAATCCTTTCCGGAGAGGCAATCGGCAACAGAGAGTGGAGAGTCAGGCAGCAAACAGAGAACTTCCGCGCGCCTGCGCCTTCGATGGCGCCGGTTCCGCGCAACTGATCATGCTGCACGGAAACCGTGAATGGTCCGAATCCCTGCAGCCGCTCTGGGTCCAGCTCGATTACAGCGATCCCGCCCACTCTCGATGGCTGCGGGAAGAGGCAGCGCTCGAGGAGGTGGTGGTCGATGCGTTGCTGGCGGAGGATACGCGCCCGCGCACCACCCAGATCGGCGATGGCCTGCTGATCGCGCTGCGTGGTGTCAACCTCAATCCCGGCGCGGACCCGGAGGACATGGTCTCGATCCGTCTCTGGATCGACGGCAGGCGCATCATATCGACGAAACGGCGGGAGATGCTCTCCGTGAACGACATCACGGCGCAACTCGAGGCCGGCGAGGGGCCGCGCAGCACGACGGATTTCCTCGTCGAACTCGTGGACCGCCTCACCTGGCGCATGAGCGACACCATCGAGACCATGGAGGACCGCGCGGCCGAACTCGAGGAGGACATGCTCGATGGCGCGCATGCCGAATTGCGCTTCGAGCTCGCGAGCCTGCGCCGCCAGGCGATCACGCTGCGCCGCTATCTCTCGCCGCAGCGCGATGCGCTGTCGAGACTCGCGACGGAGAAAGTGGGCTGGATCGACGATGCCGCCCGCATCGAGATCCGCGAGATCACCGATCGCCTGATCCGCCACATGGAGGATCTCGAAGCCGTGCGCGAGCGCGCGGCCGTCAGCCAGGAAGAGCTGCTGAGCCGGCTCTCCGAGCAGCTCAACCAGCGCATGTACGTGCTCTCTCTGGTGGCCGCGATCTTTCTTCCGCTCGGTTTCTTCACGGGGCTGCTCGGCATCAATGTCGGCGGCATCCCCGGCGCCGACGATCCCGACGCCTTCTGGGTCTTCAGCGGGTTGCTGCTGCTGGCGGTGATCCTGCAACTGCTGCTGTTTCGCTGGAAGCGATGGCTCTAGCAGGAAACCGGGGCCCCGCAGGCGGCTTAATCAGAAACCCTCCAGCGGTTACAATCAATCCATTCTGGAATCATGTCCCGCGCGAGGAGGCCGCCGATCCGATGAGGCGTCACGACGACACCGGCGAGAATATCGAACAGGACGACGGGTATCCTTGCCATCGTGCCGGGCCGTTGCCTATCGCCGCCGGGGCAGGGGGCAAGGCGCCATGATGCGAATCTGGGACATCAACCCGGGCTATCTGAGCCGCGACCTGCTGCTGTCGGAGCACCGTCTCCTGCACGAGACGGTCCTCCTCGTCACGCGCAGCAAGCCCGCGCACGGCAGTCAGGAAAGCATGCGCTGGAGCGGTTTCGGCTGGGCGCTCAAGCAGCGTCACCGCCTGCTCGTCGCGGAACTCAACTTGCGCGGCTATGCCGATATCACGCCGGTCCTGACGCGCAGCGGCAAGGGACAATGGCCCGCGCTCGACAGAGAAGAGGCGATCGCCCAGTTGCAGATGCTCGCCGACGACTATGGTGGAGGCGTCGAGGGGCGTATCCCGTTGCCGCGCAATGCGCAGCAGCTCTGGGCGCAGCACAAGTACTCGGTGATGGCGCGCGACCAGAAGCTCTACAAGCGCATCGGCAGGCGCGTCGCCGGCATGCGCCGCAAGGACGACTACGCGGATCTCGCGCAGCGCCTGACACTCGCCTTGCAACGGCCACCATCGCAAGGCGGATTGCGCAACGCGCTCGAGCACATGTGGGGGCATGTCTCCGGCAGTAGCGAGGCGCACGGCGCTGATCCCCTGGCGCGGCGTCCCGCGACGCTGCTCAAGGAGATCCAGCATCGCGTGCTCGAGAGCGGGGAGCCCTACCTGCTGGCGTCGACGGCGCTCGGCGAACTGCCGGCGTGGGTCGATTGATGTTTTCGGAGCCGCGTACGACGCGCCGCAGACAGCCACGCGGAGCGACGCAAACGGCCGTTGGCAAACTTCTTGCCTGAATAAAGTCCAGGCAGTGCAAAACGAGGGTCTCGTTTCG
This sequence comes from Gammaproteobacteria bacterium, assembly GCA_037385505.1. Classification (GTDB taxonomy): domain Bacteria; phylum Pseudomonadota; class Gammaproteobacteria; order Chromatiales; family Chromatiaceae; genus Sva-25. The sequence continues at coordinate 99,825 of JARRMY010000003.1, read as the reverse complement.
CCTGGTGCACTCATTTGGTGCGCGTATTATCATCCAATAACAGACTGGTGCAAGCCGCGGACCGGCATCACCGGTCGCGGCTTGCACAGAGATGCCGTACTATCAGGAGCCCGACATGCATGAAACCGAGATCAAACATAGCAGTCATGGACTGGAGCACCATGGACTCTATAATCTGAACGATATCTACTGGAACCTGCCGACGCCGGCGCTCTACGAGCAGGCGCTCGAGCGCCGCGAGGGCGCGCTCGCGCACCGGGGACCGCTCGTCGTGCGCACCGGTCACCACACGGGCCGCTCGGCCAACGACAAGTTCATCGTCGACGAGAGCGAGAGCCACGACCAGATCTGGTGGGGCACCATCAACAAGCCGATCCCGGAGCAGAATTTCGACATCCTGCACCAGCGCATGGCCTCCTACCTGCAGATGAAGGATGTCTATGTGCAGGACTGTTTCGCCGGCGCGGACCCCGACTACCGCATGCCGATCCGCATCATCACCGAGTACGCCTGGCACAGCCTGTTCGCGCGCAATCTCTTCATCCAGGCAAAGCCCGAGGAGCTCGCCACGCACGTGCCGGAATTCACGGTGATCAACTCGCCGCGCTTCCACGCCATGCCCGCGGTCGACCATACGCGCAGCGAGACCTTCATCCTCGTCAATTTCCATGAGCGCCTCGTGCTGATCGGCGGCACAAGCTACGCCGGCGAGATCAAGAAATCGATCTTCTCGGTCATGAACTACCTGCTGCCCGACAAGGGGGTGCTGCCGATGCACTGCTCGGCGAATATCGGGCCTGACGGCAAGACCGCGCTCTTCTTCGGCCTCAGCGGCACCGGCAAGACGACGCTCTCGGCCGACGAGTCGCGCACCCTGATCGGCGACGACGAGCACGGCTGGAGCGACAACGGCATCTTCAACTTCGAGGGCGGCTGCTACGCCAAGATGATCAAGCTGTCGCCCGAGAACGAGCCCGAGATCTACTCCACGACGCAGCGCTTCGGCACCGTGCTGGAGAATGTCACGCTGCAGTCCCACGATCGCTGGCTCGATCTCGACGACGACTCGCTGACGGAAAACACGCGCGGCGCCTACCACATCAGCGCCATCCCGAATGCAACGCTCGAGGGTATTGGCGGCCACCCGGAAAACATCATCTTCCTGACCTGCGACGCCTTCGGCGTCATGCCGCCGGTGTCCCGGCTGTCACCGGAACAGGCGATGTACCACTTCATCTCGGGCTACACGGCGCGCGTCGCCGGCACCGAGAAGGGCGTCACGGAACCCTCGCCGGTCTTCAGCGCCTGCTATGGCGCGCCTTTCATGCCGTTGCATCCGCGGCGCTACGCGGAACTGCTCGGCGAGCGCATCCTGCGCCACGGCGCCAAGGTCTGGCTCATCAACACCGGCTGGAGCGGCGGCCCTTACGGCGTCGGCGAACGTTTCGCGATTCCGCACACGCGCGCCATGGTCAATGCGGCGCTCAACGGCGATCTCGACGATGTGCCGACGTGGCGCGACCCGGTCTTCGGTTTCGAGGTGCCGGAGACTTGCCCCGGCGTGCCGGACAAGTTGCTGAAGCCGCGCGAGACCTGGAGCGACCCGGCGGCCTACGATGCCCAGGCAACGAAGCTGGCGGCGATGTTCAGGGAGAACTTCGCGGACTATACCGACGAAGTGCCGGCCAACATCCACGCGGCGGGCCCTGCCTGACGGGAACATTCGAGAGAGACCTTGCGGGACAACGGGGTTCTGAGGCCTATGCGAGCGCATTTCCGGGTGGCGCAGAGATGAGCAGGATCGTGATCTACACGGATCTCGACGGCTCGCTGCTCGACCACGAGACCTACAGTCATGCCGAGGCCGATCCCCTGCTGGCGGAACTCGAGCAGCAGGGCGTGCCCGTGATTCCCGTCAGCAGCAAGACCCGCGCCGAGTTGCTCGAAATTCGCCGCGAACTCGGCAATCGACACCCCTTCATTGCCGAGAACGGCGCGGCCGTCTTCATTCCCGCAGGCTATTTCGACGAGCAGCCCGCCGGCACGCAGTTGCGTGACGGTTTCCTCGTCCGCGAGTTCAGCCTGCGGCGCAGCTACTGGCTGGGCAAGCTGGATGCCGTCGCGGCGCAGTTTCACGACGACTACAGCGGTTTCGAGAGTCTCTCCCGCGACGAGATCGTGGGACTGACCGGGCTTGCGCCCGAGGATGCCGGGCGCGCCGCGCAGCGCGAGTATGGCGAACCGCTGCGCTGGCAGGGCGACGAGACGCGCAAGGCCGCCTTCATCCGGCTCATGGAACAGCATGGCGCAACGATCCTGCAGGGCGGGCGTTTCATGCATGTCTCGGGCGATTGCGACAAGGGACGCGCGCTCTTGTGGCTCAATGCGCAGTATGCGAAAGCCCTGGGCGAAATGCCCGTCAGCATCGCCATCGGCGACAGTCACAACGATGCCGCCATGCTCGAGGCGGCGGATCACGCGATCATAATCCGCTCGCCGTCGCATGCGCCGCCCGGGCTCTCACGCGGTGATGGTGTGCTCGTGACGCACGGCACCGGCCCGGTCGGTTGGGACGAGGGTGTGCGCAAGATTCTCGAAACCATCACCACGGACAACAACCATGGCTGACTTTCACCAGAACGGAAACATCACGACGCTGCACAACCTGACGCAGCGCTCGGTCGAGGAGATGGAGAACGAGCTGCTGGGCTTCAGCCGGCAGCGGCCGATGGCGCTGATCCTGCCGTCGCTGTTCTCCGAACTCGAGACGGAGGCGCTGCCGCACATCATCGACGAACTGACACAGGTTCCGTACCTGTCGCAAATCACGATCGGCCTCGACCGCGCCGACGAGCAGCAGTATCGCCACGCGGTCGAGTTCTTCTCGAAGCTGCCGCAGGAGCACCGCGTGCTCTGGAACGACGGGCCGCGCCTGCGCGCACTCGACAACGAGCTGCAGGAACTCGGGCTGGCGCCGCAGCAGCCCGGCAAGGGGCGCAATGTGTGGTACTGCATGGGCTACACGCTGGCGTCGGGCAAGGCGGAGTCGATCGCATTGCACGACTGCGACATCCTGACCTACAGCCGCGAGCTGCTTGCACGCCTGATCTACCCGGTCGCCAACCCGCAATTCAACTACGAGTTCTGCAAGGGCTTCTACACGCGCATCGCCGACAACCGTATCAAGGGCCGCGTCTGCCGCCTGCTCGTAACGCCACTGATCCGCGCGCTCAAGCAGGTGTTCGGCGACAGCGAGTACCTCTGCTACATGGACAGCTACCGCTATGCGCTGGCCGGCGAGTTCTCGTTCCGCCGCGACGTCCTCAACGATATCCGTATCCCGAGCGACTGGGGGCTCGAGATCGGCGTGCTCTCGGAGATGCACCGCAACTATGCCAACAACCGCCTGTGCCAGGTGGATATCGCCGACGTCTACGATCACAAGCACCAGAAGCTGTCGCGCAAGGACCAGGAGGCCGGGCTCTCGAAAATGTCCATCGATATCTCCAAGGCGCTGTTCCGCAAGCTCGCGACCCAGGGTTCGGTCTTCAACAAGGGCACCTTCCGCACGCTCAAGGCGAGCTACTTCCGCATCGCGCTCGATTTCGTCGAGACCTACAACAACGATGCCATCATGAACGGCCTCGACTTCGACACCCATGAAGAGGAGGAGGCGGTCGAGATGTTCGCGCGCAATATCATCAAGGCCGGCAAGGTGTTCCTCGACCAGCCGATGGAGACGCCCTTCATTCCGAGCTGGAACCGCGTCGTCAGCGCCAAGCCGGAAATCTTCGAGCGCCTCCTCGAGGCGGTCGAGGCCGACCATGCAGAATTCGCAGTCTGACGGAGAACGGCGAGCACGATGAACAATGCAGTCAACATGCTTCACCAGCGGGTCGTCCAGCACCTCGACAGCATCTATGCCGAGGTCGAGCTGCCGCTGACGACCGAAGCGCTGGCAACGCGCCTGCTCGAGATCATGCGGCTCGATGTCGCCTGCCACGAGCCCGAGCCATTCCGTAACCTCTGGGATCAGGGCGAGATCACGATGATCACCTACGGCGACAGCATTCGCAAGGAAGGCGAGCAACCGCTCAGGACGCTGCACCGTTTCCTCAACAGCCATCTCAGCGATACCGTCAGCAGCGTGCACCTGCTGCCGTTCTTTCCCTGGAGTTCCGATGACGGCTTCGCGGTCATGAATTTCTCCAGCGTCAACGAGTCGCTCGGCGACTGGCAGGATATCCAGGCGATCGCCTACGACTACCGCCTCATGGCGGATCTCGTCATCAACCACTGCTCGAGCCGCAGCCTCTGGTTCGAGAATTTCAAGCAGGGCAGGGATCCTGGCAGGGACTACTTCTTCACGGCCTCGCCGGACGACGACCTGAGCCATGTCGTGCGCCCGCGCACGAGCCCGCTGCTGCGCGAGACCGAGACTGTGGACGGCACGAAGCATGTCTGGTGCACCTTCAGCCACGACCAGGTCGACTTCGATTTCCGCAATCCGAAGGTGCTCGAGGAGTTCATCGGCATCATTCGCCACTATCTGAATCACGGTGTGCGCATCTTCCGCCTCGACGCGGTCGCCTTCCTCTGGAAAAGCATCGGCACGAGCTGCATCAACCTGCCCGAGACGCACGAGATCATCCGCCTGCTGCGCACGCTCGTCGAGCACGCCATGCCCGATGCGATGATCATCACCGAGACCAACATTCCGAACCGCGAGAACCTCGCCTATTTCGGCAACGCCAACGAGGCGCACGCCATCTACAATTTCTCGCTGCCGCCGCTGCTCGTCAATACGCTCGTCACGGGCGACTGCCGCTACCTCTGCCAGTGGATGATGAGCATGCCGCCGGCGCAGAACGGCACCTGCTACTTCAACTTCATCGCCTCGCACGACGGCATCGGCCTGCGCCCTGCGGAGGGCCTCCTCGACGAGTCGGAGATCGAGACGCTGATCAGGACGATGCAGAGCTTCGGCGGGCGCATCTCGTGGCGCGCGACCGAGGAGGGCGAGCAGAAGGCTTACGAGATCAACATCTCGCTGATCGATGCGCTCAAGGGAACGGTCGAGGGCCCCGACGAGCACGGCCTCGAGCGTTTCGTCTGCGCCCACGCCATCATGCTCGGGCTCGAGGGCATCCCGGCCTTTTACGTTCACAGCCTGCTCGGCACCCGCAACGACGACGAGCGTGTCGAGCACACCAACCACAACCGCGCCATCAACCGTCACCAGTGGGATGCCGACAAGCTGCTTGCGGCGCTCGAGGATCGGCAATCGATGCATTCCCGGGTCTTCACGCGGCTGAAGGAACTCATCGCGATCCGCAAGCGCCAGCGCGCCTTCCACCCGAACGCGACCCAGTTCACGCTGCATCTCGGCAGCTGTCTCTTCGGCTTCTGGCGCCAGAGCATGGACCGACGCCAGAGCATCTTCTGCATCTACAATGTCACGCCGGACAAGCAGGAGCTCCGCCTGTCGGACATCAACCTCATCGGCACCGACGACTGGCACGATCTCGTCAGCGGCGAGCAGTTGAGTGCGCTCGACCAGGCCGTGACACTGCGGCCCTACCAGGTGCTCTGGATCACCAATCGCTGACCCGGCGCTGCGCTCGCGCGGCGTTGCCGGAAGGCGTATCGAGCGGCGCGACCTGCTGACGAAACCTCGTCACTACCGCGGCGAGTGGTGATAGAATCGCCGCGTTGCCGGCCGGGGCCGATGAGCCCGCGATTCCGGTGAGGTTGTCACGAGTTTCATCACCCAGGTGCCTGTTGTGGAGGAGTCAGTATGCGCAACCGGGGCTATGCCGCTACCATCCGTTTTCTTCCGTTCCTGCTCGCCATCGCGCTGCCATCGGCGCCGCTCGCGCAGCAGGCGCCGCCGGGCGAGCTGCAGCCGTCCTCGAAGCCGGCCGCGCCGTCAACCGCCGTTTCCGCGGATGACGCGGACAGGCGCAGGAATACGCTGAGAATTCCGCGTTTCCATGCCGTGAGTCTCACGGGCGGCTACAACCGCGCGCTCTTCTCTGCCGATGCCTCCTGCGAGACCTGCAGGGTGCGCGTGAGCGTCACGGTCAGGGACAGCGAGGCCGAACTGGCGTCGCTGGCGATCAGCTTCAACGGCGTCGCGCTCGAGACGATCCGTCCCGGCGGCCGCACCTATACGAACGATGATCTGCTGCTCGATCTCTCGGGCGTGCGTCCGCCGCGTTCCGGTCGTTATGATCTGCTGGTCGAGGCAACCAACGTCAGGGGGCAGAGCCGCTCGCGTTCCATCCCGCTCCGTGTCGACCTGGAAGCGCCGAGAATCATCTCGGTGAGTCCGGCGGACGGGGCGACGCTGTTCGCGGACGGGCCGACCATGCCGCTCCTCTTCGAGGTCGCGGCGAGCGACGATACGGGGATTGCCAGCGTCCGCGTCACGGGCGACCGAGAGCACAACCCGAGATGGCGCGGCAGGGACAGGGTCCGGCCCTACCGCGTCAGGATCCGCCATGTCGAGCACGGAACCCGCGAATGGACCGTCAGGGTGAGGGATCGCCAGGGCAACCTTGCCGAGTCGAAGGTCACGCTCACGGTCAGGCCACGTCCCGCCACGACGCCCTGACCCCGGCCGTGGCTCCCCTTTTGGCGTCCTGCGGGCCAGGCCGCCGATGTTGCATCAAAGGTGGCTCCTTGGGAAGTGGCTGACCCCGTCTCTGTTCAACGAAAAAGGCGGAACCATGCGGTTCCGCCTTTGATCAGGCCGGGAGCGGGAGGCTCGCGTCAGTCGGCAGATGCGTTTGCCGCAGGCAGCAGGTTGTCATCCCGGTAGATGATGGAGTAGCGCCCGACACGGCATTTGGGGGCATAGAAGCGAATGCCCCTGTACCGCTCGGCGCGCATGTCGCGGAATGTATACCACTCGCCGAGAATGCCCTTGCCGCGCGGCTTGCCATAGGTCTCGGTGAGGGCGTCGGCGATCTGCTTCGTCTGCTTGCAGAGATTGCGCTTGATCGGATCCTCGAAGTCCGCGCGGATCTCGTAAACCACGCCCTCCGCCGTGGTACTGAGCTGGTAACTGCTGAAGTGCTCATCGGGTCGGACGGGCTCGACTTCGTAGAGCCTGCCGCTGTATTCGGTCTTGTCGGTTCCGCGATAGGATTGCTCCTCCTCTGCGATGACACGCTTCACCTGTGCGGGATCGAAAGCGCTCCCGAGTTCGATGCCGAAGGCTCCCGTGACCGGGATGGTCGTGTCGATCTGCTTGCGTGTTGTTTTCGTTTCCGGCGTGCCGGCTGGCTGCCCTGTTGCGCTGGCGTTCTCTGGCGCGGCGGCCGGGTCCTGTTGCGCCTCTTCGCCGGCGCTCACGGCTGCCGGCAGAAGTGAGAAGGTCATGGCGGCGCCAAGCAGGCCGAAAAGGATGTTTCGTGGCGACATCTTTGTCTTTGCCTCCTGTGATTTCAGCTCATTGCGGGGCCCCCGGCCTTGCCGGGGGCGATCTTGTTGCATGGATTCAAGCACGCACCGTGGCGATCAGGGACGGGAGCGATAGGGTGCGTAAGGCATGGGTGGCTGCGGGTAGCCGTAGTCCATGCCTTGACCCGGGTAGCCGGGGCCATAGCCGGCTCCGGCCGGGCCGGGTCCGTAGGCGGGATAGCCGGGCGCATAACCCGGGGGCATCGGACGGGGGCCGGCGCCGCGCCCGGTCGGCCCGGGGCCGCCGCGGCCCATTCCGGGACCCATGCCTCCGCGGGACTGCCAGGGTCCCTGGCCGTAGCCGGGACCGCCTTGCCCCTGTCCCATGGGCTGGGCGCAGTCATCCTGCGCCGGGGCGGAACCCGGGCCACCCTTCGCGGCCTGGGCGTTGGTCACCGCAAGCATTGAGATGAGTGCAACGCCAGTCAATCCGGCGAGAAATTTCATTCGTCTTTTGCATAACATTGTCGTTTCATACCTCTTGATCATCGATATTTCATGGCTCCCCGGCATCGTCATTCCTTGCCTTGGAGAATGCGTTAAATAAGAGAGAAAAAACCGGGAAGGGTTCCCTTCCCGGTCGAGAAAGTGGCGGATCTCGCGATCCGCCGATCACGGGTGGATTCTAGCGCAATCCACCGTGGTCCCTTGTCACGGCCTCACGGTCGTGATGGCAGTTGCGACGTCGTCATCCGGGTCGCTATCGTCGATCACGGCGGTCCAGACAATCTCTCCATCGGTTTCCGGAGTGTAGGACGGGAAGGTGAACTTGCTGCTGCCGTTGCCGACTGCGTCCGTCACGTTCTGTGTCTCCTCGTAAACGGTCACAGCGTTCTGGAGGCCGGTGATGGTCGCGCTGGCAGATCCCTCGACTTCGCCGTTGTTCTCCACGGAGAGTTCGATCTTGACGATGCCCTGACCCTTGGTCACGGAGACATTCTTCGAGGCTTTCAGGCTCTTGATATCCAGGTCGAGCACCGGGGTCGGTGTCTCGACGCCGCTGCCGCTGAGCGGGACATCGATGCTGGTACCGGCGAGCGTGAAGCTCAGCTGGCCACTATCGTCACCCGCGTCGAACGGCGTATAGCTGACCTCGACCGGTACGCTGCCACCCGGTGCGACCGTGAAGCTGGCCGATGTGAGCAGCTGGAATTCGCCGCTGGGACTGACGACCGCTGCAGCGACCGTGCAGGAGGCGCCGCCGCTGTTCGAGAAGCTCGTGTCGAGCGTCGGGCTCTCGCCGACATCGACGCTGCCGAAGTCGAGCGAGGCCGGGTCGACGGAGGGCACGCACACCTCGGGTTGCACGGCGACACCGGTACCGGCAAGCGCAACGGCGACGAGTTCCTCGCCCGGGCTGTCACTGGCGATATCCAGGCTCGCGTTGTCCTGCCCCTCGTCCACCGGTGAGTAGGCGAGGTCCACATCGACCGAGGTGCTGGGCGCCACAGTGAAGGGTGTCAGCGGCGCGCCAGGCAGGCTGAACTCGCTGCTGCCGTCGACGCTCAGGCTGTTCACTGTCAGGTCATCCGTGCCGACATTGGCGATATTGACCGATCCCGTACCGGTGGTACCGACAGTGACGGCGCCGAAATCGACGGAAAGCGGGCTCACCGCGATATCGGGTACCGGCGCGGCCGGGTCGAGCAGGCCGATCACGCCGGCAGGATTGGATCCTTCGGCCCAGCCCGGCTGGGTACTGGCGTTGATCTCGACGATGTTGCTCGAGCCGGTCGGGTCGCTGTCGGAGTCGAGATCCTCGATCGCCCGCAATGCGGCGACGAGTTCATCCGTCGTCGTTCCCGTCCAGGCATTCAGCCAGTCCTGGCCATAAGGATTGAGCTGCAGGTTCGTGTCGTTGTGGCAGAGTGCACAGCCTATGTTTTCGTTGTTCGTCCCGACGACATTGTCGTCCGACAACGAGGCCGGGTACTCGAGTTGCCAGAGGGTGACAAACCCCCTGAGGGCATGCGCCGATGGCGCCATGGTCAGTGCGCCGGCGCCGATAGCAAGCGCGAGGGCGCTTGCCGTGAATCTGTTGGGTATTGACATGAGTGGAATCCTCCATCGGTTTACTTCTGTGAATCTTCTGTTGGTCAACTCCTGACCTAAAAAAGCCGGGGTCGCTGTCGCCAACGCCCCGGCCAAGTCAGTCATGCGCATCCATGCGCGGTTGTTATCGACTTACTGATTTCCTTTCGTCCAGGCGTTCGTCGGGATGTAGTCGTCGAGGTACCAGACCCTGCGGAACATCACGTCGCCATCCACGAACTCACCCGCATCGTCCACGTTGAACTGCCCCCACGTGCCGTAGAGGAAGTCGCCCGCGGCGCTCGAGGTAACGCTGGCCTCCTCCGAGAGCGATTCCGGGAAGCCTTCCAGCGGATCGAACTCGTTGCAGAAGCCGGTACCCTCAGCCCACGGCGCAGGATCGAGTGGGTTTGTGGTCTCAGTGTGGTTGTTGTTCGGGTAACACTCTTCCAGGGCGTCCTCTTCCGCCCAGACAACGAAGTGATCGCCGAACATGATGGCGCGACCATAGTCGAGGTTCAGAGGCTCGGCCTCGCCCACTGCGACCGTGGTGTTGTCACCGCTTTCGAAGACCACGAAGTTGCGGTCGGGCCTGCGCAGGTCGGTCGGATCGAGCGGCACGTAGAGGGCCCACTCGATGTCTCCGTCCGTCGGCATCTCGGCGCTGGTCGGGGTGTAGCGCGGGTCCAGCGTCGTGATGAGCATCGACTTGTGCTGGGAGACGTTGCGCGACTGCTCCGGATCGCCCGCGCCATATTGGGTGCAGACATGGGAGTCCGTCTGGGAATCCGCACCGTCACGCCAGGTTTCGCAGGTGGTGGTGCCGGATCCCGAGTAGCTCTCGCCATCGCTGGCAGTGAAGCTGCCGGGCGTCGTGGTCCAGCTGATACCGCCATCGAAGGAACGGCGCGTGTAGAGCTCGTAGCGGTCGCGGCCGACAGCGTTGAGCTTCCAGTTCGGCGACCAGGCGTAGATCATGAAGACGTGGTCGCCATCAAGGAAGCCGCGGTGGGCCTTGGAGATCTCGATCGGGTTGTACCAGGAACGGTCATCCAGGTTGGCCTGCAGCAGCGCGCTGTCCGGCTCGATGTAGCACTCGGCCGGGGCGGATCCCACGGAGCCCGTGAGGCCGCCGTTGCTGACATCGACGCCGTTCCAGCCCGGGCACTCGTACCAGGTCAGCAGCTTGTCGAGCTGCTGGTTGTCCTCCGGATCGGTTTCCGAGGAGCAGAGCTGGCCGAACTCCGAATCGTCGACGCACTCCATGTCGGCCGCACCCGGGCAGACGCCGTCGCTGCTGCCGGTTTGCTCGCAGGTGTAGGGCGTACGGGCCGAGAGGTTGATGCTCGGCGCGGTGCAGAGCCCCTTCGGATAGTAGGGGTTCGAACCGTCGTCGTAGAGCCAGGTGCCCTCGGTCACGTTGCCTTCGCCGTCATACCAGGCGCACTCCATGTTGGAGAAGTCGTAGGGGTTGTCCGACATGGCGGGGATCGCCGCATGGGCGTCCGAGATTCCCAGCAGGTTCAGCAGCGAGAAGCTGTCGCCAGCGCCATCCGACAGGCCCAGCATGGCCAGCAGCGAGGTGCTTTCGCCCTTTGCAGGCGACGGCTGGTTGTCTGCCATCGGCGAAGCGGGCAGGATGCATTCGCATTCCACGCCGATCTCCTCCCAGTAATCGGTCAGGTCGAATGCTTCGCCCCAGTTGCCGACAGACTGGCCCTCTGCATCGGGGTCTTCATCGGAGACCTGGATATAGCAGGGCGGATAGTCGAGGTTCTCTGCGAGGAAGTTCTCCCACTCCTTCGGAGCATCATTACGCTCGAAAAAGACGTAGTCGGTGTTGACCGCATCGCGGATGAAATAACCGGTCTTTTTGATATCGTCCAGCTCGGCGACCCTGCCCTTGATCTTGATGTTTTTGCCATCAGCCAGGTACTGGACCCAGTCGACTTTCTCGATGATCGGGCCTTCCGGATCCTCTTCGGGTATCGGGCACTGGTTGGCGACGATGCGCCGCGCCATGATGTCGGCCGGACCGCCCTGGTTGATGGTGCCTTCCTTGAACAGGGGCATGGCCACGAGGCCGCTGCCGCCGCTTGATGCCTTGGTGACAGACTGGCTCATGAGGCTGGCGCGCCGCGCGATCTCTGTGTTGAAGATCGCGTAGTTGAGTTCTTCGCCGAAGTCCCACATGTCCTCGGTGCTCATGGGCGGGTAGAAGGTGCCGGTCCGCCAGTTGACTTCGGGGGCGTTCAGCTGATTGTGCTGGGCGACGAGGTTGGCGACCATGCCGACCTCTTCCTCGCTCTGGGAGGTCTGGGGCGTGCCCAGTGCGAACGTGATGTACCACTGGTTCTTGCCGATCTCCCTCTGGCAGTTGTCGTCAGGGTCGGCCCGCGGGTCATCGCAGGGTGTCGCGGTGGAGTCCGGGTCGCCGTCCCACTCCTCGTCGTTGAGGAAGCCGAAGCGGCCGAGGCCCTTGTCCTCCTCGTGAACGATGATGACCCAGGCGTCGTCGGCGACGTCGTCGCCGTCGGTGTCGCGGGGCTGGAGGTTCAGGCGCGGGCGGCTGGCCGCGGTGTTGGCGACGTTGGGCATGTCGCCGGCGTCTGCCGCACCACTCTCGTTGGAATCGACGACGCAGACCGGCTGCAGATTGCCCTGCGGTCCCAGCGGAATGTCGACGGTGCCGACGCACTGGTCCTTGAGACCGTAGGCGAGGGCGAGCTCGGAGGCGCAGTAGGTGTCCGTCGCATCGGTCTGGCAGCGCGCGTTGTTGGTCAGGCGCGCCGGGACCATCATGGGTACGGCGGCTTTCGGCCGGCCGGTGCCGAGCCCCTGGTCACCCAGCGACTGGTCCGCCAGTGGCGCGAAGCTGCCATCGTCATCGACGATGTCGAAGTCTTCCCACTCGATGAAGGAGTACCAGATGTCGGTCTGGCTGTTGGTGGTCGCCCCGGCCCATCCGGTGCCGGCGCCTTCGCCTTCACCGGGACGCAGGCCCTCGGGGTCTTCCTGCCAGGAGACGGCGCAACCCGCACCCGCGACACAGGAGGTCTCGATGCGGTTGACATCGCGCCGGCCGGAGGTCAGGCGCTCGGCCTGGAACCAGACCAGTTCGGAAGTTCCCGGTTCGTCGGGATTCTCGCGCAGGATGCCGCGCGCCGACCAGAGGCAGTTGAAGGGCACTTCGCCGACGCCGTCGTATTCGCCGGCGAATTCCTCCTGCTCCTTGTAGTCGACGGACAGCTGGGAACCGCCCACGACGAAGAGGTCGGTGAGGTACATGTCGATACTGTTGTCGATGCCGAGGTAGCCGGCGATCGTATCCGCATCCGTGGTGCCGCCGGTGTAGCCCGGGGAGCCGGAGGAGCAGAACCTGCTCTGCCAGGCGACGATGACCCTGTTGCCGGCCACGGAGTGGAAGATGTTGGTGACGTCACCCGGGTAAAAGTCGAGCTGCGTGCACTCTTCACCTTCCGGGTCATCGTGGCAGTCGGGATCGGCCGCATCGGGTACGGGGTCGGCCAGCTCGAAAGCGTCGAGTTCAGCCGTTCCGGAGAGGTTGGTGCGCTTCCAGGTGGCGCCATCGTCGAGGCTAACGGCCGCGTAGGCGTCGCGCTTGCCGTGGCCCGGGAAGCCGGACTGCGAGAAGTCGTCGTAGCCGATCACGGGGCCGTAGACATAGGCGCTGATCAGCGGCTTGGCGTCAGTCGTCTGGAGCTCTGTTTCACCATCGTAGGTGATGTAATCGATGGTCTCCAGCAGCGTTCCGTCGGCCGCCTGGGCAGGCACGCGGAAATTCATGAGCTGAATGAAGGCGTGTTCGCCCTCGGGCTCGGGGTTCTGGACTTCGCCGGGCGGGCTCGAGATTTGCCGGCGTAAAATTTCACCGTCATCCGCAGCGACTGGCATGCAGATTGCCGCGGTGACGAGTCCGGTCGCTATCAGCGATAGGATTGGTATCTTCATTATTACCTCCAGTGTAGGACTACTTCGTGTAGTTTTGTTGGTGGGCCTTTTACCCTTGATTGTCATGCAGAAATCAGGGACGCCATCTGCTGCCTTGGAAGCGGCATGCAGACTGTTCCGTGGACTCTGAAAGGAGCACTGGTACATTAATCAACTTATTCCCGAATGACTGGAGAAATGTTTCGCTTCACGGGAAGAGTTTTTCATTTCTTGACCTGGATCAGTTTCTGCCTGCATCGCGACCTCTTTGTGTATTATGAATTTCAATCGCGTGCGTTCGGAGAATTACATGGGCCAAGTCTTCACGCCTGCAGATTGCACCGGATGGGCGTCACCGGAGAAACTGGCCAGATGACGAGACACCTGGTCGTCGATATCTCGGGTCATGGCCTGGGCCACCTCTCGCAGGTGGCGCCGGTCGTCGAACGGCTTGCACAGCCTGAGTCCCGAATCCGCTTCACGCTGCGCTCCGCGCTGCCGGAAAGGCTGCTGCGATCACGCATCGCAGCCTCCTTCGACTACCGAGAAGTCGATCTCGACCGCGGCATGCTCATGCACGACGCCATCAGCGTCGACGTCGATGCCTCCTGTGCATGGTACGAAGCCTTCCATGCGGATTATGCGCAGCGCCTCGAGCGGGAAACACGTCAACTGGAGGCGCTGCGGCCGGACCTGCTGCTGGCCGACGTTCCCTACATCGGGCTCGCCGCCGCGCAGCGGCTTGGCATTCCCTCGGTCGCGCTCTGCTCGCTGAACTGGGCCGATATCTACCGTCACTACTGCGGAGGGCGTCGGGGTAGCGAGGCGATTGCCGACGAGATTCTCGCCGCCTATGCCGGCGCCAGTGCTTTCCTGCAGCCGGAGCCCTCCATGGCGATGCGGGACCTGGACAACCGGCGCCAGATTGCGCCCATCGCGCGTGTCGGGGTGCCGGACAGGGAGAGGCTATGCAGCCTGTGCGCGACACGCGAGGCGGAACATCTCATTCTGCTGGGTTTCGGCGGTATCGGCATGCACTTCACGCCGGATCTCTTGCCGACTCTCGAGAAAACCTGCTGGATCGTGCCCGATGCCATGAAAACATCCCGCAGCGATGTCGTGGCGCAATCCCGCTGTGACATGGAGTATATCGACCTGCTGGGCTCGGTCGATCTCGTGCTCACGAAGACAGGTTACGGCACGCAGGTCGAAGCCGTCGTCAACCGCGTGCCCCAGCTCTGCATCGAGCGTCCCGGCTGGCCGGAAGAAGCCGATCTCTTCGACTGGTGCCGCGAGCATGGCGTTTTCGACAGCATCGCTTTTGACCGACTTACTCCTGAGCGGTTGCGCCGCCGGATCGGCATGCTGCTCGTGCAACGCCAGCAGAATCCGGCCGTTGAGCCGGCGGGCGATGCGCAGGCGGCCGCAATCATCCTGGAGATGCTCCAGCGCGCCTGATCGCGATCGCCGTCAGGAGAGGATCATTGAGGTTTTCCGCTCCGCTTCGATTCGTAGGGGTCGTTTTCCCAGCCGAGGGCCGGCCAGTCGATCAGGCCTTCCGCGTGGCAGTCGAGGCAGTTGCCATCAGTACCGAGCGACACCTCTGCGGGGGCGATCTCATGGTTGACGGCGAGCAGCATCTCTGTGGCAACGAAGCCGAAATCGCCGCTGTAGGCCTGGCCCGTCGGGTAACTGAAGGAATCCCAGAGCGAGAGATCCCAGTCGTAGACGCCCCAGTAGGGATTCGGCATCTCTGTGCTCGCCTTGAAGAGGTGTGGCACCTGCACCCTGTTGTTGACGTTGTCGGCGACCTGGTTGCCGGTCATGAGCTTGAAGGGATAGATCATGGCGTCCGCATCCTCGCGTGTTGCGGCCGGCGAACCGAGGTCGAGGGGTTCCTGCGTGATGGTGTCGTTGACGCCGATGATGGTCTTTTTCCACTTGCCGTTGTGGAAGCGCAAGGCCGGGCGGACATCATATTCCCAGACGAAACTCCCTTTCTTGGGATCGTAGTCGGGTCGGTTCGTGACGGGATCGATGACCGGCACCCGGTCGAGGTCGCCGGCGTCCGACCAGTACCACTCGGTCTTCGTGGGCACCTGGCGTGCGATGGCAGGGATGTGGCAGACCTGGCAGGCCAGCCTGTCATGCGTCTTGACCATCTGCAGGACCTTGCCCGCATGCAGCTGCGAATTGTTCTGATGGCAGTCCGAGCACGCTTTCATGGTGCCTTCGTCGACCGAGTGATAGGGCATGCCGCCGATACCGTGCGAAGCGACTTGTCCGCCTTCGTCGCGATCGACGTCATGGCAGTCGACGCAGCGCATGTCGCCGCCGTCCGTCCCCATGTGGACATCGAATTCCCGCGTTGTGTCGATCAACGCCATCGAGATATCGCCATGCTTGACGTTGTCGCCGCCACCGGCATTCGCGTGGCAGAA
Organism: Gammaproteobacteria bacterium; assembly: GCA_037385505.1. GTDB lineage: Bacteria > Pseudomonadota > Gammaproteobacteria > Chromatiales > Chromatiaceae > Sva-25. The sequence continues at coordinate 83,935 of JARRMY010000003.1, read as the reverse complement.
AGTGCAGTTGATGCGCCCCGGGACGCCGCCATTGTCGCCGACGCTGCGGGCGACAGCGTTCAGATCCACGGCTGGCTCAGGAAGGCCTGCTGTGGTCGCCCCCTTGATGTACGTGCCGGTCTGGTCATGGCAGACGAGACAGTCGATCTTCGTCGCGTCGGAGAAGTCGAAGCTGGTGTCGGTGTAGCCGTAGCCGATATGACATTGGGCGCAGCGTCCCTCGTTGGTCGGGACGGCGACGCAGAAGTTGTTGATCATGTCCCTTTTGCCGTGGACTTCGCCCTCGAGTCCGGCGAGGTTGTCGCTGACCCCTTGCCAGTTCCAGTGGCCTGTGGCGAGCACATCCTCGGCTTCCTTGTCGTGGCAGCTGCTGCCGAGACAGGATTGCGTGCCTGTGTAGGGGTTGGCGGTGAAGTATTCCTGGTGCAGAGGGGAGTCGCCGCCACCGCCGGGGTCATTGCTGTTATCGGGCCCCTTGCCCGGTGTGTCCTCTGGCTTGGCGGCGTGGAGCAGGACCGGCAGCAGCAGGCAGATCAATACTAGAACGGGCCGCGTGAGATAGTTTCTTATGGGTTCCATGGCAGTTTTCCTTGTGGTTGGCGATGCGATGCCCGGGAAGGGTACGCGATTGAAAGCGGGTTGCTCTGCGCCACGAGGGTCCAGGCTGGCAGCCTCTGGTTGTTGCTGGTTGTGAGAAGGAGGGCGCGTCATTCCCTTGCTCGCAGTGATGGCACGACTCCATGTCGGTCTTTCGTTGCACAAGCGGAGAGCTGCAGCCTGGGGGCTGCTATCTCCGGACGAAACAGGCGCTGCTGCCTGTCAATTGACATAAAACATAGTTAAAACGCGCCTGTCCGCCAGTCCGGGAGGGTAAAGATTGGTTCTTTGTGATCCAGATCAATTTCTGGTACAGGCTGTCTGGAAGGGCAGGTTGCCCGCTGGCGGGATGCCGCCGTGCCAAATGGCCGGCGGGGTTTACGGTGACGTTTCAGCCTGCCGCTGCGGTTCCGCGTCTGAGTCGCTCTCCCGGTTGTGGTCCCGCGCCAGCAGGATATAGAACGACGGCAGGATGAAGAGCGTGAAGAAGGTGCCGATGCCGAGTCCCGCCGCGATCGTCAGGCCGATGTGGAAGCGGCTCACGGCGCCAGCGCCGGTCGCCAGCAGCAGCGGCACCATGGCGACGATGAGCGCCACGGTGGTCATGAAGATCGGACGCAGCCTGATCCTGGCAGCCTTCTCGACGGCGTCGCGTTTCGACAGTCCCTCGTTGAGCTGCAGCTTGTTGGCGAACTCCACGATCAGGATGCCGTTCTTGGCGACCACGCCGATGAGGGTGATGAGACCGACCTGGGTATAGATGTTCAGCGACAGCGCGTTCACGCCGAGCATGATGAAGAGCAGCGCGCCTGCCGTCGCCAGCGGCACCGAGACGAGGATGATGACCGGGTCGCGCCAGCTCTCGAACTGGGCGGCCAGCACCAGGTAGATGACCAGCAGCGACATCAGCATCGTCAGCGTCAATGCCGAGCCCTCCTTGGCGTACTGGCGCGAGTCGCCGAGATAGTCGTAACCATAGCCTTTCGGCAGGTTCTCCCGGGCCAGCTGCGTGAGGGCGTCGAGCGCGTCGCCGAGGGCCACGCCGGGCGCGGTCACGCCCTGCAATGTCAGGGAATTGAGCTGCTGCATCTCGGTGCGGTCGGTCGGCTCGACCGTCTGCTCGAGGGTGACGAAGGTCGATAGCGGGACGAGCCGCCCCGCAGCGCTGCGCACGTAGTAATCCTTCAGCATCTCGGCGTCGCGCCGGTACTCGCGCGCCACCTGCGGGACCACCTTGTAGCTGCGGCCCTCCATGCTGAAGCGGTTGACGTAGCCGCTGCCGAGCAGCACGGCCAGGTTGCGGCCGACGCTCGCCATGCTGATGCCGAGTTCGCCGGCGCGGTCGCGGTCGATGACGGCGTTGATCGTCGGCCGGTCGATGTCGATCGATTTCTGCAGGAACTGGAAGTTGCCGCTACCCATCGCCTGCCCGAGCAGCTGGTTTGCCACCTCCACGAGTTCCTCGTAGCTGCGGTCGGTGGTGATGACGAACTGCACCGGTGCACCGCGCGAGGGTGTCGGGATGCTCGGCCGCGGAAAGACGAAGGTGCGCAGCCCGGCGACCTGGCCGAGACCGCCGAACAGCGGACCCTGGATCTCCGCCTGCGAACGCTCGCGCTCCTCGGCCGGGATCATCTTGAAGCCGCCGAAGATCTGCCCGGGTGTGCGCCCGAGGATGTAGAAGCTCTCGTTGTACTCAGGGAAGCTCTCGTAGATCGTCTGGATCTGCTGGCCATAGGCCTCGAGATACTCGAGCGTCGCCGTGCGTGGCCCCGTCGCGTTGACGAACAGGATGCCCTGGTCCTCGTCGGGGGCGAGTTCGTTCTTGCTGTTGACGAACATCAAATAGTTGGAGGCGAGAATGGCGAAGCCGATCAGGATCATGAGCCAGCGCACGTTGTGCACGCCGTGCAGCAGGCGCGCATAACCGTCGGACAGCCAGGTGAAGACCTTCTCGACGCGCTGTTCGAAGCGGCCCTCCTGGCCATGCTTGCGCAGCACGCGCGAGGAGAGCATGGGCGACAGGGTCAGCGCAATCACGCCCGAGATCAGCACCGCGCCGGTCAATGTGAAGGCGAACTCGACGAACAGCGCACCCGTCAACCCGCCCATGAAGCCGATGGGGGCGTAGACCGCGAGCAGTGTCGTGGTCATGGCGATGATCGGGATCGCCAGCTCGCGCGCGCCCTGCAATGCCGCCTGCATGCGCGGCATGCCCTCCTCGATATGGCGGTGCACATTCTCGACCACGATGATGGCGTCATCGACCACGAGCCCGATCGCGAGTACCATCGACAACAGTGTCAGCAGGTTCAGCGAGTAGCCCAGCAGGTACATGACGAACAGCGCGCCGATCATCGAGAGCGGCACGGCGACGGCCGGGATGATGGCCGCGCGCACCGACCCGAGCGTCAGATAGATGACGACGAGCACGATCAGCACGGCCTCGGCGATGGTCTTGTAGACCTCCTTGATCGAGGACTTGATGAACTGGCTGGCGTCGTAGGGCACCTTGACGCTGAGCCCGGCCGGCAGCTGGTCGCGCACCTTCGGGATCAGCTCGTTGACGGCGTCGGCGACGTTGATGGGATTGGCGCCGGGCGCCTGCTCGATGGCGATGAAGACCGAGGGGATGCCCTTGTACCAGGTCGTGGTCTCGTAGTCGTCTGAGCCGAGTTCGGCCCTGGCAATATCCTGCAGCCGCACGAGGGAGCCATTCTCGTTGCGGACCACGAGGCGCTGGAAGTTCTCCGGCTCATTGACGGCCGTGGTGCTGGTCAGGTCGATCGCGAGGTACTTGTCCTTGGTGGCGCCGATGCCGGCCTGGAAATTGTTGTTGCGCAGCACGTTGAGGACATCCTCGCCGGTGACGCCGAGCGCGGCCATGCGGCGTGGATCGAGCCAGATCCGCATCGCGAACTGGGCCGCGAACAGCCGCGCCTTGGCGACGCCCGGCAGCGCCTGCAGCTGCGGCTGCACGACGCGCAGGACATAGTCGCTGATCTGCGGGCGCGGGATGTCGTCGCTGTAGAAGGCGATGTACATCAATGCGGTGCGGTCGCCCGTGGTCGATTCGATCACCGGGTCCTCGGCCTCGGCCGGCAGTTCGCCGCGCTTGCTGGCGACCTTGGCCTGGATTTCGGCAACCGCCGCATTGGGGTCGTAGTTCAGGCGCATCTGCGCCTCGATGGTGGAGCGGCCCTGCGAGCTCGTCGCCGAGATGAAGTCGATGCCGCTGGCCTCGGCCACGGCCTGCTGCAGCGGAGCCGTGACGAAGCCTTTCATGAGCTCGGAGCTCGCGCCCGGATAGGCCGTCGTAATGGTGATGACCGTGTTCTTGATGAGCGGAAACTGGCGCACCTCGAGCAGCGTTGCGGAGCGCAGGCCGAGCAGCAGGATCAGCAGGCTGACGACCGTCGCCAGCACTGGCCGGTGAATGAAGATGTCGGTGAATTTCATTCGCCGGCAATTCCCGCGTCTTCCAGCGCCACGCTGTTGTCGATCTTGATGCCGGCGCCGTCACGCAGTTTCACGAGCCCGGTGCGCACGACCTCGGTGCCCGCCTCGAGGTTCTCGACGGCGACGCGCCCGGCGCGCACCTCGCCGGTCCTGACGGGGGTGCGCTTGACACTGAGCGCGCCATCCTCGCCCTTGTTGATGACATAGACGAAATTGCCGTAGGTGTTGAAGCTGATGGCCGTGCGCGGCAGTGTCTGCACCGGACGCGCCTCGCCCGTGACGGTCTCCACCTGGGCGAACATGCCGGAGCGCAGCAGGCCGTCGGGGTTGTCGAGCGTGGCGCGGATCTTCAGGGTCTGCGTGCCGGTGTCGATGCCGGAATCGATGGCGCTGACACTTCCTTCGAAGGTCTGGCCGGGGACGGCGTCGAAGGTCGCGCTGACGGCCTGGCCGTCCTCGATGCGGTTCAGGTAGCGTTCCGGCAAGGTGTAGTCGACGTAGATGGGATCGAGCTGTTGCAGGCTCACGATGGCGTCACCGACCTCGATGAACTCGCCGAGGTCGACCTTGCGGATGCCGGCCAGACCGGCGAACGGCGCCCGGATCACCTTGCGCTTGATCACGGCCTGCTGCTGCTTCACACGCGCATGCGCCGCGTTGTAGCGCGCCTCGGCCTCGTCGAACTCGGACTTGGAGGTCACGCGTTTCTCGAGCAGCCCCTGCACGCGTTTGAACTGGACGTCGGCGAGCGCCCGATCGGCCTGCAGCGCCTCGAGGGCCGCGTTGTCGATGGAGTCGTCGAGCCTGATCAAAACCTGGTCCTTGTCGACGAGCTGGCCGGACGCGAAGGCGATGTCGCTGACGATGCCGTTGACCTCGGTGCTGACGTCGATGCCGTTGACCGCGACGAGCGAGCCGACCGATGTCAGCACCGGCTTCCACTGCTCGGTCGTGACCTCGGTCGAGGAGACAGTCGAGGGTGGCGGCCCCTTGGGTCCCGAGGCCGTCTGCCGGGTCTGTTGCCAGTAGTAGTAACCGCCGGCTGCGGCGGCGATCAGGACGACGGCGACGAGAAAGGTCGTTACTCTCGAGCTGGATGACATGCGATTTCCTGTCCGGTCCGGAAGCTTGTTCGTTCCTGTCTAGTATATGGATTGTTCGGTGATAATGCCTGCCTGCATGAAGCTGTTCCGGTTTTTGTTGTGATGCGTTGAATCGCTTCGCGATGATTGATTTGGATGCGCGCCAACTCGCGCATCGAAATTAATCCATCGCAAAGGATCGTAGTTGAAGGAAAACCGTTATCGATGCGGTTCATGGATTCACCGCATCCTACGCAACTCGGCAAAGCCGGCGCGAAATGAACCCGTGATCTCTGATCGTTCAAACACCTTTTTGCTTTCTCCTGCATCACCTGCGGTACTCGATGGCCGTCCAGTCACAGTTGGTGGCCTGTTCGCAATCTTCACCAGGGGGCAGAGTCAAGTTGACTCCGCTCCCGGTTCGCACGGAATTGAAAAGACCGCCAAGGGTTCCCTTCTAGCGCGCCGAGCATCGCAGCCGGGCGCGGATGAAGCGAAAAGGTGTTTGAGGAGCGTCAGCGACGAGTTCTTTTCGCTCCGTGACCGGCGAGACGCGCAGGGAAGCCGAAGGCCGCGTTAGCAGGGGGCCTTTTTCTTTGCCTACTTTCTTTTGGGCAAGCAAAAGAAAGTAGGGTGCTGCGGCGCACCCGCCGCTTTCAAAATCAAGTTATCGCAAAGCGGTTCAATACCGGGAAACGGCATAAGAAGCCCTCGGGCCGCCGCCCGAAAGAGAAGGACTATTCCGGCAGTCCGGCCTGCCGCAGGTCCTCGACGAACTGCTGCATGAGTGCTGGTTCGCTGATCGGTACCGACTTGCGCGTGTGTTCGATGGTCTCGGCGGGATTGGTCATCTGGATCTGCTCGGCTTCCCACTCGGCGTCGTCGAGGCGGCCGGCGCGCACGTAGCTGGCGGCCAGGTGCAATCTGACGGGCATGGCGTTTTCGTTGCGGTCCCGGGCTTTTTCGAGAAATTCGATAGCCTCGTCGATGCGCCCGAGCAGGTAGAGCGCGCGTCCCTTGTTGTAGAGGTAGTCCCAGGTGTAGTAGGGGTTGAGCTGCATGCCTTTCTCGGCATAGCGCAGGGCCTCCTCGGCCTCGCCGAGATTATTGCTGATGAGCGCGAGCAGCCCGTAGCCGTCCGCATAGCTCGGCGCGATCTCGATGGCGCGGGCGGCGGCCTCCTTCGCCTTCACGAACTCCTGGCGCATGAGGTGCACGTAGCCCAGCGACCACCAGGTCTGTGGCGTGCTGGCGTCGAGCTCGACGGCCCTGTTGCCGAGTTCCAGCGCCCTGTCGAGCGTGTGCATCGGCCGGTCTGTCCAGCCGCGACGAAATGCAAGCGCGAGCGAGTAAGCCAGCGAGCCGTAGGCGCGGCCGTAGTCCGGATCCTGCGCGATGGCCTGCTCATAGAAGCCGATGGCCTCCTCGTTGCCTTCGCGCGTCTGCCTTTTCGAGGCACGCTGCCCGGACTGGAACAGGTCCCACGCCTGCAGGTTGTCTGTCGTCGTGTGCGCGAGGTTGCGCCTCTCCTGCGCGCTGGTTTCGAGACCCAGCGTCTCGATCAGGCCGGCAGTGACCTCGCTCCTGATGGCGAAGAGTTGCATCATGTCCCTGTCGTAGCTCTCGGCCCAGCGGTTGAAGCCGCTCGCGGTATCGATGAGCTGGACGTTGATGCGCAGCGTGTCGCCGAGACGCCTGAGATTGCCGTCGAGAATGTAGTCGACACCGAGTTCCCGCCCGATCGTGCGCGGATCGGCCTGGCGCTCGCGGTAGATGTTGGTGGCATTGCTGGCGAGCACCTGCATGGCGGAGAGACGCGAGAGATCCGTGATGATGTCCTCGGTAATGCCGTTGACGAGGGTTTCCCGGGGCGGGTGCTTTTCGAGGTTTTCGAACGGCAGCACGGCGATCGAGATCGTGGGCTGCTGCGCTGCAACCCTGTCGGCCTGCTCTCCCGACTCCTGCCAGGCGAACCAGACGACACCGAGGACGAGTATGGTGATGCCCGCGAACCAGACCAGTGGGGACCATCCGGAACGGCTCTCCTCTCCTGTCACGGGTGCCCGGGATGACGCAACGCCGGCAGAGACGGGCTGCGGCTGTCGTACCTCTACGATGAGCTGGTAGCCGCGTTTCGGAATCGTGGCGATATAGGCCGGTTCGCGCGAACTGTCGCCGAGCGCCTTGCGAAGCTTGTTGATGGTATTGGTGATGGCCTCGTAGCCGACCACCGCTCCACGCCAGACGTCACGCTCGAGTTCCTCGCGCGTCACGACCTCGCCCCGACGGGAGACGAGGTAGATCAGAACCTCCATGCTCCTGGGCTCGAGACGAACGAGTTCCTCACCCCTCGAAAGGGTGCCTTCCATCGGCGAGACGAGCCAGTCGTTGAGCTCGAAAGGGGCCTGTTCACGAGTGTCCAAAGGGGTGTTCTCCCACTGTTCCATATCATGCGCCTGTCGCTGGCGAGTATGTAACCTGTTGTTATTCAAAAGGAAATGGCGCCGTTGTTTTTCCGTTGGCTTTCCGTGATGCTTCGATCAGGACTTTTTCGAGTATAGCGAAGATTCTCAGGGACACGGACCCGCAACCACAACCGGAGAGTATCATGAAAACACTTCTGAACATCCTGCTTGCCATCGCCCTGCCGCTCGTCCCTGCACTCCTCCCGGCATCCGACCTCGAACGCGAGGAGCGCTGGCGACAACAGGTCGAGGACAACCTTTTCGATGGTGAAACCCTCATGCTGAACGATGGCGAGGTCGAGTTTCTCGCCATCGAGATGGCCGCCAGCGGCAAGCGGCCCGAGGGCGCCGTTCTGCTGCTGCACGGCCGCGGCGTGCATCCCGACTGGCAGCAGGTGATCTCGCCGCTGCGCACGCGCCTGCCGGAGCAGGGCTGGACGACATTGTCAGTGCAACTGCCCGTGCTGGATCCGAAGGCCCGGCTGGAGGCCTATGTGCCGCTGTTCGACGAGGCGATCGGACGCATTCGGGCCGGCATCGACTATCTCGAGCAACAGGGGTTCGAGCGGATCGTGTTGCTCGGTCACAGCATGGGTAACGGCATGGCGACCCACTACCTGGCGACGACCCGCGATCCGCGCGTCGATGGTTTCGTCGGCATCGGCATGAGTGCCGACAAGCCGGACCTCAGGGCCGTCATGGATACGGCCATCACGCTGCGCAAGCTGGCCTTGCTGCCGGTACTCGATATCTACGGCTCGGAGGACATCGACCTGGTGCTGGATTCCGTGCAGGCGCGTTTCGATGCCATCCGCTCAGCCGGCAGCCCGCGCTCGCAGCAGGTGATGCTGAAGGGTTCCAACCACTTTCACGACGGCGTGGAGGAGAGGCTGGTGGACGTTGTTGTCGACTGGCTCGGCGTGGCCGTCGGCCGCTGCTGGGCCGACAACAACACGCTGGCAGCCAAGCAGCGCAGTTACTGAAGGAGATGGATGACTTGAGCGGTACTGCTCAAGTCATCCGGTTTGAATTGATCCCAGACCTTCGCGATCGCCACAGTCGCCCTGCTCCTCTGCATAGACATGAGAGGGCCGCCCGGAGATCGTTTTCGCTAACGATAATGCTCTCCGACACCAGGCAATGCGCGACACCGGAGAATTGCTTCAGGTTGGGCTCCAGACCGACATGTCGCCCTGATCCCCCGAGGGCACGTAGAGAGCGGCCGACATCATTGAGCTGTCTGCCTGCAGGAGCATGGACACCTCGAAACTCACGGCTTCACGAGATTCAAGCGTGAGGCAGCATAGACGGCTTCGGTTCGGTTCGAGACACCCAGTGCCCGAAAGGCGGCCGAGAGATGTGCCTTGACCGTTCCCTCGGCGATGAAGAGTTCCCGTGCGATCACCTTGTTGGATTTGCCCTGCACGGCACGGCGCAGCACTTCGAGTTGTCGCTGCGAGAGAGAGTTGATGCCTCCTTCGAGACTTTCCGTGGTCACAGAAGGCTTGTCCGCAGTGAGAGGGGAGGCATTGATCGCGACCGCCGGAATATAGACGCCACCCGCGAGAATCAGCTTGAGGGCCGCGATGAGGATATCCTGGGTCGAGGACTTCGGAATGAATCCGGCCGCACCCTGGTCGATGATGTTGCGGATGCGCTGCGGGTTCTCCTCGCCGGAGAGTACCACGATGACAGCATTCTCGAAGGCATCCGAGATTTTGCTGAGCAACTCTTCTCCCTTGCTGTCGCGGAGGTGGTAGTCGAGCAGTATGAATTCGATGCTCTTTTTGTCATCCAGAGCAAGGGCCTCGGCAAGGGATTCGGCCTCGATACACTCGAGGTCATTCTGCAGGTCCGTCAGCAAGAATTTCAGTCCCTGGCGAAACAGTGCGTGATCGTCGATTGTGAGCAGTTTCATCAGGCTGTCTGGTCGTTGAAAGTTGGTTAGAAAATATAGGTCAGGCGAAAACCCGTGGTATCGGTATCGAAACGCCCTGTCTCGTGCTTGATGGTCTTCGTATAGAACAGGCGGAATGCGTACTGCTTGTGTAAGCGAAGGTAGAGATTCGTGCTCAGGGCCCAGTCATTGGCGGCATCATCCCGTGCAACACCGTTGACGCTGGTCTCGCCACCGACATAACCATAGAGGCTCAATGAAGCCCATGCCGGGATCGTGACTCTGGATGTCAGCTTGATTGGTACGTCGATGGAAAGATGGCCCTCGAGTGTCAGCAAGGGATCCTGTTCCAGGCGCCCTGATACGAGATATTCCGTGTTATCAGTGAAGAAGCTCACGGCGGCATTGGCCTCGAACCAGACCTTGTTCGCGATATGCGTGAAGTTGAGCTCGGGCTTGATGGTCCAGCGGTTCTCTCCCGCATTGACGGGGCTTGCAGGTTCGTACTTGCCGGTCGGCGCTGTGATCCAGAGCGACCAGTTCATCGAACTCTCGTGAATCGGGTTGCCGCTCTTGTAGTGCGCGATGTACTCCTGCAGGCCCATCGCGGGCTGCCCGAAAATATTGGATGCGATCACAAAGGTCGGATCGCCGATCCCGTTCTGGTCACCGATCACGCTCGCGGGGACAAGAGGGCTGGGGTTGGAGAAGGTCAATTCCTGGTCGACAACGGGCAGAAGGAACGCAAACCCTGAAAAACGGCCATTCCAGTCGAAATAATGGACATAGCGCAGGATCGTGGTGTGACGGTCGATCGAAAGCATCGAGTCAGGCAGGGGCGCGTCGGTCGATGCATCACCTTCGGTGTAGCCATAAATGATCTCGAAGAGGTTGTATCCTGTCGGGACCGTCTTGTAGCCGCGTGGCGTGGATGCCTCGGCAACAAGAGGCACGAGGAAAAGCAGAACCACAAGAAGCCCGAAGCGTTTGGTTATCACTGGTTGTTCCCCCCTTTTGTGACAGGTGTTGTTGTCATGGGCGCAAACACGAGACTTTCCGCAGCTCCTTTCCCGGAGAGGTTGCCGAAGCCCCGAATGTCCTCCCGAAAAACGCTTTCAATAGTACACGAATACTCCTTGCCATTTGCCATCAAAGACCAGGTCTCCTGTTCGATCAGATCTTCGTGCCGGGAATTGGCGAAGGGTAAGGGAGCGTGGAGTCCCGAGCAGTGGATCGAGCGAATCTTGCAAGCAGGTTCGCTATCAACGCTCGTCGAGATCGTCGCAGCGCAACAGAGATGCCCGTCACCGTATAGAAAGACGAGACTGGAACATCCTCTATCAGCCACCCTCCTGACCATCTCCTGGTGTGATTGCGGGTAGCCGTCCCAACCATTGGCATTGAGTGCAGTGGCAGGGAGGTCGTCATTCACAACCTGGCGCCCGGGGAAGAGGATCGAGGGAGAGATAACGAAGGCGGGCTTTTCGCAATCACACTCATCGAGCCATTGTTTGAAATCCGCGCGCTGATTTTCCGAGATCAGCCCCCTTTCCTGGTCGTCGATGGTCGCGGTACGGCGTGATGAGCCGTCCGCAAGCCTGTCCAGTATGAAAAAACGATCGTCATTGTGCTCGAAGTGATACCAGAGGGTTGTTCTGCCATTGTGGGACTTGCACCAGGTGACTGGATCTATCCCTCGCTGGTATGTCAGCAATGCATCGACACCCGGATCCTTCAGATGCTCGTTATTGTTCGTGCAGTTCTCGATGGATTGCACGGATCAGTTCTTCTGATGAAACCGGCTTGTGCAGCAGTGTGATGCCTGTTTCCTTTGCCATGTTGAGACGGTCGGGTGCCGTATCACCCGTGATCAGTAATGCAGGCAGCCCCGGATGGATTTCACGGACAGACCGAATCGTCCTGATACCGTCATCCTCATGAGCCAGGCGGAGGTCGGCGATGAGAATGTCCGGCTTGTCGTCACGCGCACGTGCGACTGCTTGTTCCGTTCCCTCGGCGCATTGGACTGCGCATCCCATATCCTTGAGGAGCGCTTCAAGCGCTGCACGCACTTCGATTTCATCATCGACACAGAGGATATGGACGCCTTCAGGCAAGAATGAAGCAGGCTTCTCGACGCGGCTTGTTTGCTGATATTGATACTTTGGCAATCGCAGCGTAAATGCGGTTCCGACATGCTCTTGGGATGCCAGCTCGATACGGATTCCCAGGAGGCTGGTCAGCCGCTTGACGATCGCCAGCCCGAGACCGAGTCCCTGTGTTCTGTCCCTGTGCGGATTGTCGACCTGGTAGAACTCGTCGAAGATGCGTTCCTGCTCATTCTGCGGAATGCCACGCCCGGTGTCACGCACCGTGATCGCCCAGTCGTTATCATCAGATGCGAGTTCAATGCGGATACTGCCCTCATCGGTATAACGCAATGCATTGGAGAGCAGGTTGCGCATGATGCGGTCGAAATGCTCGCTGTCAGTGATGACATGCGCGGGCCGGTTGCCGATCAGCTCGAGATGCAGCCGCTTCTCTGCTGCCTCGACGCTGAATTCCAGGCGGAGCTGTTCGAGATAGGCCTGCAGGTCGAGCGGGTCAGGATGGGCTTCCACGATTCCTGCATCGAGTTTCGACATATCGAGCAAGGTGCTCATCTGGCTGGCCAGGTTTTCCACGGCGGTGTTGAGGTGCGACAGGATTTCAGTGGTCTCGGCACTATGCTTGCGTCGCATCAGTGCGCCGGTGAAGAGGGAGAGCGCATGAATTGGTTGCCGGAGGTCATGGCTCGCGGAGGCGAGAAAACGGGCTTTCGCCTCATTGGCAGAGATAGCGTCATCCAGGGCTTCCTGAAGCCTCTCGTTCATCTCTGCCTGCTGGTTGCGAATCCGAAAGGATTCGACAAAAAATGCGGAATACTCTTTCGCGAGTCCGACCAGGACCACCCCGAAAAAAATGAGCAGCAAGGGTATGCCGAGCTGAATCAGCAGATTGCCTTCGGGCACAGGAGTCACTCCCCATGCAACAGCGAGAGGAATGATAACGGGTAGCGTGAACGCGAGGTAGGTCTTGAGATGCCCGGCGGTCGTTCCAACGGCGCCGGTCATGAGGCCTGCAAGTATGAGTGTCAGGATGGAGCGCTCTGCCAGTGTGAACTCCTGGAAGAACAGCATGGAAGCGCCATGCGCCAGGCCGTTGGCGAGACTCAGGACGACAGCGATGCGCTCGCGCCGATCGATACTGACATCCAGTTGAGACGGCAGTCGTGTGAGTATCCGCCAGCGGACGAGAAGGATTGCCGTGATGATGACAAGCCAGCTTCCCCAGGCCAGCGCCGAATAGTGGTTTGCTGCCAGGCTGGCAATGATGAGGTCTGCAACGAAGACGGGAAGGGGGACGCGTGATGCCTGGGTGGCGAGTACCCGAAGATATTCGTCTGCAATCGTCTTGTCCCGCGTCATGGCAGGATCATCCTGTCTCTCTTCCAGATTTCCCATAATGATCGTGAGGTCGTTCATTGCTATCCGGTCCGTCTTGCAGCTTTGTAAAGGTAATCGCCGGATTGCCTTATGCAAATTGGCCGAGTGGATTGTTTTGCTAAGCCGAAGTTTAGCGCCAATTCAGGACATCCGGGCAATGCAAAATCAACCGGTTCATTTCTAGACTTTCATGCAGTTCATCGAGAAAGCCGGTGTATGCGCCGGGAACGAGTCGAAAATGATGCAAACGAAACAGTTGCCACATGCAGCGGAGCAGGTGTCTTCAGGAATCCGCAAGCAGTTTCCCGGGCCCCTGACAGGACAGTTGCAGGAACTCAGAAGCAGGCTCATGGGTTATTACGATGAATTCCCGAAAAACGACGCATTCCTGTGCGCTTTCGAGGAAGCCTTGTTCTTCACCCCTGAAGAGGAACAGCGCGTCTATACCCGGATCCTGATGGAAGACACCGATACACGCCTTCTCTTGCTCGGTCTGCATGAGTCGCAACCGTTCCCGGTGCATGACCATGCAGGAGCAGCCGCCTGCCATGTGGTCCTTTACGGGAGTCTTCGTGTCAGGCATTACAGGGAAGAGGAAAACATCAATCAGGCCATGGTGCGACTGAATTGCACCTCGGACAGAAAGCTCAGCGCCGGTGAATTCAGCTATGTCGATCGTGAACGCGCGATCCATGGTCTTGATTCAATCAGCCAGCGCGTACTGGTACTGAACTTGCAATCAAGGGACCTGGATAGCAAGGAGCGTCACTGGTACTTTCCGGCATCCATGCAGCAAGAGGACAAGCGGATCTGGTTCAGGATCAGTCGCAGGGAGGATTAGAAGAGAAAACGCACGACAGGCAAAAGAGACTCATTCCATGTCAGACAGATATCAACAATCATCCAGTGCCAGGCGAAAGGCATCCACCTTCGCTCGCCTGGCTACAGCTGCGCCGCTCTTCATTTCTCTCGAATGTATTGCTGCGAGAGAGCTCGAGACAGGCATTCAGGCCTACAGCAAGGGGCGTTTCGAGAAGGCCTATCCAATCCTGCATCATCATGCGGATCTTGGTGATACGAGGGCACAGATGTATCTCTGCAGGCTCTATCAGCAGGGCGACGGAAGGCTCGACAATGCGGACCTTGCCTACCAGTGGTGCAAACGCGCGGCCGCTGATGGTCTGGACGAGGCCCAGTTCGAGCTTGGCGTGATGTACCTCGAGGGGGTGGGTGTTGAGCAGGATGACGATCAGGCGCTTGAGTGGATCTTTCGGGCATCCCTGCAGGGGCATGAACAGGCCGAGCGCCTCATGAACGAGATTCTGCATGGGGGTTTTTCCATTGGTTGCTAGGCGAGGTATTCCCGTGAAAGCCAGAAACAGTATTTCAGTTCCAATGCGCTGCATGACACTTTTCCTGGTCAGCCTGATGATCGCAGGTGTCGCCCGAGCCGACACTGTTGAGACAGAGCAGGGATATGATGTTCCCGCTAAAAAAGCAACGCCGCAACAGCTCTATCTCACATCGCAGCAGGCTCATGAAATGTTTGCCGCGGCACCCGATGAGACCCTGTTCATCGATATCCGCACACGTTCAGAGGTGACTTTCGTCGGTATGCCGCGGGAGGTGGATTTCAACATCCCTTTCTTGTTCGAGGGAGACTGGCAAGAGTGGGATGATGAGAAGGAGACCTACAAGCTTGTCTATAACCCTGACTTCATCAACAGTATTCGCAAGGCGATCGATCGCAAGGGATTCGACAAGGGCAAGGAAACACGCATTATCCTGATGTGCAGGTCCGGCAAGCGCAGTGCACAGGCAGCACGGATTTTACATATCGCGGGGTACCGGAATGTCTACTCGGTCATCGATGGTTTTGAAGGCGACAAGCTCAAGAGTGGAGAAAAGGCAGAGCAGCGACTTGTCAATGGATGGAAAAACAACGGTCTGCCCTGGAGCTATCGTCTGGAACGGGAAAAGCTGCTGTGATCAGTCTGCCCGCCGGTCCACGAGGAACAGGTGTAGAAGAAGGGAGAGAAATGCAGCAGACCCGGGGGAATGGAATTGACAGGGCAGTTGCTTGCAGGACTAAACGAACGATTAGGTCGTCAGGACAATAGGCTCCGTTCTGCCCCGGCGCTAACATGATTCGGGAGGCATTCATCCGAACACAAACTGTACCGCAAGGATCATGAATAAGATCTGATGGACAGGAAATAACAGCAGGTATAACGCCTGTCAAAAAGGTTAATGCTTGGTTTGCTACTGTTCGGGCTTGCCTTGGTCGATGTGTTGACCTCTCGGCACATCAGCCCATAGCCGACCCATCCTCAGGGATGCGGCAGGGGCGACAGGAAAGCCTGCCGGCACAGATCGCCGGCCAGAAGACAAGGATGTTATGCAGGATGGACTACTCAGGAAGAGTCCGTGTCTGCAATGGAGAAACAGGGGGTTGCCGGGAGATGATGGTCATGGATTGCCACCATCTCCCACTCTTTTGGTTTGAGCCGTCCTTACTGACCATGTGTCACTGTGCGTGATGTCTTCTTTCCACACGCATAACATTTTCAGTCATGACACCTGATTCGGCACGGGAGACAGCATCGACAATCCTGTTCTGAACGCAGTAGTTGATTCCCGGCCGAATCAGTCTTTTGTCTTTGACAGCGCTGAAGGGAAAAGAATGCTCCTGCCCTTTTTGCCGGCATAGTCCATCGCCGTCTGGCCGGCATTGTCCTTGATATTCACATCTGCGCCTGAATCGAGCAACAGATCTACGATGGTCTGGCTGCCTCTGTCTGCCGCTATCATAAGCGCAGTCCTGCCGGCGTTGTCCTGAATGTCCGGATTGGCTCCGGCGGAGAGTAGCGCGCGTGCGGACTCGGTGTGCTCGCGACCGACAGCCCAGATCAACGCCGTGGCGCCGAGCTTGTCGCGTGTGTCGGTCATGGCTCCGTTTCCGGTCAGGAGCTTGATGATGTCGACATGATCGTTGCCGGCCGCGACGCTCAGTGCGGTGTTCCTGCCGGGATTGCCCGCGAGGTCGATGTCGGCGCCTGCATCGATCAGAAGCCCGACGATCCCGGCTTTGCCGCGAGCACTCGCGACCATTGCGGGCGTCAATCCATAAGCATTCTGCGTATCCATTCTGGCTTCTTGTGCGAGCAGGGCTTGCACAAGCTCAACAGAGTCTCCCATCGCGGCATAGTGCAGGACGCTGTTGCCGAGACTGCTTCTGGGTCGCAGCACATCGGCTCCGCGTTTGAGCAGCAGTTTCACGCTTTCAATACGTTGCCTGTTGATTGCCATCATGAGCGCCGTTTCCGAGGCGCTGTTGGTTTGCTCGATATCGGCCTTGTTGTCGAGTAGCAATTTGATCATGGCGTTGTCACCGCGAAACGCGGCCATCATGAGGGGGCTCATGAGGCTCTTGTCAAGCGGGCGATTGACATTGGCGCCACTTTTAATGAGTAGTCCGGCAACGGCAAGATTGCCGCTCTTGACGGCGTACATCAGGGGGGTGGCGCCCCAGTTGTCGGCAAGGTCAATCACGGCGCCATGTTTGATCAGCTGTTCAACCACTGCGGTGTGTCCCGCCATGGCGGCATGCGAGAGTGCAGTCGCACCATTGGTATCGCGTGTATCGACCCCGGAACCCGATTCGAGAAGCGAAGCGAGCATTGCCAGGTCACCCTTGTCAGCGGCCCACATCAACGGCGTCCAGCCGGCATTCTCTGCCTGCGGAGCCGCTGCATTCAGCACCGCATTTCCATCGGACAGTGCCGGGTGCTCCCTGCGTGCGCGGGGTTGCGTGCGGACGGTCTGCGGACCCTTGTGCGGTTTTCCGGCTTCTGCCCGGGATTGCACCGATATGTCCGCTGCCGGTTCCTGATCTGCGCCAGCGACGCCGGCCGGGCCGATGGTTACCAGGATCGCGGTGAGGGCGCCAATAATGTGTTTCATGTTTCTGACATATCCAGATGAAATCAAGCGCTGGAGCAACCTTCGGACGCGGGCTTTTTCCATGCCGGACTGAACAGAGGGAGCTGCCGCTCCCCCTGTGTTGCCTCCAGTCGGATTATGCTCTCACCGGCCCGTTACCTCATCGGCAGCACGAGAGTCTCTGCCGTCAGGGTGTTGTTGCCGGGATCCTGGTCACCTGCGGCTGTTGCCGTGGCTGTCCATTCGACTTCCAGGGTGTCCGATGCAGTTGGTGCAGTCCAGCTCCATTCGAAGGTCTGTGAGGCGCCCGGCAGCAACTCCCCGGTATTTGCCGCGAAGCATTCTGCATAGACCAGGTTTGCGACACCGCAGACCTCGACATCAACCGCTGTCGCCTCGGTTGCGACATTGCTCACCGTAAAGCCGATTGTCCTGATTCGGCCAATCTCATTTTGTGCCGAGACCCTGCCCGGTACATCCAGCGAAACGGCCTCGACATCGATATCACCGGTCGAGGGGTCGTCTGCGTTGATCACGAGCGTCGCCGAGTAGAGGGCTGTCGCCTTCTTGTCGCCCTTGACATAGACCGACAGGTCAAAGCCACTGGAGAGCGGCAGGCCATTGACGGAGATGCCGTCGATCTCCTCGTTCAGTACGTCGACTGCGTCGTTGACCTCGGCGCCACCGTTGGCAGCGGCATTGACCCAGCCGTTGCTGAAGGCCAGCGGTGAAACATGTTCGCCAGTATCCGGGTCGACGACACTGCGCTCGTCGTCTGACTCCCAGTCCAGCATGTCCAGCACCGTGGTGATCGGGGCGCCGACCTCGTACTTGATGTTCTCCTTCTGGTACGGTGGGGGAGAGCACTCCTCGACAGGAATCTCGAGCCCCGGGACATCCTGTCCGAACTTCTGGGCGGTCAGGCGCCAGCGCGGACCGGAGAGCAGGGTGTCTTCGGTCTCGAGCGGGACAGGGCTGCTGTAATCCGCTGCGCCATCGCCGTCTTCATCGTAGGCCCACTCGAAGGGTTCACGGTCGACGGTGGTGTACCAGCCGTTGGAGAGGCCAAGCTGCAGGTCCTCAGACCAGGCATAGGGATCGCCAGCGGTCGGGTCGAGGCCATCATAGGGATAGACGAGGTTCTGCAGGAGTGTATTTTCATACAGAGTCGACGGGGGCAGGTAATCACCGTCTCCCTCGAAGCATGCCGTATCTGCGATAAGGCCGAGACTGGCGACCGGGAAATAACCGGGTTTGCGCCCGGTCGCGCCCTCGTTCTCCATGTCTTCAGGACGGACCTGGTCGTTGGGGTTGTTCGTGACCAGGTGGTCGAGGTAGAGCCTGGCGTCGTTGACACGGCAGCCCAGACCGCCGTTGGCCGTCAGGCATTCTTCCTCGTACCACTCCGGCGGAAGTTCCATGCGCGCATAAAGGCGGATGTCGTTCGGCCGCTTGATGAGGTCGCCCCAGCGGTAGAGCGGCTTGCCGTCGTCCTTCGCGGTGACCGAGAAATCATTCGTTGCCGCGATGTTGTTGACGATGGTGGACTCGTTGGGCACCAGGTAGCCGTCTGTCCCATCGTAGAGGATCTGGTCGCTCTCGATCAGGGTTCCTTCCGGAAACAGCAGGGTGCCATCTTCATCGTACACGCCGCCGACGACCGTCAGGGCGTTGTCCAGCTTGGTATCTTCACAGTAGACCAGCGGGTTGCCGTCAGGGTCGGTCAGGACAGCCTGTACGCCGGTCAGCGGATCGGCGCGATCATCCTGCCCGGTGATGTATGGGACTGTCTCGTGACAGCTCTTGACATGCTCCATGACGACATAGTGTTCGGTCGAGCACTTCACCGAACTGCCGCCGATGCCCGAACACCAGGTGCCCAGCGGCGCCGGTACGCGGAAGGTGTCGGTTGCGGCATTCGAAACCGCGAGACCGACGACCTGGCCGTCAGAGACGATGTTGCCCGCGTAACCCTCTGTATAGACTCCGTCATCCGTTTTCTGGAATGCGGAGGCGAAGTCGACGACATAGAAGCCGAATTCGCTGTCGATCGGGTAGAGCCAGGTGCCGGATTTATCCAGGAATGGCTGGGGTGCGCCAGAGCCGTCAGGCAGAAGCGTCGGACAGCTGTCGGTCAGTCCGCAGATGATTGTCTCATCGGTGTAGTTACCCTTGTCGCCGTAGGTGCGGCCGTCAAAACCGCCGACAAGATCATCGAGTGTAAAGGTGTGTGTGGATTCGAAGGCCGATACCTGGCCTGTTGCGAGTAACAGTGCGGTACCGGTTGTTATCACTAATTGTTTTAATGTGTGTTTCATTGCTTTTCTCCAACCAGGGCAGCCAAGTGATATGGAAGGATTACAATGGAACATTAGTATATAAGCATGCGATGATCGTATGGTCCATCTTGTTCCATGATGCCGATCATTTACGCCTCATTCATGCATTGATAGTTATCTATTTTGCTGCGGCGCGCGATCCTCGTGATGTAGCAGCCGGCACCGTGACGCACGGCTCATGCGCCATGAACGTGCATGATGCAGGATGCGTCTCTCTCCATGAACTCCTGCCATGACATGATTGCGTCGGGACGCCAGCTGTTGCATCAATCCTTGCGCCATTCTGGTGCGCCTTATGGTGCGCGCGCAGGCCTCCGTTCGGCGTTCGCAAGGCTTCGATTTCTCAGAATTTCAAGAATATGCGGTGCTTCCTGTGATGCGGAAAAATTTTCACGAAGGCCGCAAGGCGATGTCTCAGGGGCAATCTTTTTACTGGTGAAACATGTGGTTAAGCGACCTTTCCGGCGAACCTTCCGGCCCCTCGATGCAGCCGGATAGTGACGGCTGCTGCAGGGTTGGCACGTTGCTTGCAGGAATCCCGGGCAGTGTGAGAGGACCTGAAATCCCCGCAACCCTTTTCCACGAGAGAAACCCAGGAGTTCATCAAGATGCTGAAAAGCTCACTCAAACAAACCCTGACCGGCGCCGCGATCGCCGCAGGCATGCTGTTTTCCTCGACCGCGTCGGCGGAAGAGACCATCAAGGTCGGTATTCTGCACTCGCTGTCGGGCACCATGGCCATTAGCGAGACGACGCTGAAGGACACCATGCTGATGCTCATCGATGAGCAGAACAAGAAAGGCGGCCTGCTCGGCAAACAGCTCGAGCCCGTCGTCGTGGACCCGGCATCGAACTGGCCGCTGTTCGCCGAGAAGGCGCGCGAGCTCATCGAGAAAGAGCAGGTCTCCGCCGTCTTCGGCTGCTGGACCTCGGTCTCGCGCAAGTCGGTTCTGCCGGTCTTCGAGGAGCTCGACAGCATTCTCTTCTATCCCGTCCAGTACGAGGGCGAGGAGTCATCCAAGAACGTCTTCTACACGGGCGCAGCGCCGAACCAGCAGGCGATTCCCGCCGTCGACTATCTCATGAACGAGATCGGCGTCGAACGCTGGGTGCTGGCCGGTACCGACTATGTCTACCCGCGCACCACCAACAAGATTCTCGAGGCCTACCTCAAGGCCAAGGGCGTGGCCGCAGAGGACATCATGATCAACTACACGCCGTTCGGTCATTCCGACTGGCAGTCGATCGTTGCCGACATCAAGAAGTTCGGCGCCGCCGGCAAGAAAACCGCCGTGGTCTCGACCATCAACGGCGATGCCAACGTGCCCTTCTACAAGGAGCTGGGTAACCAGGGTGTCTCGGCCGAGGATATTCCCGTCGTCGCCTTTTCGGTCGGCGAGGAGGAGCTCTCAGGTATCGACACCAAGCCGCTGGTCGGCCACCTCGCCGCCTGGAACTACTTCATGAGCGTCGATGCCGAGGCCAACGACAGCTTCATCGAGAGCTGGCATGCCTTCACGGAGGATGAGGAGCGCGTCTCCAACGATCCCATGGAAGCGCACTACATCGGTTTCAACATGTGGGTCAAGGCAGTCGAGAAGGCCGGCACCACCGACCCTGCAGCAGTCCAGGAGGCGCTGATCGGCGTCGCCGTGCCGAACCTCACCGGCGGCTACTCTGCGATGATGCCGAACCATCACATCACCAAGCCTGTGTTGATCGGCGAGATCCAGGAAGATGGCCAGTTTGATGTCGTCTGGGAAACCTCCGGCCTCGTCGCGGGTGACGCCTGGTCCGACTTCCTCGAGGGCTCGAAGGACATCATCGCCGACTGGCGCGCACCGCTCTCCTGCGGTAACTACAACGTCAAGACGGCCAAGTGCTCCGGCCAGAATCTTGAGTAACGGGTACTCCCCCCGGCCGGGTGTCAGCTGAGTCTGCGCCCGGCCATCTTCCACTCATTCAAACAGCGCCGTTTGCAATGCACATGAACACCATCAAACCGGAAAGTCTGCTGCGCCTCTGCCTCATGCTCCTGCTGCTTTTCGGTCTCGCCTTCCCGGCAGCCGCGGACCAGCAGGCCGACTTCGAAACCGCGCTGCAACCCCTCAAGGAAAAAAGTTACGACGGCAAGAGCGACGCCATCAGGCAGATCGTCGCCAGCGGCCATCCGAAGGCGCGCGACGTGCTCAGCGCCATGCTCGGCGGAGACCTCTTCACGCGCAAGAAAGAGAAAGACCTCGTCTTCGCGGTCAGGGAGGGTTCGCAATACAGAATTACCGGCGTTGTCGATGGCGAGGACCTCGGCAAGGTCAAGAAACGCTCCCTCGGGAAGGTCAGCATCAATAACAGCCTGCGCGGCCAGCTGCGCAGCGCGCTGGCGCTTCTCAACCTGGACAACCCGGACGCCGGCGTGCGGCTCAACGCCGTCAACGAGATGCTCGACTCGATCGATGCCGAGAGTGCCAGCCTGTTGCGCGAGGCGCTCGAGAAAGAGAGCGATGCCGGCGTGCGCGAGGCCATGGCCCTCGGCATCGCCCTCGGCGAGGTCAAGAGCAGCGATCCAGACACACGGCTGCAGGCGATCGAGGTTCTCGACGGCAATCTGCATCCGGCTGCGTTCAACCGGCTCAGGAACCTGCTCGAGACGGAGCAGCCGGCGGAGGTGCGCAAGGCCGCCCAGGCGGCGCTCGACAGCATCGACCTGAAGCGGCAGATGTCCGGCGCGGCCGAGACGCTCTTTTTCGGCCTCGGTCTCGGCGCGGTGCTGGTGCTCGCGGCGATCGGTCTGGCCATCACTTTCGGCGTCATGGGCGTCATCAACATGGCGCACGGCGAGCTCATCATGCTCGGCGCCTACACCACCTACCTGCTGCAGGTCGCGATGCCGGAATATCCCGGTGTCGCGCTGCTGCTCTCGATACCGCTCGCCTTTCTGGTCTCGGGCGGCGCCGGCGTGCTCATCGAACGCGGCGTCATCCGTTTTCTCTACGGCCGCCCGCTCGAAACCCTGCTCGCGACCTTCGGCATCAGCCTGGTCCTGCAGCAGCTGGTCCGCGTGCTGATTTCGCCACAGAATGTGCCGGTTTCGAATCCCTCGTGGATGTCCGGCTCCATCGAGATCAGCAGCGTGCTGTCGCTGACCTGGAACCGTATCTACATCATCATCTTCTGCCTCATCGTCTTCGCGGCGCTGTTCATGATTCTCAAGAAGACCGCCCTCGGCCTGCAGGTGCGCGCCGTGGCGCAGAACCGCTCCATGGCACGCGCAATGGGCGTGCGCTCCGAGCGCGTCGACGCGCTGACATTCGGGCTCGGCTCCGGCATCGCCGGCATCGCCGGCGTGGCCTTGAGCCAGATCACGAACGTGGGACCGAACCTCGGCCAGTCCTACATCATCGACTCTTTCATGGTGGTGGTCTTCGGTGGTGTCGGCAACCTCTGGGGCACGCTCGTCGCAGGCATGACTCTCGGCGTCGCCAACAAGATCATGGAACCCTGGGCCGGCGCGGTGCTCGCGAAGATCCTCGTGCTGGTCTTCATTATCCTCTTCATCCAGAAGCGTCCGCGCGGTCTCTTTCCGCAGAAAGGGCGTGCGGCGGAGGCCTGATCCATGGGCATGTATCGCATTCTGAAGGACGACCGCGGCGGCCAGCTGTTGTTGCTGGCGCTGGCCGTGATCGCTATCGTCATCCCCTTCCTGAACCTTGCCGTACCGGAAGGCAGCCCGTTCCATGTCACGACCTACACGGTCAGCCTGTTTGGCAAGTACCTCACCTACGCATTGCTGGCCGTCGCCGTCGATCTGGTGTGGGGCTACCTCGGTATTCTGAGCCTCGGCCACGCGGCCTTCTTCGCGCTCGGCGGCTATGTCATGGGCATGTACCTGATGCGCCAGATCGGCGACCGCGGCGTCTACGGCGACCCGGTGTTGCCGGACTTCATGGTGTTCCTGAACTGGAAGGAGTTGCCCTGGTTCTGGCACGGGCTCGACATGTTCTGGTTCGCGGCTATCATGATTGCGCTCGTGCCGGGCGTCCTGGCGTTCGTCTTCGGTTATCTCGCGTTTCGATCCAGGGTCACGGGCGTCTATCTCTCGATCATCACCCAGGCGCTGACCTACGCACTGATGCTGGCCTTCTTCCGCAACGAGATGGGCTTCGGCGGCAACAACGGCCTGACCGACTTCAAGGACATCCTCGGCTTCAGCCTGCAGGAGGACAGCACCAAGGTGGGACTCTTCGTGGCCTCGGCGATCGCGCTGGCGCTCGGCTACCTCTCCTGCCGCTGGATCGTCAGCTCCAAGCTCGGGCGCATCACGGTGGCCATTCGCGACGCCGAGGACCGCACGCGTTTCATCGGCTACCGTGTCGAGTATTTCAAGCTATGGGTCTTCACCTTCTCGGCGGTCCTGGCGGGAATTGCCGGCGCGCTCTACGTGCCCCAGGTCGGCATCATCAACCCGGGCGAGTTCTCGCCGCTGAACTCCATCGAGCTCGTTATCTGGGTCGCCATCGGCGGGCGCTACACGCTCTACGGCGCGGTCATCGGCGCGCTGATCGTGAACTACGCCAAGACCCTGTTGACCGGCGTCATGCCGGACGCCTGGCTGTTCGCCCTCGGCGGCATGTTCGTACTGGTCACGCTGTTCCTGCCGAAGGGCATCGTGGGCGTCTTCAGGAGGAAGCCGGCATGAGCATGTTGAGCAGTATGCGCCAGACCATGCGCCGCGACGAGGTCTGGAGCTTCATGGCCCCGCCGCCGACGCTCGATCTCGATGTCAGCCATGGCCCCATTCTCTATCTCGAGGAGCTCAATGTCAGCTTCGACGGCTTCAAGGCGATCAACGACCTGACGCTCTATATCGATGCCGGCGAACTGCGCTGCATCATCGGGCCCAACGGCGCCGGCAAGACCACCATGATGGACATCATCACGGGCAAGACGCAGCCCGATTCGGGCAAGGCCTACTTCGGTCAGCGCATCGACCTGCTGAAACTCAGCGAGCCGCAGATCGCCACGGCCGGCATCGGGCGCAAGTTCCAGAAGCCGACGGTGTTCGAGTTCCACCGCGTCATCGACAACCTCGAGTTGGCATTGCGTGCCGACAAGCGCGTCTGGCCGACGCTGTTCGCGAAACTCTCGTCCGAACAGCAGGACTATCTCGACGAGACCCTCGGCCTGATCGGCCTGAAGGAGCAGCGCAACCTCATGGCCGGCTCGCTGTCGCATGGCCAGAAACAGTGGCTCGAGATCGGCATGCTGCTGGTGCAGCAGCCGCACCTGCTGCTCGTCGACGAGCCTGTCGCCGGCATGACCCACCAGGAGATGGACCGCACGGCGGAGCTGCTGGTGTCGCTGGCCGGCAGGCACTCGGTCGTGGTCGTCGAGCACGACATGGACTTCGTCCGCTCCATCGCGCGCAAGGTGACCGTGCTGCATCAGGGCAGCGTGCTCGCCGAGGGTTCCATGGACGAGGTCCAGAACGACCAGCGCGTCATCGATGTCTATCTCGGAGGCTGAGATGCTCAGGGTCGAATCACTCAACCAGTATTACGGACAGAGCCACACTCTCTGGGATCTCGATATGGAGGTGCCGGAAGGCGAGTGTACGGTTATCATGGGGCGCAACGGAGTCGGCAAGACGACGCTGCTGCAGGCGATCATGGGGTTGCTGCCGATCAAGTCCGGGAAAATTCTCTACGGTGGCGAGGATATCTCGAAAGTCATCGCCGAGAAGCGGGCCTCCATGGGCATCGGCTACGTGCCCCAGGGACGCCAGATCTTCCCGCTGCTGACGGTCCAGGAGAACCTCGAGATCGGCCTGCCGGTGCGCAAGGACAGGAAGGTCCCCGACTACATCTTCGAGCTGTTTCCGGTCCTCAGGGAGATGCTCGGCCGCCGCGGCGGCGATCTCTCCGGCGGGCAGCAACAGCAACTGGCGATCGGGCGCGCGCTCGTTGTCGATCCCAAACTGCTGATCCTCGACGAGCCGACCGAGGGCATCCAGCCGAACGTCGTGCAGGAGATCGGCGACATCATCCGCAAGCTCAACCGCGAGGCCGGGCTCACGGTATTGCTCGTCGAGCAGAAGCTGCCGTTCGCGCGCAAGGTGGCCGACCGCTTCTGCATCCTCGACCGCGGCCGCCAGGTCGCGACCGGGGCCATGGAGCAGCTCGATGACGATATCATCCAGCAATATCTGACCGTGTGACGAGGAGAAGACCATGCGACTGAAACTGACGATCCTATTGCCGCTGCTGCTGGCGGCAGGGCGGGCGAGCGCTCACGCGAGTCACGCGCCTGCTGCCCTGCACGAATTCGAGCACCTGCTCCTGCTGTCCCTTTTGTCGCTCCTGCTCGCGCCGGCGCTGCTGTTCCTGCGTCCGGCAATGCGGCGGCTTGCGGCAGGCCGCGCGAGGTAGGGATCCTTGGCCGCGACAGGGGCCTTGCCGGCGAGTGGCCGGGACGGCTGGGAAGCTGCGCTCGAGCTCGGCTTCGAGCAGCGGCCGCAACGCACGGTGCTGGGGCACCGCCGCCAGCGCGGTCCGCTGGCCGTGCAGCGGAGTTTCCACCCGGAGGGCGATACCTGCCATCTCTACCTGCTGCATCCACCCGGCGGCGTGGCCGGTGGCGACCGTCTCGACATCTCGGTCACGACGCAGCCCGGAACGAGCGCGCTCGTGACGACACCCGGCGCGACCAAGTTCTATACCAGCATCGGCCCGACGGCGGTCCAGTCACAACGATTCTCCCTGCGCGGCGGCTGCCTCGAGTGGCTGCCGCAGGAGAACATCTTCTTTCCGGGCGCGGCCGTCGAGCTCGGCACGGAGATCGATCTCGAACGCGGCGCCCGCTACATCGGCTGGGAGATCCACTGTCTCGGGCGTCCCGTGATCGCCGAGCGTTTCGACAAGGGATCGGTTGTTTTTTCGACGGCGCTCAGGCGAGAGGGAAAACCCCTGCTGGTCGAGCGGCTCGCCGTCGATGCTGAAACCCTCTCCGGCAGGGCGACACTGCAGGGTATGCCCGTGATCGCGACACTGATCGCCACGGGTGCGGACAGGGGTGTCCTCGAGGCCGTTCGCGAACTGCCCGGCATGCAAGCGACCGCTGCCGGCGTCACTTTGCTGCAGGATGTGCTCGTCTGCCGTTACCTCGGCGGCAGCACCGAGGAAGCGCGCAAGTTGTTCGTGGCGGTGTGGCAGGCCATTCGGCCGCTGCTGACCGGCAAGGTGGCCGTGGCGCCGAGGATCTGGGCGACATGATCGGAAAGTTGTCATGGCGATGACGGACGCTTCTGTTTTGTGTCGCTCCGCGACGAATTGATTTTACAGCGGGCGGCGGCCCGCAGCGCCCTTCTTTATCTTTGCTTGCCCAAAGAAAAGAAGGCAAAAGAAAGGGCAGCCTGCTATCGCCTGATCGCTGCGCGTCTTGCCGATCACGGCGCGAAAAGAACTCGCCGCTGACGCGGCTCAGACACCTTTTCGCTTCATCCGTGGTCGGCTGCGATGCTCGCTGGCGATAGAAGGGATACCGGGCTGGACGTTTCAGGAGTGCAGGATGTGGTGAGCAAGGCGTGACCGAAGGAAATGCCCGTGGTAAACCGCATCTGGTGAGGGAAAACCGTTATCGATGCGGTTGATTCATTCAGCGCATCCTGCGGCAACGGAAAAGCCCAACCTGAGCGAATGGTTTTGCCTGCTTTTCCCGACTCAGTTCGTCGGCAGCGAATTTGAAGGATGGCGACGTCGTGCCCCCATGGGTGGGACAGAGGGACGAATGTCATAATCAAAAGTGACTCGGGTGCGCGCCGATGAGCGCATCAGACAAACCATCGCGAAGCGAATCAAGATTGAAAGCCGCTGAGTGGCGGCGGTCAGTCAATAAACGAGGACTCGATCATGGAGCTGACTCCAAGAGAAAAAGACAAGCTGCTGCTGTTCACTGCGGCATTGCTGGCCGAGCGGCGCAAGGCGAAAGGCCTGAAGCTCAACTATCCTGAAGCGATGGCGCTCATCAGCGCGGAGATCATGGAGGGCGCGCGCGAGGGGAAAACCGTGGCCGAGCTCATGGATCACGGGCGCACCTTGCTGACGCGAGACGATGTCATGGAAGGCATCCCGGAGATGATCCACGAGGTGCAGGTCGAGGCGACCTTCCCCGACGGCACCAAACTCGTGACGGTGCACGATCCGATTGTATGAATGCAAACGGGACGCAAAGGACGCGGAGAAGCGCAAAGGACGCAAAGGTTTTTTTATCATGACTTTATCTGTTGCAGCTGCAATTCGAGCCAAGCGGAAAAACATGCTGTTAACCAGTCATTTTCAAGACAAACAACAATGCTCGGAAATGGGGTTGTCAGATCAGTATCTGATTCTTACGGGCAGTCCCGCCAGGGAATTCTCTGCATCCTCTGCGGACCTTTGCGACCTCTGCGTCCCTTCCCCCACCCAGGAGAGAACCAATGATTCCAGGTGAAGTGATCGCCGCCGGCGGCGAGATCGAACTCAACAGCGGGCGTGAAACCGTCACGGTCACGGTCGCCAACACGGGCGACCGGCCGGTGCAGGTCGGTTCGCATTACCACTTTTTCGAGACCAACCCGGCGCTGGACTTCGACCGCGATGCGACGCGCGGTTTCAGGCTCAACATCGCTGCCGGTACGGCCGTGCGCTTCGAGCCGGGCCAGACCCGCGAGGTGGAGCTGGTCGCCTACGCCGGCGCGCGCAGGATTTACGGTTTCAACGGTCTCGTCTCGGGACCGCTCGACGCAGGAGAGTGAGATGGTAACCATCAGCAGACAGGCCTATGCCGAGATGTACGGACCGACGACGGGCGATCGCGTGCGCCTCGGCGACTCGGAACTCTTCATCGAGGTCGAGCAGGACTACACGGTCTACGGCGACGAGGTGAAGTTCGGCGGCGGCAAGGTGATCCGCGACGGCATGGGACAGTGCCAGCTCGAGGCGGACGAGGTCGTCGATGTCGTTATCACGAATGCCCTGATTCTCGATCACCGTGGCATCGTCAAGGCCGACATCGGCATCAAGGAGGGGCGCATCGCCGGCATCGGCAAGGCCGGCAACCCGGACACCCAGGCCGGCGTCAACATCCTCGTCGGACCGGGCACCGAGGCCATCGCCGGCGAGGGACAGATCCTGACGGCCGGGGGCATCGACTCGCATATTCATTTCATCTGCCCGCAGCAGGTCGAGGAAGCGCTGATGTCCGGCGTCACGACCATGCTCGGCGGCGGCACGGGACCGGCCACCGGCACCAACGCGACCACCTGCACGCCCGGACCCTGGAACATCCACCGCATGCTGCAGGCGGCCGACGAGTTGCCCATGAACCTCGGTTTTCTCGGCAAGGGCAACGCGAGCCTGCCGGGCGCGCTGCGCGAGCAGGTCGCCGCCGGCGCGATCGGCCTGAAACTGCACGAGGACTGGGGGACGACGCCGGCCGCGATCGACTGCTGTCTCGGCGTCGCCGACGAGATGGACGTCCAGGTGGCGATTCACACGGACACCCTCAACGAGTCCGGCTTCGTCGAGCAGACACTGGCCGCGATGAAAGGCCGCACGATTCACACCTATCACACCGAGGGCGCCGGCGGCGGACACGCGCCGGACATCATCAAGGCATGCGGCCAGGCCAACATCCTGCCCTCGTCGACGAACCCGACGCGGCCCTACACCATCAACACGGTCGACGAGCATCTCGACATGCTCATGGTCTGTCACCATCTCGATCCGGGTATTCCCGAGGACGTCGCCTTTGCGGAGTCCCGCATACGGCGCGAGACCATCGCGGCGGAGGATATCCTGCACGACCTCGGCGCCTTCTCGATGATCGCGTCGGATTCCCAGGCGATGGGGCGTGTCGGCGAAGTCATCACGCGGACCTGGCAGACGGCGCACAAGATGAAGGTGCAGCGCGGGTCGCTCGAGGGCGACCCTTCCACGCATGACAATCTCCGCGCCCGGCGCTATATCGCCAAGTACACGATCAACCCGGCCATCACCCACGGCATCGCCCACGAGGTCGGCTCGGTCGAGACCGGCAAGCTCGCGGACCTGGTGCTCTGGAAGCCGGCCTTCTTCGGCACCAAGCCGTCGCTGGTCATCAAGGGCGGCATGATCGTCGCCGCGCCCATGGGCGATCCGAATGCCTCGATCCCGACGCCGCAGCCGGTCCATTACCGCCCGATGTTCGGCGCGCTGGGCGGCGCACGCCATTCCACCGTCATGACCTTCATGTCGCAGGCGGCTGTCGAGGCAGACATCGCGGACCGGCTCGGCCTGCGGAACATGATCGGCGCGGTCTCGAATTGCCGCTCCATCTCCAAGTCGAGCATGATCCTCAACGACTACCAGCCGGTCATCGAGGTCGATCCGCAGAACTACCAGGTCAAGGCCGATGGCGTCTTGCTGATGTGCGAGCCGGCGGAGATGCTGCCGATGGCGCAACGTTATTTCCTTTTCTGAGGTGAGTCCATGCTGAAACTGACGCAGAGGGTCGATAGCGGAACGGCGTCAACGACGCTGACACTGCCGCTGGATCAGCGCATCCGAAGCCGCGTCAAGGTGACGCTCGACGATGGCAGCGAGGCGGGTCTCTTCCTGCCGCGCGGTTCCATCCTGCGCGACGGCGATCTCGTCGCCTCCGTCGATGGCGTCATCGTGGAAGTCAGGGCCGCGTCCGAGACCGTCTCGACGGTCACGAGTCGCGATCCGCACCTGCTCGCGCGCGCCTGCTACCATCTCGGCAACCGTCACGTGCCGTTGCAAATCGCCCCTGGTTTCGTGCGCTACCAGCACGATCACGTGCTCGACGACATGGTGCGCGGCCTCGGTCTCGAGGTCAGCGTCGAACTCGCCGCGTTCGAGCCCGAACCGGGCGCCTACGGCGACTACGGGCGCGGGCCGGGACACGGCCATCAGCACGGGCACGCCCATGAACATCACCACCACTGATCCCGGTCTCGCGCTGGCGCGGCTGATGCATCTCGTCAGCCCCTCGTTGCCGATCGGTTCCTTCACCTACTCGCAGGGCATCGAGTGGGCCGTCGAATGCGGCTGGATCGACTCGGCCGAGACGCTCGGCGAGTGGATCGAGGATCAGCTCATGACGGCCATCGTGCATCTCGACCTGCCAGTGCTGCAGCGCCTCTACGCGGCTGCCGCCAGTGGCGATGCCGGGGCGCTGGAGCAGTGGTCTCAGTTCCTGCTCGCCAGCCGCGAGACGGCGGAACTGCGCCAGGAAGAGATCAACCGCGGCCGCGCGCTGGCCGACCTGCTCGTGGCACTCGACGTGGCGAACGCAAAGCCATGGAAACCCGTGCTGGCGTCCTGCCAGGCAGCGGGTTTCGCCACGGCGGCTGTCGGCTGGGGCATTGACTCCGCCGATGCTGCCAGCGGTTACGCCTGGAGCTGGCTCGAGAACCTGGTGCTGGCCGCGGTGAAAATCATCCCGCTTGGCCAGACGCAGGGGCAGCAGCTGCTCGATCGCCTGGTCGTCCGCCTGCCGCAAGCGGTCGAACGGAGTCTCGCCGTCGAGGATGCCATGATCGGCGCCTCCAACCCGGCGCTGGCGATCGCCAGCAGCCGGCACGAGGTGCAATACACCAGGTTGTTTCGATCCTGATGGTGTTGATTTTTTGTGTCTCTTCGGGACGGATTGATTTTGAAAGCGGCGGGCGCGCCGCGGCGCCCTTCTTTTCTTTGCTTGCCCAAAGAAAAGAAGGCAAAAGAAAGGGCACCCTGCTAACGCGGCCTTCGGCTTCCCTGCGCGTCTTGTCAACCACGGCGCGAAAAGAACTCGCCAGCTTCGCAGGCTCAAACACCTTTTCGCTTCATCCGTGATTGACTGCGATGCTCGGCGCGTTAGAAGGGCCCTGGCGGACGTTTCACGACCGTAGGATGTGGCGAGCAATGCGTGACCGAAGGAAATGCCCGTGGTAAACCGCATCTGTTGAGGGACAACCGTTGTCGATGCGGTTCATTCATTCACCGCATCCTACGGCAACGGAACAGGCCATCAACTGCGACTGGACGCCACCGAGTACCGCAGGCAGAACCGTGAGAAGCGAAAAGGTTTTTGAGGAGCGTAGCGACGAGTGCTGTTTGTGCCGGTTTTGCCGAAGCCTGCAGGGATGCAGGCGGTAGCGTGACGCAGGATACCAAAGCCGAGGAACGCAGAGCACCCGCAGGGTGGCGTCCCGGCCGCTCCAGGCCATCCATGGTGTCGCGGCATTAATCCATCCATGGATGTTGCCGCCGCTTTCATAATGAAGACATCGCGATGCGATTCAGAATGATCAAGCTGGCGGCTGGCAGCCGGCCTCTGGCAGCAAAATAAACGAGGAGAAAACATGTCCACATCACCTTTACGCGTCGGTGTCGGCGGGCCGGTCGGTTCCGGCAAGACGGCGCTGCTCGATATGCTCTGCAAGCAGATGCGCGACGCTTACGATCTCGCCGTCGTCACGAACGATATCTACACCCGCGAGGACGCCGAGTTCCTGATTCGCTCCGAGGCGCTCGAGGCGGCGCGCATCCGCGGCGTCGAGACCGGCGGTTGTCCGCACACGGCGATCCGCGAGGATGCCTCCATGAACCTTGCTGCCGTCGAGGACCTGCAGCAGGAATTTCCCGATCTGGACCTGGTCTTCATCGAGAGCGGTGGCGACAATCTCTCGGCGACTTTCAGCCCGGAACTGGCGGACCTGACGATCTACGTCATCGATGTTTCGGAGGGGGAGAAGATCCCGCGCAAGGGCGGGCCGGGCATCACACGCTCCGACCTGCTGGTCATCAACAAGATCGACCTGGCGCCTTATGTCGGCGCGTCGCTCGAGGTCATGGAATCCGACACCAACCGCATGCGCCCGGAAAAGCCGTGGGTCTTCGCAAACCTCAAGGAGGGCAGGGGTGTCGGGGAGATCATCGACTTCATCGTCCGCGAGGGCATGCTCGACGACGGCAAGGCGCGCAACAGTCAGGCCGTCTGAGCGCATGCACATGCCGGCGCTGCAAGCTGACTGCGCGGTTTATTCAGCAGCTGCCTCCTGCTGCCTCAGGTTGCGCTCAATACTCCGTGTGCGCGCATAGCGCTGGTAGGTCCACTCCTTCTCATGCGCCTTGTCCAGCGTGTAGTTGATCGAGTTCATCATGCGGCTTTCCAGAACCAGTGCGTCGGTTTCAAGGGCTTTCTTTCCTGACGCGTCATAAAACATCAGTGCCGGAACACGG
Organism: Gammaproteobacteria bacterium; assembly: GCA_037385505.1. GTDB lineage: Bacteria > Pseudomonadota > Gammaproteobacteria > Chromatiales > Chromatiaceae > Sva-25. Next base: position 51,410 of record JARRMY010000003.1, on the reverse strand, counting down.
CTCAGGTCCGAGTCGGTATCGTCTTCGTTCCATCTGGCAGAGTGATTTCTGTCGACGTGTCCTCGATGTCGAGACGCACGACATTGAATTTTGCGAGCGACTCGCGGACCTTGTCGATGGTCAGCACGTCCTTGTGAAAAGCGTTGCAGTCTGTGCAGCCTTTCTTTTCGAGCAACACCATGGTCGGTTTGCCGTTGCCGGGTGCGAGCTTGTAGGGCGGTGATACAAAGAGCGGATCATCGATGAGTTCCAGCGCCGGTTGTTTTGCAGCTGCGACAAGTGAATTGTAGTAATCGCGCAGGGATGCTGTTTTGTAATGACCGCCGGATACATAGTCGAGGATGATGCCGAAACGTTCCGGCGTCTGGTAGCCGGGGAGTCGCAGCACCTGCTGGCCGTCGGTACCCAGGAACAGCAGAGTTGGTGCGAACTCGGCACCCTCTCTCTTTGCAAAGGTTTTGATCGGCATCGCCTCGCCATCCGGTGAGGTCATCATCTTGTCGTCGAAGATCTCCATACCGATGGCGACAAAATCTTTCTGTACACGGGCAGCGAGTTCCGGATTACCCAGGCTCACATCGATGAAGCGTGCGCAATAGGAGCAGCCCTCGGTCGTGAAGAGGATCATGAGCCCTTTTTTTCCCTCTTCCCCGGCCTCGGCGATGTCGTCATCGAGATCGTAAAAGGTTTCCTTGAACCAGTCCGGATAGTCGATGTGTGCAATACCGTAGTCATCGAATTCCTTTGCTGCAGCCGTGGCGGAAGCAAACAATAGCAGCAGTGCGGCGGCTCCAATCCGGTGTGAGAGAAATGTTCTGATCATGTCGGGTACCTCTGGCAGAGTATAGACGGTCGAGCCTGGTGACACCCGGGAGTGACCGGTCAGACGCAATTATAGATGCACACGCGCTATGTGCTCACGCCTGTTACATCAGCGCCTGGTGTCCATCGCTGTCCTGTTGCTGGCTGGAGCAACGACTGTTGCCAATGCTCAGGTCTGCACTGTATCTGGGCTGGCGAGATTATGTCGCAGTAAACGCCCTGCGATGGCCGCAGTGATCTCATGGATATTCCACTGACCAGGCCTGATGAAGTACTCTCCGAAGAGCAAAGGGCAATCGAGTCCATGCCGGAAGAAAACGGCTCTACCAGAGACAGCCTCGGCTTGTGAAGAGGTAAGCCGGATGATTAATGTTCTGCAGGAGCGAGCCCATGGAGAAGAGGGGGCGATGCGGGAAGCCGGAACTCTCGCAAATTGCCATGGAATCGACATCTATGTCACTAAGGAATGACCCGGGCGGACAGGCTTTTGTGCGCTGCTGGCAACATTGCGGCTGTTGCATGGTGCGTCGGGTCGGGTGCAGTTCGCAAGTCTCGACCTCGTGTCGCCGGTTTATTGCGGGTAATTTTTCGGGGGCTGGACGAACGTTTCACGAGCGGGCTCATCCGGTTTCGTGGATGGGATAGCGCATACTGCAGATACGCTCAGCAACCTGCCACAAGGACGAGTCGACTCGACTGCGACTTACCGGATCGAACTCTGCTTCGTTCCGGCGAGATGCCAGTCGACTGGCTCACCTGAGAATGATTTCGGCTGATGGATATGAAATGAAGTGGCCCGTCTTACCCTTGCGGGCCAATTGTGTCAAACTTCCCGGCCTGTTTAATTTTAACTTTTCGATCGTCATGTCATTCAGAAATCTGACCAGCCAGGCCGCGTTTCTCTCTTTCCTCCTGCTCGCATGCTTCCCTGCCAATTCAATGGCAGAGGTCGATGAGCAGTCATCTGAAGCGATTCAGGAAGCATCAACAGAAGAAGCAGGTGTTTCGGAGAAGTCGCCAGAATCGATAGTCGAGGATGCTATCGAACAAATTGCTGCACAACGAGAAATCATTCAGGAGAGCAAGAAGGCGTATCGCGAGTCCGAAGGCGGAGCGCGTGAGGCAGCATCGATCAGACTGCAAAACGCCGAAGAGGTGATTCAGAAACAGCTGGATGAAATTGTCGAAATCTTCAATGAAGCGAAGGAGAACGGAGAGGATATCACGTCGGTGCAACCAGAGATCGAGAAGATCCTGGAAGAGGACCTGACCGCGCTCAATGATGAAATCACAAGGGCCATCACACGCCTTGGCGAGATTTTCAAGGAGAGGGAACAGGAGGAGGATAAGAAAGAAAGGATGCTTATCCTTCAGAGGACGAAAGACATTATCAAGTACGTCGATCAGCTATTCCAGTCGCTTCTTGCCAACGCGGAGCGTAAGCAGGCGGTCGGTATGGATACGCAAGAGGACCTCGCAAAGCTCGATGAACTACTGGTCGCGTGGGCGGACGGCCTTACGACCTCGATACAGCTGATTGCAAAAAATAAAGATGCGGCTGAGGCGGCCTATAACAAGGCGCCTGAAGACAGCAAGGCGGAGTTGCAAGGAGATCTCGACGAAGCGAAGGAGCGTCTGGTGATTTCAACAACGTCTCTTCAGGAAACTATTCAGATCATGAAGAAACGCGATCTGGATACGAGTCAATACAGCAAGCTATTGATCTCTTCGACAGGCAAAATTACACAGGATATCTTTGAGAAAGGGGTCGCTATCAGCCTCTTCTCGGAATGGCTGGACAAGGCTGAGGTGTGGATCAAGGAGAACGGTGCCTCGCTGCTATTCCAGCTGGTGGTCCTCATACTCATACTCATCGCTTTCAGGTTTCTGGCGGTGCTCGTCTCCAGGTTGATCAGCCGTGCGTTCGACAGATCCAAACTGCAGATTTCCCATCTCTTCAAGGAATTCGCGATTTCGATGTCGCGCAAACTGGTCATGCTGCTTGGTATCCTCGTGGTCCTGTCGCAGATCGGCATCGATGTCGGCCCCATGCTGGCCGGTCTCGGTGTCGCCGGTTTCGTCATCGGTTTCGCGCTGCAGAACACGCTCTCGAACTTCGCTTCCGGCATGATGATCCTGATTTACAGGCCCTTCGATGTGGGTGATGCCGTCGAGGTCGACGGTGTTGTCGGCAAGGTCAAGGCGATGACGCTGGTGTCGACAACCGTGCTGACCTTCGACAACCAGCAGCTCATAATTCCGAACAACAACATCTGGGGCAATACCATCAAGAACATCACGGCGCGCAAGGTGCGTCGCGTCGATATGACCTTCGGTATCGGTTACGGCGACGATATCGCCAGGGCCGAGGCCATCCTCTGGAAGCTCGTCAAGGAGCACCCGCTCGTGCTCGAGGATCCGGAGCCGGTCATCAAGGTCAGTGCGCTCGGTGCCTCTTCTGTTGATTTCATTGTCAGGCCCTGGTCGAATACCGTTGATTACTGGGATGTCTACTGGGACATCACGCGCGGCGTCAAGGAGGAGTTCGACAAGGCCGGGGTTTCCATTCCGTTCCCGCAGAGCGATGTCCATCTCTACCAGCACGACGCAACGCAAGAAGAGAAGGCCTAAGAGCGGGTCCGGTCCGGACTCTCGGCAGAGGCGTGGTCCGCGCCCAGTCCTGTTACGGGCCGCAGGAAGCCTGTCATGCAGGCGCCCGGCATGGGGGAGATGTGATGGCAGCGATCAGCATAACGGGCGGCCACTTTCGTGGACAGGCAACGTGGCGAGCCGGGCGGCCGGCAGCCAGCCATGGTCAATGTAGCAGTTGCAAGACACCCTCCGCCCGAGACGACCAACAAGGTGTTACCTATCATGATGAAAGCCTGTGAATCACCCTGGCTGGTGCCGACCGACGGCAGTTTCGATCGCAACCGCTTTTCCACGACGCCGCCGGAGGATGCGCCGGGCGACAAGGCCTGCAAGAAGAGACTCCGGAAAGAGGTCAAGCGGATCGACGAGCTGCAGCGCCGGCTCTATGCCGAGGATCGCAACTCCCTCTTGCTGCTGTTCCAGGCCATGGACGCCGCCGGCAAGGACAGCACCATCCGAGCCGTGCTGCGCGGCGTGAACCCGGCGGGTTGCCAGGTTTCCTCTTTCAAGCAGCCGTCGAGCGAGGAGCTGGACCACGATTTCCTCTGGCGTTCCGTGAAACGCTTGCCGGAGCGCGGCCGCATCGGCGTGTTCAACCGCAGCTATTACGAGGAGGTGCTCGTCGTTCGCGTGCACCCCGAGTACCTCGGCGGTCAGCGGATCGATTTGCCGGACGACATGGAGGCATTCTGGCAGGCGCGTTACCGCGCCATCGCCGATCACGAACGGCATCTCGCGGAGAACGGCACGGTGATCCTGAAGTTCTGGCTCAATGTTTCGCGCGAGGAGCAGAAGCGTCGCTTCCTCTCGCGTCTCAACGAGCCCGAGAAGCACTGGAAGTTCTCGTCGGGCGACCTCGAGGAGCGCAAGCTCTGGGATGCCTACATGGATGCCTACCAGCAGGCGTTGGCGCCGACCTCGAAACCATGGGCGCCCTGGTATGCGATTCCGGCGAACAACAAGCGCTGGATGCGCTGGCAGGTCGCGAAGATCGTGCGCAAGACACTCGAGGCTCTCGATCCGCGATATCCAAGCGTCTCGGCGGACGATATGGCGCATTTCCAGGCGATGCGGGAGCGGCTCAACAACGAATAGCGTGGCGCACGGAGTCAGCTCCCGCCGCCTGGTCCCTCCGGCGAATCGAAGTCCTCGGTCAGCAGCGGGCGCATCGCGTGCAGCATGTTGGCAAAGAGGTTCTTGTTCTCCTTCTCGAGCTGGCGCAACAGCTGCTTGGTCTGCTCGCGCCGGGTCGGCATCGAGAAACAGGCCGGGCAGGAGTCGGGAATGACCGGTAGATTCGCCTCTTCCGCGAACGCCGCCGTCATGGTCTCGCGCACGTAGGCCAGCGGCCGGATGATGCGGATGTCGCCGTCTTTGTTGACGTAGTGCGCTTTCATCGTGCGCAGCTGGCCGCCGTGGAAGATCGACATCAGCAGGCTCTCGGCCAGATCGTCGAGATGCTGGGCCAAAGCCAGCACGTTGTAGCCCTCGCGCCGGCAGGTCGAGTACATGATGCCGCGCTTCATGCGCGAGCAGTAGGCGCAGAAGGAGTCGCCGTCCATGTGCTCTTTCGCCTGCTCCATGATCGGCTGTTCCTCGTAGTGCCACCTGACGCCGATGTCGTCGTAGTAGCCTGTCAGGGTGTGTGGATCGAAACCATCGACCTCCGGGTCGACCGTGATGACGCCGAGCTCGAACTGCACGGGCGCATAGGTCTGCAGGTGCCCGAGAATATGCAAGAGTGTCAATGAATCCTTGCCGCCGGAGACGCCAAGCAGCAGGCGGTCGCCGTCGCGGATCATGGCGTAGTCCGCGATCGCCTTGCCGACCTTGCGCAGCAGGGATTTGGGTGGTTTGAGAAAGCCTGTCATCTTGCGTTGCTATGGTAGCCGCAAGGCGCGCCGGTTTACAGCTGGCCGAATTGAAAAAACGCCTTGCGTCCCGCATTTCTGGAATAATCGGACCAGGATCAACCCCAGGAGAGTCAGATGGAATTCTTGCCTATTGTTCTTGCCGTTCTCGTCATCATCGTCGTCGTCCTCAGTGTCAAGCGCGTGCCCCAGGGCATGGAGTACACGGTCGAGCGTCTCGGGCGCTATACCAAGACGCTGAAGCCCGGCATCAATTTCATCATTCCCTTTATCGATTCCATCGGCAGGAAGGTCAACGTCATGGAGCAGGTGCTCGACGTGCCGTCGCAGGAGGTCATCACGCGTGACAACGCCATGGTCGTCGCCGATGGCGTGGTCTTCTTCCAGGTCATCGATGCGGCCGGCGCCTCCTACAAGGTCAACGACATGTACCGCGCGATCCTGCAGATGACCATGACCAACATCCGGACCGTGCTCGGTTCCATGGATCTCGACGAGCTGCTCTCGAACCGCGACGCCATCAACACGCGGCTGCTATCCGTCGTCGACGACGCGGCCTCCACCTGGGGCATCAAGGTGACGCGTATCGAGATCAAGGACATCAATCCGCCGCAGGACCTCGTCGACGCCATGGCGCGCCAGATGAAAGCCGAGCGTGACAAGCGCGCAGCGATTCTCGTCGCCGAGGGCGCGCGCCAGTCAGAGATCCTGCGCGCCGAGGGGCAGAAGCAGGCGCAGATCCTCGAGGCCGAGGGCGAGAAGGAGGCCGCCTTCCGCGAGGCCGAGGCGCGCGAACGCCTGGCCGAGGCCGAAGCGAAAGCCACGACCATGGTCTCCGAGGCCATTGCGCGCGGCGACATCAACGCCATCAACTACTTCGTCGCGACCAAGTACACCGAGGCATTGCAGCAGATCGGCTCGGCGCCGAACCAGAAGATCGTCATGCTGCCGCTCGAGGCCTCGAGTCTCATCGGGTCTATCGGCGGCATCGCCGAGGTCGCGAAGGAAGCGCTGGCCGCCAACAGGCAAGGTGATGCCTGATGGACATGCTGTTCGGTGATTTTCACTGGTGGCACTGGTTCATCATCGCCATGGTGCTGCTGATCCTGGAGATGTTCTCCCCGGCCGCCTTCTTCATGTGGATGGGGTTCTCCGCGGCTGTCACTGGCATCGTTACACTGTTCGCGCCGGAGCTGAGCTGGCAGATGCAGCTCGTGATCTTCGCGAGCCTCAGCATCGTCATCATCACGGCCGCCAAGCTCTGGTTCGGGCGGAATCCGATCCACAGCGACGAACCACTGCTCAACGAGCGCGGACAGGAACTCATCGGCAACGTCTACACGGTCCAGCAGGAGATCGTCAACGGCACGGGACGTATCAAGGTCGGTGAGTCGACCTGGAAAGCCGTCGGGCCGGATGCGCCGGTCGGCGCGAAGGTCCGCGTTATCGGTGCCAAAGCGGCCGTACTCGAGGTCGAGCTGGCCGATTGATCTTTTTCGTCACTGCGTGACGGGCTTTATCTTGAAAGCGGCGGCAACATCCATGGATGGATGAATGCCGCGATGACATGGATGTCATGAAGCGGCAAAGCCGAGGAACGCAGGGAACCTGAAGGGTGGTTTCCCGGCCGCTCCACGCCATCCTGGCGTCGCGGCATTTATACGTCCATGTACGGCAGAGCGAATGCTTCTGCTTACTTTTCGCGGAAGAAAAGTAAGGCGCTTGCGGGCCGCCGCGCGCATCAAAATTCAATCATCGCGAAGTGATTCTGAGTTAGAGAAAAGGCCCGTCACGCAGTGACAAACAATCCACCCTCACCAGCTGACATAGGCATACCCCTGCTCCTGCAGCTGCATGAGGTCGTCCACGCCGATCGGCACGACCTCGACGCCTGCCAGCAGGTCATTTTCGGTCACCTTCAGCGACTCCATGGTGTTGCCGCAGGCGTGATATTTCACGCCGTACTGCTGCAGCGAGGTCACGCGCTGCTGCGTCAGCGGCGCGACGGGGCGCATCGGATGTTTCAGCAGCAGGTGCAGGCCGGGCCCGAAGGCCGTGACGATCACCTGGATGTCGTCGCCGTACTTGCGCACCATCTCGCCGACCGAGAACATGATGTGCTCGAGATAGTCGGGATCGGCCTTGTTGCACTGGTAGACGATCTTGTGCTCGGTCTCCTCCTCGAAATGGGTATCGGTGTGGGCCGCGTGGGCCTGTTTCAGGGCAAAGATACCGCCGACCATGCCGATACCTTTGAGGAAGCTGCGCCGCAGCCTGTTTGTCTCTTTCATGCTGTTCTCCGTGATGTCGTCTGCGGGGCCGGAACCTGTCCCCGGAACAGTGCTTGCCGTCTCCGGCCGGGCCGGTCATTTGCAGGCAAGCGTGAAGGGTGGATCAACTGTTGTTGTCTCCCGGGTCAGAGTGTCAGGACGAGTTTGCCGCTCGTGTGACCCTCCTCGATGATGCGGTGCGCCTCGGCGGCCTGTTCGAGCGGCAGGGCCTGTTGCACCTGAATCTTCAGCTGGCCGCTGTCGAAAAGCCCGGCGCACTGCTTCAGGATCTCCCCCTGGCGCCGCCAGTGTTCCCCGAGGTTCCGCACCCAGGGCGCCAGCATGAGCGTGAAGTGCACGGCCAGGTTGCGGATGCGCGCCTCGGTCCAGTCGATACCGGCCGGGTTGATCAGGGTGACGAGCCGTCCGTAGTGCGCTGTCAGCGGAATCGATGCCTCGAAGACCGCGGGTCCGACGGTGTCGTAGACAAGGTCGCAACCCTTTCCGTCTGTCAGTTCCGCGATCCGCTGCGGAAGATCCTCGCTGCGGTAGTTCAGCACGTCATCGGCGCCGAGTTCGCGCACGAAGGCCGCCTTCTCCGCGCTGCTGACCGTCGTGATGACGCGTGCGCCATGCCATTTCGCAAGCTGGATGGCGACATGGCCGACGCCGCCGGCGCCTGCATGAACCAGCACGCTTTCGCCGGCTTGCAGCTTGCCCTGCGTGAACAGCGACTCCCATGCCGTGATCAGCACGAGCGGTGCTGCGGCTGCCTCGATGAAGTCGATGGTGCGGGGCTTGTGCCGCAGCTGCCACTCCTCGAGCACGTTGAACTCGGCATAGTTGCCCTGGGAAAGCCCGAGGCCGCCGTGGCAGTACCAGACATTGTCGCCGGGTTTGAAGCCGCTGACGGCTGAACCGGTTGCGACGACCGTGCCACTGGCGTCGCAGCCCGGGATGAACGGAAACTCCGCGCCGAAGAGGTTGCCGGCGCGCACCTTGGTGTCGATGGGGTTGACGCCGGCTGCGGCGATTTTCACGAGCACCTGGTTGTCTGCTGTGATCCCGGGCGTGTCCATTGTGCATGCATCGAGCACAGAGGGGTCGCCGCTCGCGGTGACTGCGACGGCTCTCATGCCTGTCCCTCCGGCGGTGCCAGAGGTGCAACGAGCGCATAGAGGATCCACGTGAACCAGCTGAAGAAGATCACGAGCAGGATCCAGACGAGCTTTTCGCCGCCACTGGTTTTATTCGAGCGGGCGATCAGTAGAATGGGCAGAAACCAGATGAAAGCCGCGATTGCGAGCGTCACGGCACTCAGGCCGAGAATGAATTCGAGCATGTCCTCTTCCGATCAATTGCTGGTTGATGCCATTGTGCAGCATCAGCAAGCACTGCATCAATGCCGCCGCTGCGAGGCGATGATACCGCCCGTCGTCACCGGCCGGCCGGTTGCTACCCGCGTGATGCTGATTGGCCAGGCCCCGGGCGAGCGCGAGGGACCGGCCGGCAGACCGTTCGCGTGGACTGCCGGCAAGACCCTGTTCAGATGGTTCGCATCCATCGGCCTCGATGAAGAGCCGTTTCGCTCGCGCGTCTACATGGCGGCGGTGTGCCGCTGCTTTCCGGGCAAGAACCCGAAGGGCGGGGACCGCGTGCCATCGCCAGCCGAGATCGCCAGCTGCCGCATCTGGCTCGAGCGCGAGCTCGACATGCTGCGCCCCGACCTGCTGATTCCGGTCGGCAAACTCGCGATCGCGCAGTTCCTGCCGGTCCGGAAATTAACAGATGTCATCGGCAAGACGCATCGACTAGACTTGCACGACCGGCCTGTCGACCTGGTGCCGCTGCCACACCCGTCCGGCGCATCCACGTGGCACCGCACGGAACCCGGCATGACCCTGTTGCGACAGGCCCTCGAAAGTATCAATGGCCATCCCGCATGGCAAGACTTGACCAAAGGAGCTTGAAAACCATGAAATCAATCCTGCTAGCTGTACTGATGATGTTCACCCTGCCCGCCATGGCGGAGATCCAGACACGCGAGATTTCCTATGAGCATGACGGCGCGAAACTCACCGGCCATCTCTACTGGGACGACGCGAGCGAAGGCAAGCGTCCCGGCGTCATGGTCGTACACGAATGGTGGGGACTCAACGATTACGCCAGGAAGCGCGCGCGCATGCTGGCCGAACTCGGCTACGTCGCCTTCGCAGCCGACATGTACGGTGATGGCAAGGTGACCGACAAGGCCGCGCAGGCGAAGGAGTGGATGCAGGAAGTCACGGTCGACGTCGACGCCTGGCGTGAACGTGCGGCGCTCGGCCTCGAACAACTCCGGAACAGCGACCTCGTCGATGCGGAGCGCCTGGCCGCGATCGGCTACTGCTTCGGCGGTGCGACCGTCTTCCAGATGTCCTACGCGGGCACCGACGCGCTCGGTGTCGTGAGTTTCCACGGCGCCATGCCGGCCGCGCCCGAGGAGTCGAAGGGCAAGATCAGCAACAGGATCCTCGCGTTTCACGGCGCCGGGGACAAGTTCATCGCGCCCGAAGTAGTCACCAACTGGCAGAACAAGCTCCAGGAGGCCGGTGCCGACTGGGAGCTCGTCATCTTCGGCGGTGACGTGCGCCACGGCTTCACCAACGAGGATGCCGCGGCATTCGGTATCGACAACCTGAAGTACGATGCCAGGGCCGATACGCTCTCCTGGGAGCGCATGCAGGACTTCTTCTCGGAACTCTTCGGCGGCTAAACTTGCCGCCAGCCTGGAAAAACCGGCCTGCGACAGGCCGGTTTTTCTGTCCGCGCGACACACGACGGGATGACGAGATGCCCAGAAAGCTGATTCTTTTCCGCCACGCCAAGTCGGACTGGGATTCCGGTGCCTCCAGCGATCACGCGCGGCCTCTGGCGAAGCGCGGCATCAAGGCCGCGAAGCGGATGGGGCGGTTTCTGCGCGAGGCCGGGGAGGTGCCGGAGCATATCCTCTGCTCCTCGGCAGTGCGCGCCGTGTCGACCGTGCAGCTTGCCGCCAGGTCCGGCGGCTGGATCGTGCCAATCGATTTCCGCGACACTCTCTACCTTCCGGATACGGAGACCCTGATCCGCGAGATCAGGAACGCACCCGATGCGCTCTCCTCGCTCATGCTCGTCGGGCACGAGCCTTCGTGGTCGGAACTCATCAGCGAGCTCATTGGCGGCGGCGAGATCCGCTTCCCGACGGCGGCCATGGCGCGCATCAATCTCGACGTCGACAGCTGGGACCGCGTGCGGCCGGATCACGGTGAACTCGCCTGGCTGGTCAAGCCGAAGCTGCTCGGCCAGGGCTCGTGACCCCTTGTATGGTCGCCCAGGCCTGACGCAGGCTCTCTCGCCATGCTATCGTCCGGGACCTGAACAGAGCATCTTTACGGGCAATAAATTGGCCAGCAAACACGAGAAACGGCAATGCCAGCCCTGCACCGCCTGCTGTGACGGCTGGGTGCAGATGGTGATCAACGGCACCGACGTCTACCCGGGACAGCCGTGCCCGCACAGCACGGGCAGCGGTTGCGACGACTACGAAAACCGTCCGCGCGATCCCTGTCATCTCTTCCAGTGCGGCTGGATTGTCGAAAACAGCCCCCTGCCCGACTGGATGCAGCCAGAGAATGCGAAGGTCATCGTGCTGTTCGAAAAATTCAAGTGGCGCGGCCTGCCGGTCGACCTGGCCGTGCCGGTCGGCAAACGCATCCCGCCGCGTGCGCTGGACTGGCTGCAGACGTTCTCGAAGCACAACGGCCGGCCGCTCCTCTACACCGAGCAGACCGTCGTCAATGGCGTGTTCCAGAAGGAGCAGCAGGTCTACGGATACGGACCGCAGGAATTCCAGCAGGAGCTGCTCAGGCAGCAGGAAGCCGGTATGCGGCTCTGGTGAGTCCCGCGCCTCGCGATCCGTCGACCGCGGGGCTCACGGAATGAGCCGGCGTCCTCTCTAGACTCTCTTTCATCACCCCGATGGAGGCAACCATGAAACTGGAGAGAGACAAGCGCGGACTCTTCTTCCGCAAACTGAGGCAGTCGCCGGCGATCCTGTTGCAGGAGTCGCCTGTCGCGGGGTTTCAGCATCATCGCGGGGCCGCAATCTGGCCTTTCCTGCGCGAGGGGGAGAAGCTGAACCTGGTGCGCGAGTGCGTGAACCAGCACGACCCGAACGCCATTGCCATCTATTTTCGCAACGACAAGCTCGGCTATGTGCCGCGGCGCGAGAACGCAACCCTCGCGCAGATGCTGGACCGCGGCGAAAGGCTCGATGCAGAGATCGTCCGGCTGCTCGACGAGGAGAACCCCTGGCGGCGCGTGCGCTTTCAGGTGTCGCTGCTCTCCTCGTAACCGATGTCGGTGATCAAGACCCTGCGCACTCCACCCGGCGTCTCGAGGCGGACCTCGTCGTCGAGGTGGCGTTTCATGAGCGCGCGCGCGACCGGCGAGTCCATGCTGATGTAGTCCGGCTGTTCATCGAACTCGTCCGGGCCGACGATGCGGTAACGTTGCGTCTCCCCCTGTTCGTCCTCGATGCTGACCCAGGCGCCGAAGAAGACCTGTTCAGGGTTGTCGGGCATGCCGCTGACGACCTGCAGGTCCGGCAGGCGTTTCTGCAGGTAGCGGATGCGGCGGTCGATCTCGCGCAGCTCCTTCTTGCGGTAGATGTACTCGGCATTTTCCGAACGGTCGCCCTCGGCGGCCGCGGCAGCCAGGGCCCGCGTCACATCACGGCGGCGCAGCCACAGCGCTTGCTCTTCCCGGCGCAGGCGCTCGAAGCCCGCGGCCGTGATATAGGGGGATTTTTTCGGGGCAGGAGGCCGGTAGCGCCCCATCTCAGGCGATGAATTCGAGCCAGTCCCTGAGGGCCTGCACGACCTTTTGCGGCGGCAGCCGGACACTGTCGTGCTCCTTCGCGCCGTGGCAGCGAAGAGAGGCGGATTCGGGAGTGTAGCGCAGGATCCAGCCGTTGCCGATGAACTCGATGGGCGGATCGCCAGCGTGACGGCTGTTGATCCGCTCGAGCAGTTCGCCGCCGGTCTGGCTGTTGTCCTGGATGTCCGATTCGAGAAAGGTCGCGAGGTCGGCGAGCGCCGGACTCTTCGCCCCGGCACGCGGGGCACCGTCCTGGTCGCGGGAGAAGCTGAAGTCACTCATGCGTTAACGATCCCTGACGTAAATCGGGTAGGCGGTATTGATCCTGCCATTATCCAGCAGATAACCCTCGATCGGGAAGCCGCGACCGGAGGGGCCGCGCCAGGGCCTGGAACGCCCCTGCTCGCGGTTCCGGTAGGCATGGAGTATGGCCTCGATGACCTCGGCACCCTGCATCCTGTCCGGAAAAAGGGTCGAGAACTTCGTTTTCCAGGCGCCGCTGTCCGGATCCCTGATCGCGATCCGCGCCGTGTAGACGCCCTGCCGGTTGGGCTTGTCGAGGACCCGCAGGAGGCGCACGTTCTCTGGCGTCTGGCCGTCGATCATGGCATGGAAGCCAGTCGGCTTGCCGCGCCGGTTGATCTCGCCCTTGAAGATATGTGTCGCATTGACCGGCGGCTCGGTCTGCGTCCACAGCCTGTCCGCGAGTAGCGGTGTCGTCGGCGCCAGGAGCAGCAGCACCAGCAGCAGGAGCGATCTCTTCATCGGTGTTTGTCGAATCTCTGGAACATCGGCCGACATGGTAGCAGAGATGCGTATGGCGCCATGCCCGTTTTCTGTCGTTTCTCCGTGCCGTCAGGCGATGATTTACGCTGCCTGGCGCCGCGGAAAGCGGTAGAATCGCGCCATGGTGAAAACATCCGACATGCTTGTCCGCATTCGCGGGCTCCATTTCTCGCGCGGCAGCCGAAAGATCTTCGACGGCATCGATATGGACATCCCGCGCGGCGAGATTACCGCGATCATGGGACCCAGCGGCACGGGCAAGACGACGCTGCTGAAACTGATCAGCGGCCAGCTGAAGCCCGATGCGGGCACCGTCGAGGTCGATGGCAAGAGTGTGCACGCGCTCGGCACGAGCGAGCTCTACCGGCTGCGCACGCGCATGGGCATGCTGTTTCAGAGCGGCGCACTGCTGACCGACCTGAGCGTCTACGACAATGTCGCCTTTCCGCTGCGCGAGCATACCAGGCTGCCTGAAACCATGATCCGCAAGCTCGTGCTCATGAAACTCGAGGCCGTCGGCCTGCGCGGCGTGCGCGATCTCATGCCCTCGGAACTCTCCGGCGGCATGGCGCGGCGCGTCGCACTGGCGCGTGCGATCGCACTCGATCCAATGATGATCATGTACGACGAGCCCTTCAGCGGCCAGGATCCGATTTCCATGGGCGTCATCGTCTCCCTGATCAAGCGCCTCAATGACGCTGCCGACCTGAGCTCCATCGTGGTGTCGCACGATGTTCCGGAAACGGCCTCGATCGCCGACCGCATCTTCGTGATTTCCGAGGGGCAGGTCGTCGAGCAGGGCTCGCCGCAGGCGCTCATGCAGTCGCAGAAGGCCTGGACGCACCAGTTCATGCATGGCGAGTCCGACGGCCCTGTCCCATTCCATCTGCCGGCGCCGTCGCTTGCCAGCGATTTTCTCGGGGAGGCGGAATGAAGAGCATCCGGGCGCTCGGGCGCCGCGGCATCGATTTTCTGCAGGGCCTCGGTCGCGCCGGCGGTCTCCTGCTGCGCATGCTGCTGAACCTCTTCGACCTCTTCGTGCACCCGCGCGCGCTGACCGCGCAGCTCTACGCCGTCGGCGTCCTGTCGCTGCTCATCATCGCGGTCTCGGGTCTTTTCGTGGGCATGGTGCTCGGCCTGCAGGGTTACTACATCCTGTCGCGCTTCTCGGCCGACGCCATGCTCGGCGTGCTCGTGGCGACTTCGCTGGTGCGGGAACTCGGGCCGGTCGTCACGGCTCTATTGTTCGCGGGACGCGCCGGTTCGGCACTGACCGCAGAGATCGGCCTGATGAAGGCGACCGAGCAGCTGTCGGGTCTCGAGATGATGGCCGTCAATCCGGTGCGCCGCGTGCTCGTGCCGCGCTTCTTCGCCGGCATCATCAGCATGCCGCTGCTGGCACTGGTATTCAGCGCCGTGGGGGTTTATGGTGGCTATTTCGTCGCCGTCGGCCTGATGGGCGGCGACATCGGCACCTTCTGGTCACAGATCGAGGCCAAGGTCGATTTCAGGCATGATGTCGTCAACGGCATCATCAAGTCGTTCGTTTTCGGCGTCGCCTGCACCTGGATTGCGCTGTTCCAGGGTTACGACGCGACGCCGACATCGGAAGGGGTCAGCCGCGCCACCACGCGTACCGTGGTGCATTCGGCGCTGGCCGTACTGGGGCTGGATTTCATCATGACAGCCCTCATGTTCGGAGATGATTGATGAATAAGGGTTCACTCGGGACCGAGTTCATGGTCGGCGTGCTCATGCTCGCCGGCGCCGCCGCGCTCTTTTTTCTCGCCATGAAGGCGAGCAACTTCGCCTCCATCGACGACGGCAAGGACGGCTACATGATCTCGGCGCGGTTCGACAATATCGGCGGCCTCAAGGTGCGTGCGCCCGTCACACTGGCCGGCGTCCGCATCGGCCAGGTGCAGTCGATCACGGTCGACAGCGAGACCTTCGAGGCGGTCGTGCGGATGTCGATTCGTTCGCAGTACGACAAGATCCCCGGCGATACCTTCGCCAAGATCCTGACTTCCGGTCTGCTCGGCGAGCAGTACATCGGGCTCGACCCGGGGGGCAGCCTCGAGAACCTCGCCGACGGCGACGAGATCACCGTCACCCAGTCGGCGCTGGTGCTCGAAGACATTATTGGAAAATTTCTTTTCAGCAAGGCCGAGGAAGCCTCGCAAGGAGAAGGGTTATGAGACGACTGTTTCCTGCATTCATGACGATCGTCCTGATGTCGCTGCCGTTCGGGCAGGCACAGGCGAACGACCAGGAGATCCTCGAGCTCGCGCAAGAGGTGACTGACGAGGTGCTGTCGCGCACGGCCTCGCGACGCGCGGAATTGAAGGCGCACCCGGAACGCCTGCCGGACGTGCTCGGCGATCTCGTGAATACCTATTTCGATTTCCCTTACCTGACGCGGCAGGCGATGGGCAAGTACGCGCGCCGCGCCAGCGCAGCGCAGATGTCCACCATCGAGAGCGAGTTCGCGAAGCTCCTGATCCGCACCTATGGCGTGGCGGTGCTGAACTACTCCGGCAAGCCGATCCAGTACGAGCGTCCGATACGCTCCGGCAAGGACAGGAACCGCGTCCGGGTCGACAGCAAGGTGACGACCTCGAGCGGCAGCACGGTCTCCATCAAGTATTATCTCCACCAGAGCGGCGGCAAGTGGAGGGTCTATGACGTCAAGATCGACAACGTCAGTCTCAACACCACCTACCGCTCGAATTTCGACGAAGAGATCAGCAGGGGAGGGATCGACGGCCTGATCTCCATGCTCAAGAGCAAGAACAGGGCGGGGTGATCGATGCCCGCCGAGCTCAAGGATGCGGGTGAGGGCCGTCTTTCTCTCTCCGGCGCCATCGATTTTGACAGCGTCGCCGATGTCTACCGCCAGATGGCCCCGTACCTCGCGCAGGGGGGGCGTCTCTCGCTGAACCTCGAACATGTCGGCCGCTTCAACAGCGCCGGACTCGCGCTGCTGCTGCAGTGGATCGAGGACGCGCGTCGTCGCAAGGTCGAGCTGAGCTTCGAGAACCTGCCGCCTGCGCATGCGGAGCTGGCGAGTCTCTACAACCTCTCGCGGCTCTTCGGCGACGCGCAGGCGTCGCCGGCCGCGCGACAGGAATGAGGCCGGCTTCGCACGGGAGCGCAGCGGCCGCCTGAGGTTTCCCGGCGGCATCTTCCGTCATCCCGGAATTTCGACCGGGCTTGCGAGCGGCGCAGCGGTTGCGCCGCGCCGCACTGACAAGGCTCCGGAAATCCCCGCATTCTGCGCGACTCCCTGGGCCCGCTGCCTCCCGGGGAGAAATTCCACGCCCGGCCACTGCCTCCCAAAATCATGAATTCACGGCCCTTTTCAGGCCTTCAGGGTGGGATGCTGGCGCGCTTTTTAGTATCATTAGCCCCCTTTTGTAACCACGACTCCTGCACCCGATGGACAAACTGCTGATTACAGGCGGCCAGACGCTTGCCGGCGATGTGCGCATCTCCGGCGCGAAAAACGCCGCGTTGCCAATCCTGGCTGCGACACTGCTGGCCGAGGAGCCCGTCAGGGTCGGCAATGTTCCGCACCTGCAGGATGTCACCACGACCATCCGTCTGCTCGGTCACATGGGCGCCCAGATCACCATCGACGACCGCATGCAGGTCGAGGTCGATGCGAGCCGGATCACGAGCTTCGAGGCCCCCTATGAGCTCGTCAAGACCATGCGCGCCTCGATCCTCGTGCTCGGTCCGACGCTGAGCCGCTTCGGCAAGGCCATCGTCTCTCTGCCCGGCGGTTGCGCCATCGGCGCGCGCCCCGTCAATTTCCACATCGAGGGCATGAAGGCGATGGGCGCCGAGATCGAGGTCAGGAACGGCTTCATCCACGCCAGGGCCGACCGGCTCAGGGGCGCGCGCCTCGTCATGGAGATGGTCACGGTCACGGGCACCGAGAACCTCATGATGGCTGCGGTGCTGGCCGAGGGCGAGACCGTCATCGAGAATGCCGCGCGCGAGCCGGAGGTGGCCGACCTCGCCGGCTTCCTCAATGCCATGGGCGCGAAAATCCGCGGCGCAGGCACCGACACCATCGTGATCGAGGGCGTCGATGCGCTCAGCGGCGCGACCTACAATGTCATGCCGGACCGCATCGAGACCGGCACCTTCCTGGTCGCGGCGGCTGTCACGCGCGGCAGCGTGCGCACCCGCGACACCGATCCGAAAGCACTCGACGCCGTACTCTCGAAGCTGCGCGACGCGGGCGCGCACATCGAGACCGGCGATGACTGGATCGCCCTCGACATGCAGGGGCGGCGTCCGCAGGCCGTCGATGTACACACCGACCCCTATCCGGCGTTCCCGACCGACATGCAGGCGCAATTCTGCACCCTCAACGCCGTTGCCGAGGGTGTCGGCGTCGTCACCGAGACCGTTTTCGAGAACCGCTTCATGCATGTCCCGGAGCTGCAGCGCATGGGGGCGGATATCCGCCTCGAGGGCCACACGGCCATCGTCACGGGCATCGATAAACTCAACGGTGCCCCGGTCATGGCAACCGATCTGCGTGCCTCGGCGAGCCTCGTCATCGCGGGACTGGTTGCCGACCGTGACACGCTCGTCGACCGCATCTATCATGTCGACCGCGGCTACCAGAACATCGAAGAGAAACTCTCCGGACTCGGCGCGCACATTCGCCGCGTCGCTGGATAAGACCAATGCCTACAGCCAATACACTCACGATCGCGCTCTCGAAGGGCCGGATCTTCAAGGATACATTGCCGCTGCTGGAGCATGCCGGCATCGTGCCGCAGGACGATCCGGTCACGAGCCGCAAGCTGATCCTCGATACCAACCTCATCGACGTGAAGCTCGTCGTGATCCGCGCCACCGACGTGCCGACCTACGTGGAGTGGGGCGCTGCCGACCTCGGTGTGACCGGCAAGGATGTGCTCATGGAGCATGGCTGCAACAATCTTTACGAGCCGCTCGACCTGCATATTGCACGCTGCCGCATGATGGTCGCCGGCTTCGAGAGCGCAGACTACCAGGGAGACCGCGTGCGCGTCGCCACCAAGTACGTGCGCAGCGCCGAGAAATTCTTCGCCGCACGCGGTCAGCAGGTCGAACTCATCAAGCTCTACGGCGCCATGGAGCTCGCGCCGATCGCGGGTCTCGCCGACGTCATCGTCGATCTCGTCGAGTCCGGCAACACCCTCAAGGCGAACGGACTCGTGCCGCTCGAACACATGCACGACATCAGCTCCAGGCTGATCGCCAACAAGGCCTCCTGGAAGATGAAGCACGCCCGGATCGTTGAACTGATGGAGCAACTGCGCGAGGCAGTTGAAAAACGCCATGGCTGAGATACGTCGACTCGAATCATCCGCTGACGATTTCATCCAGCAGCTCGAGGAGCTGCTGGCATGGGAATCCGTCTCTGACGATCACGTCAATCACACGGTCAACGACATCATCACGACGATCCGCAACGACGGCGATCACGCGCTGATGACGTTCACGCAGCGCTTCGACCGCTGGCAGCCGGCAACGCCCGCGGATCTCGAGATCCCGCGCGATCGCCTCGAGGAGGCCTGGAACCGGCTTCCCGACGACCAGCGCCAGGCGCTGCAGAAGGCGGCGGATCGCATTCGCGCCTATGCCGGACATCAGAAGATGGATGACTGGAGCTATCTCGAGGACGACGATACCCTGCTTGGCCAGCAGGTCACGCCGCTCGACCGTGTCGGCCTCTACGTGCCGGGCGGCAAGGCGGCCTATCCCTCGTCGGTGCTCATGAACGCGATCCCGGCCAAGGTTGCCGGCGTGCCCGAACTCGTCATGGTCGTGCCGACACCCGACGGTGAGGTCAACGAGCTCGTGCTGGCAGCGGCGCATGTCTCCGGTGTCGACCGCGTCTTCGCCATCGGCGGCGCCCAGGCCGTCGCCGCGCTGGCCTACGGCACCGAGTCGGTCCCCGCCGTCGACAAGATCGTCGGGCCCGGCAACATCTATGTCGCCACGGCCAAGCGCGCAGTATTCGGCCAGGTCGGCATCGACATGGTCGCGGGGCCGTCCGAGATTCTCGTCATCTGCGATGGCAGGACGAATCCAGACTGGATCGCGATGGATCTCTTCTCGCAGGCCGAGCACGACGAGGACGCCCAGGCAATCCTGCTGTGTCCGGATGCAGGCTTCCTCGACCGGGTCGCGGCGAGCATCGACAGGCTGCTCGCCGGGATGCCGCGCAGGGAGATCATCGCCACGGCGCTGAAGGAGCGTGGCGCGCTGATCCATGTGCAGGATCTCGACGAGGCTGTCGAGGTCGCCAACTACATCGCGCCGGAACACCTGGAGCTCTCGGTCGAGGAGCCGCAGGCCATGGCGAAGCGGATCAGGCATGCGGGGGCGATCTTCATGGGCCGCCACACCTGCGAGTCGCTGGGCGACTACTGCGCGGGCCCGAACCACGTGCTGCCGACATCGCGTACCGCGCGTTTTTCGTCGCCGCTGGGGGTTTACGATTTTCAGAAACGCTCGAGTCTGATCATGGTCTCCGAGGCCGGCGCCGACACGCTCGGGCGCGTGGCGTCGACGCTCGCGCACGGCGAGGGCCTGAGCGCGCACGCGCGGTCGGCGGAGTACCGGCTGAAGTCCTAGTTTTCTGTCGCTGCGCGACGGCTTTGCTTTTGTGTCGCTGCGCGACGGTTTTGTATTTTGAAAGCGGCGGGCGCGCCGCGGCGCCCTACTTTCTTTTGCTTGCCCAAAAGAAAGTAGGCAAAGAAAAGGGCCCCCTGCTTCCGCGGCCTTCGGCTTCCGTGCGTTCCTCGGCTTTGGCCTCCTGCGTCGCTCTACCGCCTACATCCTTGTAGGCGTCGCGGCCTGCGGCGCGAAAAGAACTCGCCAGCTTCGCTGGCTCAGACACCTTTTCGCTTTATCCGCAGTCCGCTGCGGTACTCGGCGCGTCAGAAGGGACCCAGAGGGGACCGCTCAGCATCGTAGGGTGCGTTAGCGAAGCGTAACGCACCGGAGAGAGGTGCAATGCGCTTCGCTGTTGCACTTGGTATCTACGTTGTCATTGCGAGGGAGCACAGCGACCGTGGCAATCTCAAAGCTTGAGATTGCCACGCCTTGCTCCACAAGGCTTGCGATGACAGGTTTTAACACCGTCATTCCGGACGCAGCGAAGCGGAGATCCGGAATCCAGGGAAAGTGGCGCCGTTCCCTGGATTCCCGCCTGCGCGGGGATGACGACCTTGGAATCGAAAGGTCCTGAGGCGGGAATCATCCGCTGGAGATGAACAGCCCACCAAGGGGCGACTGGACGTCACCGAGTACCGCAGGTAAAACCGGAGGAAGCAAAAAGGTGTTTGAGGCGCGCAGCGCCGAGTTCTTTTTGCGCCGGTTTTAGCGAGGAGCGCAGGGAACCCGAAGGGTGGCGTCCCGACCGCTCTACGCCATCCATGGGGTCGCGGACTTTGTGCATCCATGCACGGCAGAGCGAATGGTTTTGGTGACTTTTGCCGGAACAAAAGTCACTTGGGTGCGCGCCAACGCGCGCATCAAAATGAATCCGTCGCGTAGCGACACCAAATCAAAGCCGTCACGCAGTGACAGAAAACATGATCGAAGACCTTATTAACCGCTGGATCCGTCCCGAGGTGCTGGCCATCAACGCCTACCACGTCGCCGACGCTTCCGGCCTGATCAAACTGGATGCCATGGAGAATCCCTTCACCTGGCCGGATGAACTGCGCGACGACTGGGCGCGCCTCATTCGCGACACTGATGTCAACCGCTATCCCGATCCGCAAGCGCAGGAGCTCACGGCGCGCCTGCGCGACTGCATGCAGATTCCGCCGGACGCCGGCGTCCTGCTCGGCAACGGCTCCGACGAGATCATCCAGATGCTCGCGCTGGCGCTCGGCGGCGAGGGCCGCACGGTGCTGTCGGTCGAGCCGAGTTTCGTCATGTACAGAATGATCGCGGCTTTTTCCGGTCTCAACTACGCCGGTGTGCCCCTGTTGGCCGATGACTACGCCCTCGACGAAGCCGCGATGCTCGCGGCGATCGAGGAACACGCCCCGGCGTTGCTGTTCCTGGCATACCCGAACAACCCGACCGGCAACCTCTTCGATGCGGCCGTCGTCGAGCGCATCATCCGCGCCACGCCCGGACTGGTCATCATCGATGAGGCCTATGCGCCGTTCACTGACGCGACCTTCATGCCGCGCATCGGCGAGTTCGACAACATGGTCGTCATGCGCACGGTGTCGAAGATGGGGCTGGCCGGGTTGCGTCTTGGTCTGCTGGCCGGACCGCAGGCATGGGTCGAACAGATCGACAAGACGCGCCTGCCCTACAACATCAACGTCCTGACGCAGCTCAGTGCGGATTTCGCCCTGCGTCACAAGGCCGTCTTCGACGCGCAGACCGAAAGCATTCGCACCATGCGCGGTTACCTGATGCGCTCCCTTGAGGCGATGGAGGGCATCGAGCCATTCCCGAGCGACGCCAACTTCATCCTGCTGAAAACGCCGCACGGCAAGGCGATGGCGATTTTCGAATCGCTCAGGCAGCAGGGAGTGCTGATCAAGAAACTCGACGGCAGCCACCCGATGCTGGCCGACTGCCTGCGCGTGACCGTCGGCACGAGCGAGGAGAACAGTGCCATGGTGACGGCTTTTGAGCAGGCGCTCGGCGACGTCCTATAATGGAAACCTGCGGCAAGACTCCAAACGAACGATGAGCGAACAACGCAAAGCAGTGGCCCTGGTCTCGGGCGGACTCGACTCCATGCTGGCCGTGCGCGTCATGCAGGAGCAGGGCATCCATGTCGAGGGCATCAACTTCTTCACGGGGTTCTGCGTCGAGGGACATACGCACGCCATCCGCAAGAAGGACCAGCAAAAGCCAAAGCGCAACAACGCGCTCTGGGCCGCCGAGCAGCTCGGCATCAAGCTGCACATCGTCGACATCATCGAGGAGTACAAGGATGTCGTGATCAATCCGAAGCATGGCTACGGCGCCAACCTGAATCCCTGCCTGGACTGCAAGATCTTCATGGTCAGGAAGGCGCACGAGTGGATGGAGGCGCACGGCTTCGACTTCATCATCACCGGCGAGGTCGTCGGCCAGCGCCCCATGTCGCAGCGCAAGGACACCATGCCCGTCGTGCAGCGCGAATCGGGCGTCGAGGACCGTCTTTTGCGCCCGCTCTCCGCGAAGAACCTGCCGGAGACATTGCCTGAACGCGAGGGCTGGGTCGACCGCGAACGGCTGCACGACTTCTCCGGGCGTTCGCGCAAACCGCAGTTCGCGCTGGCCAGGGCCTTCGGTTTCACGGAGTGGGCGACGCCGGCCGGCGGCTGCTGCTTCCTGACCGACGCCCGCTACTCCGTCAAGCTCGCCGATCTCTGGCAGAGTCGCGGCAACAGGAACTACGAGATCGACGACATCATGCTGCTGAAGGTCGGGCGCCATATTCGCCCGGCGAAAGAGTACAAGATCATCGTCGCGCGCGAGCAGGGCGAGGGCAAGTTCCTGCAGGGCTACAGGCGCCAGTACCCGACGCTGGAGGTGAAGAGCCATGGCGGGCCCTTCACGCTCATCGACGGGGATTTCTCGGAAGAGGAGCTCGAGCAGGCGGCGGCCATCGTCGCACGCTACTCCCAGGGCAAGTCGGCCGACGAGGTGACGCTCGAGTATGCCGATACCGGGGGCAACAGGCGCGAGCTGCGCGTGAAGCCGGCCTCTCCCGACGACATCCCCGCCGAGTGGATCCTGTGAGCCGCGAAACCATCGACTGCCAGCGGTTGCTCTGCCCGATGCCGGTCATCAGGGTGCAGGACAGGGTCGCAACCATGCAGCCCGGTGACGAGCTCGAGGCGGTCTGCACCGATCCTGGCGCGCTCAACGATATTCCGGCCTGGTGCCGCATCAATGGCCACGAGGTCATCGAGACGCGCAGCGAGGACGACCTCCATTTCATCACCGTCCGCGTCGGCAGGGAGTAGGCATGCACGATACCGTCAGGTTGTCACCGAAGGAGCAGGGCGAGGCGCGCTACCGCGAGATGCGGAAAGTCACCCTGATCGGCAGCGTGATCGATCTTCTTCTCGGTGTCCTGAAAATCATCGTCGGCTGGCAGGCAAGCTCGCAAGCGCTGATCGCCGATGGCGTGCACTCCTTCTCGGATCTGGCGACCGACTTCGTCGTCCTCTATGCGGCCAAGCACGGCAGCCGCGAGGCGGACGAGGAACACCCCTACGGGCATGGCCGCATCGAGACGCTCGCGACGGCGGGGCTGGGTCTGGCGCTGATCATCGTCGCCATCGGCATCGGCTGGGACGCTGCCTCGCGGCTGTTCGAACCCGAGCGCCTCTTCAAGCCCGGCACCTGGGCGCTCGTGATCGCACTCTTCTCGGTCGTCTCCAAGGAGTGGATCTACCACTACACGATGCGCATCGCCAGGCGCGTGCGCTCGCCGATGCTCGAGGCCAACGCCTGGCACAGCCGCACCGATGCCATCTCGTCCATCGTCGTCGTGATCGGGGTCGGCGGCACCATGCTCGGACTCGACTACCTGGATGCGATCGCCGCGGTCGGCGTGGCCATCATGGTCGCCAAGGTCGGCTGGGATCTCGGCTGGGACAGCCTGCACGAACTGGCCGACACGGCGCTCGAGCAGGAGCGTGTCGAGACCATCCGCAAGGCGATCATGGCGGTCGACGGCGTGCGCCACCTGCACCTGCTGCGCTCACGCAAGGTCGGTCACGAGGCCCTCGTCGACGTCCATGTGCAGGTCGATCCCTGGCTCAGTGTCAGCGAGGGACACATGATCGCGATCGCTGTCGAGGAGGCCGCCAAGGCGAGTCTCGACGAGGTCACGGACGTGACCGTGCACATCGACCCAGAAGACGATGAGGAGGCGCCGCCGTGCCAGGGGCTGCCACTGCGCAGCGCGGCCATCACCATGCTCGAGAACGCCTGGGAGAACGCCGGCTGCGGCGGCAAGTGGGAGCGCATCCAGTTGCACTATGTCCAGGGCCGGATTCATATCGATCTATTCCTGCCGCTTGCGTGTCTCGACGACAGGGCGCATGATCCGGAAACGATCCTGCGCCAGTTCACGGATCCGGTTGTCGGAATGGAGGCGTTCGGCAAGCTCAGAATCTATTACATCCCCTGAGCAAGAGATGAGCCATGTTTCGCACCAGCATTGCGCACAATTAAGGTGCGACGAGCTATTATGGTGCAAGCAGGGAGAGATCATGGCGCAAATCCCTGTTGGAATCGTTGGCACGATTCCTGCACAATGCAAGGGTATGCGCCTTCTAGGGCGAGTAAAGCTATTCATGCCGCCTCTCGCGGCGGCGAATCTTGAAACAATCTGGAGTGATAACGACCATGTCTGCAAAAGACGTAATGAAGATGATGAAGGAAAACGAGGTCAAGTGGGTTGACCTGCGTTTCACCGATACCCGCGGAAAAGAGCAGCACGTCTCCCTGCCCACCAGTGAAATCAATGATGACTTCTTCGAAGAAGGCAAGATGTTCGACGGCTCCTCGATTGCCGGCTGGAAGGGCATCAATGAATCGGACATGATCCTGATGCCTGAAGCCGCGACTGCAGTCATGGACCCCTTTACCGATGATGCGACCCTGAATCTGCGCTGCGACATCCTCGAGCCCGCCACCATGGAAGGCTACGAGCGCGACCCGCGTTCTGTCGCCAAGCGCGCTGAAGCCTACCTGCAATCCACCGGCATCGCCGATACGGCATACTTCGGTCCCGAGCCGGAATTCTTCATCCTCGACGATGTCCGTTGGCACTCCGACATGAGCGGCAGCTCGGTCAAGATCGACTCCAGCGAGGCGCACTGGAATTCCGAGAAGGTCTATGAGGACGGCAACATCGGTCACCGTCCGACCGTCAAGGGCGGCTACTTCCCGGTCCCTCCCGTCGACTCCCTGCACGATATCCGTGCCGCCATGTGTAATGTCATGGAGGAGATGGGCGTGCCGGTCGAGGTGCATCACCACGAGGTTGCGACCGCCGGCCAGTGCGAGATCGGCACCCGCTTCAGCACGCTCGTCGAGCGCGCCGACTGGGTCCAGATCCAGAAATATGTCACCTGGAATGTCGCGCATGCCTATGGCAAGACCGTCACCTTCATGCCCAAGCCGATCGTCGGCGACAACGGTTCGGGCATGCACGTTCACCAGTCCCTGGCCAAGGGTGGCGAGAACATTTTCGCCGGCGACCAGTACGGCGGCCTTTCAGAAGCCGCGCTCTACTACATCGGCGGCATCATCAAGCATGCCCGTGCGCTGAATGCGTTCACCAACGCATCGACGAACTCCTACAAGCGCCTGGTTCCGGGCTTCGAGGCACCGGTCATGCTGGCCTACTCGGCACGCAACCGTTCCGCCTCGATCCGGATTCCGTGGGTCGCCAGCCCGAAAGGCCGTCGCATCGAGGTGCGGTTCCCGGATCCGACCGCCAACCCCTACCTGGCCTTCGCCGCCATGATGATGGCCGGCCTCGACGGGATCCAGAACAAGATCCACCCGGGCGATGCCATGGACAAGGACCTCTACGACCTGCCGGCCGAGGAGGCTTTGGCCATCCCGACCGTCTGCCACAGCCTCGACATGGCGCTGGATGCCCTCGACGCGGACCGCGACTTCCTGACCGCGGGCGATGTCTTCACCAACGACCTGATCGACGGTTACATCGATCTGAAGATGGAAGAGGTCACGCGCATACGCATGACGACGCACCCGGTCGAGTTCGACATGTATTACAGCCTCTGATCAGGCTGACGTCTCTTGATCGCGAAGCCCGCACCAATCAGGTGCGGGCTTTTTTTGTGCAGATTGGATATGCTTCATGCATGAACAGGTTGATTCCCATTCTGCTCCTGTTGCCGCTGAGTGTTCTGGCCGATGTCTACAAGTGGGTCGACGAGATGGGCACGATCCACTACAGCGACGAGGCCGGCAAAAACCCGGATGCGACACGAGTTCCTTCGTCCGTCTACGAGTCGCCGCTGCCTTCCCGGCCCTCGCCGCCGCTCTCGAGCCTTCCCGCGATGTCACAGACGACTCCGCTGCCCGGCGACAGCGAGATGGAAGCGACAAGCTACAGCGTGACGATCCTGTCGCCCACCCGGGATGCGACCATCCGTGATAATCGGGGCATGGTGCCTGTCACGGTCAGCACAACGCCTCGCCCGCGCAAGGGGCTCGCCTACCAGGTCTACCTCGACGGCAAGCCCTGGTATGAGCCCGTCGCCAGCGATCAATTCACCCTTTCGAATGTGGATCGCGGAACGCACAGGATCAAGGTCCAGCTGCTCGACAGCGCGGGCAATCTGCTGGACGAATCCGGCGGTGTCACCTTCCATCTTCACCGCGCCTCGGTTCTCAAGCGGGCGCGCTAGCAGGTTGGCCTGGCGAGTGCTCGTCGCTCCTTCCGAATGGCACGAATGTTGCTAACTAGAGTTGCATGACCATCCATTCGAACAGGCTGCATCTGCTGCTTCTCGACAATCTGCACTCGGCCCTCCTGCTGTTCGATGAACAGCTGCAGATTCTCTATGTCAATCATGCCGCCGAGATGCTGTTCGCCATGAGCGAACGTTCGATGGTCGGACGCCATGTCGAAAACATCATGTACTGCGAGAGCAGCGACACCATCCGGCAGCTGGAACTCGTACTCGAGACCGGCAATCCCTACACCGGGCGCGAAATCGGTATCCGTACCCCGACACAGCGCCTGACCGTCGATTGCACCGTGGTGCCGCTCGAGGAGCCGGGCGAGCCGCGCATGCTCCTCGTCGAGCTGGAACAGATCGACAGGCAGATACGCATCACACACGAGGAGCAGCTGATCTCCCAGCAACAGGCGGCGCAGGAACTCGTCCGCGGCCTCGCTCACGAGATCAAGAATCCGCTCGGCGGCATCCGCGGCGCGGCGCAACTGCTGGAGCTCGAACTCGATGACGAGGACCTCAAGGAGTACACGCGCGTCATCATGAAGGAGGCCGACCGCCTGCGCAATCTCGTCAACCGCCTGCTCGGTCCGAACCAGCTGCCGAAGGTCGAGGAGATCAATATTCACGAGGTGCTCGAGCGTGTCAGGCAGTTGCTGCGCGTCGAATATGGCGACAACCTCGAGATCCACTTCGACTACGACCCGAGCATCCCGACGATCCTCGGCGATGCCGACCAGCTCATCCAGGCACTGCTCAATATCACGAGGAATGCCGCGCGTGCACTCGGCGAGGATGGCGAACTCACGCTGCGCACGCGCATTCTCAGGCAGTTCACGATCGGCAGCCAGCGGCACAAGCTTGTCGCCGAGATCGAGATCGAGGACAACGGCCCGGGGATTCCCGAGGCATTGCGCGAGACGCTCTTCCTGCCCATGGTATCGGGCAGTGCAGACGGCGCGGGTCTGGGGCTCTCGATTGCGCAGTCGCTCGTCGCCAGGCATGGCGGACTCATCGAGTTCGAGAGCGAGCCAGGCAAGACAGTATTCAAGGTTTATCTACCCGTGGAATGACGATGAAGGAAACATGTAACGTCTGGATCATCGACGACGATAACTCGATACGATGGGTGCTTGAAAAAGCCTTTGGCAAGAGTGGCATGGAGACCAGCAGCTTCGACAACGCCGAAGATGCCCTCTCGAGGTTGCGCAGGGAGGTCCCCGACGTGATCGTATCGGATATCCGCATGCCCGGCATGGACGGTATCGAGTTGCTCGAGCGCGTGCATCAGCGCAGCCCCGAACTGCCCGTCATCATCATGACGGCGCACTCCGATCTCGACAGCGCCGTTTCGGCCTATCACGGCGGCGCCTTCGAGTACCTGCCGAAACCCTTCGATATCGCCGAGGCTGTCGACAAGGTCGAGCGTGCCTGCCAGCAACGACACGAAGACGAGTCGGACAAGACCGCGGAAGCCGACGAGTTGCCCGAGATCATCGGGGAGGCGCCTGCGATGCAGGAGGTCTTTCGCGCCATCGGCCGCCTGGCGCGCTCCAACATCACGGTGCTCATCACGGGCGAGTCCGGCACCGGCAAGGAGCTCGTCGCTCGTGCGCTGCACACACACAGCCTGCGCGCCAGGCAGCCTTTCATCGCCATTAACACGGCCGCGATTCCGCGCGACCTGCTGGAGTCTGAACTCTTCGGTCACGAGCGCGGCGCCTTCACGGGCGCGTCGGAGCGCCGCATCGGCCGTTTCGAACAGGCGGACGGCGGCACGCTGTTCCTCGACGAGATCGGCGACATGCCGGCCGACTTGCAGACGCGCCTGCTGCGCGTGCTCGCCGATGGCGAGTTCTACCGTATCGGCGGTCGCAAGCCGATCAAGGTGGACGTGCGCGTCGTTGCGGCGACACACCAGAACCTCGAGGAACTCGTCAAGGCGCACAAGTTCCGCGAGGACCTGTTTCACCGCCTCAACGTCATCCGCGTGCGCCTGCCCTCACTGCGCGAGCGCAAGGAGGACATCCCGCTGCTGATGCGCCAGTTCCTGAAGAATGCCGCGCGCGAACTCGGCGAGGAGAACAAGGAGCTGCACGAGGAGACCGAAAAGTTCCTCATGTCGTTCGACTGGCCTGGCAATGTCCGCCAGCTCGAGAATGTCGCGCGCTGGCTCACGGTCATGGCGGCCGGCAAGGTGATCCGGCCGAAGGACCTGCCGCCGGAGATCCTGGAGCAGGAAGCCGCGGGCGAGGCCGGCGGCAACTGGCAGCACGCGCTGAAGCAGTGGGCCGTGCGCAAGCTCGATGAAGAGGAGGCGCCGCTGCTGGACACGGCCCTGCCTGAATTCGAGCGCATCATGATCGAGGCGGCACTCGAGGTCACTGGCGGCAAGAAACACGAGGCGGCACAGCGCCTCGGCTGGGGCAGGAACACCCTCACGCGCAAGATGCAGGCCCTGCAGCTGGAGAGCTGAGAGCAGCCCCGGCACGGCGTTGCCTTCTTCAGCCATGCCCGAAGGTCGCGGGAACGGGCGCGTCGAGTGCCATGCCCCGACATCCCGGCGTTGGCAGGGTCTGCAACAGCTGCCGCGAGAGACGCCTGATGAAAAGAATCCTGATAACCGCAACGGTGGAAACAGATGTCTGAATCGAGAGTTACCGGCAGTTGTCTCTGCCAGCGTGTCACCTACGCTGTCAGCGGCAACCTCGGCATTTTTCAGTACTGCCACTGCTCGCGCTGCCGCAAGTTTACGGGCAGCGCCTTCGCGTCCAATCTCCTCGCGCGGCCGGATGACTTCGAATGGCTCTCCGGTGAGGAGTATGTCGGCCGCTACGAGGTGCCTGAAGCGCGTCATTTCGCGACCTGCTTCTGCATGTGGTGCGGTTCCTCGCTGCCGTGGAAGACGCAGAGCGGCCGTGCGCTGATCATCCCGGCGGGGACGCTCGATGGCGATCCGGGGATACGCCCGGTACAGAACATCTATTGCGCCTCGCGCGCCGCATGGTATGTCGAGCCGGGTGGCTTGCCGGGACATGACGAGCTGCCGCCACGCAAGCAGCGGGAGAGTGCATAACACCGCCCGCAACATCATGGTTGCTTCTGTCTGTCGCACCGGTAGTGTGGTTTTCATCGAACTGGAAAACGTCGACGGCCCACGCTGTCGTTGCCGCGCCTTTCTCACATCGAGTCCGGTGTCCCGGGAAGTCGTTGCAGAAGCCTCGAGGAGCTCTCTTTAACTTGAGCCAACGAGCGGCTCCGTGCTGCTGGTTGCCGCAACGCCTCTGTTGATTGCGCAGAACCCGGCTATGGAGAGCCTGTATGATGCCCGGCCTGGCGGGGCGGATGGCTGCGCGATTCGTGACAGCTGCAGCTGATCGAGGGATACTCGGCTCAGAGCGACCCACAAGCAGCCAGCAGGATCGAGATGTCAGGGCCAGAGCACTCAAGCCGGGAAACATGCGCCGATGGCGTCGTCTTTCGCGTGCAGGGCGTGACCAAGGTCTACAGGATGGGCGAGGTGGAGGTGCATGCCTTGCGCGGCATCGACCTCGATCTCTTCCGGAAGGAGTTCGCCGTGATGCTCGGCGCATCGGGCAGCGGCAAATCGACCCTGCTCAACATTCTCGGCGGACTCGATACGCCAACCGGCGGCCACGTCTTCTACGGCGACCGCGATCTCACGCGCGCCACAGAGAGCGAACTGACGCGTTATCGCCGCTACCATGTCGGTTTCGTCTTCCAGTTCTACAACCTCATCCCGAGCCTGACCGCGCTCGAGAATGTCTCCGTGGTGACCGAGATCGCGAGAAATCCCATGTCGCCAGAAGAGGCGCTGGGGCTGGTCGGCCTCGGTGAGCGTCTCGATCACTTCCCGGCGCAGCTCTCCGGCGGCGAACAGCAGCGTGTCGCGATCGCACGTGCGATTGCCAAGCGCCCGGACGTGTTGCTGTGCGACGAGCCGACCGGCGCGCTCGACTCGAAGACCGGCATCGTGGTGCTCGAGGCGCTGCAGCATGTCAACGAGGAACTCGGCACGACGACCGCCGTCATCACCCATAACGCCGGCATCGCGCAAATGGCCGACCGCGTCATCCACCTGGCGGATGGCAGGATCGACGCTGTCTCGGTCAACGAGACCAGGCTCGCGCCCGCGGACCTGAGCTGGTAGCGGCGGCATCCGTGCAGGCTCTCGACAGAAAACTGTGGCGCGAACTCTGGAAGATGCGCATGCAGGCGCTCGCCATCGCCCTCGTGATCGTCAGCGGCGTGAGTGTCTTCATCATGTCGCTGAGCACGCTCGACTCCCTCCACGAAACGCGCGAGCGCTATTACCGCGACAACCACTTCGCCGAGGTTTTCGCCACGCTCAAGCGCGCTCCCCTGTCGCTTGTGCGGCGCATCGAGGCGATACTCGGCGTCGACAAGGTCGAGACCCGGGTCGTCGCCTACGTGAACCTCGAAGTGGAGGGGTTTGCCGACCCCGTCAGCGGCCACCTGCTCTCGCTTCCCGACGACAGCCGCGGACTGCTGAATCAGATTCATCTGCGCAAGGGGCGGCTTTTCGAACCCGGCCACGACAACGAGATCGTCCTCAGCGAGACGTTCGCCGAGGCGCACGGCCTGCTGCCGGGCGACCGGCTGCGCGCCACGATCAACGGGCGGCAGAAGAGGCTGACCATCGTCGGCATCGCGCTGTCACCCGAATATATCTACCAGATCGCGCCCGGCGCGATGTTTCCGGATTATGCCCACTACGGCGTGCTCTGGATGGCGCGCAAGCCGCTGGCGACAGCCTATGACATGGACGGCGCCTTCAACGATGTCAGCCTGACCCTGAGCCAGGGCGCGAACGTGCAGGATGTGCTCGACCGGCTCGACGGCCTTCTCGATGACTATGGCGGCATCGGCGCGATCGCGCGCGAGGACCAGCACTCCAACCGTTTCCTGACCGAGGAGCTCAAGCAGCAGACCACCATCGCCACGGTTTTTCCCGTCATCTTCTTCGGCGTCGCGGCCTTTCTGCTCAACGTCGTCCTGAGCCGCCTCATCCGTCTGGAACGCGAGCAGATCGCAACGCTGAAGGCGTTCGGATACAGCGACCTGGCCGTCGGCGTGCATTACATCAAGCTCGTGCTGATCATCGTCGCCCTCGGGGCGCTTGGCGGTATCGGCGCGGGCATCTGGATGGGCAGGCTGCTCAGCAGCATCTACATGGAGTTCTACAGCCTGCCGTTCCTCGTCTACGTGCTGAAACCCCAGGTCGTCATCGCCGCGGTCGCCATCAGTATGCTCGTCGCCGTGCTTGGCACCATCCACGCCGTCTACAGCGCCGCCCGGCAGGCGCCGGCGCAGGCGATGCGTCCCGAACCGCCCGCTATCTATCATGCGACCCTCGTCGAGCGTCTCGGCCTGCAGCGCTGGTTCAACCAGCCGACGCGCATGATCCTGCGCCACATCGAGCGCCACCCGCTGAAATCGCTGCTGACGACACTCGGCATCAGCATGGCCTGCGGCATCATCATGGTCAGCGGTTTCCAGGAGGGCGCCATGGACCACATGGTCGAGGTGCAGTACAGCATGAGCCAGCGCGAGGACATGATCGCAATCTACACGGAGCCGACCTCGGAGCGCTCGCTCTATTCACTGCGCGGCCTGCAGGGGGTCGAGCATGCCGAGGGCTATCGCGTGGTGCCCGCCAGTGTCCGTTTCGGGCACCGCTCCTACCGCACGTCAGTGCGCGGCGTCGAGGCGGACGGCAGCCTGATGCGGCTGCTCGACACGAAGCTCAGGACGATCGATGTCCCGGAAGAGGGCGTCATCATGACCGACTACCTGGCCGAGCTGCTGCACGTGAGGCCGGGCGACACGTTGATCATCGAAGTGCTCGAGGGCAGCCGGGCGACCGTCGAAGTGCCCGTCGCCGGCATCGCCAGGCAGTACCTTGGCCTCAATGTCTACATGGACCGTGCGGCGCTCAACAGGCTGCTCGGCGAGGGCAACGCCATCTCCGGCGCCTTGCTGAAGGTCGACAGCGCGTACCAGCGCGATGTCTATGCGGATCTCAAGGGAATGCCGCGCGTCGCCGGCGTCGTCGAGCAGGAGTCCGCGATCCGCGCCTTCTATGCGACCGTGGCCAAGTCGATTCTCTTCTTTGCGTTCATCTCAACGTTGCTCGGCGCGACCATCTCGTTCGGGGTCGTCTACAACAGCATGCGCATCGCGCTCTCGGAACGCAATCGTGAGCTGGCGAGCCTGCGCGTGCTCGGCTTCGAGCGCGGCGAGGTCGCCTACATCCTGCTCGGTGAACTGGCGCTGCTGACATTGGTCGCGATACCGCTGGGGCTGCTCATCGGGTATGGCCTGTGCGCCTACCTCGCCTTCCAGTTCGATTCGGATCTCTATCGCGTGCCGCTCGTGCTGGGGATCCGTGTCTATGCGCTGGCGGCGCTCGTTATCGTCATTTCCTCCATCGTTTCTGCCATCATGATCTGGCGTAACATGGCCCATCTCGATATGGTTGCCGTACTCAAGACAAGGGAGTAACCAATGCCAGTTTCCTTGCGCAAACATCCCGTCATGGCTGTTGTCGCCGTTCTCGTGGCACTCCTGCTGGCGTGGGGATTCTGGCCGCGGCCCGTCATCGTCGAGGTGGCTTCCGCCAGCCGCGCTCCCATGACCGTGACAATCGAGGAGGAGGGGCGAACGCGCGTCATCGACCGTTATGTCATCACGGCGCCCGTCGACGGCATCGCCTGCCGCCTGCACCTGGATGTCGGCGATGCCGTGGAGCAGGGAGAGGTGCTGCTCGGGATCACGCCGATGGAATCGCCCGTGCTCGATCCGCGCAGCCGGGCACAGGCGCAGGCCGATGTCGCCGCCGCCGAATCGGCCCTGAGAGCCGCCCGGGAAAAGGCGAGAGCCGCGGCTGCGGCGGCGGATCTCGCCCTCAGGGAACTCGAACGCCTGCGCCCGCTGGCCTCCAGCGGCACCATTTCGCGCGAGGATTTCGACAGGGCCGTCACCGAATCGCAGACGGCCACGGCCACGCGCCAGTCGGCCAATTTCGCCGTCGACGTGGCGCGCTACGAACTCCAGGCCGCGCGCAGCGTGCTCGAGATCACGGCCGGTGCCACAGGCGACCCCGCTGAGCGGCTTCCCGTGGCGTCCCCGGTCACGGGCAGAATCCTCAAGGTCGCCCATGAATGCGAGGGGCCGGTGCGCACCGGCGAAAGCCTGCTCGAGGTGGGCGATCCGTCGCAACTCGAGGTCGAGGTCGATGTGCTGTCCGCGGATGCCGTCAGGATCAGGCCCGGCATGCGGGTACGTTTCGATCGCTGGGGCGGCGAGGCCCCTCTCGAGGGTGTCGTGCGCCTTGTCGAGCCTGTCGGCTTCACGAAAATCTCGGCGCTTGGCGTCGAGGAGCAGCGCGTCCTCGTCATCTCCGATTTCACGTCGCCGCCGCAGCAGTGGCGGCGCCTTGGCGACGGCTATCGCGTCGAGGCGCAATTCATCCTCTGGCATGAGGAGGATGTGCTGCAGGTGCCGGCCAGCAGCCTCTTCCGTCGTGGCGGCGGCTGGGCGCTGTTCGTCGTCGAGGACGGCCGGGCACGTCTGCGCGAAGTCAGGGTCGGGCAGCGCAACGGCCTCACGGCGCAGATCCTGGAAGCACTCGAAGCGGGCGACCGCGTGATCAATCATCCCGGCGACGATGTCGAGGATGGCCGGCGCGTGGCCTTGCGCGGGAATGGTGGCTGAGATGAATGCTGTTTCACTTCATGCCATCACACCAGCACATGCGGGGAGGCGCCGCGTATGACCGCACAGGCGCCCGTTCTCGACAAGAGCCTGCGTGCGTGGGGAACAGCGGCCTTCGCGCAGGTCCTGCAGCAGGAGATCCGGAAGCTCTCGGTCGACGTCCTGCCGCTGCAGGCCGGGCTGACATACGGCAGTTTTGCTTGCGACCGGGTCGACGCCGTCACACTGCTGGCGATGGAGGAGACGGCGGATGCCGTGATCGTCAGGGCGGGCCTGCACTATGCGGGCATCATCGCCGGCTGCAGTTGCGCCGACGACCCGACGCCGGACAACGAGACGAACGAGTATTGCGAAGTGCGCATCGAGATCGACAGGCAAAGCGCCGCTGCGCGCATTTCGCTGATCCCCTGATTCCGTCGCCGCAGCTCTGCAGGCCGCGGGCTTCGGCAACGCTGCGCGCGATACCCGGGAAAGGCTCCACGAGGGCCGGCAGCAAGAGTGCTTGCCGCCCGGCGTGCTTTCCGGGTACTGTGCGTCTACACAGCCAGACTATACTCAAACAATCACGATACAAAGGAGGAGAGGAGATGCGCAGAATCTATTTTCTGGTGCCGGATCTCGAGAGCGCACACAAGGTCACCGAAGAGCTGCTGCTCGCGCGGATCGAGGAGAAGCATATTCATGTCATCGCGAAGGAGGGCACCGAACTCGGCGATCTTCCGGAGGCATCCCTGTTGCAGACGAGCGATGTCATCCCGGCGGTGGAGCGCGGCCTGGCGGTCGGCGGTGCGACAGGCATACTTGCCGGTGTCGCGGCCGTCACATTTCCACCGGCCGGCCTGGTGCTTGGCGGGGGCGCCGTGCTCGCGACAGCCCTGGTCGGTTCAGGCATGGGTGCCTGGATGGCGAGCATGATCGGCGTCGATGTCAAGAACACGCAGATCAAGCAGTTCGAGGAGGCCATCGAGCAGGGCGAGATTCTTTTCCTCGTCGATGTGCCCAAGTCGCGCGTCGATGAGATCGAGGCGATGGTCAAGAAGCATCATCCGGATGCCGATATCGAGGGCACGGAACCGACCATTCCGGCCTTTCCCTGACAGGACTTTCCGCGCCAGGAAAAGGTCCGGCAGCCTAGCTGCTGCCGGGCCTTGCTGTTTGTCCGGGACTCGCCGCGCCTGTGCCTCGAACGGTGCGCTGCTCACGCGGATTTTCGAACGCTTGCAGCGGCCATGAAGCTGCTTGCTCCTGTTTTTCCCATGTAGCGTTCCAGCACTTTCGGATCGGTTGCATACAGATCGACCAGCACGAGGCCGTCGAGGCAGTCGTTGAACGTCTGGTCGACATTGAAGCCGAGCATGCGGCCGCCGAGCTTGAGGTACTGCTTCAGCAGGATCGGCATTCCCTTGTTGTCTTCCTCGATCACCGAGACCAGTTCGGAGATGCCATCGATCGAGCGTATGCCTTCCAGTTCGGTCTTCTTCCAGACCGGCCGCAGCCTGTTTTGCGGTTTCCAGGCGTTGCGCGGGCGCACGAAACGGCCGAGGTGCCAGTCAAAGCTGTTGGTCTTGAGGAAATCGACCAGCAGTTGCTGGGAAAGCGAATGGTAGGCATTGCTGATGGAGACCGGGCCGAAGAGACGCGAGTACTGCGGGTGACGCACGACGAACTGGCCGATGCCTTTCCAGAGCAGCATCAGCGGCGCGAAGCTGCGCTGGTATTCCGCACGGATAAAGGAGCGTCCGAGTTCGATGGCTGGGTCGATGCTGTGCAGGAAGCGGCCTGAATAGCGGAACAGCGAACTGGTGTAGAAACCGCGCTTGCCACGCTGCGGCAGAATCCGGTCCGAGAGACCGAGCCGGTAGGCGCCGACAATTTCCCGCTTCTGCGGATTCCAGATGAAGAGATGCAGATAGTAGGTGTCGAAGCTGTCGAGATCGAGCGGTTTTCCGGTTCCCTCGCCGACGGCCCGGAAGGTGACTTCGCGCAGGCGGCCGATCTCGCGCAGGATATTCGGGATTTCCGCCGCATCGGCGCAGAAGACCTGCGCCCTGTCGGTGTCGACAAGCAGTTGTGATTCAGGAAGGCGATCGATCTCTGCGGACATCAGGGCGGGATCGACTGCTGCGATGATGTCGCTGTTGTGCGTCGATTCCGCGCTGGCGTTCCCGCGGCGCTTGCGCGGCTGCTTGTCGAGCATCATGGTGTGCAGGCGCAGATAGCGCGCGGCATCATTGTCGTCGCTGTATGTCTCGAGCCTGGCGAGAGGAATCTGCTTGCCGATGGTGATGCGCAAGCAGCGGTTGCGCTTGTTGAGCAGCTCGCGCGGCAACAACAGGGTGCGCAGGCGAGGATGCAGCATGCCAAGCGTGTGGAACAGCATGCTGTTGCGGCCCGAGAAATGAAACGGGATGACGGGCGCCGATGTCATGCGCGCCAGCCGCGGAATCGATGCGTCCCACCAGTTGTCGCTGATGCGCAGTTTTGGAAACTGGAAGCGCGACACATCGCCTGCGGGAAAGACGACCAGCATGCCGCCCCGGCGCAGCCAGCCGACGGCTTCGCGCATCGGGCTGTGGTTCCGTGCGATCGAACCGGCCTGCGCATAGGGGTCGACGCCGATGAAGAGGTCCGAGAGTTCCGGGATGCGTTTCAGGAAACCGTTGGCGAGAATCCTGACATCGTTGCGGCAAGTCTTCAGCAGGTGCGCCATGACGAGGCCCTCGATCCCGCCGAACGGATGGTTGGCGACAACGATTGCGGGACCTTCAGCAGGCAGGGAGTGCAGCGGCTCGCCATTGACCTGGTAGCCGATATTGAGCGCTTGCAGGCTTTTAGCCGTGAATCCCGCCGCGTCTGCCGAGGGCTCCAGCTCGTCATAGCTCTGGGCGAGTCTGTGCAGACCCGTGACGCGTTCCAGCAGCGGCAGGAGCATGCCGGCGAGCGGGGGGGCGCTCCCGGCCAGGTCGTCCAGACGGAAGGGGTTGCGGGTATCTGCGCGGGTATCGACAGGAAGCATGGGTCATCCGGAGTCGGTCTGATTCGCGCGCATCCTGACAGGCCTTCGTGAAAGCGCGATGAATGCTGCGTGACGCTTGCGTGAACAGCAGTCGGGGAAGGGCTTCGGCCGGCAGGCTTCGCCATCAGGGCTTGCCGGGGTGATTTGCTATGCTCGAAGGGCGGTCTCGACTGCCGCAGTCAACGATAACAAACCGGAGGAGGAACAGATGTCCATTGCAAAAGTGACAGAGATCATCGCCGCGTCCGACAAGAGTTTCGAAGATGCCGTCAACAAGGGCGTCAAGCGCGCATCCAAAACCCTCAAGAACGTCGTCAGTGCCTGGGTGCAGGATCAGCAGGTGACGGTCAAGAACGGGCAGGTGTCGGAATACCGGGTCAACCTGAAGGTGACCTTCATCCTGAAGCAGTGACAATGCGCCGTCCCGGTGTGGCCGGGACGCGTCCTGCGGGGCGGGTCAGCCGATCGAGGCCTGCAGCTCGGCGAAGCTGCCGGCATACTCGGAGGTATTCACCTCGATGCCGGTCTGCCTGGCGATCTGGGTTGTCGAGAGAATGCCGCGGATCGTCTGATGGCCGTCGATCTCCTCGACCACGAGGGCGTGCTGGCGGCCCATCTGCTTGAATGTCCTGATGATGTCACCGACCGTGGCGCGGGCGACATCATACATCTGCAGCACTTCGACCTGGGCCTGCGGGGTCATGATATCCCGGGCCGTGACATCCTCCCGACGCGTGTTGTGCGCATTCATGTACTTCACGACCTTTTCATCGAGAATATCCTGGCTCGTCAGGATGCCCTGAATTTCGTACGACTGGTTGATGACGAAGAGCAGGCGGACGCCGGCGTTCTTCATGCGCTCCGTCGCCTGGTCGACGCCGCAGAACGAGGAGACCGCCTGGGCTGCAACCTGCCTCAGGTCTGTCATCACATCGATGGCGGGACTGTCCGGAGTCAGGTTCATGGGCTGATGTTGCTCCGGGTGCTGGTACGTGGTGTCAGGTCCGAGCAGCGAGGTTTCGAGGGGGCGATAGAGTCCGCGCATCTCCATTCTCCTGTTTAATACGTTGTTTTGGTGCCCAAGATAAACGGGGATTCCGGCCTGGTCAAATGACCGATTGGGTATAATTCGCGCGGTTCAAGATTTCATGAAGGTAACAGGATGGACAGCAGCAGTATCGAACTGGCAGGCAGCGAGATCGAATCGGTCACGGTCGACGGCGGCACCATTCGTGTCAATTTCTCGCGCGCGATCATCATCAAGACCATGACGGGTTCCGTCGAGAAGACACGCTGGTGGCAGAAGGGAGCGCTGGTGTTCGAAGGCGCGTCCGTGGAAGACGAGCTGCCGGACATGCCCGCTATCTGCGCCGGCGGCGATGTCGGCGAGAACATCTACACCTATCGCGACATGATCCCGCTGCCGCTCGAGAGTCGCGGCCAGGCGCATTGCGACCTGCGGGTCGAGGGCGCCGATGCGCATATCCGCATACAGGCGGCGGCCGTCAGGCTGGCGATGGAGGAAGTGCCGAAGTACATCGAGCACATCAGGCCGGAGTAGGGCCGGATGCTGCGCGCATGAAAAAAGCCCGCATCTGCGGGCTTTTCGGGCCTCGGCCGTAACGCTGGTCAGAGGCGCGAGGAACCGACGATCTCGTGGGAGATGTCAACGAGGCGGACAGCCATTTCGTTGTACTTCTCGCGGTAGTCCTTCAGAAGGCCTTCCTTCGAGTAGTAGTAGTCCTTGCCGCTGATGCCGTTGGCGTGCTCGTATTCGATGAACTGCTTTTGCATCTCGAGCATCTCTTCGATCAGCTTGTTCTTCTCGTCGATCAGTGCTTGCTTGTCGCTCATTGTCTCACTCCGAAAAATGATCGGGCGCATCCGCGCCTGGTGTTCCAGCCCGCCCTGAGCCTGTAAGGCGGCGGACCCCAAATTCAGTGGGCGCTAATATATCATTTTGAGCAGGGAAAACCGCCCTCCCAAAAGGGATAGAGCCGGGAGATGCCCCTCCCCAAGCGGGAGGGGCGGGAATCGGCCGCGAGCGTCTGTTTTCTATGGAAAATCATCGAAAAACAGATGCTTGTGTCTTGTCAGCAGCCGCAGCCACGTTGTGGCGGACTGTTCAGCATCAGGCTGCCCGTGAGTTCCTCGACCGTCGGAATCTCGTGACGCCGCAGGTAGTCGCGGATGCCGTCGTTGATCTTGCGGCAGATCAGCGGGTCGTAGAACAATGCCGTGCCGACGCCGACGGCGGAGGCGCCGGCGATCAGGAACTCGATGGCGTCGTCCGGTGTCGTGACACCGCCCTGGCCGATGATCGGGATGCCGTGATCGCGGCAAACCTGGTAGACCTGGTGGGTCTTGAGCAGCGCCACGGGCTTGATCGCCGGGCCCGAGAGGCCACCCTGGTTGTTGCCGATGACGGGGCTGCGCGACTCGATGTCGATGGCCATGCCCATGAGCGTGTTGATGACCGCGAAGGCGTCGCTGCCGGCCTCGATGCAGAGCCGCGCATTCTGCTGGATGTCGGTCTGGTTCGGCGACAGCTTGGTGATGAGCGGCTTGTCGGTCACGCGGCGGCAGGCCTCGACGACGCGCGCCGACATCTCCGGATCGTTACCGAAGGCGACGCCGCCCTCCTTGACGTTGGGGCACGAGATGTTGATCTCGATGGCGTCGATGGGCGAATCGTCGAACTTGCGCGTGACGGCCTCGTACTCCTCGATCGTGGAGCCAGAGACGTTGGCGATGAAACGCGTCTCGCTGAAATCGAGCGTCGGCAGGATCTCGTCGACGACCTTGTGGACCCCGGGGTTTTGCAGGCCGATGGCGTTGAGCATGCCGGCCGGCGTTTCGTAGATGCGGTGCGGAGCATTGCCGAGGCGCTTCTCGCCCGTCGTGCCCTTGAGACAGACAGCGCCGACATCGGCGTTCGAATAGCCCTCGATACGGGTATACTCTTCCCCGAATCCGACGCAGCCCGAGAGCAGCACCAGCGGGGTCTGGAAATGCATGCCGCAGAACTCGACGGCAAGCGGGTTGTTTGTTTCCGAGGTCATTATCAGTGTTTCACGTCGTGCTTTATCAGCCGGAGATTCCGCCGAATACCGGCAACATCATACGCCTTTGCGCCAATACCGGCAGCAGCCTGCACCTGATCCATCCGGTCGCGTTCGACCTCGACGACAAGCGCATGCGGCGCGCTGGGCTGGATTATCACGAATATGCCGCCGTAAAGGAACACGCGGACTATGAAAGCTGGCGAAAAAATCTCCGTTCGGGACGCATTTTCGCCTGCTCGACCAGGGGGGCGACCCGCTACACCGACGCTTGCTTCGAGTCCGGCGATCACCTGCTGTTCGGCCCCGAGTCACGCGGGTTGCCACCGGAGGTTCTTGACAGCCTGCCGCCGGAGCGGCGCATCCGCATCCCGATGCAGGCCGGAAGCCGCAGCCTGAATCTGGCCAACAGCGTCGCCGTGATCCTCTACGAGGCCTGGCGCCAGAACGGGTTCGGTGGCGGCGTGTAGGTCGGCCTCTGCGTGGCCTTCGGATGTCAGGCCGATAAAA
The DNA here is from genome assembly GCA_037385505.1 of Gammaproteobacteria bacterium. Lineage (GTDB taxonomy): Bacteria > Pseudomonadota > Gammaproteobacteria > Chromatiales > Chromatiaceae > Sva-25. Next base: position 10,280 of record JARRMY010000003.1, on the reverse strand, counting down.
CGGGACGCAAAGAACGCAAAGTTGCGCAAAGCACGCAGAGGATTTGATCGTTGTCATTACGGGGAGCCTAGCGACCGTGGCAATCCCGATGATGAATGAAAACAGAGGCCTCGAGATCGCCATTTCGGCCTGCGGCCTCCGCCCCCTTTCCAATAATCGAATTCCCCGGGATTCAGCCTGCTTGAATTCGTTACCCTTTGCCTTGAAATTTCAGACATCGCATTTGATAAAGTGACACTCCCCGGAAATTTCATGAGTACGACCATGGCCGATAATCCGCTTCTCGAAGACTACAGGCTGCCGCCCTTCAGCCGCATCAAGCCGGAGCACGTGGTGCCCGCAATCGATACGCTGCTGCAACAGAACCGCGACGAAATCCATCGCCTGTTGCAGAACGTCGCGAAGCCGGACTGGAAAAACTTCGTCGAGCCCATCGAGATGCTCGATGACCGGCTTAACCGTGCCTGGTCGCCCGTCAGTCACATGAACTCGGTCGTCAACAGCGACGCGTTGCGCGAGGCCTACAACGCCTGTCTGCCGAAGCTCTCGGCCTACGCCACCGAGCTGGGCCAGAACGCCGATCTCTACCGCGCCTACAAGGCCGTGCAGGAGAACGACAGCTCGCTCGACGCGGCGCAGCAGAAGATGCTCGAGAACATCCTGCGCGATTTCCATCTCTCGGGTGTCGACCTGCCGCCGGCGCAAAAGCAGCGCTACAGGGAGATCAGCGAAAGGCTGTCGGTCCTGACCAGCAAGTTCAGCGAGAACCTGCTCGACGCGACCCACGCCTGGACGAAACTCGTCACTGACGAGTCGGAGCTGGCCGGCCTGCCGCAATCGGCGCTCGATCTCGCCAGGCAGACCGCCGAACAGCGCGACATGGAGGGCTGGCTGCTGACACTGGAGTTCCCCTCCTACTACCCGGTCATGACCTATGCCGACAACCGCGAGCTGCGCCACGAGATCTACCGCGCCTACTCGACACGCGCCTCGGACCAGGGGCCGAATGCCGGCGAGTACGACAACAGCGTCCTCATGGACGAGATCCTCGCGTTGCGGCACGAGGCGGCGCAACTGCTCGGCTTTGACAACTACGCCGAGCGCTCCCTGGCCAAGAAGATGGCCGAGAGCCCGCAGCAGGTGCTCGACTTCCTGAACGATCTTGCCCGGCGCTCGAAGCCGCAGGCCGAGCGGGAATACGCCGAGCTCGAGACCTGGTGTGGCCTACTACGCCGAGAAGCTGCGGCAGTCGCGCTACAACATCAGCCAGGAAGAGCTCAAGCCCTACTTCCCGCAGAACATGGTCGTGCAGGGGATGTTCGATGTCGTCAGCCGCCTCTTCGATGTGACCATCAGGCAAACCGACGGCGTCGACACCTGGCATCCGGACGTGCTCTTCTACGAGATCCGCGACCGCGATGGCGGCGAGCTCATTGGCCAGTTCTACCTCGATCTCTATGCCAGGCCGAAGAAGCGCGGCGGCGCCTGGATGGACGAGTGCGCCGTGCGTTTCCGCACGGCGGACCACACCCAGACACCGGTCGCCTACCTGACCTGCAACTTTTCGCCGCCGGTCGGCGACAAGCCGGCATTGCTGACCCATGACGAGGTCGAGACGCTGTTCCACGAGTTCGGCCACGGCCTGCATCACATGCTGACGCGCATCGACTATCCCGGCGTGGCCGGCATCAACGGCGTCGCCTGGGACGCGGTCGAGCTGCCGAGCCAGTTCATGGAGAACTGGTGCTGGGAGCGCGAGGCGCTGGAGGTGGTTTCCGGCCACTACGAGACCGGCGAGGAGATTCCGGACGACCTCTACGAGCGCATGATCGCGGCGAAGAACTTCCAGTCGGCCATGCAGATGATGCGCCAGATCGAGTTCGCGCTCTTCGATTTCCGCCTGCACATGGAGTACGACCCGGACAAGGGCGGTCGCGTGCTGGAGTTCGCGCAGCAGGTCCGCGACCAGGTCGCCGTGGTCAAGCCGCCGGAGTGGAACCGTTTCGCCCACGGCTTCTCGCACATCTTCGCGGGCGGCTACGCGGCCGGCTATTACAGCTACAAGTGGGCGGAGGTGCTCTCTGCTGACGCCTTCTCGCTGTTCGAGGAGAGGGGTGTCTTCAACGAGGAGACAGGGCGCGCCTTCCGCGAGAACATCCTCGAGAAGGGCGGCTCCGAAGACGCCATGGATCTCTTCGTCGCCTTCCGCGGGCGCAAGCCCGAGGTCGGGCCGCTGCTGCGGCACTCGGGAATTGCCGCCTGATTCAGGGCCGGCGTCGCCAACAGCGACGCTGGCCACTGGTCATCACTTCATGTTCAGGACCGGACTCTGCGCTGTCGCGGGCACGAGAGGAGGCGTGACGAAGGCGTGATCCTCGCGCGCATGGCAGGCCATGCACTCGTTGTGCAGCATATTGAATGCCGGCTCGAAGGCTTCCCGGGTCTTTTTCGATGGCCTTGTTCAGTGCCGGGAAGACCTTTTCGTGAAAGAGCCTGGCCGCCCCGGCTCGTGCCGGGCGCGCCAGCATGCGTGTCTCGACGAGCTTCTCGATCTCCTCGGCCTGGTACATGGTGAATTCCCGCTTCTCCTGCTTCGCGGCCCAGTCGATGTTCTGGTCGCGTTCGCCCATCCCGGCCATCCAGTGGGCCGCGCCGGGCGCGAGTGTCGTGAGATCGGCGAGCTTCTCCGCCTCACTGCCATCCTTGCGCCAGTGGGCCTGCAGTGGCATGGCTGCCAGCAGGAGAGACGCCCAATGTGACGAGGGTGTTCTTCATTGCGTGCTTGCTGTCGGGAGACGATCCCTTATGCTGGAGCAAGCCGATGCTGCTTGCCACTGCTCCCGGACAGGATTTGATATGGTCGTGACAGCAGGGCGGCAACCGGCGTTGCCGCTGCTGTCCGGGTTCATGCGCCCTGGTCATAGAGGTTTTCATAATAGAGTTCGAAAGCTGTGCGATCATTCCCGCCGATGTTGTCGGCTGCATGGCCGGCAAAGAGTTCCGGATTGTCCCGGCCGAATGCCGAGTCCGGGACGGGGTCGACGGTGGCCGATTGCAGGGCAACCTCTCCCGCGTGATTGATCATGAGTTCATCCGTGCCCCAGGCGGCTTCCCAGTCGGCGGACGCGCCGGAAGCGAACAGGATCAGCGTACTTGCAATGAGAGTTTTCATGGCCTTGTCTCCAGGTGTCTGTTAAAAAAGGACGTTAAGGCCGGCCTTGCAAGAAGAGACAGCAGGCACCCGAATAATCTTTCAAAAAAATTCTCACGCCATGCAATACAAAGATCTCAGAGACTTCATCGACCAGCTCGAAAAACTCGGCGAACTCAAGCGCATCGCTGTCGAGGTCGACCCGCATCTCGAGGTCACCGAGATCTGCGACCGCACGCTCAAGTCCGGTGGCCCGGCGCTGCTGTTCGAGAACGTCAGGGGCTCCGACATGCCGCTGCTCGGTAACCTCTTCGGCACGCCGCGGCGCGTCGCACTCGGCATGGGCGAGGAGTCGGTCGAGGCGTTGCGCGAGGTCGGCAAGCTGCTGGCGCAACTCAAGCAGCCCGATCCGCCGAAGGGCATGAAGGACGCCTGGGAGAAGCTGCCGGTTTTCAGGAAAGTACTCGACATGGCGCCGAAAAAAGTCCGGGGTGCGCCCTGCCAGAAAATCGTCTGGGAACGAGATGACATCGATCTGTCGAAGATTCCCGTGATGACCTGCTGGCCCGGCGATGCGGGACCGCTGATCACCTGGGGGCTCGTCGTCACGCGCGGCCCTGACAAGCCGCGCCAGAATCTCGGCATCTACCGCATGCAGGTGATCGGCAGGAACCGCGTCATCATGCGCTGGCTGGCGCATCGCGGCGGCGCGCTCGATTTTCGCGACTGGCAGCAGGCGCATCCCGGTGAGCCCTTTCCGCTGTCGGTGGCGCTCGGCGCCGACCCGGCGACCATTCTCGGCGCCGTGACCCCGGTGCCGGACACGCTCTCCGAGTACGCTTTCGCGGGACTGCTGCGCGGCAGTCGCACGGAAGTCACGAAATGCATCGGCAACGACCTGCAGGTGCCGGCATCGAGCGAGATCGTCCTCGAGGGGCACCTGCACCCGGACGACACCGCGCCAGAGGGGCCGTTCGGGGATCACACAGGTTACTACAACGAGGTCGAGCATTTTCCGGTCTTCACGATCGATCGCATCACCATGCGCGACAAGCCCATCTACCACAGCACCTACACCGGCCGTCCGCCCGACGAGCCGGCGATTCTCGGCGTCGCGCTCAACGAGGTCTTCGTGCCCATCCTGCAGAAGCAGTTCCCGGAGATCGTCGACTTCTACCTGCCACCCGAAGGCTGCTCCTACCGCATGGCCGTCGTCAGCATGAAGAAGCAGTATCCGGGTCATGCCAAGCGTGTCATGTTCGGCGTCTGGTCCTTCCTGCGCCAGTTCATGTACACCAAGTTCGTCATCGTGACCGACGACGACGTCAACGTGCGCGACTGGAACGATGTCATCTGGGCCATGACGACGCGCATGGACCCGGCGCGCGACATCACACTCGTCGAGAATACGCCGATCGACTACCTCGACTTCGCCTCGCCCGTTTCCGGGCTCGGCTCCAAGATCGGCATGGATGCGACCAACAAGTGGAAGGGCGAGACCGATCGCGAATGGGGCGAGCCGATCGTCATGGATCCGGGTGTCAGGCAGCGCATCGACGATATCTGGGCGACGCTCGGCATCGACTAGCGTCGCGGCCGGAATCGCCTGTCGCCACCAGCCCGCATGGAATGCATGTCCAGATAGCGCTCAGGATGCTGCGGAACAGGAGTTATTCATGCATTGAATTCCCGGTCGTGCCGCGTCTTTTTCTTGCCCCTGATGCGCTTTTTTGGAATAGTTAGCGCACAAAAACAAAAACAGCGACTGCAATGACAATAACAGCACCGAAGGAGATCAGGGAGGCAATGTCCTTGCCCACCGTGATGGCCTGCACCAACCAGCGGATTTGCTGATGCGGTTTATCCGCCTCCGCCCGATCAACTCTTCTGTCTGTCCGTCCTTTGCCATAACACGAGCCCGGATTTGTTCGCGGTTCGTCTGGAGCATCCGGAAGTTACACGATGTCAACGAGGTAGGTAGATATGAGCCAACTCACCCCTGAAGAAGAAGAGAAAATCCTGCACAGCCTCCCAAAAGGAACCTTTGCAGTGCTTCTCGTATTCGCTGTGATTTTTGCAGCCACGTGGGCGTTCCTGTTTTTCGTCAGGTTCCTCTCCCACGGACCCATTCAATGAAGGAGTAGATCATGCGTGATCCTTTAACTGCAATCTGTGAAGATCCGCTCGAGCGGCGCTGGGTCTGGATATCCCTGCTGATGGCCTTCGTGATGGGCGGCATACTCGGACTCTATGCACTGACCAGCAACCTGCATCCGCCGAGCAATGTCGAGACCATCGACTCCTCGCGCCTGCACCTGACCGAGGAGTTCGCCGAGGACAATCTCGGCGTCAAGGACAACGGCGACGGGACGCTGACCGTCACGATGGTCGCTGCGCGTTACGGTTTCTTCCCGCCAGTCATCGAGGTGCCCGTCGATACAGAGGTCAAATTCCGCATCGCCAGCGCCGACGTGCTGCACGGCGTCCACGTGCCGTTCACGAATGCGGCAAGCATGATCGTGCCCGGCTATGTCTCCGAGTTCACAACGACCTTTCCGAAAACCGGCAAGTATTCCTTTCTCTGCAATGAATACTGCGGCCTCGGGCACGACAGCATGTGGTCGCGCCTGATTGTTGCCGAGAAAACAGCAGGAGGAGCTAACTGATGAAAGATACCGCTGCAGGCCTCAGCCTCGCCAACATGTGGGTCGGTTTTATTGCTTTCCTGGCGGCGGTCCTGATGGGGCTCTACCAGGTCGTCCAGCGTTTTGACCTGATTCCCGAACTCATGATTCCCGAGCTCTACTTCGCCTCGGTCTCGACCCATGGCGTGCTCATGGGCTTCGTCCTGACAACCTTCCTCATCGCGGGATATGGCTACTACACCGCAACCACGAGCCTGAAGCGCGAGCTCTGGGGCAAGAGCCTCGGCTGGTTCGGTTTCTGGCTGTCGCTGGCCGGCGTCCTGACGGCGGCAGTGCCGCTGTTGACCGGCAACGCCTCGGTGCTCTACACCTTCTACCCGCCGCTGCGCGCGAACCCGGCCTTCTACATCGGCGCCGCCATGCTGGTCGTGGGCTCCTGGTTCTGGTGCCTCGTCATGGTCATGTCGATGCACGCCTGGAAGAAGGAGAATCCGGGCGAGACGGTGCCGCTGGCCATGTACGGCACGGTTGCCAACGCCATCATGTGGTTCATCACGAGTCTTGGTGTCACGCTCGAAGTGCTGTTTCAGCTCATTCCCTGGTCGCTGGGCCTTACCGAGACGGTCGATGTGGGCCTGGCGCGCACGCTGTTCTCCTGGACGCTGCATGCCATCGTCTACTTCTGGCTCTTCCCGGCCTATATCGCCTTCTACACCCTGATGCCGAAACAGGCCGGCGGACGTCTCGTGAGCGACCACATGGCGCGCGTTGCCTTCATCATGCTGTTCGTGTTCTCGATTCCGATCGGGTTCCACCACCTCTACATGGATCCGTTCCAGGCCGCCGGCTGGAAGTTCCTGCACATGACCGGCACCTTCATGGTTGCGGTCCCGACGCTCATCACCGGTTTCACGGTCATTGCCTCGCTGGAAATCGCCGGGCGCCTGCGCGGAGGCAAGGGGCTCTTCGGCTGGCTCAGGACACTGCCCTGGGGCAATCCCATGGTGCTTGCAACCGGTCTGTCGATGCTGATGCTGACCGTCGGCGGTTTCGGCGGCGTCATCAACGCGAGCTACTCCATGAATGCCATGGTGCACAACACCCAGTGGGTCACGGGTCACTTCCACCTGATCTTCGCCGGAACCTCGGTCATCATGTATTTCGCCATCGCCTACTATCTCTGGCCGAAGATGACCGGCAAGGAGCTCTTCTCCCTCAGCATGGCGCGCAAGCAGCTGTGGCTCTGGTTCGTCGGTATGCTCGTGCTGACATTGCCGTGGCACCAGATCGGCATTGCGGGCCAGCCGCGCCGCATCTCTTCGACACCCTATGATCCCGAATTGACCGAGATGTGGGGAACCTCGGAATTCCTCATGATCGTCGGCGGCGTGATCCTCCTGGTCTCGGCAATCATGCTGGTTTACAACCTCTACAGGACGCACGGCAATGCGATCCCGGAGGCGGTTCTGGAGGTCGAGTATGCCGAGCCGATCCACTCGGTGGCGCGCATGCCGCACCTCATGAACAGCTTCACTTTCTGGTTTTGGCTTGTCGTGGTCTACATGATTGCGAGCTACGGCTACCCGATCCTGCAGTTTTTCCTCATGGAAAACCATGGCACAGTACCCTGGAGCATCTGACCATGATTCGATTGACAACACTGATCACAGCCATGATTCTGTCGGTTCCCGTCGCTCATGCGGAGCCCTCCTCCCTGGTCGCATTCGACCTGGAGACCCTGAAACTGCTGCGTAATGCCGACCCGGCGCGGGGTCAGGCAGTCGCGGAGGAAGAGCGCTGCGCCAAATGTCACGGTGATGCCGGTATTTCCGACGACTCCGAGGATGTGAATATCGCGGGCATGATGCCTTCGTACCTCTACAAGCAGCTCAAGGACTACCAGGACAAGAATCGCGACAGCAGGAGCATGTACAAGGCGGTGCGCGATCTGGACGAGCAGCAGATGGCTGATCTGGCTGTCTGGTTCGGCATGCAGGCACCGGCCGACCCCGGACCGGAGAAGGAGCTGACGCCGGAGTTGTTCGAGCTGATCCACAAGGGCGATCCGGAGCGCCTGCTGAAGGCCTGTTCGGCCTGTCATGGCAGGGGCGGCGATGGTGGCATGTTCGATCACCCGCGCATCAACGGCCAGTACAGGGAGTACTTCGTCACCACGATGACCGAGTTCAAGGAGGGCGATCGCGAGAACGACGTCTATGCCAGGATGCGGGTTGTCGCGGAAGCATTGACCGAGGAGGAAATCGAGGCGCTGGCGGACTACTACGCCATCCCCGAGCCTGCCGAGTGACAGGACGTCAAGCTATGCCGCAAGGCATTCGGGCAAAGGCTCCGCAGCATGCGGAGCCTTTTTTCATGGTGTCATCCGGGCTTTTCAGCGAGCACTCCAGCGTTGTCCGGATACCCCCCTGTTTCATGCGGCAAGTATGCCGCCATTTCCAATAGAATGCTCCCATGGGTGAAGCCGCAGCAACATCAACGCAAGAGTCCGGCGCAACAGAGGAGCGTTGTTTTCACTGCGGTCTGCCCGTGCCGGATATCGAGGAGATCCCGACGCTCGAGGTGCATGGCAGGGAGCGGCATTTCTGCTGTCACGGCTGCGAAGCCGTCTGCAAGGCGATCGTCGATGCGGGCCTGGAGGACTACTACAGGCACCGCTCCGACCCCGCCGTCACGGCCGGTGTCGATATCATCCCGGATTTCCTGAAGCAGGTCGGTCTCTATGACAGGCCCGAGATCCAGAAGGACTTCGTCACGGGCGAGGATGACTGGCGCGAGGCCAACCTGCTGCTCGAGAATATCCGCTGTCCGGCCTGCCTGTGGCTCAACGAGAAGCATCTCCGCAGTCTCGACGGCGTCATCGACGTGCACATCGACGACATAACCCAGCGCGCCCGCGTGCGCTGGCTGCCGGAAAAGATCCGCCTCAGCGAGATCCTCACGGCGATCACCAGCATCGGCTATGTGGCGCATCCCTACGATGCCTCGCGCAGCCAGGCATTGCAGAAAGAGCGCCGCAGGCGCAGCACCGAACGTCTGATCTTCGCGGGCCTGATCGGCATGCTCGTCATGAACTTCTCGATCGCGACCTATGTCATGACGCCGGAAGGCGAGGGCCTGCCGCTCTGGATCACGATCGGCCGCTGGACCGGCCTGGCGCTGACGGCGCTGATCCTGGCCTACTCGGCACAGGATTTTTTTGCCGGCGCCTGGAACGATATCAGGAACAGACGGCTCGGCATGGATATTCCGGTCGTGCTGGGTCTCACGGTCGCCTGGTCCGGCAGCCTCTATACCACCATTACGGAACATGGCGAGGTCTATTTCGACTCCATCGCGATGTTCGTCTTCTTTTTGCTCATGGCGCGGCGCCTCGAACTGCGCGGCAAGCTGCGTGCCGCGGGGCGCCTCGAGGAGCTGGCGCGCGTGACGCCACGCACGGCGGTGCGAATCGATGCGCAGGGCGAGCGCCACAAGGTGACGGTTGACGAACTCGTGCCGGACGACGTCATCCGCCTGACGCCAGGCGAGACGCTGGCCGTCGACGGCGTGATCCTCAAGGGCGTCAGCACCTTCGACGAGTCCTTGCTGACCGGCGAGGCGACGCCGCTGGTGCGCGAGCCCGGCGACAGGGTCGTCGCGGGTTCGGTCAACGGCGAACAGCCCGTGGATATCCGGGTCACGCACACGGTGCAGGGCTCGGCAGTCAGCGAGATCCGCCACCTCGTCGAGGGTGGCCTGGAGCAAAGACCGGGCTATGCCTTGCTGGCGGAGCAGGCGGCGACCTGGTTCATCGCGGTCATTCTCGTCATCGCCGGCAGCACGGCGCTCTACTGGTGGTTCAATGAGCCGTCGCAATGGCTGCCGAGCACGATCTCGGTGCTCATCGTCACCTGTCCGTGCGCCCTCGCTCTGGCGACCCCCGTGGCGCTGGCCGTCAGTGCCGGGCGTTTCATCGATCTTGGCGTCCTGCCGCTGAGCATGAAGGCGCTCGATGCGCTGGCGCTGTGCAGGCAGTTCATCTTCGACAAGACGGGAACGCTGACGGAGGGCAGGCCGGCAGTGACGGACGTGATCCTGACCGGCGGCATCGAGCGTGACGAGGCCCTCGCGATCGCCGGCGCGCTCTCCGCCGATTCGGAACACCCTGTTGCGAAAGCCCTGCAGGTCGAAGCCGGGCAAAACCGCCATATCGAGTCGCTGCTGAATGTTCCCGGCGCTGGCACGCAGGCGCTGATCGATGGCGGCACCTGGCGTCTCGGCAAGCCGGAGTTCGCCTGCGAACCGCTGCATATGCCCCCGGCTGTCGCTGCCGAGATCGAGCGGCTGCGCAGTTCGGGGCATCTCGTCTCGTTGCTGGCGGATGCCGATGCTGTGCGGGCAATTTTCGCCTTCGATGACCGCTTGCGTCCCGGCGTGCCCGCCATGCTGTCAGAGCTGCAAGCGCTCGGCGCCGAGCGCTTCAC
>JARRMY010000002.1:196783-366877 GCA_037385505.1 Gammaproteobacteria bacterium | reverse complement strand
TCTGCGTTCTCTGCGTTTCTCCGCGCTCTCTGCGTCCTGAGTATGGGACGCGGAGGACGCAAAGGTCCGCAATGGGCGCGAAGGTTTCTGTGTTGTCAGTCTCTGCGTTCTAGGCTTTGCCGGGAGTCAGCTCTCCGAGTGCGAAACGCCGCACGGCCTCGGGATAGATGATGTGCTCCTGCACGTGCACGCGCTGGGCAAGGGTCTCGGCCGTGTCGTTCTCGAGAACCGGGACTTCCGCCTGCAGCACGACGGGTCCGTCGTCGAGCTCTTCCGTCACGAAGTGGACGCTGCAGCCGTGCACCCTGTCGCCCGCATCGATGGCGCGCTGGTGGGTATCGAGCCCCTTGTACTTCGGCAGCAGCGAGGGGTGGATGTTGAGCATGCGGCCCGCGTAGTGGCGCACGAATTCCGATGTCAGGATGCGCATGAAGCCGGCGAGCACGACGAGTTCCGGGTCGAAGCCGTCGATGATCTGCATGAGGGCGTGGTCGTAGGACTCGCGGCTGTCGTAGGCCCTGTGGTCGACGACGGCCGACGAGATGCCGGCCTTGTCGGCGCGCTCCAGCCCGTAGGCGTCCTCGCGGTTGCTGATGACGGCGACGACCTCGAAGAGCCCCGGCTCTTTGTCTGCGGCGTCGAGGATGGCCTGCAGGTTGCTGCCGTTGCCGGAGATCAGAACAACGACGCGGAGCGGTGCGGCGCGGTCCGGCATCAGGCGTCGGCGTAACGCACGAGAGGTTCACCCTCGGCCGAATCGATGCGCCCGATGCGGTAGACGGTCTCGCCGGCTGCCTCGAGGATCGAGACGGCCTTGTCGGCGTCGTCGCCGGAAACACACACCACCATGCCGATGCCACAGTTGAAGGTGCGCAGCATCTCGCTCTCCTCGACGTTGCCCTGTTCCTGCAGCCAGCGGAAGACGGGCGGATATTGCCAGCTGTCGAGATCGAGAATGGCGTCGACGTCGATCGGCAGCACGCGCGGCAGGTTCTCGGGAAGGCCGCCGCCCGTGATATGCGCGAGTCCGTGCACCTCGACCTGCTGCATGAGATCGAGCAGGGACTTGACGTAGATGCGCGTCGGCGCGAGCAGCGCCTCGCCGAGGGCGCGGCCGTCGAGGTCCATGCCGAGGTCGGCGTTCGACACCTCGAGAATGCGGCGGATCAGCGAGTAGCCGTTGGAGTGCGGGCCGGAGGAGGCCAGCCCGAGCAGGATGTCGCCGGGACGGATCCTCTCCGGCGACAGCAGCTTCGATTTCTCGGCGATGCCGACGGCGAAACCGGCCAGGTCGTAGTCGTCGCCCTCGTACATGCCGGGCATCTCGGCGGTCTCGCCGCCGATCAGGGCGGCGCCGGCCTGCAGGCAACCCTCGGCGATGCCGCCGATGATGTCCTCGGCCGCGTCGATATTGAGCTTGCCGGTGGCGAAGTAGTCGAGAAAGAAGAGCGGCTCGGCGCCGGCGACGATGATGTCGTTGACGCACATGGCGACCAGGTCGATGCCGATGGTGTCATGCCTGTTGAGCATCATCGCGACCTTGAGCTTGGTGCCGACGCCATCGGTGCCGGAGACCAGCACCGGCTCGCTGTATTTTTCGACAGGCAGTTCGAAGAGTCCGCCGAAACCGCCGAGTCCCGTGAGCACGCCGGGACGGAAGGTCTTCCTGACGACGGGGCCGATGCGTTTGACCAGTTCGTTGCCGGCGTCGATGTCGACACCCGCGTCGCGGTAGCTCAGGGAGGTTTTGTCATTCACTGGGAGTGGTCCGATGAGTCAGAAAACCCGGGTATTTTAACAGTTTTCTCCACGCGGACGCAGAGGCCGCACAGCCCCGGGGGCGCAACTAAACCGGACGGCAATCCCCGGCATGCGGCGGAAGACTCCGCGTTCCTTGCGTCCGGATGGAATCCTCCAGCGAATCAGAGGTTGCGCTTTTCGGCGCAGGCCACGCAGAGGGTCGCGGCCGGGTCGATCTCGAGGCGGCCGGCCGGGATCTCCGCGTAACAGCCGAGGCATTCGCCGTATTCGCCGGCCGCGATGCGTTCGAGGGCCGCGTCGATGCGCCGGATGTCGAGCTCGCGCCGCCGCTGCGTCTCCTGCGCCATCGCCTGCTGTTGCATGGCGTCCATGCGCGACAGGCGGCCCTGTCGGGTCTGGTCGAGTTCGACGGTCTTCGAGGCGGAACCGGAGGAGGCGATGGCGTCGCTCAGCCTGCGGCGGCGCTCGCGCAGCAGCGCTTCGAAATGCGCGAGTTGCCCGTCGCTGAGGCTCACCGGGTCCGGCGCGCCGCCATCGCCAGGCCATTGCCGCTGACGGGGTATGCCCGGGCGAAACCGCGCACGTAGTCGCCGTCCAGGGCGTCGAAGCGGAACAGCATGAAGTCGCCAAGGCCCGCGATCAGCGGCACCGTGTTGCCGAGTGCGGCTTCCATCCTCGCGACCATCCCGTTCCAGCTCCCGCTGTCACGGTCGATGCGCCCGGCCGCGCAGCGCAACACCAGGCGGCGGCGCGCGAAGGGGTTTCCGGCCGCGGCGCGCTCCTCGATCCAGAGGAGGCTCGCGGCGGGACGCTCGAGCAGGTTTTTCGTATGCCGGGCCAGCTGGCTGATGAGCAGATGGCAGCGCCCGTCGTCGTCGAGGACGCAGGGGGCGTAGCTCGCATCCGGCGTGCCGTCAGCTGCCGTGGTCGCGAGCATCACGGCGTCTTGAGCGGCACGGAAGGCGATCGCCTCCTGCTGCAGTTGCTCGAGGGAGAGATTTTCACTCATGCGGCCATTCTGGGCCTGGCCGGGTTCCGTTTCAACGGCTTTCTTGCGCTAGAATGGTGGTGTGTTCTGAAGTCAGAAGGAAGCTTTCCATGCGAATTCTTCATACCATGCTGCGCGTCGGCAATCTCGACCGCTCGATCAAGTTCTACACCGATGTCCTCGGCATGCAACTGCTGCGCCAGAAGGAGTACCCGGAGGGGGAGTTCACGCTGGCTTTTCTCGGTTACGGTCCCGAGTCCGAAAACACCGCCATCGAGCTCACCTACAACTGGGGTGTCGACAGCTATGATCTCGGCAAGGGCTATGGCCACATCGCGCTGGAGGTGGACGATGTCTACCATGCGGCCGAGAAGATTCGCCACCGTGGCGGCAAGATCATCCGCGAGCCCGGGCCGATGAATGCCGGCACGACCGTCATCGCCTTCGTCGAAGACCCGGACGGCTACCAGATCGAGCTGATCGGCAAGAAGGACTAGCCGTCTCGTTCCGCCGTCCCGGTGGCGATGTCATTGCCAAAGTGATGCGGCCACCTGCGGTAGATCCAGCGCATGATGAACGGCGGCACCATCGTGGTCAGCAGGATCACGAGAATCAGGCTGGCGTAGACTTCGTTGCAGCAGATGCCGCTGACGCGACCGAGTTCGGCGAACACGATGCCGACCTCGCCGCGTGGAATCATCGCGAGTCCGATCATGAGCTTGTGAGGCAGTTTCTCCCTCAGAAGCAGCGCGCCTGCCAGCTTGCCGACGACGGCCGCGACCAGCAGCGCACCGGTCAGTCCCCAGACGAAGACGGAATTCCAGTCGATATCCTGCAGGTTCAGCGACAGTCCGACAGAGACGAAGAAGATCGGCGTGAAGAGGCTGATGATGGGGGACATCTGGCGCTCGATCGTGCGCGCGAACTTCTTGTTGGTCTTGATGGCGACGCCGAACGGCAGGAAAAAACGGCGTGACAGCGCGAGACCGGCCGCGAAACCGCCGAGCAGTTCGGGTGCGCCGATGGCATGCGCCAGCAGCGCGAAGAACAGCACGAGGGATACGATCGTGGTCGGGATCAGGCCCGGTGTTTCGCTCAGGGTGTCGAGGTGCCGGATCAGGCGCGACATCAGCATTGCCGCGAGCGGCGCGAGCACGAAAAAAATGGTGATGAACAGCAGCACCTTGCTGGCGTTGAGGAAATTGATGCCGCCGCCGATCGAGAACTCGTAGATCAGTGCGAGCAGCAGGACGCCGAAAATGTCGTCGAGCACGGCGGCGCCGAGCACGATCTGGCCCTCGCGATGGTGCTGGCGACCGAGGTCCGCCAGCACCCGCACCGTGATGCCGATACTCGTGGCCGTCAGGGTGCCGCCGACGAAGAGCGACACGAGTAAGCCCATGTCGAGCAGCCAGTAAGCGACGACGAATCCCAGCAGGAATGGCATCACGAAGCCGCCGACGGCGACAACGGCGGATTTGTTGCCGGCCGAGATGAGGCGGCGCGCGTCGGTCTTCAGGCCGACCTCGAACAGCAGCAGGATGATGCCGATTTCCGCGAGCAGCCGGATGGTCTCGTCGTGCTGCACGATGCCGAACAGGCTGGGACCGAGCACGATGCCGGCCACGATCTCGCCGACCACGGCGGGGATGCGCAGCCTGGAAGCGATCTCCGCGAAGAGCCTGGCCGTCAGCAGGATCAGCAGCAGATGGAGAAAGAAGATGTGTGCCTGCATGAAATCGGCCAGTGCGTCGTCATTCCAACGATGGGTAGAGATTAGCGTGAACTGGACGCGATTGTCCTTGTGTCAGGTCAGTTGCGCAGCAGAAGTGGCGCCGCTATGCGGGGATGCAGGGGGCGCGGTGCTCCGCACAGCCCGCAAGGGGCTGAACGGCCGGCGGGGTTTCAGTCGCGGACCAGCAAGACCAGCAGTTCTTTGGGCCCGTGCACGCCGTAGGCCAGTGTCTGCTCGATATCCGCCGACTTGGACGGGCCCGAAATCAGCAAGGCATTGGACGGCATCTGCTGTTTCCACGGCATCTGCGCAACGGCCTCGGCAAAGGTGCTGTAGAGTTCGCGCGCCTCGAGGATCGCGACATGCAGCGGTGGCACCAGGGACATCAGGCGCGGCTCGTCGGCGTCCGGCCAGAGGATCAGGGTGCCGGTCTCGGCGATGCCGCCGCGCGTCGTCGTGACCGCGGCCTCGACATCCCGGAACAGCTCCGCTTTCCACTCCTCGATTTCGCGGTCGTACTCCAGCAGCTGCGCGACCGGCGGCTGTTGCCGGATCGCATCGCCCCAGGCGGAGCCCGGCGAGTAGAGCAGGTTGCCGAGGCCCTTGCGCTCGCAGACCTCCTTCAGCATCGCCGGCCAGTCGGCATATCCGGTCTCGATGACCTCGGCGCGCACCGCCGTCATGCGCTGCGTGAAGCGGCGGATCTTCTCCTCGAGATCCCACGCATGGCTTTCGGCCGCGCCCTCGTCGATATCGGCGATGTCGGGACGGGGGGCTTTCTGCAGCCGCTGCAGGATGGCCTGTTTCGCGTCACTCATGGTCGACTCCGTGGCGGCGCGCGAGTTCATGCAGGCTGCTGGCCGCCGGCCTGGGCGCACTGCGGTAGCGCGTCCAGGCTCCGAGCCGGGATGGCATGAGTCCGCGCAGGCGTGTGGCGGCTGTCGCCATGAGCCGGTAGAGCACGGGCTTGCGATGCAGCAGCGACCAGCCTTTCCAGGCCAGCGCCTCGGCGGCCTTGCGCTTGCTGCCGCTGCCGCGCGTGACGCCTTCGCCGTGGCTGGCCTCGTAGCGCAGGCGGTTGATGAGTTGCGGAATCGGGATGCGCACCGGGCAGACCTCGCCACAGGCGCCGCAGAGGCTCGATGCCGTCGTCAGGCCGCCGTAGTTGTCGAGGCCGCCTTTCTGGGGTTCGAGGATGGTGCCGATCGGCCCGGGGTAGACAGTGCCATAGGCGTGACCGCCGATGCGCGTGTAGACGGGGCAGTGATTCATGCAGGCGCCGCAGCGGATGCAACGCAGCGTCGCGAGCAGCTCGGGGTCGCCGTAGATGTCGGAGCGGCCGTTGTCGAGCAGCACCAGGTGCACCTCTTTGGGGCCGTCCTTCTCGCCGGGCTTGCGCGGCGAGCTGATCATGTTGAAGTAGGTCGTGATCGGCTGGCCCGTGGCGGAGCGCGTCAGCAGTGTCAGCAGCGGCGGAATCTCCGCGAAGGTTTCGACGACCTTCTCGATGCCGGTCACGGCGATATGCACGGGCGGCACGGTGGTGCTCATGCGGCCATTGCCCTCGTTCTCGACGAGGCAGAGGGTGCCGGTCTCGGCGACCGCGAAGTTGACGCCCGAGAGTCCGACCTCGGCGGCTTCGAAGCGGTCGCGCAGGATGGTCCGGGCATTCTGGGTCAGTTCGTTGATATCCTCGGTGTAGGGGATGTCCGGAAATTTCTCGCGGAACAGCTCGGCGATCTGGTAGCGGTCCTTGTGGATGGCCGGGGCGACGATGTGCGACGGCGGCTCGCCGGCGAGCTGCAGGATGAATTCACCGAGATCGGATTCGAGGACATCGATGCCGTTCCCGATCAGGAAGTCATTGAGGCCCATCTCCTCGGAGACCATGGACTTGCCCTTGATGAGGCTGGTTGCATCGTGACTGTGCATGATCGCCAGCACGATGCGGTTGGCCTCTTCGGTTGTCTCGGCCCAGTGCACGATGATGCCGTTTTTCGAGAGTCTCTCCTCGAGTTGCTCGAGCAGTTCAGGCAGGCGTGACAGTGCCTGGGCCTTGATGCGCATGCCGTGCTGGCGCAGCGACTCCATCGCGGCCGGGTCCGGGAAGAGATCGAGGCGCCGCTGCATGAGCCCGTCCATGGCGCGGCGGAAATTGCCACGCACGCGCTCGTCGGCGAGCGCGTCGCGGATGCGGATGTCGAAGCCGGTGTCAGTCGTCTGCACGGGTGCGCTCCCAGAGGAATTCGGCGATATGCAGGCAGCGCGGCCCGTCTTCCTGCTTCCCGAAGGCGCCGTCGATGTTCATGAGGCAGCCGCAATCCTGGCTGACGAGGATGTCGGCGCCGGTCTGCCGGATGCTGTCGGTCTTGTCTGCCACCATGGCGCCCGAGATCTCCGGCTGCTTGACCGCGAAGGTGCCGCCGAAGCCGCAGCACTCGCGCTTGTAGGCCTGCTCGACCTTCTCGACCTGCCCGAGTTGTCCGACGAGCGACTCGATCCTGTCGCCGACTCCCATCTCGCGCAGTGCCGAGCAGGAGCTGTGGATCGCGACGCGTTGCGGCTCGCCGAGGTCCTCGAGCCGGATGTCCAGCACGTCGACGAGGAAGGCCGTGAGCTCGACGACGCGCTGCGCGACGGAAAGCGCCTGCGCCTCCTGCGGCGTGCCGCGAAACAGCGCGGGATAGTGCTCCTTCATCATGCCGGCGCAGGAGGCCGAGGGCACGACGATCGGGATGGCCCGGCTGAAGAGCCCGAGCTGCGCCGCCGCCACGGCGCGTGCCTCGTCGCGGTAGCCCGCGTTCCAGGCCGGCTGGCCGCAGCAGCTCTGGCCCTGCGGGAAAATGACGCGCACCTTCTCGCGCTCGATCAGCTGCATCCCCGCCAGCCCGGCTTCGGGATAGAAGAGGTCGACGAGGCAGGTGCCGAAAAAATAGACGCTGTCGGGTTTGCTTTCGTTCATGTCAGGTTCCGGAGTCTGTCTGAGTATAGCCCCGGTTCCGGCACACATGCCTCGGGAATCAGTCGTTCATGCTGAACGGAACCTGGGCGAAGTGATGCCTGCCGTTCTCGCGCGTGGCGATGAGGATCTCCCAGTTGATCTCTGACGGATCGTCCGATTCGAGCACCACGCCGCTTCTCTTCCAGACGCCGAGCGATGCGTCGTAGCTGGCTTCGTAGGGGCTCGACTGGGTGCTCTCGTCGGTCTGGATGAAGCCGACGGTGACATAATCGAGCGGCTTGTCCGGTGTCAGCACGACCGTGAAGGGTTCGCCGCTGCGCACGGCGCCCTCGAACTCCAGCTCGATTGCCAGTATTTCGTCCTCGAGCCGGCACGGCGCGCGCGCCAGGTTGCACTCGGGTGCGAACTGCATCATGCGGTCGCGCTCGTTGTCGAAGAAATGGCCGGCGAAGAAATAGCCGGCGCCGAAAAGCACCGGGATGAAGATCATTGCCAGCGAGATATGCAGCAGACGTTTGGTGTTCATGGCGGTGTCGGCCTGGTCGGGCGGCTTCCTGCCGCCGTTCCGTGTGGGCAGGAATCAGACTGCATCGAATGCCTGGGCGAGGTCCGCGATGATATCGTCGATGTGCTCGATGCCGATGCAGAGACGGATCATCTCGGGCGTGACACCGGCCTTGAGCTGTTCCTCGGACGTCAGCTGGCGGTGCGTCGTCGAGGCAGGATGACACGAGAGTGTCTTGGCGTCGCCGATGTTGACGAGGCGCTTGATCATCTTCAGCGCGTCGTAGAACTTGACGCCGGCATCAAAGCCGCCCCTGATGCCGAAGGTCATGAGCGACGAGGGTTTGCCGTTGAAGTATTTCTGCGCCAGGTCATGGTATTTGTCGCCCTCGAGACCGCCGTAGTTGACCCACTCGACGCTCGGATGCTCCTTCAGGAACTTCGCCACGGCCATGGCGTTGTCGCAGTGACGCTCCATGCGCAATGTCAGGGTCTCGATGCCCTGCAGCAACAGGAAAGCGCTCATCGGCGACAGCGCCGAACCCGTATTGCGCAGCGGCACGGTGCGCGCGCGACCGATGAAGGCCGCCGGTCCGAAGGCCTCGGTGTAGACGACGCCGTGATAGGAGGGCTCCGGGTTGTTGAGCACCGGGAAGCGCTCCTTGTGCTCGGCCCAGGGGAACTTGCCCGAGTCGACGATGATGCCGCCGAGCGTGGTGCCGTGGCCGCCCATGTACTTGGTCAGCGAGTGCACCACGATATCGGCGCCATAGTCGATCGGGTTCATGAGCGCCGGCGTCGCGACGGTGCTGTCGACGATGACGGGCACGCCGTGGCTGTGGGCCATGGTCGTCACGGCCTCGAGGTCGACGATGTTGCCGGCCGGGTTGCCGATGGATTCGCAGAAGACCGCTTTCGTCCTGTCGTCGATGAGTTTCTCGAGGTCTGCCGGGCTGTCGCTGTCGGCGAAGCGCACGTCGATGCCCTGTTTCGGCAGCATGTGCGCGAAGAGGGTGTAGGTGCCACCGTAGAGCTGCGGCGTGGCGACGATATTGTCACCGGCTTCGGCGATCGTCAGGATCGCGTAGTTGATCGCGGCGCTGCCCGCGCTCGTCGCGAGCGCTGCGACACCGCCCTCGAGCGCGGCCACGCGCTGCTCGAGCACGTCCCAGGTGGGATTCATGATGCGCGTGTAGATATTGCCCGGTACGGCGAGGTCGAAGAGGTCGGCGCCGTGCTGGGCGTTGTCGAACTCGTAGGCGACGGTCTGGTAGATCGGCACTGCAACCGACCTGGTCGTCGGGTCGGTTTCGTATCCGGCGTGGATCGAGATGGTCTCTTTTTTCATGGTCCTCACTCTGCTGGTCTGGTGGTCTGTTGTTGTTGTCGGTCGGCGATCCGCGATTATGACAAAATCGCCCCCTGTTGTGCATCCGGGATGCGCTCAAGCCACTCAGAGGTAGCTGGTCCAGTCGCGGCTGGTGTCACCGAAAACCAGGAAGAAGGGATTCAGCAGTGACTCCTTCGTGTTGTAGAGCAGCGGCTTGCCTTCGGTGTCCGTGACCATGCCGCCGGCCGCCTCGACAACGGCCTGTGCCGCGGCCGTATCCCACTCCGATGTCGGGCCGAGGCGCGGGTAGATGTCCGCCTTGCCCTCGGCCACGAGGCAGAGCTTCAGCGAGCTGCCCATGGAGACGATCGCGTGTTCGCCGACCTTTTCGAGAAACTGTTGCAGCGAGCCGCCGGCGTGCGAGCGGCTGCCCGCGACACGCAGCGGTGTCAGGGCCCGTGGCGTTGCATGGATCGCGATTGTCTCTCCATTCTCGATCTTGCAGGCGCCCTTGCCGGCCTCGCCGAAGTAGGTGATGCCCGTGGCCGGTACATGGACGACACCGGCAATGGCCTTCCGCTCCCTGACGAGCGCGATGTTGACCGTGAACTCGTCGTTCTTCTTGATGAATTCCTTCGTGCCGTCGAGCGGGTCGATGAGCCAGTAGGTCGTCCAGCCGCTGCGTTCCTCGAAGGGAATGTCGGCGTCCTCCTCGGAGAGCACGGGGATCCCCGGCGTCAGCCGCTTCAGCGCGTCGACGATGATCCTGTGGGAAGCGAGGTCGGCCTCGGTCAGCGGTGATGCGTCACTCTTCTCGTAGATCGCGAAATCCCGCCTGTAGATCTCGAGGATGGCGTCACCGGCCTCGCGGGCGATCCGGATGACGGCGTCGATGTCGATGTCGTTGTCGTTGTCGTTCATTGTCGGTTTACAAGATAGAGGGTTGCGATGGTGCGCGCATCGGTGACGTCCTCGCGCGCGATGATGTCATCGATATCGCCAATGCTGCACGGAATGATTTCCAGCGCTTCGGGCTCGTCGCCGGGCAGTCTCGAGGGACTCAGTCCGGTCGCGCGAATCACGTGACTGGTGTGGTCGATGTAGCCGGGCGCGATTCTCAGCGGGCAGAGATAGTCGAGATTGCCGGCGCGATAGCCGATCTCCTCCTGCAGTTCGCGATTGGCGGCTTCGAAAAAGTCCTCGCCATCGTCGACGAGACCCTTCGGCAGCGTGAGCTCATAGGCATCGATTGCTGCGGAATATTCCCGAATCATCAGCAGGGTTTCATTATCGAGGAATGGCGCGATAATGACCGAGTCGGGATAGTCCCCGACCATGCGTTCATAGACACGCTCCACGCCGTTGCTGAATGTCAGGTGCAACTCCTCGATGCGGAACAGGCGGCTCTCGGCGATCGTTTCGACCGACCGGATGCGTGGCTTGGCAGGCATGGCTTAACAGACTCACTGGAAGAAGTGCACACTCTAGAGACAAACCCATGTCCGATCAACCACACAGGCCCGACTGGAACAGCATCGATACCGTCTTTCTCGACATGGACGGAACACTGCTGGATCTCTATTTCGACAACCATTTCTGGCTCGAACACATCCCGAAGCGCTATGCCGAGAAAAATGGCTGGAGCCTCGAGGAGGCTTCGCGTCACCTCGAGGAGAAATACCACAGCAAGGCCGGCACGCTCGACTGGTACTGCATCGACTACTGGGGCAGCGAACTCGGCATGGACATTCTCACGCTGAAGGAGGAAGTCGAGCATCTGATCCGGTTCCACCCCCATGTGGAGGCGTTCCTCTCGGCGCTGCATCGTTCCGACAAGTTCGTGGTGCTCGTGACCAACGCACACCCGGGCATTCTCTCCTTCAAGCTCGAGCGCGTGCCCATGGGACACTATTTCGATGCACTGGAGTCGTCACACGAGTACGGCCTGCCGAAGGAGGAGATCGAGTTCTGGAAGCGCCTGCAGCAAAAACAGCCCTTCAACCCGGCGCGCACGCTCTTCATCGACGACAGCCAGGCGGTGCTCGACGCCGCGAAAGCCTTCGGCATCATGCACCTGCTCGGCATCTCCGCCCCCGACAGCAGGGGGGCGGTGCGGCAGCTCGCCGGGGTGCCGACGATCCGCGACTTTTCCGAGCTCACTCCTCCCTGATCTGTTTCTCCGCGGACACACTGATGGATTTCAGGGGCCTCTTGTCCTGTTGCTGCTTGCGCATTTCTGCGGAGTGTGGCGTTTTCTGCATCTCCGGCAACGCCCTGGTCCTGGAGCGCATCTCCTGGCGCACGCGCGTGGCGTAGCCGAACACGGCGCCGCCCCCGGCCGCGAGTGTCAGCACGCCGGCCGTGATGAAGTGGGTCAGGATCAGCATGGCGCCGGCTCCGACGACCACGGCGAAGGCGACGCCGGCGCGGAAGTTGGCGCGTGCCTGCGCACGTGCCACCCGGCGCTCGATTTCACGCTGGCTTTCGGCAATGATTTTCGCCTTCTGCTTTTCGGCGTCGACCCTGATCTTTTCGCGTTCCTGCGCATGGCTGTGCCGCACACGGTGCATCTGGTCGTCGTGCATCTGGCGAGCGATCGAGGTGAACCAGAAGGCGGCGAAAAAGGTGAAGAGCAGGGAGATGCCACCGAGCGCGAGGAGCGTGCTGCTGTCGAAGTCGGATGAGAAAGCAGCGTAGGCCAGCGCCACTGTGGCGATCTGGATCAGGATCAGTCCCGGCAGAAAGCGGAACATTGGCGACACCTCCAGATGCAGAAAGGGGGCAAATCCAGATTATAGAGTATGAATTTGGGATATATCATTTTATTCTAATATACTAATTCCATATACTGACTTTCCTGATTATTCGTTTCGACAGGCAGAACAATGCACAACGGTACCAGTATTACCCAGTTCATCATCGAGGAACAGCGCAAGACCGAAGGAGCGACCGGCGATTTTACCTCGCTTCTGAATGATGTCGTTACCGCCTGCAAGGTCATCTCGAACATGGTCAACAAGGGTGAGCTGATCGGTGTTCTCGGCAGCGCGGGCAGCGAGAATGTCCAGGGCGAGACCCAGAAAAAGCTCGACATCATCACCAACGAGGTCTTCATCAAGTCGAACGAATGGGCAGGCCATCTCTCGGCCATGGCCTCGGAGGAGATGGACGAAATCTATCCAATTCCGTCAAGCTACCCGCGCGGCAAGTATCTGCTGACATTCGATCCGCTCGACGGGTCGTCCAATACCGATGTGAATGTCTCGGTCGGCACCATCTTTTCGATACTGCGCTGCCCGGGCGGCGGTGATGGCCAGAATCCGCGCGAGCAGGCCTTCCTGCAACGCGGCACGCAACAGGTCGCGGCGGGTTACGCGCTCTATGGTCCCTCCACGATGATGGTGCTGACCACCGGCAACGGCGTCAACGGCTTCACGCTCGACCAGGATATCGGCGAGTTCATCCTGACCCATCCGGACATGCAGATTCCGGAAAAGAGCCGCGAGTTTGCGATCAATGCCTCCAACATGCGTTTCTGGGAAGAGCCGGTCAAGCGTTACATCGACGAGTGCCTGAAAGGCAGCGAGGGAGCGCGCGGCGAGGATTTCAACATGCGCTGGATCGCGTCGATGGTTGCCGAAGTGCACCGTATCCTGACCCGCGGCGGCGTCTTCATGTACCCGCTTGATAGCAAGATGATCGCGAAGGGCGTCGAGGGCAAGCTGCGGCTGCTGTATGAGGCCAACCCGATGTCTTTCGTTGTCGAGCAGGCAGGCGGCATGTCCATCACAGGCCGTGAACGCATCATGGAACTCGAACCGCAGAGACTGCACCAGCGCGTGCCGGTTGTTCTCGGCTCGAAAGAGGAAGTACAGCGCCTGATGGACTACCACAAGGAGCACGACGCCGAACACGCGGCCTGAACAGGGGGCACCGGTGAATCGAATTTAGTCGGCAAAAGTCAAAAAACCATTCGTTCTGCCGTGCATGGACGCACAAATGCCGCGAGGCCTCACTCAGGGTTTCCTTCGTTCCTCGGCTTTGGCATCCTGCGTCGCTCTATCGCCTGCATCCCTTCAGGCGTCGGCCAGGCAGGCGCAAAAAGAACCTGGGATCTTCGATACCACAAACACCTTTTTGCTTTCTCCGGCTTTGCCTGTCGTACCCGGTGGCCGTCCAGTCGCAGTTGGTGGGCTGTTCCATTGCCGCAGGATGCGGTGAATTCATGAACTGCATCGATAACGGTTTTCCCTCAACAGATGCGGTTTACCACGGGCATTTCCTTCGGTCACGCATTGCTCACCACATCCTACAGTCCTGAAAAGTCCGCCCCCGGGTTTCCTTCTAATGCGTCGAGCATCACTGAACTATCGCGAAGCGATTCAAAACCGAAAGAAAAAACAGAAAAAAATTAGCGCGAGGCGAGGTCCAGTGCGAACTGCCGCGCCACGCGTCCGCTGCGCGATCCGCGCTGGGTGGCCCACCGTAGTGCCTCCTGGCGTATGCCGTCGTCCATCGTCTGGCCGGTCTGCTGCAGCCAGTATTCGACGATGGCGAGGTACTCCTCCTGTTTGAAGGGGTAGAAGGAGATCCAGAGTCCGAAGCGTTCGGAGAGGGAGACCTTCTCCTCGACGGCATCGCCGGGATGGATCTCGTCGTCGACCGCGCGGGTTTCGCGGTTCTCGGCGAAAGATTCCGGCAGCAGGTGACGGCGGTTCGAGGTGGCATAGATCAGCACGTTGTCCGGCAGGCCGGAGAGCGAGCCCTCGAGCGCTGCCTTCAGTGGCTTGTAGGCGGGCTCGCTGGCCTCGAACGAGAGGTCGTCGCTGAAGAGGATGAAGCGCTCGCTGCGGCCGCCGATGCATCCAAGAATTCCGGGCAGGTGGATCAGCTTCTCCTTGTCGACCTCGATCAGGCGCAGCCCGCTGTCGGCGTAGGCCGGCAGCAGGGCCTTGACCAGCGATGACTTGCCGGTTCCGCGCGATCCCCAGAGCAGGACATTATTGGCGGGGTGCCCGGCGACAAAGTGTTGCGTGTTGCGCACGACGGCGGCTTTCTGGCGCTCCATGCAGAGGAGATCGTCGAGCGTCAGGGTCTGCGGGTGAGGGATGGCTTCGAGCCTGCCATGCTGGCGGTCGCTGTTCCAGCGGAAGGCGGGCGCCGTCCAGTCGGTCGATGCGGGTTCGGGCGGAAGCAGCTTCGCGACGCGGTCGAGAAGCGTTTCCGCCTTGTCCAGGAAGTGTGTCAGCCGCTCGTCGTTGCTCAATGACTTGTCGATGCGGAAGCGCTGCTGTTATTCGGCATGGCTTTCCTTGTCCATCGGTTTCGAGTGGCCCTGGCCGTGCATCGGGTCCATCTTTTTCACGGGCAGCGTCAATTGCGTACTGCTGCCGTCCTCGAAGTTGAGCTTGACGCCGACCTCGCTGCCGGACAGCAGCGGCTCCTTGAGGTTGATGAACATTACGTGCAGGCCTCCCGGCTTCAGTTCGGTCATGGCTCCGCCAGGCAGGTCGATTTTTTCGACCTTGCGCATTTCGTGCATGCCCTTCTCACCCATGGTGTGCGTGTGCAGTTCGACGAACTCGGAGATGTCTGATTCGGCGGACATCAGCTGATGATCGCGCTCTCCGCTGTTGGTCAGTTGCATGAAGGCCGCCGAGGTGGGCGAGACCGGCGGGACCGCGCGCACGTAGCCGTTTTCGACCTTGATCTGCGTTGCCGCGTCGCCTTCCGCCATGGCGGTGGATGCGGCCAGCGGTAAAAGTACGGCCATGGAAAATGTCAGAGCGTGTATCATGAATTTCATTATCTGTCCTGTCTGCTTGATGCCTGCGTGTGCCTCTTTTTTCTGATCGATATGGACGGCGTGCTCTATCATGGCGATGCCGTGCTCGACGGTGCCACAGCTTTCGTCGCGCGGATTCCGCCGCGGCAACGGCTGTTCGTCACCAACAATCCGACCAGAAGCCCCGAAAATGTGGTGCATAAGTTAGCACAGATGGGGTTTACAGAGGTTGACGAATCGCAAGTGCTGACATCGGCCGAGGCGACCGCGCAATGGCTCGCCAGGCGCAAGCCGGGATTCCGCTATTTCGCCGTGGGCGCCGATGGTCTGCACGAGGCGCTGGCGCAAAAGGGCGTGGCGGATCCCCTGTCGGCCGATTATGTCGTCGTCGGCGAGGGTCCCGGACTCGATTTCGAGAGCCTGACGACAGGCATCAATCTCGTGCTCGGCAAGGGCGCCGAGCTGGTCTCGACGAACCCGGATACAACAGTCGATGCGACCTCCGGGGGACGGCGCATCGTCGTTCCCGGCGGTGGCGCGCTCGTGGCGCCGTTCGAGATCGCGACGGGCACGCAAGCGACCGTCATCGGCAAGCCAAACGCGCTGCTCTACGAAATGGCGATGCAGCGTCTCGGCACGCGGGCGGCCGACTGCATCATGGTCGGCGACAGGCCGGATACCGACATCCTCGGCGCACAGCATGTCGGCATGCGCACGGCGCTCGTGCGCACGGGACGTTTCGCGCCCGGCGAGCCCCTTCCCGGGGGCGTTGCAACGCCCGACTGGGACGTGACATCGCTTGCCGAACTCCGGCAACATCTGAACCTGCACTGAACTGAATAGATGGGATATCGCACATTGCCGGTCACGGCATTCGAACAGAACTGCAGCATTGTCTGGTGCGGCAAGACGCGCAAGGCCGTCATTGTCGACCCGGGCGGTGACGAGCAGCAGATCATGACGGCCGTCGCGGGGGAGGGGGTCGAACCCGTGATGGTCGCGCTGACGCACGGTCACCTCGATCATGTCGGCGGCACCGCCGTGATCGCGCGGCACTACGGCGTACCCGTTATCGGACCACACATTGCCGACCGTTTCTGGATCGATGCGCTGCAGCAGCAGGTGCAGATGTTCGGTTTTCCGCCGGTCGAGGACTTCGTTCCGGACCGCTGGCTGCAGGCAGGCGATCGGCTCGATTTCGGCGAGCAGCAGCTGCAGGTGCGTCTCTGCCCGGGACATACGCCGGGCCACGTGGTGTTCTATCACGCGGGCGAAAAGGTCGCGTTCGTCGGTGACGTGATCTTCCGCGGCTCGATCGGCCGCACGGACTTTCCGCAGGGCAACCACCAGCAGCTGCTCGATTCCATCCGGCAGCAGATCTTCACGCTCGATGACGATGTGACGCTGGTTCCCGGGCATGGGCCGAACAGCCGTGTCGGTATCGAGAAAGCGACCAATCCCTTTGTCCGATGAAGCGCCTGCCTCTTCTGCTGCTGCTCGCATTGTTCATGAGCACAAGCGCCGCTGCGGATGCCGTCGAGCGGCTGCGCAGCTGGGCCCACGCGCAGCTCACGGCCGAGCTGCAGAAGGAGCGGCCAAACATGAACATGCTGGCCTCGCTGAGCCTGCCGCTCGTGACCGACGTGCAGCGCAACAGCGATGCCGGGAGCATGGCGCTGATCGAGCGTATCGTGCGCAACATCACGGCCGTGCCCGTCGAGGAGCGCCAGTGTGGCGAGCTGGCTGCCGTGCACCTCGTCAGCCGCTTCTTCGACAGGGTCGAGCGCGGCTTCACGAGCAGGGACTTTCTCGAGCGGCTGGAGGAGTGCTTCCCCGCCGAAACCCTCTTTGACCTCACCAGCGCCCTGATTTTCTATTGCGGCCATACGCAACTGGATGCCGGGAAGCAGGTGCCGGGTGGTCTCGAGCGGCTGCTCGGGGCGCAGCAGGCCGACGGTATTTTCATGCCCGAGGAGGGCGAGGCCTGGTACTACCTCACCTCGCACGCGCTGCTGGCCATGCATTACTGCAAGGCCGACGCGCAGAAGCTCGAATTGACGCGTGGCGCCATCGAGCGCCACCTGCCGCAGTTCCAGAAGACGGAGTTCATCGACGGGCTCGCAGAAAGCCTGATCTACCTGCGCTGGACAGGCAAGCCTGCCCGCGGAGAGGCAGGTTACACCGGCTACCTGCGCGGCAGGGTCGCGCAGGACGGCGGTGTCTGCTTCCGCCATGCCAGGGGTTGCGAGAAGCACTGGCATCCCGTCGGGCGGGTCTGGCAGCTGTTACTCGAAGTGGAGTGATGCCGTAGCGGGTCCGGCGCGTTGCCCGGGCCTCAGTGATAGGTGCGCAGCTGGCCGATCAGCTTGCCCTGGATGCGGACCTGGTCCGGCGAATAGTGCATCGGTTGCAGGCTGCTGTTCGCCGGATGCAGGATGACCTCGCCGGGCTTCTGCTCGATGCGTTTGAGGGTCGCCTCGGCTTCGTCGACGAGCGCCACGACGATGTCGCCGTTGCGCGCCGTCGAGGTCTGCTCGATGACGACGAGGTCGCCGTCGAGGATGCCCTCCTCGATCATGGAGTCGCCGCTGACGGTGAGCACATAGCAGTTCCTGCTCTGGCCGGTGATCCACTCCGGGATCTGCATGCGCTGGTCATCGGTGACGGCCTCGAGCGGGCGGCCGGCGGCGATCTTGCCGAGAAACGGCAGCCCGCGCGACTCCTCCGCCGTATCGGCCTCGCCGGGTTGCGTCAGGCGTATGCCGCGGCGCCGGCCGTTCATGGGCTCGACAAGGCCGGCCTCGATGAGCGCCTGGACCTGCTTGTGCATGGAGCCGCGCGAGCTGAGGTTCATGGCATCACAGAGTTCGGCCAGGGTCGGCGGATGTGCAAAACGGTGCTCGTTCAGCACGAGAAAGTCGTAGATCTCCTGCTGGCGTCGTGTCAGTGTGGCATGCATGGCGGGCTCCCTCGATGGCGTTTGCCTCATTATAGAACAAAAGCAGAACGCGGACCAGGCGAGCGCGCGGCCTTCTTCAGACGATAATGCCGGCCATGACATTCCGCCCCTCGCTCACGAGCACGTTGTAAGTGCGCGCGGCGGCGGCCGAGTCCATGATCTCGACCCCGATGTTCAGCTCCAGCAGCCCGGCGTAGCTCTCGATGTCCGGGAACAGCTGTTCGGGTCCCGTGCCGATGAGCAGGATATCCGGGGCGAACGCGATGATGTCATGCAGATGATCCGCGCAGAGTTCACCGATATTGTCGATCTCCCAGCTGCTGCATGCAGCGGTGTGGATCAGGATGCTGCTGCGCCAGCTTTCGCTGGCGACGCGTATCTCGCCGGGCCTGTAGGAGGTGATCAGCAACCCCCCGGTTTTGTCCTCGCTAAATTTCATTGGATTCTGTTGCCGTAATCCCTGATTTACGGTAGCTTGTCGCGTTTCAGTCCATTGTTCAAGAGGTCCCTGTGTCCACCCCCGAAATGGAAGAGTTCCGCCGTATCAAGCGGTTGCCGCCCTATGTTTTCGCGATCGTGAATGCACTCAAGGCGGAAGCGCGAGCGCGCGGTGAGGACATCATCGATTTCGGCATGGGCAACCCGGATCAGCCAACGCCAAAGCATATCGTCGACAAGCTCGTCGAGGTGGCGCAGCGCCGCGATACGCACCGTTACTCCCAGTCGAGGGGCATCCCGCGCCTGCGTCGCGCGATCTGCAACTGGTACAAGGACCGCTATGATGTGGATCTCGATCCGGAGACCGAGGCGATCGTTTCCATCGGCTCGAAGGAGGGACTGGCCCATCTCGCACTGGCCTGTCTGGGTCCGGGCGACTCGGTGCTGGTGCCGAACCCGGCCTACCCGATCCATCCCTATGGCTTCGTCATTGCCGGCGCCGACGTGCGCCACGTGCCGCTCGTGCCGGGGGTCGATTTTTTCGACGAGCTCGAGAAGGCGATTACCGAATCCTGGCCGCGTCCGAAGATGCTCGTGCTCAACTTTCCGGGCAACCCGACGACCCAGTGCGTCGAGCTCGATTTTTTCGAACGCGTGATCGCCATCGCCAGGGAACACAACATCTGGGTGATTCACGATATCGCCTACGCCGACATCGTCTTCGATGGCTACAAGGCGCCATCGGTGCTGCAGGTCCCGGGCGCGAAAGAGGTCGCCGTCGAATTCTTCTCGCTCTCCAAGAGCTACAACATGCCGGGCTGGCGTGTCGGTTTCATGGTCGGCAACCAGGCCCTGGTCGCGGCGCTGGCGAAGATCAAGTCATACCTCGACTACGGCACCTTCACGCCCATCCAGGTTGCTGCCATCACGGCGCTCGAAGGGCCGCAGGAGTGTGTGCGCCAGATTCGCGACATGTACCAGAAACGCCGCGATGTCCTCTGTGACGGCCTCAATGCGCTCGGCTGGCAGGTGGAAAAGCCGAAGGCGACCATGTTCGTCTGGGCGAAGATCCCGGAGCAGTACCAGGCGATGGGCTCGCTGGAATTTTCCAAGAAGCTCATTACCGATGCGAAGGTCGCGATATCGCCCGGCATCGGCTTCGGCCAGCATGGCGACGATCACGTGCGCTTCAGCCTGATCGAGAACGAACACCGGACGCGCCAGGCGTTGCGCGGCATCAAGGAGATGTTCCGCAAGGACGGCATTCTTTCCTGAGGAGTTGACATTGAAAACTGTAAACATCGGATTACTCGGACTCGGAACGGTCGGCGGCGGCACGCTCAACGTGCTGGTCAGGAACGCGGACGAGATCAGCCGGCGCACCGGGATGAACATCCGCGTCTATTGTGCCGCGGCCAGGAGCTACGACCCGGCGGGGCTCGACGGGCTCGATGACGTGACGATGCATGACGACGCCGCCAGCGTCGTCTCCGATCCCGAGGTGCACATCGTCGTCGAGCTCATCGGCGGCTATTCGCCGGCGCGTGAGTTCGTGCTCGCGGCCATCGACAACGGCAAGCATGTCGTCACGGCCAACAAGGCGCTGATCGCGCTGCATGGCGAGGAGATCTTTGCCGCGGCACGCGCGAAGGGCGTCACGGTCGCCTTCGAGGCGGCGGTCGCCGGCGGCATCCCGATCATCAAGTCGGTCCGCGAGGGACTGGCCGGCAACCACATCGAGTGGCTCGCGGGCATCATCAACGGAACCGGCAACTTCATCCTGACCGAGATGCGCGACAAGGGGCGGGAGTTCGCCGACGTGCTCAGGGAGGCGCAGGAGCTCGGTTACGCCGAGGCGGACCCGACCTTCGACGTGGAGGGCATCGACGCCGCGCACAAGCTCACGATCCTCGGCTCGCTGGCCTTCGGCATGCCGCTGAAGTTCGACGCAACCTACACCGAGGGCATCACGAAAATCGAGCCGCAGGACGTCGCCTATGCCGGCGAGCTCGGCTACCGTATCAAGCATCTCGGGATCGCGCGCCGCACCGAGAAAGGCGTCGAGCTGCGCGTGCACCCGACCCTGATTCCGCACGGGCGGCTGCTGGCCAATGTCGACGGCGTCATGAACGCCGTGCTCGTCAAGGGCGACATGGTCGGGCCGACGCTCTACTACGGTGCCGGCGCCGGTTCGCTGCCGACGGCTTCGGCCGTCGTCGCTGACATCATCGACGTGGCGCGCCTGCTCGACTGTCCGCAGAGCGTCGTGCCGACCCAGGGCTACCGAGTCGACGCCATCGAGGACATCGAGGTGCTGCCGATCAACCAGGTCGAGACCTCCTTCTACCTGCGCATGCTCGCGCACGACGAACCCGGCGTCATGGCCGAGGTCTCGACGAAGCTGGCGCAGGCCGGCATCAGCATCGAGGCGATGCGCCAGTACGAGTCGCACACCGACGACGGCTACGTACCACTGGTGATGCTGACCCACAAGGTCAGGGAACAGGTGATGGACGACACCATCGCCGGGATCGAGGCGCTGCCGACAATCAAGGGGTCGGTCGTGCGCATCCGCATGGAGCATCTCAACTGATCCTGTCCGGATGCACCGGCTGATCGTTCCAGGCCTGTTCGAGCCGCCTGCTGGCGGCGCACTTCCCGAGACGCCGCTACTCGACCATCTGGCTGGCAGGGGTGACGTCGTCCGCGAGACTCCGGCAGGCTACGAGGTGCTGCTGGCCGCGGCCTTCGGCCTGGAGGCCGGCGAGGCGGAGGTTCCGACCGGCGCATTGCTCGCCAATCTCCATCACGAGCGAACACCCGCCGGAGAGTGGGCCTGCGTCGCGCCCGTGCACCTCCATGTCGATCGTGATCGCCTGCTGCTGTTCCCGGTCGAGGCGGCCAGGGTGGATGCAGACGCCGTCGTCAGCGCCCTCAACGACCACTTCAGGGAAGAGGGGGTCTGTTTCCATGCGACGCCGGAAGGTCCCTGGTTGCTGGCGTTGAACACTCCCCGCTCCGTCAAAACCTGTTCAATTGACCAGGTGGCCGGACGCAGTCTCGATCCCTTCATGCCCGCCGGCGAGGACGCCCGTTGGTTGCGCGGCATCATGAACGAGAGCCAGATGCTGCTGCACCGGGAGCAGCTGGACGAGAGCGTCAACAGCCTCTGGTTCTGGGGCTTCGGCAGCCTTCCCGTAGCTGCGAGGCGCCCTCTGGAAATGTTTTCCAATGAGCTGATATCCAGAGCATTTTATGCGGCAGTCTCCGGTGATTGCGCGGCCGGGGACACCTCATTGTTCGTCACCGGGCAGTGTCTCGAGGGGCGGCACTCCGGCGACATGCGGCGCTGGATTTCCGGCGTCAGGGAGACCGAGGAGCGGCTTCGCGACCTGCTGCCGTTGCGCGGCGAACCGCTGCTGCTGCAGAGCGACAATGGCGTCAGTCTGCGCTACAGCTCTCCAATGCGTTTCAGATTCTGGCAGAGTGGCGGGTTCGCAAAACTGCTACAGACACGGGATTTTCAAGGGTGAGGCAGGCACGACAGGCGACCATCGAATTCTCTCTGAAATGGAACAGCGGCCGGGCCGCGCACGCCGACAGGCTGCTCATTCCGGAAATCGACTTCAGGCGCGATTCCTTTCCCGGGTCCATGGAACAGAAACTGCCGCAGATGCAGTCCGGTGAGCAGGTCGAGGAGACGTTTTCGCCCGGCGAGCTCGTCGAGCCCTGGAAGCCGTCCGACCTGCGCAAGATTCCGCTCGGCACCTTCAACAGCCACTACAACAACCTCAGGCTGACGCCACACATGGGACGTTTCTATCCCGTGGCCCTGATCGCCGGCGCGACCGGGCATGACCATGGTGACATGCGCCCGTTTCGCGTCGTCGAGGTCGGCGATGAGACACTCACGGTCGACCTCAACCATCCGCTGTCGCAGTATCCGCTGACCGTCCGGGCGACCCTGCTGGAGCCTTTCACCGGGACCGAGCAGCGCGGCGGCGGTTGTCAGGACATCGCCGTGATGCTGACGCAGAAAGGGCCCGGGATGCAGGCGCGCAACGGCGAGGGGCCGGCATACGACTTCCCGCTTGCGCGCGCCGATGACAAGGAGGACAGCCTCTTCTACGCCATGCCGCGCATGGTCGACCACATCGACCGCAAGGCGGTCGAGATTCTGAAATCCATCCACGCCCGCTACGTGAAGCCGGGCAGCAGGGTGCTGGATCTCATGACGAGCTGGACTTCGCACCTCGACATGGCCGGCGGCGAAGTGGCGATCACCGGCATCGGCATGAACCAGCAGGAACTCGACGCCAATCCGCTGCTGAACGATCGCTTGCTGCAGGATCTGAACAAGACGCCGCTCCTGCCATTCGACGACGACAGTTTCGATGTGGTGCTTTGCAGCCTCTCGGTCGAGTACCTCATCTCGCCGCGCGCTGTCTTCGCCGAGGTGCGCCGTGTCCTGAAGCCAGGCGGCCTCTTCCTCAACAGCTTCTCCGAGCGCTGGTTCCCAACCAAGGCCGTGACCCTCTGGACCGAGATGCACCCCTTCGAGCGCATCGGCATGGTGCTCGACCACTATATCGCAACCCGCTTCGATGATTTGCAGACCGAGTCGGTGCGCGGCCATTTCCGCCCGGACGATGACAAATATCGCGGCATGTCGCCGTTCTCGGATCCACTCTATGTGGTCGCAGGCAGAAAGTCCTGACCCCCGCTTGCCCGGGCCGGTCACAGGGACCGGGCCGTGGAGGGAAGTGCGTCTGCTGTCCGAACGGGGCGAAGAGCGCATGAATTTCAGGCACTTGTCATAGAAAGGTGGCGCAAGGTGATGAAAAACGGCGGGCAAGCCCGCATCATTGGCGATTGAACGAACATTCGTGGATAATGTCACAATCCAGATGCCGCCCGGCCCCCGCTGGCGATCCAGGGCGGCACATTACTGCTGGCGCAAGAGAGTATGGCAACCAGAGGCAAACGAAAAACGACCCGCAAGAGAACGAAAAAAAGGCGTAAATCGCCTTTTTTTATTCGGATTTTCAAGTACTTGCTGATCCTGCTGGTTATCGGCTCGATTCCGCTCGCCATCTATACGATGCATGTCTCCAGCGTGGTGACGAAGAAATTCGAGGGCAAGCGCTGGGCCGTCCCGGCGCGAGTCTACGCCCGCTCGCTCGAGCTCTATGCCGGTTCGCCGGTCACGAGCGACAGGCTCCAGTCGGAGCTGAAATTGCTCGGCTACCGGCAGAAGCCGCAGGCCGACAGGACCGGTACCTGGGCCGTGAATGGCAACCGCATGCTCGTCAACAGCCGCCCGTTCCGCTTCTGGGACGGCGAGGAACCGGCGCAAGCGCTCGACGTCCGTTTCGGTGACGGTGGCGTCGAGTCGCTGCGCGACCGCAGGAGCGGGGCGGAGATCGACCTCGTTCGCATGGAGCCGCTCGAGATCGGCAGCATCTACCCGAGCCACAATGAGGACCGGGTAATCCTGAGTTATGCGCAAATCCCGAAGATGCTCGAGAAGACCCTGCTCGAGATCGAGGACCGCCGCTTCTATGGCCACTTTGGCATCGACCCCATTGGCACCACGCGCGCACTCTACAACACGATCGTGAAGGGCAAAACCCAGGGCGGCAGCACCATCACGCAGCAGCTCGTGAAGAATCTCTACCTCACGAGGGAACGCCGCATCAAGCGCAAGCTCAGGGAGGCGCACATCGCCCTGATCCTGGAGTACCACTACAGCAAGGAGGACATCCTCGCGGCCTATGC
This sequence comes from Gammaproteobacteria bacterium, assembly GCA_037385505.1. GTDB lineage: Bacteria > Pseudomonadota > Gammaproteobacteria > Chromatiales > Chromatiaceae > Sva-25. The sequence goes on along the minus strand of JARRMY010000002.1, from coordinate 342,637 downwards.
CAACGAGATCTACCTCGGGCAGGATGGCAACCGTGGCATACACGGGTTCGGCCTCGCCAGTGATTTCTTCTTCGGCGTGCCGGTCAACGAACTCGACATTCATCAGATCGCGCTGCTTGTCGGTCTCATCAAGGCGCCGTCCGACTACAACCCGCGGCGCAATCCCGAAAGGGCCATGGAGCGGCGTAATCTCGTCATCGATGTCCTCAGCGAACGCGGCGTCATCAGCGAGAGCCAGGCCAACGCCGCCAAGCAGAAACCTCTCGGCGTCATCCCGAAGAAGAAGCGCAGCGGCGGCGGCCGCTACCCGGCCTTCATGGACCTGGTCAAGCGCCAGCTCGATCGCGATTACGAGGCCGAGGATCTCAACTCGGAGGGGCTGCGCATCTTCACGACCATGGACCCCTGGGTGCAGAACACGGCGGAGCAGAACGTCGCCAGCCGGCTCGCGGAACTCGAGAAGCAGAAAAGGCTCAAGCAGGGCACCCTCGAGGTCGGCGCGGTCATTGCGACGCCACTCGACGGCGAGATACTGGCCGTGATCGGCGGCAGGCAGGCGGCCTACGATGGCTTCAACCGCGCGCTCGATGCGACGCGACAGATCGGTTCGCTGGTCAAGCCGGCCGTCTACCTCGCGGCGCTGCAGCAGCCGGAGAAGTACGCGCTGTCGACCATCCTCGACGACCGCCAGCTCGTGCTCTCGAACGGCTCGAAACGCTGGGCGCCGCACAACTACGACAAGAAGGAGCATGGGCGGGTCCCGCTCGAACGCGCGCTGGCCAAATCCTACAACCTTGCGACCGTCAGGCTCGGCCTCGATGTCGGCATCGACAACGTCGTCAAGACCCTGCACGCACTCGGCATGAGCGAGGAGCCCCAGGAGTTGCCATCGTTGCTGCTTGGCGCACTCAACATGACGCCGCTCGAAGTTACGCAGATCTACCAGAGCATCGCCTCGGGCGGCTACCGCACGCCGCTGCGCGCGATTCGCGAGGTCATGGACCAGGAGGGCAACCCGCTGTCGCGTTATCCTTTGACCGTCAAGCGCACCGTACCGGACGGGCCCGTCTACCTCGTCACCCGGGCGATGCAGGAAGTGGTCAAGTCCGGCACGGCGACCTATCTGGGGCGGGTTCTGCCGGCTTCGCTGCACATCGCCGGCAAGACGGGCACGACGGACAACCTGCGCGACAGCTGGTTTGCGGGTTTCACGGGCAACTACGTCACCGTTGTCTGGGTCGGTCGCGATGACAACAAGTCGGCCCGGCTCACGGGTTCGAGCGGCGCCCTGCGCGTCTGGGCTGATATCATGAAGCCGCTGAAGCCGGAGCCGCTCGAGCTCATGATGCCGGACACCATCGAGCTGGCGCTCGTCGATCCCGTCAGCGGCATGATGGCCAGCGAGTTGTGTGAGAAACCGGTCGAGAAACCCTTTGTGCGCGGCTATACTCCGCTTGAACTCGCACCCTGCGCGAATGGATACACGGGCGACATCTACGGCAACAGGAATGCCGTCAGCGGCAGCGACAGCGATTTTCTCGACGAGGACGGCCATCCCGATTACGAAAGCAACAACGGTTCCCGTGACACGGGAGCGAAGGGGCGCTCGTCCCGCGAGAATGGCGAGAAAGGTTTGAGTGGCTTTTTGAGGAGTATTTTCCAGTGAGAGTGTTATTCACCGCGATCATTGCATCGCTGGCCCTGATCGTTTCTGCTTGCAGCACCAAGCCGCGAACGGGGCCGCCGGCGCCGGTCTACAGCCGTGGCGTGCCTGCCGGCCCGGCGCAGGTGTCGGGCGTCGATGAGCCTTCGCTCGAGACGGGTGAGGGCGCGCTGGCGGAGCCCGTCTACGACCCCGATACGCTCGACACCAGCGTTCCCGTGGCGCCGACGCAGGCGCCGAGGGCCGAGGTCGCGACTTCCGGCACGCTGGCACCGACACCCCCTGCCAGCCAGCAGATCGCTTCTGCCTCGCCGGCGACATCCTCGCGTCCCATGAGCAAGGCCGCCTCGTCACTCATGGACAAGGCGGAGGACCAGCGCAGGGCCGGCGACCTGGCCGGTGCGGCAGCGACGCTCGAGCGCGCCGTGCGCATCGATTCCCGCCATCCGCTGCTCTGGAATCACCTGGCGCAGGTCCGGCTCCAGCAGGGTAACTACGGGCTCGCCACCGAACTGGCCTCGAAGTCGAACGCGCTGGCCGGTTCCGACAGGAGTGTCAAGCGCAGCAACTACCTGATCATCGCGGATGCCAAGCGCTCTTCGGGTGACGTGGCCGGCGCGCGAGTCGCGCAAAGCCGCGCCGACTCATTGCGTTAATCGATCCGGACCGGCCACCCCGGCCGGCTTTTTTCATTGCTCCGGGCCGTTCGGGGCATTAAAATCCCGCTGTTTGACCAGACTGTTTTCATTTTACCAACCGGAGTTTACCGAATGGCTATCGAACGTACCTTTTCAATCATCAAGCCTGATGCTGTCGCCAGGAACGTCATCGGCGAAATCTACAGCCGTTTCGAGAAGGCCGGGTTGAAAATCGTTGCCGCGAAAATGCTGCACCTCTCGCCCGAGCAGGCCGGCGAATTCTACGCTGTTCACAAGGAGCGTCCCTTCTACAAGGATCTCGTCGACTTCATGACCTCGGGGCCCGTCATGGTGCAGGTGCTCGAGGGCGAGAACGCGATCGCCCTCAATCGTGAACTCATGGGGGCGACCAATCCGCAGGAAGCCGCTGCGGGAACGATCCGCGCCGATTTCGCCAAGACGGTCGATGAGAATGCGGTTCACGGGTCCGATGGCCCCGACACCGCTGCCGCCGAAATCGCTTTCTTCTTCCCCGAGGGCGTGTGCGAGCGCACGCGCTGATCCGGCAATTCTCGTGATCGACGGCAAGCTCAATCTGCTGAATCTCGACCGCAAGGGCATGGAGTCCCTCGCGGTCGAACTCGGTTACAAGCCCTTCCAGGGACGTAATCTCTTCAAGTGGATCCACAAGCACGGCGCCGAGCGTTTCGAGGGCATGACCGACCTTGCCAAGAAGCTCCGCCACCAGCTCGAGCAGACAGCTGTCATCAAGCCGCCCGAGATCATCTTCGAGCAGCCTTCATTCGACGGTACGGTCAAGTGGATCATGCAGCTCGAGGACGGCCAGCGCATCGAGACCGTCTACATTCCAGAAGACAACAGGGGAACCCTCTGCGTCTCGTCCCAGGTCGGCTGCGCGCTCGACTGCTCCTTCTGCTCCACGGCGAAGCAGGGCTTCAACCGCAATCTCTCGACGGCCGAGATCATCGGGCAGGTCTGGCTGGCCGCGTCGGAGCTCGGCGAGGCGCGGCCGCTGAGCAATGTCGTCATGATGGGCATGGGCGAGCCACTTGCCAACTTCGACGCAGTGGTCAGCGCCATGGACATCATGCAGGACGATCTCGCCTACAAGCTCTCCAAGTATCGCGTGACCCTGAGCACCTCCGGCATCGTGCCGGCCCTCATGAAACTGCGCGAGGTCAGCGATGTTTCGCTCGCGGTCTCCCTCCATGCCCCGGACAATGACCTGCGTGACGAACTCGTGCCGATCAACAGGAAGTACCCGCTCGAGACATTGATCCCCGCCTGCAGGGAATTCATTGCCGGCGACAAACGTCGCAAGATCACCTGGGAATACGTGATGCTCGATGGTATCAACGACACCGAGAAGCACGCCAAGGCGCTGATCCGCCTGCTCGAGGGCGTGCCCTCGAAGATCAATCTGATCCCGTTCAACCCCTTTCCGGGCAGCGGCTACAGCTCCTCGCCGCCCGAACGTGTCGAAGCATTCCGCATGCGCCTCAAGCGCTCGGGCCTGATCGCCACCACGCGCAAGACCCGCGGTGACGACATCGACGCGGCCTGCGGCCAGCTTGTCGGCAAGGTGCAGGACAGAAGCAAGCGCCAGCTAAGGAACATGGGTGCCGGGGGCGGCCGGTGACATACAGGTTTTCCACCGTCAGCCAGGTCGCGCTCCTGGTCGCTGTGATTCTGCACCTCGTCGCTGCCTGCACGCCGACGGACAACAGCAGTTCCCCGGGACTCCTGAAGTCGAACTCTGTGGCCTCGACCTATGTCGAGCTGTCGCGGCGCTATCTCGAGCGCGGCAACATGGCGGCGGCTTTCGAGAATGCCCAGAAGGCCGTCGCCGCGGACCCGGAGAGTGTCGAGGGCCACACGCTCATGGGTCTGATCCTGCAGGGGAGAGGCGACAGCGACAATGCCGCCAGGCATTACCTGAAGGCGAAGAAACTCGCGCCCTACGACCCCTTCGTGAGCAATGCCTATGGCACCTACCTCTGCAGCAACGGCCTCTATGGCGAAGCCGACAGCGAATTTCTGGCAGCTTCGAAGAGTCCGCTCAACCAGTATCCCTGGGTCGCGCTGACCAATGCAGGGCTCTGCTACGAGCGCTATGGCCAATATGACCTCGCGCGTGCACGCCTGCAGAGCGCGCTGGCACTCAATTCCGATTTTTCACAGGCCGACCAGGCAATGAAACGCCTGCGTGGCAGAGGTTGACGTATGTCCGATACAGCTCCCGCAGACGAGTCACAGGAAGCGACGGCACGCCCGTCGGCAGGCGCCATGCTGCGCCAGGCACGCGAAGACGCCAAGCTCACGATCGAGGAGGTTGCTGACGAACTCCACCTCGTGAGGGATGTGATCGAGGCGCTCGAAAACGGTGACAGGTCGAAGCTGCCGTCGCGCGTCTTCACTCTTGGGTACCTGAAAAACTACGCCAAGCTCGTCAACCTGCCGTATGACGACCTCAGGGTGGCATTCGACGACATTCCAGAGGAGCAGGTTGCGGTGCTGAACCAGCATCGCGCGCCGCAGATACGCCAGCAGGTCAAAAGCAGCAACTGGTTCATGAGACTGGTTTCCTGGCTCCTGCTCGTCGGTCTCCTGTTGCTGGTGTTCCTGTGGTGGAAGGGTGATGTGCAAATTCCTGGCATCGGCGACGATTTGCCGCTGCCCGGGGAGCTGCTGCCACCGACGTCCGAAACGCAGATGCAGGAGGGTCCCGTGCCTCTGGACAGGGAGAGCGGTCAGCCCATGGTGGTGCCACTGGATGCACCGCCTCCCGCGAGCGTCTCACCGGATCCGGTCGCCCGGCCCGGCGCAAGCGATACTTCCGGCTCGCCCGAAGCGGAAGAGAATGAAACGTCCGTCGACGGCGGCCCGAGCGACACGGAAGTCGCGGGAGGCGAGATTCCGCCCGCTGCAGAGACCGCTGACAGCAGCGGCCTGGCCGTGCCGAGCGGGACGGCCCCCGCGCCCGATGCCGGGACTGACAGCCTGCAGACGCCTGCCGATACAGGACTCGGCAGCCTGTCGCCCATCATGCCTCAGCGCCAGCTGGAGACGATCGCACCGGCAGAGGACGCGCAGCCCGCTGCAGCCGGCTCCGGCATCAGGATCAGTTTTTCCGGCAAGTGCTGGGTGCAGATCACGGACGCCAATGGCGAGGTGCTGCTGAGCGGCGAGATGCAGGCGGGCGACAGCAGGGAGATCGACGGCGATGCACCGCTGCGCTTCGTGCTGGGTAATGCAACGGCCGTGGAAATGTTCGTCAACGACGAGCGCTTCGATCTGGCTCCCCACACCAGCGGCAATGTCGCCCGTTTCACCCTGGAGGCGCGCGAAGGCTGATGAGCAAGCTGCAGGCGATCCGCGGAATGCACGACATTCTGCCGGAACAGTCGTGGATCTGGCGTCATCTCGAGCAAGCCCTCGAGGATCTCTTCGACAGTTTCGGCTACCAGGAAATTCGCACCCCCATCGTCGAGCAGAGCCAGCTTTTCAAGCGCGCCATCGGCGAGGTCACCGATATCGTCGAGAAGGAGATGTACAGCTTCGAGGACAGGAACGGCGATTCCCTGACCCTGCGTCCCGAGGGCACCGCCGGTGTCGTGCGCGCCTGTATCGAGAACGGCCTGCTGCACAACCAGACACAACGCCTCTGGTATCGCGGCCCCATGTTTCGGCACGAGCGTCCGCAGAAGGGCCGTTATCGCCAGTTTCACCAGATCGGCGTCGAGGCCTTCGGCTTCGAGGGGCCCGACGTGGATTTCGAGATGCTCCTGATGACGGCCGCCATGTGGGACAGCCTCGGCATTCGCGACGTCGAGCTGCAGATCAACACGCTGGGCACGCCCGGCGAGCGTGCGCGCTACCGGGAGAACCTCGTCGCCTATCTCGAGCAGCACCGCGACGCGCTCGACGAGGATAGCGAACGCCGCCTGCAGACCAACCCGCTGCGCGTGCTCGATTCCAAGAATCCGCAGGTACAGGAGATCGTCAGGGAGGCGCCGACCCTCATGGCGTATCTCGACGAAGAATCCCGCAGGCACTTCGATATGCTGCGCGCCGGTCTCGACAGGGCCGGTATTCCCCACGTGGTCAACGAACGCCTCGTCAGGGGGCTCGACTACTATGTGCGCACGGTGTTCGAATGGGTCACCGATCGGCTCGGCGCACAGGGTACAATCTGCGCGGGCGGCCGCTTCGACGGTCTCGTCGAACAGCTCGGCGGCAAGCCGACTTGCGGCATCGGATTCGGCATGGGAATCGAGCGCGTCATCGCGCTGATCGAGGAACAGGGGCACCTCGCGCAGCCCCCCGTGGCCGATCTCTATATTGTCAATACCGCCGAGACGGCGCTCGAGGCGCAGCAGATCGCGATGCGTCTGCGCACGCAGTTGCCCGGCACCGGCGTGCTTGTGCACTGCGGCGGCGGCGGTTTCAAATCGCAGTTCAGGAAGGCGGACAGGAGCGGCGCGCGTTTCGCGCTCATCATGGGGCCGGATGAGCATGAGAAGGGCGTGGTCTCGGTCAAGCCGCTGCGCGAGGGCGGCGAGCAGCTCGAGCTGCGTATCGAACAACTGGAAGACTATTTGAAAGAGGTGCTCCTGTGAGTGATCATTTGTCAGACGAAGAACAGATCGAGAAGATCAAGGCCTGGCTAAAGGAAAACGGCATGTCGATCGTCGCGGGCGTGGTGATCGCGCTCGGCGGCATTTTCGGATTGCAGTACTGGAAATCCTACCAGGCACAAAAAGCCGCAATGGGCGCCGATGCCTACGACAAGTTCCTGGCCGTTGCCAGCAGCGGCGACACCGCGAAGACCGTGTCAGCGCTCGATGTGCTGCAGGAGGAGTATGGCGACACCACCTACGTCAGTTTCGCCGTGCTCGAGCTGGCGCGTCAGCAGGTCGAGGCAGGTGAACTGGATGCCGCCCGCACGACCCTGGAAGAGGCCAGAGGCGGTCACCCTGACGTCTCGATGATTCCGGTCATCGACCTGCGTTTGGCACGCGTGCTCATGGCGCAGGAGAAATACGACGAGGCGCTGGTGCTGCTCGGCGGCATCGGCGGCGACGCCTTCGCGGCCGAGGTCGCGAGCCTGCGCGGGCAGATTGCCTACCTGCAGGGGCGGCGCGACGAGGCGCGCGCCGCGCTCGAAGAGGCGCAGGAGAAGGGTGCAACGGACGAAATCATCCAGTATCTGCTAACAGAATTGCAGGAACAGACATGAAGACTCGCTACGCCCTCCTGATCACAACGCTATTGCTGGCTCAAGGCTGCAGCTGGTTGTCGCGCGAGACATCCTCCATCGATGTCTCCGAACTCACGGAGCTTGTGAATCCGATCGCTTCCGGCGTCAACTGGAGCAAGGATGTCGGCGAAGGAACCGATGACGAGGGCGTCAGGCTGGTTGTCTCACTCGATGGCACGACTCTCTACGTCGCCAACTTCGGCGGCGACATCCAGGCGCTCAACGCGCAGACGGGTTCGACGCTCTGGTCCAGGAGTGTCGACATGGAACTCGGCGGCGGACCCGGCGCCGGTTACGGGCTCGTGATCGTGGGGTCGACCGAGGGCGATATCGTGGCGCTGAGCCAGTCGAACGGCACCGAACTCTGGCGCGCGCAGGTCTCCACGGAGGTCACCTCGGTGCCCGCCGCCGGCAGCGGCATCGTCGCGGTGCATACCGACGACGGCAAGATATCCGGCTTCGACGCGGCCACTGGCGAGCGCCGCTGGATGTTCCATCGTTCCGCGCCGGTGTTGAGCCTGCGCGGCTCGGGTACGCCGGTGTTCGAAGGCGAGCATCTCTACTGCGGTATGGACGGCGGGCGTCTCGTCAAGCTCAGGGCCGCGAGCGGCATTCCCGAATGGGAGATTCCGATTGCCTACGCCAGCGGTCGCAACGAACTCGAACAGATCGTCGACATCGACGGCAACATGGTGCTCGCCGGCAACTCCCTCTACGTCGCCTCCTACCAGGGCGACATGGCGGCGGTCAACAAGGCCGATGGCAAGGCTCGCTGGCGCCAGCGCTTCAGCTCCCACCAGGGAGTCACCTCCGATGGCGTCAACCTCTTCGCTTCCGACTCCAGCGGCCATGTCTACGGCATCAGCCGCGAGGACGGCTCAGTCCTCTGGAAACAGGAGCTGCTCTCTGGACGCCAGCTGTCGCCCGCTGTGGCTGTCGGTCCCTATGTCGCGGTTGCGGATCTCGAGGGCTGGCTGCACTGGCTGTCGACGGCCGATGGCCGGATCGTCTCGCGCGTGCGCGCGGTCTCGTCGAAGGTCTCCGCGCCCCTCGTCACGAACGGCTCGAGCGTCTTCGTCTACGGCGAAGATGGCGAACTCGCATCCGTCGACGTGCCCTGATCGCCCCTTGAGATGCTGCCCGTCATCGCCCTCGTCGGGCGTCCCAACGTCGGTAAATCGACACTCTTCAACCGCCTGACACGCTCGCGCGACGCACTCGTCGCAGACCAGCCGGGGCTTACGCGAGATCGCCAGTATGGTATCGGCCGCATGGGCGCCTTTCCCTATGTCGTCGTCGACACAGGCGGCCTCAGCGGCCAGGAGGAGGGGGTCGATCCACTCATGGAACGGCAGGTCTGGCAGGCGATCGAGGAATCCGACCACGTGCTGTTTCTCGTCGATGCGCGTGATGGACGCAATGCCGGCGACGAGGCGATCGCCGACCGCCTGCGCCGTTCCGGCAAGCCTGTCACGCTCGTCGTCAACAAGAGCGAGGGCTTCGACCCCGATCTCGCGGTTGCCGATTTCTACGGCCTCTCGGGCGAACCTGTCGCCATTGCTGCGGCCCACGGGCGCGGCGTGCGCCAGCTCATCGACGGCGTGCTGGACACCCTGCCGCCGCCGGAAGTCGAGGAAGAGCAGGACGCGCAGCAGGGTATCAGGGTCGCCGTCGTTGGCAGGCCGAACGTCGGCAAGTCGACATTGATCAACCGCCTCATCGGCGAGGAGCGCGTCGTCGCGTTCGACTTGCCGGGCACGACGCGTGACAGCATCCAGGTTCCGTTCGAGGTCAATGGCCAGCGCTTCACGCTGATCGACACCGCCGGCGTGCGCAGGCGCGGCCGCGTCAGGGAGGCCATCGAGAAGTTCAGCATCGTCAAGACGCTGCAGGCGATCGAGCAGGCCCATGTCTGCATGCTGCTGCTGGACGCGCAGGAGGGTGTGACCGAGCAGGACGCGCATCTTGCCGGCCACCTGCTGCAGAGCGGCAGGGCGCTCGTGATTGTCGTCAACAAGTGGGACGGCCTCTCGCCGGACCAGCGCGACAAGGTCAGGGAGGATCTGGAGCGCAAGCTGGCGTTTCTCGACTTCGCGAGCTGGCACTATGTGTCGGCGCTGCACGGCAGCGGGGTCGGCGTCCTGCTCAAGCATGTGCAGCACGCCTATGCCAACGCCATGCGCGAGTTCAAGACGAGCCGCCTGACGGAGATCCTCGAGGAGTGTGTCACGGAGCACCAGCCACCGATCGTGCGCGGCCGCCGCATCAAGCTGCGCTACGCCCACCAGGGCGGCAAGAACCCGCCGCGCATCATCATCCATGGCAACCAGACCGAATCCGTGCCGGCGAGCTACAAGCGCTATCTCGTCGGCCGCTTCCGCAAGGCGCTGCAGCTGCAGGGCTCGCCGCTGATCGTCGAGTTCCGCAGCGGTGAAAATCCCTTCGAGGGCAGGAAGAACAAGCTCACCGACCGCCAGGTCAGCAAGCGCCGTCGTCTCATGCAACATGTCAGGAAGAGCGGGAAGAGGAAGCGCTAGGGCACTGGTCCCGGATGGCCTGTATGGATACTCTTCGGCGATCCGCCATTTCATCTCCCATGGCAGTGTCCATACCCTGCATCATCGACACTGCAGCAGATCGCTGGTACATTTGATGCAAATTCACACGGGATCAGCAATGAAAAGACTGCTCTTGACTCTGCTGTTTGCATTGATTGCGCCCTGCTCCCATGCGATGGATGATCTTTCGACCTACTGGGTCAACAGTTTCACCGTGCAGTGCGAGGGTGTCGGAAAGAGGACATGCTTGCAGGTGCAAAAAGGTGACTCGCCGGAACCTGGCGAGTGGAAGAACTTCTATGCGCCTATCGAGGGTTTCACTTACGAGGCAGGTTATCTCTACAAGCTCAGCGTGAGCGAGGAGGAACTGCAAGACGTTCCTGCCGACGCCTCCTCGATCAGCTATCTTCTGGTGGAAGTTCTCGAGAAAACAAGGGATCCAAAAATCAACATCAACGATATCTGGGCAGTGACGGCCATCAATGGCGAACCGGTCGAGATCAGCAACAGGAGGATGAGAGTCCCCCTGATTGAAATCAACCTGTCGGCCATGCGGGTGACTGGCAACGATGGCTGTAACAACCTGAACGGAAAAATCGTTCACTTCGATGACGGCGTGATCGAGTTCGGACCCATAGCAGTCACCAGGAAGATGTGCATCGATATGTCAGTGCCGGATCGACTCAATGCCGTCCTGCAGCAGGTCCGGAAATACCGGCTCGATAATGGAACACTCTTCTTCCTCGACACTGAAGGCAACGAACTGATTGGCTGCAAGAAAGTCGACTAGAGGGCCGGTTCTGTCGACCCGGCGGCCTTGAAACCCCCTGTGAATCATTCCCCGCACCACAACCACGGCTCTCTCCTGCATCGCGTGATACGGGGCTAACTGCCTCTCCGGCCGAGTCTCCCGGGTGCGTCCCTGGTGCCCTTCCCGGCTCCTTCATGCATGAAAAAATCGAAAAATACTCCGTTTTGAGCATTTTTTAACATTTGCTTGAGATTCGCTTGATCCCCTCCTGCGTAATCTGATCCCCGTATCAACAGAGCGAGGCAGATCATGTACCAGGAAAAAGCACTCGAGATGACGGAAAAGGGGATGCTCCCCGACGCACTGGTCCGGGCAGGCATCCGTCGCCTGCTGCGCCAGCGGCTCGAGGAGATCGAGGCCGGCGACCTCGAGCAAGCCGCCGATCGCGAGCAGGCGTTCCTCGAGCTCATGCGCTCGGGACCCGTCGCCGAGGTCCCCGAGCTGGCCAACGAGCAGCATTACGAGGTGCCGCCCGCCTTTTTCGAGACGGTGCTCGGCGATCACCGCAAGTACAGCTGCGCCTGCTGGCCCGATGACGATACCGGTCTCGACGAGGCCGAGCAGCAGGCGCTGGCACTGACCTGCGAACATGCCGGCCTGGCCGACGGGCAGCGCATCCTCGAGCTTGGCTGCGGCTGGGGTTCGCTGACACTCTTCATGGCGCGACGCTATCCCGGCAGCCAGATCACGGCCGTTTCCAACTCGGCTTCACAGGGGGCGTTCATCCGCCAGCAGCTCGCGAACGAGGGACTGCAGAATGTCCATGTCATGACCGCCGACATGAACGACTTCGAGGCAGACGGCGCCTACGATCGCGTCGTCTCCGTCGAGATGTTCGAGCACATGCGCAACTGGGAACGCCTGATGCGGCGCATCCATGGCTGGCTCAGGCCGGACGGCCGTTTCTTCATGCACATCTTCGTGCATCGTTCGACGCCCTACCTCTTCGAGGACAAGGGCGCAGGTGACTGGATGAGCCGGCACTTCTTCTCCGGTGGCATGATGCCGAGCGCCGACCTGCCGCTACGCTGCCAGCAGCACCTCGCACTCGAGCAGCGCTGGTTCTGGTCCGGCCGTCACTACGAGCGGACCTGCAACGCCTGGCTGCAGAAGATGGACCGCAACAGGGCAGCGCTCTGGCCACTGTTCGAGACCACCTACGGCAAGGATTTCGCCGCGATCTGGTGGCAGCGCTGGCGCATGTTCTTCATGGCCTGCGCCGAACTCTTCGGCTACCGCGGCGGCCGGGAGTGGTTCGTCGCTCATTATCGTTTCATACGGAGGAGCGGCGATGAAACACAAGCTGATTAATTTCCTGCTCTTCCAGGCCGGCTGGCTGGCCGTCGTGCTGCTCGGCAGCGGCCAGTACCACTGGCTCGGCCCGGCCGTGGTCGCCGCCGTGGTGGCCTGGCACCTCGTCACGAGCCCGGCACCCCAGGCAGAGGCGAGGCTCATCCTGGTCGCCCTCGGCATCGGTCTCGTCTGGGAGAACCTCCTGACGCTCGCCGGTGTCGTGGTCTATCCGAACGGGCAGCTGCTGGGCGACCTGGCGCCTGTCTGGATCGTCGCCATGTGGGCGATGCTCGCCACCACGCTGAATCTCTCGCTGCGCTGGTTGCACGGTCGCTTCGTGCAGGCTTTTGCGTTTGGCGCCATCGGCGGCCCGCTGGCCTTTCTGGCCGGCGAACGCTGGGGCGTGCTGTTCACGCTGCTGGTCCTGCTGGCGATGCGCAACGATGGTTTCCTGCAGATGTTTCCACGTGCACGGAGGGCTGAATCATGATCACTGCCTGGATGTGGAGTCTTCCGCTGCTGCTCGTCATGGGGGCCGCCGGCTGGCTGTATGCTTTCCGCCGCAGCAACGTCAACATCGTCGACAGCCTCTGGTCACTCTTCTTTCTCGCCGCGACACTCGTCTACGGCGCATTTGCCGGCCAGATGGCGCTATCCTCCTGGCTGCTGCTGGCGCTCGTCGCGGCCTGGTCGCTGCGCCTGTCGCTGCACCTGTGGCTGCGCAACGCCGGCAAGCCGGAGGATCACCGCTACGCCGCCATGCGCGAGCGCAATCCGCGCTTCGCGCGCCGGAGCCTCGTCACCGTGTTCGGCCTGCAAGCGGTCCTCGCCTGGCTCATCTCCGCGCCGCTCGCCGCCGCGCTTTCCACCCCGGCCGATGCCGGTGTGCTGCACCTGCTGGCGACGGGGTTGTTCGCCCTGGGGTTCTTTTTCGAATCCGTCGCCGACTGGCAACTCGCGCGGTTCCGCAGTAATCCTGCCAACCGCGGCAAGGTGCTCGATACCGGTGTCTGGCGCCTGAGCCGCCACCCGAACTACTTCGGCGAGGCATGCATCTGGTGGAGCTTCTTCCTGTTCGCGCTGGCGGCCGGCCATGCATGGACGGTGTTCGCGCCGCTGCTGATGACCTTCCTGCTGCTCAGGGTTTCCGGGGTCAGCCTGCTCGAGAGAGACATCGAGGAGCGCCGGCCCGCCTATCGCCGCTACGTGGAAACCACGTCCGCCTTCATTCCCTGGTTTCCGCGCGCGCGGCAAACCATCACAAAAGAGGAACACTCATGATCCGCAAACTCGCTGCAATCGCATGCTGCTGGGCCGGGATGACGCACGCCTCGGACATGCAGCTCCACTTCGACGTCTATCTCGACGACAGGCCGATCGGCGTCCACCGTGTCATCCTCGACAGGTCGGGAGGAGAGAAGCGTGTCCAGGTCGAGGCCCGCTTCGATATCAAGTTCCTGGCCTTCACTGCCTACAAGTACCGCCACAGCGCCGACGAACTCTGGCGCGACGGCTGCATCGTCGAACTCGAGACGAGCACCAACGACAACGGCAAGCAGCTGACGGTCGACGCGCAGCCTGCCTTGCAGGGGCTCGAGGTGAGCACCCGGGATGACAGCGCCACTCTCGATGGTTGCGTGCGCACCTTCGCCTACTGGGATCCAGGCCTCTTGAACAGCCAGCGGCTGCTGAACACCCAGACAGGTGAATACGAACTCACCTCCCTGCAGCAGGTCGACAGCGAGCCGCTCTCCTTCAACGGGCGCCAGTACGGCCCCACACGCTACCGCCTGAGCGTCAGGGACAAGGCCGATATCGAGCTCTGGTATGCGCCCGACAACAGCTGGCAAGCACTGCAGACGACGGTGGCCGGCGGCAAGATACTGCGCTATGTGCGCAAGGAGGCATGAACATGCAATTACTGCGCACTTCGGCACTGGCCGTGTCCCTCGGCGCGCTCCTCGGCGGCTGCGCAAGCCATTCGCCGATGCCCGGCGTGGAGCAGGTCGACCTCGACCGCTTCATGGGAGACTGGTATGTCATCGCGAGCATTCCGACCCCGTTCGAGAAAGATATCTACAACGCGGTCGAGAGCTATGAACGCATCGGGCCGAAAACTGTCCAGACCAGCTTCACATTCCGCAAGGGTGGATTCGACGGCGAACGCAAGGAGATGAAACCCGTCGGCTATGTCGGGGACGATGGCTCCAATGCGCTCTGGGGCATGCAGTTCATCTGGCCCATCAAGGCGGACTACCGCATCGTCTACCTGGATCCGGATTACAGCAAGACGATCATCGGACGCCAGAAGCGCGATTTCGTCTGGATCATGACGCGCGAGCCGGCAATACCCGAGAGCGACTACGAAGAGCTGGTCTCTGTCGTCAAGTCGCTGGGCTACGATGTCGGCAAGCTGGTCAAGGTACCGCAGCGCTGGGAGACGAAACCATGAAAGTAGCGGTCATCGGCAGCGGCATCGCCGGCAACGTCGCCGCGCATCACCTCGCCGGCGAGCACCAGGTGACGGTGTTCGAGGCAGGCGATCATCTCGGCGGTCACACGCACACGCACGACATCGAACGGGAGGGTCGCCACTATGCGGTCGACAGCGGCTTCATCGTCTTCAACGAGCGCACCTACCCGAATTTCATCGCACTGCTGCAGCGGCTCGGCGTGGCGTCGCAGCCGACAGAGATGAGTTTCAGCGTCAAGTGCGGCACGACGGCTCTCGAGTACAACGGCCATTCGCTCAACAGCCTGTTCGCGCAGCGGCGCAACCTGCTGTCGCCGTCCTTCCACCGCATGGTGCGCGATATCCTGCGCTTCAACCGCGAGGCGCCCGCGACGCTCGACAGCGGAGAGGCGGAGATGCCGCTGGGGGACTACCTGGCCCGGCACCGCTATTCGCGAGAGTTCATCGGGCACTACATCATTCCGATGGGCGCGGCGATCTGGTCCACCGATCCCGCGCAGATGCAGGCCTTCCCGGCCAGCTTCTTCATCCGCTTCTTCAGGCATCACGGCCTGCTCGATCTGCGCAACAGGCCGCGCTGGTATGTCATCAAGGGCGGCTCGCGGGAGTATCTCAAGCCGCTCTCGGCGCCCTATGCCGATGGTATCCGCCTGCGCACGCCCGTGCAGTCGATCCGCCGGCTGCCGGTCGGTGTCGAGATCCGTACGCGGCGTCACGGCGCTGAGCTGTTCGACGCGGTCTTCATTGCCACGCACAGCGACCAGGCCCTGAAACTGCTCGCCGACCCGACGCCGGCCGAACGTGACGTCCTCGGGCGCCTGCACTACCAGCGTAACGAGGCCGTGCTGCATACCGACGAGTCCGTCATGCCGCGAACACGGCGGGCCTGGGCCTCGTGGAACTACCACCTGCAGCCGGACAGCGAGCGCGTGGCCCTGACGTACGACATGAACCGCCTGCAGGGACTCGACGCGCCCGTGCGTTTTCTCGTCACCCTCAACAACACGCAGGCCATCGATCCGCGCCAGGTCATCCGCCGCATGGTCTACGAGCACCCCGTCTTCACGCCGGAGTCGGTTGCGGCGCAGGCGCGGCGCGACGAGATCAGCGGCGGTAACCGCACCTACTACTGCGGCGCCTACTGGCGCAACGGCTTTCACGAGGACGGCGTGGTCAGCGCCCTGCAGGCCCTGGACGACTTCGCCCGGGATCAGCAGGAGCTCGGCAGCCTGCGCCGCGCAGGCTAGCGCCGCTCCCGGCCCCGGCACATACAGCGACGAACACCCGTCAGTGGAGATGACATCCCGATGAAAACATCCATCGTTCCTTCCGGCGCGCGGCTTGCGGCAGGCGCGCGCGGTGCGCTTCTCGACAGGCTCGCACGCAAGATTCTCCTGAGCCAGCTGGACCGGCTGCGGGAGGGGCAACTCGTCATCCGCGAACAGGAGCGTGAGTGGTCCTTCGGCACGCTTTCCCGCGCGCTGCCGCGCCCGGTCGTCGTGCAGGTCACGGCGCCCTCGGCGTGGAGCGACATCCTGCTTGGCGGAATCTGCGGCGCAGGGGAGGCTTACATGCGTGGCAGCTGGGAGTGCGACGAGGTCGATGCGCTCGTGCGGCTCTTTTTGCGCAACCGCAGTCTCATGAGCGCATTCGACGGCACCCTGAAGCTCCTGCGTCAGCCGGCGCGCCTGCTGACACAGTGGTTCACGCGCAATACCCGCGCCGGCAGCCGGCGCAACATCGAGGCCCATTACGATATCGGCAACGCGCTCTTCGAACTCTTCCTCGACCCGGCGATGATGTACTCCTGCGCCTGGTATCCGGAGGCGTCGTCGACGCTGGAGCAGGCGGCCGTGGCCAAGCTCGATCGCGTCTGCCGCAAGCTCGGGCTGGCGCCCGGCATGCACCTGCTCGAGATCGGCACCGGCTGGGGCGGCCTGGCGATACATGCAGCGACGCACTACGGCTGCAGGGTCACGACCACGACCATTTCGACAGAACAGTTCGCATACGCATGCGAACGTGTCGAGGCGCTCGGGCTGTCGGACCGTGTCGAGGTGCTCTGCAAGGACTACCGCGACCTCGAGGGGCAGTACGACCGTCTCGTCTCGATCGAGATGATCGAGGCGGTCGGCCATCAGTACATGGACCACTACTTCGCCCGCTGCGACAGCCTGCTGAAGCCCGACGGCATGATGCTGATCCAGGCCATCACCATGACCGACCAGCACTACGAACGGGCATTGCAGCAGGTGGATTTCATCAAGCGCTATATCTTCCCGGGCGGCTTCCTGCCGTCGGTCACTGCCATTGCCGGATCGCTGACGCACGCGACGGCCATGAGAATCTCGCATCTCGAGGATATCGGCCTGCACTACGCGCGCACGCTGCGCGACTGGCGCGAGCGTTTTCTCCAGCGCCTCGACGCGGTGCGCGCGCTGGGCTACCCGGAGAGCTTCATCCGCATGTGGGACTACTATTTCTGCTACTGCCAGGGTGGTTTTGAGGAGCGCTATCTGGGTACAGTACAGCTATTGCTGACGAAAGCGGATGCGAGGCCCGCCGATGTGCGCTACTGATCCGAAAAGGGTGTCGACATGACCGACTCCTCGCCGAGCGAGTTCCACGGCCGCGTGCTGGTCATCGAGGACAATACCGACATCGCCATGCTGCTGGTCGATTTTTTCACCGAGCGCGGCCATGTTGCCGACTGCGCGCATGACGGGCTGACCGGCCTGCATCTGGCCGCAACCGGGGAGCACGATGTCATCATTCTCGACCTGGCGCTGCCCGGTCTCGACGGCATGGAGCTCTGCCGGCAGTTGCGTTCCGTCAAGCACGCGACCGTGCCGATTCTGATGCTCACGGCGCGCGACTCCCTCGATGACAAACTCACGGGCTTTGCCGCCGGCGCCGATGACTATCTCGTGAAGCCGTTCGAGCTGCTCGAGGTCTACGCCCGCGTGCAGGCGCTGTGGCGGCGTTCGCTGCTGAGCAACC
Organism: Gammaproteobacteria bacterium; assembly: GCA_037385505.1. Taxonomy (GTDB): domain Bacteria; phylum Pseudomonadota; class Gammaproteobacteria; order Chromatiales; family Chromatiaceae; genus Sva-25. The sequence goes on along the minus strand of JARRMY010000002.1, from coordinate 324,920 downwards.
GCTCTGCGCTGGCCGTGGCCGACATGACGCTGAACCTCGAAACACTCGAGGTCTCGCGCGCCGGGCAGCCGATCAGGCTCAACCCGGTGCCGTTGAAGATCCTGCGGCTGCTGATGGAGAACACCCATCGCGTGGTGACGCGGCGCGAGATCGAGTCCTTCGTCTGGGGTGACGATCCGACCGAGAGCGATTCCCTGCGCACGCACATCTCGGCATTGCGCACCGCGATCGACAAGCCCTTCGAGCACAAGCTCCTGCACACAATGCACGGCATCGGCTACCGCCTCTATGAGTCCGGCTAGTTCGCGGCTCCATCTCGACACGCCGCGCTGGCAGCGCTACCTGCTGCAGGCCGTCTTCATCTTCCTGAGCGTGCTGCTGAGTCTCTACGCCGTGACCTGGGTGCTGCAGCGCGTGCTCGTCAAGGAGGCCCTCGAGCTCGAGGCGGACTCCTTCACGAGCGCGCGGCTCGAGGATCCCGCTTTTCCGCTGCCGCGGACGCGCAATCTCGTCGGCTACCTTGCATCCGGCGAGGGCGACACCGGCTTGCCGGCCGAGCTGCGGGGACTCGATCCCGGTCTTCATCCCGCGGTCGCCTTCAGCGACCGCGAGAAACCCGTGCCCGTCTACGTCGAGGACTCCGGCCTCGGCCGGCTCTACCTCGTCTTCGAGGGGCACAATGTCGATCGTCTCGTCGGACTCTTCGGCGTCATCCCGCTCGGCCTCCTGCTGATCATTGTCTACGGCGCGAGCTGGGTCGCCTACCGTCTCAGCGCGGGGGCGATCTCGCCGGTGCTGCGCATCGCGCGACGGCTGCGCAAGAGCTCGGTCGACCAGGCGCCGCTGAGCATGCCGATGAGCGGACTCAAGGGCGAGGCCAAGGAGCTGGCGCTTGCCGTTGACGAGTACACCCGGCGCATGGACGCACTGGTCGAGCGCGAACGCCAGTTCAGTTCCGACGTGAGCCATGAGTTGCGCACGCCCATGACGATCATCGACGGCGCGGCCCAGTTCCTCGAGGCGGAATCGGGCCTGTCCGACAAGGGGCGGCAGCGCGCGCGCATGATCCGCCGCGCCTGCAAGGATATCTCCGAACTCATCGATGCCTTCCTGATTCTCGGCCGCGAGCCGGCCCTGCTCGACGAGACCGAGGCCGTCGACGTGGCCGAGGTTGCCGAGTCCGAGCTTGCGAAACTCTCCTCGCTGCTGGAGCGCCAGCCCGTCGAGCTCGAGATGCAGACGGAGGCCAGCCTGCGCGTGCCCGTGAACCGCAAGATCCTCGAGATCATCATCGGCAATCTCTGCAGGAACGCCATCAAGTACAGCGGCCCGGGCGTGATTCGCGTGGTCATCACGCAGAGCGGATTACGCGTGGAGGACTCCGGTCCCGGCATCGACGAGGAGCTGATTCCGCATATCTTCGAGCGCCACGTTCGCGGCCGCGGCCTGCAGCAGGCAGGCGAGGGCATCGGGCTCAACATCGTCAAGCGGCTGTGCGATCTCTATCACTGGAAGATCGGCATCGCGAACCGGCCGGACGGGGGTATCGTCGTCTCGCTGGAGATTCCCCGCGACCGTCTGAGGGCGCCGGTCGCCCGGTCCTGAAACAGCGGCCGCGGGCGGGGAGGGGAAGGCTGTCGGGACGAGACCGGCCGGTCCCGCTTTCTCAGCGGAACTGGCCGATGTCTGTGTCGTACTCGAACCCCTGCCTGCGCAGCTGCTCCACGAGCGCCTGCGCATCGATGTCGAGGCTCTTCGCGAGGTCCTGAAGGTCGTCGTAATCATTGCGCAGCTTCATGTTCACGAGGCTGCAGAGCATGGCGGCATCCATCTCCCTGAAGTTCGAGAGGTCCATCAGGCCGCTCCCGGCACGGCGGCATCGACGCCCGCGCCCTGCTTCTGCTTCCTCGAAAAGAGGTTCCAGGCTTTCTCGTGAAAGTAGAAGGCGATCGTGTTCACGGCCGGTTCGATCAGGGCCACGGCTCCGCCGATGACGATGTCGCCGGTCAGGGCGTATCCGACACTGAAGGCCACCGCGAAATGCAGGATTGCGAATGTGACTGTCTTTGCCATCGTCTCTCTCCGGCTGCTCTCTGATGATGTATTAATGATAATGATTCTCATTAATAAGAGAAGACGATTGTTTCGATCTCTGTGATCGGTCACGGCAAAGAGTCGGAACGGAAACGCCCCGGGGGCTCTGAAACATCTGCTACCGCTTCAATGTCGCGAGCAGGCCGACAGCGGGTTCGTAGTCCCGGGCCGCCGCCTTTTCGAGCCACTGCATGCCTCGCTGCGTGTCGACGTCCACGTTGCCCTCGCCGTTGAGGTAGATCTCGGCGAGTGCGAACATGGCGTCGGGCTTGCCGGCCTCGGCGGCCAGCTCGAACCACTCGGCGGCCTCGGCGACATCCTGTTCGCCGGCGCTGCCGGCGCGCAGGATGCGTCCGATACCGCGATAGGCCATGGTCAGATTGTGTTTCGCGGCCTTGCGGTACCACGCGAGCGCGGTTTTGTGATCCATGTCGACGCCGTCGCCGTTCTCGTAGAGTATGCCGAGCCTGACCTGCGCGCGCCTGCAATCCTTCGCCGCGGCACGCAGCATCCACTCCATCCCCTCCTCCTTGTCCTCGATGACGCCCTTGCCGCGGTAGAGCAGGTAGCCGACATAGTACATGGCGATCTTGTGTTCCTGGTCGGCCGCCCTGGAGAACCATTCGAAGGCCGTCTCGTGGTCCTCGGGCAGACCGCCAGCGCCGTCGAGGTAGAGCTTGCCGACGCGGTTCTGCGCCTGTGGCAGGCCGGCTCGCGCGGCCTTCAGGAACCACTCGACGGATTTGTCATCGCTCTGCTCGACGCCGATGCCGCGCGCATGGAGCTTGCCGAGCACGAACTGCGCCTCCGGGTCGCCCCTTTCGGCGTATTTCTGCACGATCGAGATTTCGGTCAGGGGGGCGGCTGTGGCGGAGAATGCCAGGGCCAGCAGGGAGAGAACGAGGAAGAGCTGTTTCATGTTTGCATTCCGGCCGCGTTGTCGACAGGCCTGTCCGGAAAAGGCCCAAGCATAGCAGAAGTGCCTGCCGCCAATCGCCTATACTGCCCGGATGAACAGGGGCGCATCACTGCAGGCCGGCATCGGCAAGTTGCTGAATCTCGAGAGGGGGGAGGGGCGCCTCGTCGCCGCGGCCTTCGTCTACTTCTTCTGCCTGCTGTGCAGCTATTACATCATCCGGCCGGTGCGCGACGAAATGGGTATCGCCGGCGGTGTCGACCAGTTGCAGTGGGTCTTCACGGGCACCTTCGTCGTCATGCTCGCGGCCGTGCCGCTGTTCGGGGCGCTGAGCGCCAGGTTGCCGCGCGCGCGCCTGCTGCCCGCGGTCTATCTCTTCTTCATCCTGAACCTGCTGTTGTTCCACCTGCTGTTCAGCGGCGACACGGAACCCCTCTGGGGGGCACGCGCCTTTTTCATCTGGGTCAGCGTCTTCAACCTTTTCATCGTCTCCGTCTTCTGGAGCTTCATGGCCGACATCTTCACGAATGCGCAGGGCAAGCGGCTGTTCGCGCTGATCGCGGCCGGCGGCACGGCCGGCGCCATCACCGGGCCCGCGATCACGACACTGCTCGTCGAGCGTCTCGGCAGCGGCAACCTGCTGCTCGTCTCGACGGCGTTCCTGTGCGCGGCGCTGGCCGCGATTCTCTACCTGAACCGGCACGTGCGCAGCAGCAGCGGGGAAGAGACGCGCGGTCTCGGCGGCTCCATCTTCGAGGGGCTCACGCAGACGCTCGGCTCGCGTTACCTGCTCGGCATCGGGCTCTTCATCTGGCTCTACGCGACGCTCTCGACCTTCCTCTATTTCGAACAGGCGCACATCGTCGAGGCGGCCATCCAGGAGTCGGACGCCAGGACCCGCCTGTTCGCCATGATCGACCTTGCCGTGAACATCCTGACGTTGCTGTTCCAGCTTCTCGTCACGGGCCGCATCATGCAGAAATTCGGTGTCGCCACCGCGCTCGCGGCCATGCCGGCGCTGCTGGCGCTGGGGTTCATGCTGCTCGCGTTTGCCCCGGTGTTGCCGCTGCTCGTCGCCACCCAGGTGGTGCGGCGTGCCGGCAACTACGCCCTGACGCGCCCGGCGCGCGAGGTGCTCTACACCGTCGTGCCGCGCAGCAGCAAGTACAAGGCGAAAAACTTTATCGATACCGTGCTCTACCGCGGCGGCGACGCCGTCGCGGGCTGGCTCTTCGCGGGCATGAAAGCGCTCGGCATGGGCCTCTCGGCCATCGCCTGGACAGCCGTCCCCCTGGCGATCGCCTGGTGCCTGCTCGGTCTCAACCTGGGACGGCAACAACGCAAGATGGCGCAACCAACGGAGGATGATCATGTCCAGTGACAGATACATGCACAACCGGCGCGAATTCCTGAAACTGCTCGCGGCGGCCGGCGCGGGCGTGGCGCTGCCCGGTCTCGCCGCGGCGACCGGCAGCGAGCAGATCCTGAAGGCGATTCCCTCATCGGGAGAGAAGCTGCCGGTCGTCGGTCTCGGCACCTCGCGCGTCTTCGAGGTCGGCCCAAGCGAAGAGGAGCGCGAGGGGCCGATGCAGGTGCTCGAGGCGCTCGCCCGCGTGCCCAACAGCATGATGGATACCTCGCCCATGTACGGCAGCGCTGAGAGCGTCGTCGGCGATCTCGCCGCGAGACTCGGCGTGCGCGACCGGCTCTTCTTCGCCACCAAGGTGTGGATCGAGGGTCGCGAGCGCGGCATCGCCCAGATGCAGCAGTCGATGCGGCGGCTCAGGACCGACAGGCTCGACCTGATCCAGGTGCACAATCTCGTCGATACGCGCACGCACCTGCAGACGCTCCGGCAGTGGAAGCAGGAGGGACGCGTGCGCTATCTCGGCATCACGCATTATCACGCCGGCGCGCACGACAGCCTCATGCGCGTCATGCAGCGGGAACCGCTCGATTTCGTGCAGGTCAACTATTCGCTGGTGGAGCCCGGGGCGCAGCAGCGGCTCCTGCCGCTGGCACGCGAGAAGGGCATCGCGATCATCGCCAACCGGCCGTTCGCGCGCGGAGAGCTTTTCCGCCTGACCCGGGGCAAGCCGCTGCCGCCCTGGGCGCAGGAGCTCGGCATCGCCAGCTGGGCGCAGTATTTCCTGAAGTTCGTCGTCTCGCACCCGGCCGTCACGGTGGCGATTCCTGGCACGAGCAAGGTCAAACACATGCTCGACAACCAGCAGGCGGGGCGTGGTGTGCTGCCCGACGCGGCCATGCGCGAGCGCATGTTTCGCTACCTGCAAAATATCTGACAACCGGGCCCGCTGGCATTACACTTGGCAGCATCTCAACCAGGACGACACCATTGCCATGTCCATCCGAATCCTGCTGACCGGCGGCACCATCGACAAGCTCTATTCGGTCGATGCTGGCGAGCTGATCTTCGAGGAGACCCACATCGAGGAGATGCTCGACCGCGCCAACGTCACGGCCGACATCGTCATCGAGGAGCTCATGCTGAAGGACAGTCTCGACATCGACGACAGCGATCGCGAGCAGATTCTCGACGCCTGCGAGGCCTGCGAGGAGGAGAGCATTCTCATCACGCATGGCACCGACACCATGGTCGAAACCGCCGAGCTGCTCGGCGAGGCCGGGCTCGACAAGAGCATCGTCCTGACCGGCGCCATGATCCCCTACAGCGTGCGCGATTCGGACGCCCTCTTCAACCTGGGTTTCGCGCTGGCCGCCGTGCAGCTCGCGCCGGGTGGCGTCTATGTCGCCATGAACGGCGAACTCTTCGACTGGGACGACGTCAGGAAAAACTACGAGGAAGGCTGCTTCGAATCCCTCTCCGACGATTGAGGCCTGCCCCGCGGGCTGCTGGCGCCGGCAGTGACCACGGCGGGAGTGCCGCGGGAAATTACCCCGACATGGCGCTTCCGGGATCTCCCTAGCGTTTGCCTTCCCCGCCGGCCTTGTAGAGGATCCAGTCGAGCTGGCGCGTGCCGAGCAGCCGCTTCAGGGTGCCGAAGAGGCAGGTGGGGAAGGTGACGTAGTATCGCGGTTTCGGCCGCCTGCTCTCGAGCGCATGCACGACTTTCCGCAGCACGGCCTCCGGCGGCAGGGTGAACGGCGCGGCCGGCCCCTCCTTCTGCAGGCGTGCCAGCGCCCCCTTGTAGCTCTCGCGATGGATGCTGTTGTCGATGTCGATGTTCTCCCTGAGCGCGACCAGGGCGTTGGCGCGGAAGCGGCTCAGGATCGGGCCGGGCTCGACGAGGCTGACATGGATATTCGAGCCGCGCAGCTCGAGCCGCAGCGTGTCCGAGAGTCCCTCGAGGGCGAATTTGCTGGCGTTGTAGGCGCCACGGAATGGCATGGCCGCGAAACCGAGCACCGAGCTGTTGTGAATGATGCGGCCCTCGCCCTGTTCGCGCATGACGGGGATCGCCAGCCGCGTCAGCTCGTGCCAGCCAAAGAAGTTGCTCTCGAACTGCTTGCGCAGCGTCTCCCGCGTCAGGTCCTCGACCGCGCCGGGCTGGCCGTAGGCGCCGTTGTTGAAGAGGCCGTAGAGCCGTCCGCCGGTCTGCTGCATGACGCTTTCGAAGGCGCGCTGCACGGAGTCGCTGTCGGCATAGTCGAGGTAGAGCGCATCGAGACCGCTCTTGCCGAGTTCTTCGATGTCTTCATGCTTGCGCGCCGTGGCGAAGACGCGGTAGCCGCGCGCCTTCAGGCCGAGCGCCGTGGTCTGGCCGATCCCGCTGGAGCAGCCTGTCACGAGAAGATTTTTCGCTGACATGGGAAGATCTTGAATCTGGCGTTTGTGATACTATATCGCGGTTTGCGAGCCTCTGATCAAGTCCCTGGCCGCGCGCCTGCGGGTTCGGCGGAGAGCTCATGATTTCGATCTGTTCTTTCCAGGTAGGAACTATGCCGATTTATGAATACCGATGTGAAGAGTGTGGCCACGACATGGAAGTGATGCAGAAGCTCAGCGACGACGCGCTGGTCGACTGCCCTGCATGCGGCAAGCCCGCTCTGAAGAAACTGATCTCGGCGGCCGGTTTCCGTCTCAAGGGCGGCGGCTGGTACGAAACCGACTTCAAGAGCGGCGGCAAGAAGAACGTCGCCGAGAGCGGTGCCAAGGAAAGCACCCAGAGCGCACACAGCTGCGGATCGGGGGGCTGCCCGAGCTGCAAGTAACAATCGAGTTATTTCCCGAACAGGCACACCGTCAATCCGGTGTGCCGTTTTTATTTCCAGAGACTGACAGACCATGATGCGGACTCACTACTGCGGACACCTCAATGCCGAGCATGTCGACCAGACGGTCGAGTTGTGCGGCTGGGCTCATCGCCGGCGCGACCACGGCGGCGTCATCTTCATCGACCTGCGTGATCGCGAGGGCCTCGTGCAGGTCGTCTACGATCCGGACATCCCGGATGTCTTCAGCACGGCCGAACAGGTCCGCAACGAGTTTGTCCTGCGCATCAGGGGTCTCGTCCGGCTGCGCCCGGAAGGCACCGCCAACCCGGAGCTGCCGACCGGCGAGATCGAGATTCTCGGCAAGGAACTCGAGATCCTGAACCGTGCCGAGCCCACGCCGATCCAGATGGACGAGGACAACATCGGCGAGGACCTGCGCCTGCGCTACCGCTATATCGACCTGCGTCGGGACGAAATGCAGAAGCGCATTCAGATGCGCGCCCGCGTGACGCGCGAGCTGCGCCGTTTCCTCGACGGCAACGGCTTTCTCGACATCGAGACGCCCATGCTGACGCGCGCCACACCCGAGGGCGCGCGCGACTACCTGGTGCCGAGCCGCACGCACGAGGGCAAGTTCTTCGCGCTGCCGCAGTCGCCCCAGCTCTTCAAGCAGCTGCTCATGATGTCGGGCATGGATCGCTACTACCAGATTGTGCGCTGCTTCCGCGACGAGGACCTGCGCGCCGACCGCCAGCCCGAGTTCACCCAGCTCGACATCGAGATGTCATTCATCGAGGAGGAAGACATCATGGCCCTGATGGAGGCCATGATCCGCTCTCTCTTCAAGACGCTGCTGGATATCGACCTGCCGGATCCCTTCCCGCGCATGACCTTCGATGAAGTCATGCGTCGCTATGGCTCCGACCGTCCAGACCTGCGCTGCCCGCTGGAACTCGTCGATGTCGGCGATCTCATGACGGATGTCGAGTTCAAGGTCTTCTCCGGACCGGCCAGCGACGAGCATGGCCGCGTGGCAGCGTTGCGCCTTCCCAACGGCGGCGAGCTCACGCGCAAGGAGATCGATGAGTACACGAAATTCGTCGGTATCTACGGCGCGCGCGGGCTGGCCTACATCAAGGTCAACGATGTGGCTGCCGGCCGCGAGGGCCTGCAGTCACCGATCCTGAAGTTCCTGCCGGACGAAGCGGTGAACACCATTCTCGAGCGGACCGGCGCGCAGGACGGCGATCTGATCTTCTTCGGCGCAGACAAGGCGAAGGTCGTCAACGAGGCGCTCGGCGCATTGCGCGAGAAGCTCGGCAAGGACCGCGGCCTCATGCAGGGCGACTGGAAACCACTCTGGGTCGTCGACTTCCCGATGTTCGAATACGACGACAACGAGCAGCGCTGGGTGGCGCTGCACCATCCGTTCACGGCGCCGAAGACGGATCACCACGAGATTCTCGTCTCCGATCCCGGCAAGGCGCTGTCGCGTGCCTACGACATGGTGCTGAACGGCTCCGAGATTGGCGGCGGCTCCATCCGTATTCACAAGGAGACAATGCAGCAGCAGGTGCTGGATTTGCTCGGCATCGGCGAACAGGAGGCGCAGGACAAGTTCGGCTTCCTGCTCAACGCCCTCAAGTACGGCTGCCCGCCGCACGGCGGCCTGGCGTTCGGGCTCGACCGGCTCGTCATGCTCATGAGCGGCGCGCACTCGATCCGCGACGTCATGGCCTTCCCGAAGACCCAGACCGCGAGCTGCCTGCTGACCTCGGCGCCGTCCGAGGTCTCGCCGGACCAGCTGCGCGAGCTGCACATCAAGCTGCGCCAGATCCCGGCCAGTGAGACGCCGCCGGAAGCCGCCGACGAGGAGTGAGCCGGGCGGGACGGGCGTGCCCCGCTCCTGGCCGGCAGAGACGAACAAGCCCCGGACAGCCGGGGCTTTTTTCTGTCCCGGGCACAGCCTCGGGCTGGTCGCTAGATTTCGCTCCAGCGTGAGGTGCGGCGCCGCTTGAAGCGCAGGTAGGGCAGGAGCCAGCCGATGAAGATACTGCCGAGCACGACGCCGGCGCCGATCATGAACCAGTTCTGGTTGCGGTTGTTTGAGAGCTCGCGGTTGGTGTGCTGCAGGTCGGCCACCTGCTGCTTGAGCGCCACGAGTTGCTTGCGCAGCTCGGTGCGTTCGTTGGAGATGTTGATGGCGTTGGCAGCCGTCTGGCGGATGCCTGCCAGCTCCTGCGTAATGGCGTTCTTGTCGTTGACGACCTTCTGGTGGTCCTTCTGCAGCTTGGCGTAATCCTCCTGCAGCTGGTTCAGGCGCGAGCGGATCTGCTCGGGCTCGGCCTCGAGTTCCTGGATCTTGGCATTCAGTGTCTCAAGCTGATCGCGCGCGCTCGGTTCGTCCATGAGAAAACGTGTCAGCACGAAGCCGACCTTGCCGTTCGGCGCACGCACTTTCGAATAGCCGCTCCTGGGGTCGACGCTGAGCACCTCGACCTCGGTGCCGCTCTCGAGCATGCTGATGATGCGCTGCTTGGTGCTGGCGCCGACACGCATCGTGATCTCGAGTTCGTCGGAGACGTAGCGGCTCTCGGCCTCGGCGGCAGTGGTCGTGATTCCGCCTGCGAGGCTTGCTGCCAGCAGCAGCGTGGCGGTGATTCTGGTTGTCATGTCAGTAAGAACTCCATGAGTGCCTTTTGGGCGTGCATTCTGTTTTCGGCCTCGTCCCAGACGACACTTGCGGAACCATCGATGACCTCGGCCGTGACCTCTTCTCCGCGGTGCGCCGGGAGGCAGTGCATGAAGAGCGCGTTCCTGTTGGCGTGCGCCATCATCTCCGCGGTGACCTGGAAGCCTGCGAAGGCTGCTTCACGCTGCTTCTGCTCCTCTTCCTGGCCCATGCTGGCCCAGACGTCTGTGACGATGAGGTCCGCGCCTTTTGCTGCATCCATCGGATCGCGAAACATGTCGCAACGGTCCTCCGCGGGGGAGAGGATCTCCTGCTGCGGGTCGAAGCCTTCCGGGCAGGCGATGTGCAGCTTGAAGTCGAGCTGACGCGCGGCGTTGATGTAGGAGTGGCACATGTTGTTGCCGTCTCCGATCCAGGCGACCGTCTTGCCGCGGATGTCGCCGCGGTGCTCGAACCAGGTTTGCATATCCGCCAGCAGCTGGCAGGGATGATACTGATCGGTCAGTCCATTGATCACGGGAACGCGCGAATGTTCCGCAAAGGTTTCGACAATCGTGTGATCGTAGGTGCGGATCATGATGATATCGACCATGCGCGAGATGACGCGCGCGCTGTCCTCGATGGGTTCGCCGCGGCCGAGCTGGGTGTCGCGTGGCGACAGGAACATGGCATTGCCGCCGAACTGCGTCATGCCGGCCTCGAACGAGACGCGCGTGCGGGTCGAGGATTTCTCGAAAATCATCGCCAGCGTCTTGCCGGAAAAGGGGCGGTAGTCCTCCCCGCGATCGCGCATCGCCTTGAGTTCGGTGGCGCGGTTGATGATCTGGCGCAGTTCCAGCGGCGACAGGTCAAGCTGGGTCAGGAAATGACGGGGTTTGTTCATGAATTTCATCTCTTCTGCTGCTGCGTTCATGCGAGGAACTCCTTGACGATGCCAGCGAGGCCCGTGACGAGCTGATCGGCCTCTTCGTTACTCATGACCAGCGGCGGCAACAGCCTGATCACGTTGCCGGCCGTGACATTGATCAGGAGGCCCTGCGCGAGCGCCTTGCCGACGAGTTCGCCGCATGGTCGATCGAGTTCGATGCCGATCATGCAGCCCCTGTTGCGGATGTCGGTGACGGCCGGGAAGCCATCGAGCGCGGCGCGCAGGCTGCTGGCGATATGGTTGCCGAGCTGCGCCGCCTTCTCCGGCAGATTCAGCTCCTGCATGGTGTTGATGACGGTCAGGGCCGTGGCGCATGCCAGCGGGTTGCCGCCAAAGGTGGAACCGTGGTTACCGGGCGCGAACAGCGACGCCGCCTCGCCGCGCGCGAGGCAGGCGCCGATCGGCATGCCGTTGCCGAGCGCCTTGGCCAGCGTCATGACATCCGGCACGATACCCTCCTGCTGGAAGGCGAAGAAGCTGCCGGTGCGTGACATGCCGGTCTGGATCTCGTCGAGCATCATGAGCCAGCCCTTGCGGTCGCAGATCTCGCGAATGGCGGCCAGATAGCCCCCGGGAGGGATGTTGACGCCGCCCTCGCCCTGCACGGGCTCGACAAGCACGGCCGCGATGCTGGTGGACGTCTCGGCGACATGGAGGATGGCATCGATATCGCCGTAGGGCACGCGCACGAAGCCTTTCACGAGGGGCTCGAAACCGGCCTGCACCTTGCGGTTGCCGGTCGCCGTGAGCGTTGCCATGGTGCGGCCATGGAAGCTGTTGTCCATGACGATGATGGCCGGCTCGTTGATGCCCCTGGCATGGCCATGGAGCCGCGCGAGCTTGATTGCCGCCTCGTTGGCCTCGGCGCCCGAGTTGCTGAAGAAGACATTGTCCATGCCGGAGAGCCGCGTCAGCGCCTCGCCGAGCTGCTGCTGTTGCGTGATGCCGTAGACGTTCGAGGTGTGGATCAGCGTCGATGCCTGCTGGCAGATCGTCGCAGTGACTGCCGGGTGCGCATGCCCGAGGCTGCAGACGGCGATGCCGGACAAGGCATCGAGGTATTTCCTGCCTCCGGTGTCCCACAGCCAGACGCCTTCGCCTCTCTCGAAGGTGACGGGCAGACGGCTGTAGGTTGCCATCAGGGCTTGTGTCATCCGCTTGACTCCATCAGAAAATCAAAACGGCGCATGCTTCGGAAACCTCTGCGAGTCCATGGCGGATCTGCCCCGCGGCTCGACTGGAGGTCCCTTTATGCGCCGGAAAAACAGCAAATAATATTGTGTTTTACCCAGAAATTCAACACCCTGGAACAGGGTCGCGGGCAAGCGCGATGACAATAAAAAACCCGGCCTGAGCCGGGTTCCGCGAATGGCCGCCGGGCGGCCCCTCAGATCGGCAGGCCGTGCATGTGGGCCGTCATGCCGAGCAGCATCGGAATCGACAGCGCCGTGTTGATGCGCGAGGCCATGAGGGCGACGCTCCTGGCCTTCGCGATCTGCTCGGGCGTCGACTGCACGAGACCGAGAATCTTCTTCTGGTTCGGCCAGATCAGCACCCAGACATTGAACAGCATGATGGTGCCGAGCCAGGCGCCCATGCCGATGATGCGATAGCCTTGCTGGAAGGTGAAGGCCGCCATGAAGCCCGAACCGTCGGCTGTATGCATCGCCTCGAGCGCGGCGGCGCCCGTGAGCCAGGTCAGGATGGCGGCGTAGCGGAACCAGAAGAGTGCGCGCGGCGCGACATACTTGTTGATGGCCGCGGGACCCGGGTCGCCGTCGGAGACGGCCTGGTTGACGGCAGGTACCTGGATAAAGTTGAAGTAGTAGAGCAGGCCCACCCAGGCGATGCCGACGATGACGTGCATCCAGACCCAGAACTCCCAGGGATTGAACTGGCCGCCCGGGCCGAGAACGAAGATGGCGATGGCCGCGAGGACGAAACCGACGATCAGGGTCCCGATGCGGCTGGCTAATGGATTCATGTGGACTCCCTCTTGAGCATGGAAACGACTGTGCTGTTGCGGAGCATGCCGTCGCCTTCGCGCGGCGCTCCTTGTTATATCGGGGCATTCTACCCGTAAACAGTGGCGACACAAGCGCTACAATAACGGCCTGCCTGTCGAGGAGAGAGCCATGAATCCCGTTGAACTGACGCTTTTTTCAAGTCGCCTGAATGCCATCTGCGACGAGATGGGCGGCGTGTTGCGGCGCGCGGCTTTCTCGCCGAATATCCGCGACCGGCTCGACTTCTCCTGCGCCATCTTCGATGCAGTCGGCGATCTCTGTGCACAGGCCGCGCACATCCCGGTGCACCTCGGCAGCATGGCCTACGCCATGCGCGGCATCGTCGACCGCGTCGCCTGGCGCCCCGGCGACACGCTGGTGTTCAACGACCCCTACCTCGGGGGCACGCACCTGCCCGACGTGACCCTGGTCTCGCCGCTCTTCGTCGATGGCGTGCTGCTGGCCTTCGTCGCCAACCGCGCGCATCACGCCGATATCGGCGCCGAGTCGCCGGGATCCATGCCGATCTCGACTTCGCTCGAGCAGGAGGGGATCGTGCTGGAGCCGGACTTCCTGATCCGGGACGGTGCATGGAACGCCGAACTCAGGCAGCGGATCATCGGTTCCGCGCGCAAGCCCGACGAGTCGCTCGGTGATTTCAGCGCCCAGGTCAGCGCCAACCAGGCGGGCCTGCAGCGCCTGCGGGTACTGATCGACAGGCTCGAGGCCTACAGCTTCGGCGAGGCCGTCGAGGCGCTCAACGGCTATGGCGAGACTATCGCGCGGCAGATGCTCGCGGACATCCCGGACGGCGAATACCGCTTCAGCGATGTCCTCGACGACGACGGCATCGGTGACAGGGGAATCCGCCTGCACCTCAGGCTCTGCGTCGACGGCGAGCGCTGCCACCTCGACTTCGCCGGCACGGCAGACCAGGTGCGCGGCAACGTCAACTGCCCGCTGTCGGTGACGGCGGCCGGCGTCTTCTACGTCTTTCGGTGCCTCATGCCGCCGGAGACGCCGGCCTGCGCCGGCATCTTCCGCCCGATTTCGCTCTCCGCCCCCGGCGGCTCGCTGCTGAACGCGCGCTTCCCGGCAGCTGTCGCGGCAGGCAATGTCGAGACCAGCACGCGCGTCGTCGATGTCGTCTGCGGCGCACTCGCCCGGGCGATCCCCGGCCGCATTCCGGCCGCGAGCCACGGCAGCATGAACAACCTCGCGATGGGCTCGAGCGACCGGCCGCCATGGGATTACTACGAGACCATCGGCGGCGGCATGGGCAGCGGCAGCTACGGCGGCGGGCTGTCGGCCGTGCAGACGCACATGACCAACACGCTCAACACGCCGGTCGAGGTGCTCGAGAGTCACTTTCCGATCCAGGTGGTGGAGTACGGCATCCGCCGCGGTTCGGGCGGCGAGGGCAGGCGTCCCGGTGGCGACGGCATCGTGCGATCAATCCGTTTTCTCGCGGACGCCCGCTTCACGCTCCTGACCGAGCGGCGTGACTTCGCTCCCTGGGGGCTCGATGCTGGGAGCGACGGCAAGCCCGGACGCAACCTGTTGAACGGCGAGGAGCTTCCGGCGAAGTGCGAGAGACATGTGAGGGCCGGAGACGTGCTGAAGATCGAGACGGCCGGAGGCGGCGGCTGGGGTCCGTCGCCCTGATCCAGGACCGGGCAGGAAGCCGCGTGAGCCTTAAGCAGCTGGTCCAGGCATCTCCGGGACGCGGGTGACTACTCTGCGCCGAAGACCTCGTGGGCAGTACCGCGAAAATCCTGCGGTTGCGGCAGCCCTTTTTTGCTGGCCTTCGCGCGCACTTTTGCATGATTCATGTCGGCAGCAATGAAACGCACCTCCTTGCCCATGCTGCGTGCGGCCATCAGTTCGTCCCGGGCCACTTCGCCACCGCCGATGCCGATCAGGATATCGCTGTTTTCGACCAGTGCCCTCGAGGTAGGCGCCAGGCGTTTACCATTGTCGGTATATCCGCCCCAGGTCGCATCTTCCACGTAAAAGACGTAATCGACGCAGGCAGAGGGGCTGATGCCGTATTTCCTTGCCTGGCTCGATACGATTCCTGTCGTGACGAATCCTCGCTCCCTGGCGAGTGCATAGATTGCGCCGATGCCATCCGGCGTGGCGCCGATATTGACGAGCGTCCCTGAAGGATCGAATTCCTCGAGTGCACTTTCCGCCTCCGCGAGCATCGCTTTTTCGTCCTCGTATCCCGACCCCGTATAGCCGACGAAGGTGACGACGCTCTTCTTCTGCTTCGCAAAGAAGTCCCGGATCTCGTCGGGCGTCGCATCCTTCACGACCGGCGTTGCGTCACACACGGGGCTGCCGGACGCAAACGCGCCGGATATTGACAGGCTCGCGGCCATGATGAGGATTCTGAAAGCCTTGCATGATGCCGGATTCATCTCTGTTGCTTTTCTCGCCGGGCTGCTTGCTGTCTCCTGATTCTAGTCCATGGCCCCGGAATCCGTGCAGTGCGTCGCCTCTGGCACGGAGGTGGCCTGACGGGCCGGGAGGCGGCGGTCGCTATCGGACCTGCGCGCCATCTGCGGGGCTCTTCTCGCTGGCCGTCCGCAGTGCGCTCATCTGCTCTGCTGTTCCGCGACCCGAACCCCGTTGCGAGCAGCCTGATTCAGGACGAGAGGCAAACTTTGCTATGCTTGTCGCCATTCAAACACGCGTGAACACAGACGCAATGTTGACTCTGCTGATTGCCTTCTTCCTGGTCGCGATTCTCTTCTCGTTTCTCTGTTCCATGTGGGAAGCGGTTCTGCTGAGCATCACTCCCTCCTATGCCCGCATCCAGATGCAGGAGGGATCCTCCATCGGGCGCCACCTGCAGGAGTTCAAGGAGAATATCGACAGGCCGCTGGCCGCGATCCTGACGCTCAATACCATCGCGCACACCGTCGGTGCAATCGGCGTCGGCAGCCAGGCCACGGCCATCTGGGCCGAGACAAGCCCGATCATCACGACCGTCGTGGTTCCCGTCGTCATGACCCTCGGCATCCTGATTCTCTCCGAGATCATTCCCAAGACCATTGGCGCGAACTTCTGGAAGGAGCTCGCGCCCTTCACGGTTGCGTCGCTGAACCTGATCATGTGGGTGCTGGCGCCGCTGATCTGGATGACCCAGCTGATTACGAGGGTCCTGAAAAAAGAGAAGGACAAGAGCGTGCTGTCGCGCTCTGATTTCATGGTCATGACCGAGATCGGCGAGCAGGAGGGGATCTTTCATTCCAGCGAGTCGACCATCATCAAGAACCTGCTGCGCTTTCACACCATCGACACGAAGAGCATCATGACGCCGCGCACCGTGGTCCTGGCCGCTGCCGAGGAGATGACACTGCAGGCCTTCCACGATGCCAACCCACACCTGCGGTTCTCACGCATCCCGACCTACCACCAGGACGAGAAAGACCGCGTCACCGGCTATTTCCTCAAGGATGCGCTGCTCTCCAGCCTGCTCGAAGGGAAGGGCGAGGAACTCCTGAGCGTTCTGCGGCGCGACATCATGGTCGTCAAGGAGGGGTTTCCGATCACCGACCTCTACAACCGCATGCTCGAAAAGCGCGAGCACATCGCACTCGTCATCGACGAATTCGGCGGCATGGCCGGCATCGTCACCATGGAAGACGTGATCGAAACCCTGCTGGGCCTGGAGATCGTCGATGAATTCGACAACACCGAGGACATGCGCAAACTGGCACGCCAGCGATGGAAGAAACGCGCCGCGTCGCTGGGGTTGATCGAGGAGAGTTCGTCCTAGAGTGGCGATGTTGCTGAGGCGGCAAGCAGAGACCATTTCGCGTGGTTGTCAGCTGGCTGAATCATATTCCCTGCTTCACCTTTTTGCTTTTTTTAGACCAACAGGGGAAGAACGATATAGGTCAGAACAAGGCCTGTTGCGAGACCTGCTACTCCGATCAACCACATTTCCCGATATTTTCGTCGAGCACCCTCTTCTCGTAACCGAAGCCAGGTCGGTAGGAAGATGATCAGTGGAATGCCAAAAAACAGGCCACAAAGAAAAACGGCCAGCCTCCAGGTATTTGAAAGAGGCTCATGCTCGGTTTCGACTGCATGCTCTTTCTCTGCGGCCAGTTGCTGCTCGAGCTCAATGAGCGCAGCTCCGGAAAATCCCCTGTTCTCGAGTTCCTTCCTTGCGATTTCGATTGCTTCAGGTAAGTAAGATGCAGACCTTGAGTACTTCAGCAGCTCCAGATCCGTGAGTGAAGTGATATGCGATTCGATTTCACTGTTCATTTGCGTGTCGGAGAAATCCCGTCTCTACTTGCTAATCAGGTGGTGGTATCCACATCGATGATTTCCGGAAAAGGACATTCGGACGTCAACCTTGCGGCTCATTCGCCGCTTCTGTCGCGGATGATTTTTTCCAGTTCTCTTTCAGTGGAAGGTGCGAGGACGATCCGGAAATTTCGATACTCTTTCTGCAGCACCAGTTTCACCGCCCATATGCCTGCCGGGATTGCAATGATGAAGCCTGTTACATTGCCTGCCATCTCGAGCCAGGCTTCGGAAGGTGCATTGAATCCCATGGAACCGGCAATAAAACCTGCTACAAAAGCAATTATCGAGCCGGTCAGGTAAATGATCAGGAAACTTCGCCAGAAAATGCTCCACCAGATGAGGGCCGAGCGACTCCAGCTTACTTCCAGTCTTTTCACTGCGTATTCTATCCCCTGTCAAACAGGTTATTCGCTCGTCCGGTGGTCTTGAACAAGCCTGTTGACTCCCTGTCCGCTGGTCATGGTTGTTTCGACCTCCATGTCGAAATCCTGGGTGAGGGGTAATTAAAGCTTGCTCGTCACCCAGAACGCGCCGCGCAGGTCGCCTTCGCTGAAGCCCTTTGCCTTGTCATCCGGGTAGAGCGAGTCGATTTTGGCGGCCAGCTCGGGGTCGATATTGGTGCCGTGGCAGGTGAGGCAGAGGCTGGCCGTGGGGATCGCCTTCATCATGCGGAATTCCTCGCCGCCGTCGGTCGCGACGATGTCGCGATAGACGAGTGTGTCGGGCGCTTCGCCGGCTGCCTTGCGACTCTCGAAATCCTCGAGCACGGCCTTTTTCCAGTCGTCGGGCACGTTTCCGGGGCTGCGATTGCGCAGGCTCACGCGGCCGAGCTGGAGCCCTTTCTCGATCGAGATAGACTCTGCGATCTCGGGGGCGCGCTCGTTGCAGACGCTGATGGCCTCGATCGGGCCGCCTGCCTGGATAGCGGCCTGCAGCTCCTTCTTGAGCGTGCCGCCGAGTGCCATCATGGCGCCCTTGGCCTCCTCGGTCTTCGCTGCCATGACCTCTTCGAGATTGACTTCCGGTGCGGCCGGGCTCGCGGCTGCCGTCTCGGTTTGTGCTTCCTGCTCCGCAGCGGTCGTATCCGCCTGTTCGCCACTGCAGGCGATCAGGCCCAGGGGGAGGAGGGATGCAAGGACGAGTTTTTTCATGTGACTGCTCCTGTGATTGCTCTTCTGATATGCTCCACGGAGATGGAAGGTATGCCACCGGTTCGCCGAATGCAAGCGCCATTACCAGAATTTCCAACGGATTGCACCGGCCTTTTTCCACATGGACGGGTTCCACGCCCCGAAAAATGCGGGTTACTCATTATTTCACATAGATGACACAAAATAAGCATTACAAATAACTGAAATATATAAGAAAATAGAGAATGATCAATTTTTCTACAATCTAACGGTCATCACATTGAAACCTGCACTTGAGCCCGATTTCAAGACGCTATCCACAGAGTTATCCACAGGATTTGTGGATAACCCGCAGAGACGCAACGGGGCGCCGTGAACAGAAAGATTCGCGTCGCCATCGCCGTCACGCTGCTGCTGTTCGCCATGCTGGCGGTGCTGCTGCTGACAGTCTCACTCGGCAGCCTGGTCGAGTTCTGGCAGCAACTCCGGGAGCTGCCGGCCTGGATCATGGCGCTCTACCTCTCGCTCGTTCTGCTGATTTTCGGCACAACGCTCGCTGTGCTCTGGTGGCTTTTCAGGCCGCCCGGCAGGAAGAGCCTGCCTGCGGTGAAACCCGAGGCGCCGGACGAGGTGTCGCTGGAGGCACTGCTGGCCCAAGCGCGCGAGCAGGGCATCGAGACTGCCGGGATCGAGGAGGAGCTGGCGAATCTTCGCCGGCGTCGCGAGGCCGGCGAGATCCATATTGCCGTGTTCGGCGAGATCAGCAGCGGCAAGTCGTCGCTGATCAAGGCGCTGCTGCCCGGGCAGGAGATCACGACCGCCGTCACGGGTGGCACGACGCGCCAGCTCGAGCACTACCGCTGGACGAGTCCTGCCGGCGACGCGCTCGTGTTCGTCGACATGCCGGGCCTCAACGAGGCAGACGGCAGCCTTGACAGGCTCTCGGCGGAGGAGGCGCAACGCAGCCATATCGTCCTGTTCGTGACCGACGGCGACCTGACGCGCAGCCAGCTTGCCGCCATCGGCGCACTGCGCGAACTCGGCAAGCCGCTTGTCGTCGCCCTCAACAAGGCCGACTGGTACGACAGCGACGCCATCGAACACCTGCGCCGTTCGCTCGCGGCGAAGCTCGATGGCATCCCGGTCGTCGTCGTGCAGAGCGGCGGCGAGCAGGTGCTGGTGCGGCAGCTGCCGGATGGCAGCGAGGAACAGCAGGTGCGCCGCACGCCACCAGAGGTCGATGACCTGCTGCGCGAGCTGCAGTCCGTTATCGACAGCCGCCGCGATGTCCTCGAGAACCTGCGCGACGCCTCGGTCTTCGTTCTCGCGCAGCGCAGGCTCGAGGCGGCCGTCGACGCCGAGCGCAGCAGGCGCGCGCGCGAGATCGTCTCCGACTATGCCAGGAAGGCCGTCATCGGCGGGCTGGCCGCGATCTCGCCGGGCTCGGATCTCGTCATCCAGGGCGTGCTCGGAACCCGCATGGTGCGCGCGCTGTCGGATCTCTACGACGTGCCGGTGCGCCAGGCCGATACCGACCTGCTGATCGAGCTGGTACAGAAACATGTCGGCACGACGAAGACCCTGACACTCGCCATTGCCGGCAACGGGCTCAAGGCCTTTCCCGGTGTTGGCACCCTCGCCGGTGGCGTGCTGCACGCGATCGCCTACGGCATGATCTTCAACACGCTTGGCAAGGCAGTCGCGGAGTCACTGAGCTCGCGCGGTGAACTGCGGCCGCTCGTCGCCTCGCAACTATTCAAGGAGCAATTTGGTGTCAATCTGGAGTCGTCTGCGCGGCGCTATGCCAAAGTCGCGCTCGAGCAGCTCAAAGAAGAGAGCCGCTGAGCACGGCGGAGACGCGCATCTCGAGCTGGCGCGCGAGAGCCTGCGCGAGCTGCTGGAGGATGCGCGCGTGCCCGAGTCCGTGCGCGCAGAACTCGAGCATGACTACCGCGAGCTGCAGCGCATGCTCGACAAGCTCGAGAACGCCGAGATTCACATCGCCGTCTATGGCCGTGTCAGTGTCGGCAAGTCGGCGCTGCTCAACGCCCTGCTGGGCGAGAGCCGTTTCTCGACGAGCCCGCTGCATGGCGAGACGCGCGAGGTGGCCATGGGCAGCTGGCGCGAGTACAGCGACGGCAACGTCATGCTCATCGACACGCCGGGCATCAACGAGGTCGACGGCGAGGCGCGTGAGCAGCTCGCGGCCGAGGTGGCGCAGAAGGCGGACATCGTGTTGTTCGTCGTCGATGGTGACATCACGGGCACGGAACTGGAGGCGCTGCGCAGCCTGAAGCATTTCAACGTGCCGGTTATCCTCGTGTTGAACAAGGCCGACCGCTATTCCAGAGAGCAGCAGGAGCAGATCCTCGCGTCCCTGCGCAGGCATCTCGACGGGCTTGTCGCAGAGGAGGACATCGTGACGGCCGCCGCCGAACCCGCCAGGCAGCTCCTGATCCGCGTCGCCGAGGACGGCACCGAAATCGAAACCACGCGCCAGCCGGCGGTCGATGTGATGGCCGTGCGCGACCGCCTCTGGGCGATTCTCGAGAGCGAGGGCAAGAGCCTCGCCGCCATCAACGCCTCACTCTTTGCCGGACGCCTGAGTGACCAGGTGGCCGGGAAGATTCTCGCCGCGAAACGCCATCTCGGCAAGCAGCTCATCCGCACCTACTGCATCGCCAAGGGTGTCGCCGTGGCGATCAACCCGGTGCCGGTCGCCGACCTGGTCGCGGCAGCGGTCGTGGACGTCTCCATGATCGTGCACCTGTCGAAAATCTACGGGTTGCCGATCAACAAGGGCGAGGCGGGCGAACTGCTCAAGACCATCGGCGCGCAGATGGCGCTCCTCATGGGCACGGTCTGGGCCGTGCATTTCGTCTCGTCGGCCCTGAAACTCGGCACGGCCGGCCTGTCCGCGGTCGTCACGGGCGGCGCGCAGGGCGCACTGGCCTACTACAGCACCTGGATCGTCGGGCAGGCGGCCGAGCGCTACCTGGCCCAGGGCAAGTCCTGGGGCGAGGGCGGGCCGAAACTCGTCGTGCGCGAGATTCTCGACTCCATCGACAGGGAGTCGCTGCTGGCACAGGCCCGCAAGGATATACAGAAGCGGATGGTGTCCTGATCGCCGGCGCTGCAAGGGGCGCGCTCATTTCCGTTTGCGGGCCGGGGATGACTCACCTAAACTGTTGTTTGTCGTTCGATATCGGGACCACATGGAACAGGGAGACACGGACATGAGAATGGAGTCACCCCGGGAGTGGCAAGCTTCCAGGGTTTTCGCAAGCGTTCTGCTCGTGATGTATTTTGTGCTGGCATTCTCCGTCTTCAGCAGCCTTTCGCCATTGCCAATCGTCATCGATGCGCAAGCGGACCAAGTGCGCCCGATGACACTCGAAGAGATGTCGAAGCAGTTCTACGATATACGTGAACAGAAAGGACACTTCGACGGCGGGGAGTGGAACAACGACGTGGATCTCTGGTCCGGAAGGAAGCATATCCTCATGCAGGCGCTGTCAAACCGGCTCGACGCCATCTCTGCCGGCAAGCGCCGGGTCATCGAGGTCATGGGGAAGCCCGACAGGGTTGTCAGCAGGGCAACAGCGGAGTTCGAGGAGCTGCCCGTGGAGAACTCCGACGGCGAGATTCTGATCTACTACTGGCGCAACAGCCACGACTATCTCTATTTCAAATGCAGCCTGAAAGCCGGCTGCGAGTCGGCGTGGCAATACGCCCTGGAGTAGTCAGTACCCTGCTGCCCTCCCGGCAAATGAGAAACGACCGCGCAATATGAAAAAATGGATATTTTTCAATGAATCGCAGCATTCTCTTTATGTTGTTTCTGTTGACTGGCCTGGCGCCAGAATCCCAGGCGGGTAGCGCCTACCACTACCGTGCGCCCGACGGGTCGATGGTCTTCACCGATCAGGAACTCGCAGCACCCTATGTCTTTGTCAGAAAAATGCGCCTGAACTGGGGCGACGTCAGGGGGCGGGAGATCCCGCAGCGGCCCACCGCCGTGAAGAAAGCGGAGCGCCGGGAAGCTGTCGGCAGCGATCCGGAATTTACCAGTCTCGTCAATAAAAAAGCAATAAAATACAATATATTGCCAGAGTTAATTCATGCTGTGATAGAGGCCGAGTCGGCCTATGACCCGAAATCGGTTTCGACTGCCGGAGCTGTCGGTCTCATGCAACTCATGCCAGGAACCGCGAAGCGCTTCGGCGTCAACGACAGGACCGATCCCGATCAGAATGTCGATGCCGGGGCGAACTACCTGCGGACGCTGCTGGACCTCTTCGACAATGACGTGAAGCTTGCGCTCGCCAGCTACAACGCCGGCGAGGGCGCGGTCATCAAGTACGGCAGGATCATCCCGCCGTACAGCGAGACACGCAACTATGTCGCGCGGGTTCTCCGCTATCTCAGGCGCAACCTGCGCGAGCGCCAGGAGCTGCTGGCGTCGGCCGGCAATGGCCTCGGCGGCTGAACCGTTTTTTCCCGGGCGTGAGCAACGATCCGCGCAAGCACCTCAATCCTCCTCCGGGGCGGATTCCTCCTGATTCGTGCGCAGCTGGTACCAGAGCAACCCGACATATTCGTGGATCGCCTTGTCGCTGCGCAGCAATGCGATGGAGTAGGGATACCAGCTGCGGAGTTTTCCCGGACTGGAGGTGGAGTGGGTCAATCCCATGGGGGCGGGCAGCGCCTCGACGCCCGCATGGTGAAAACTCCACATTGCGCGCGGCATGTGCCAGCCGTGGGTGACGACCGCGATACGCTGCAATCCAAGCTGCTGCATGAGGCTGGCCGTGTTGACGGCATTGTCGAGCGTGTTCCAGCTCTCGTCGTCCACGGCGAGCGGCGCGACGCCGTATTGCGTTTCCAGAATGCGCGCTGCGGCCGGCGCATCCGATCTGCCGCTGCTGACAATCACGGGCAATCCTGTCAGGTTCGCGAGCCAGGCCGTGTAGCGCAGCCGCTCGGCGAAGAAGGGGCCGATGGCGGTATCCGCATACTCGACCGACTCCCCGAAATAGCCGCCGCCGAGCAGTACCAGCGCCTGGACGCCGTTCTGCTGCAGTTGCTCAGGGGTCGTGGCCGGGTAATGCTGTTCGAGCGGCGAGATCAGCCGGCTCGCGATCCAGGGTGTGGCCAGCAGGTAGAGAGAGACGACCGAGACAAAGAGCAGGAAGCGGCCAAAACGCGTGAAGGCAAACAGCAGGCCGAGGATCGCGAGGGTGAAGAGGAGTCCGGGCGGCAGGAGTAATGCATCGATGGCCTGGATCGTCTCGAAACCCATCGATAGCGATCAATCCACGCCGAGCAGGGGATTCGCCTGCTGGTCGGCATGATAGGAGGAGCGCACCATCGGTCCGCTCGCGACGTTCGAGAATCCCATCGCTTCTGCATCGGCCGCGAGCTGGTCGAACTCGGCGGGCGTCACGAAGCGCTGCACGGGGAGATGGTCGCGGCTCGGCTGGAGGTACTGTCCGATGGTGAGCATGTCGCAGTCGTGCTCGCGCAGGTCGCGCATGACTTCGCGGACCTCGTCGAGTTCCTCGCCGAGTCCGACCATGAGGCCGGACTTGGTCGGCACAGCCGGGTTACGCGCCTTGAACGCCTTGATGAGATCGAGCGACCAGTGGTAGTCGGCTCCCGGACGCGCCTGTCTGTAGAGGCGCGGCACCGTCTCGAGATTGTGGTTGAAGACATCGGGCGGGGCTGCGCCGAGATGCTCGAGCGCGATTTCCATGCGACCACGGAAGTCCGGCACCAGGACCTCGATTTTCGTGCCCGGCGATGCCTTGCGGGTCTCGCCGATGCAGGCCGCGAAATGCGCCGCGCCGCCGTCACGCAGGTCGTCGCGGTCGACGGAGGTGACAACGACGTAGTTCAACGCCATCTCGCTGATGGCCTCGGCAAGCTGGCGTGGCTCGTCCGGGTCGAGCGGTTGTGGCTTGCCGTGCGCCACGTCGCAGAAGGGGCAGCGGCGCGTGCAGATGTCGCCCATGATCATGAAGGTGGCCGTGCCGTGGCTGAAGCACTCGCCGAGGTTGGGACAGAGCGCTTCCTCGCAGACCGAGCTCAGCTTGCGCTCGCGCAGGATCTGCTTGATGCGCGTGACGCCACGGCCGCTCGGCGCCCTGGCACGGATCCAGGAGGGCTTGCGCAGCAACTGCGTCGTCGGCTCGACCTTGACCGGGATGCGCGCCACCTTGTCGGCGCCGCGCTGGTGCGTTTCGGGATTGTCACGCGAGGGCGCCTTGAGTTGATCAGTCATGCTCGGAACCGGGAAGTGTCTGAAAAGTCTGGCCGATAGTGTATCCCATCTGTTGCGCGAGAATAGCACACAGTTTTTCCCCGGCTTCGGCAATGCCGGCCAGGGAGCCTTCACGACGCATGTCCGTGACAGCAAGGCCGGCGAAGCCGCAGGGGTTGATGCGGTCGAAGGGTTCCAGGTCCATGTCGACGTTCAGGCTCAGGCCGTGGTAGCTGTTGTGCTTTTTGACGCGCAGGCCGATCTGGGCGATTTTCGCATCCCCGGTGTAAACGCCGGGCGCGCCGTCGCGGCGGCCGGCCGCGATGCCCTCGGAGAGCAGCAGGCGGATGATGGCCTCCTCGGTGCGAGTGACGAGCGAACGGATACCGAAGCCGGCCTCGTCGAGATTCAGCAGCAGGTAACAGACGAGCTGTCCGGGACCGTGGTAGGTGATCTGGCCGCCGCGATCGCTCTGCACGACGGGAATGGCCCCGGGATCGAGGAGGTGCTCGGCCTTGCCGGCCTGACCCTGGGTGAAGACGGGTGGGTGTTCGACGAGCCAGAGTTCCGAGGTTTGCCCCGGCACGCGTGCGGCCGTGAAGGCGCGCATCGACTCCCACACCTCACCATAGTCGCGCAGGCCGAGCTGGCGGAGATCGAGCAGGGGCCGCCGGGTCACAGGGCCATGGTGACCTGATCGTGGTCGCAGAGATCCTGATAGATGCGATCCATCTGCTCGCGGCTCTCGGCGATGACGCGCACGGTCACTGCGAGGTAGTTGCCGTTGCGGCTCTCGCGCGTGGTCACTGCGCCCTCGCCGATACCGGGCGCGTGACGGCGCACGATCTCGACGACGACCGCCTCGAAATCGACATCGAGATCGGTGCGGCCCATCGCCTTGACGGCGATTTCGCAGGGGTATTGCAGGATCTCGTCATCTTCACTCATGCTGTTCACCCTCCCGAAAGGCCTCCTTGCGGAGTTCATAGAGTTCGTTCATGCGCAGCCATCCTGTCCCGACTTGGCCGCTGCCAACCGGCTTGCCGTCGAGTGTGACGATCGGCAGGATCTGTTTCATTGAGCTCGTGATCCAGATTTCGTCGGCGGATTCGAGCTCCTCCCGACGGATGTCCGCCTCGGCATAAGGGACCCCGTGCTCGGCCGCGAGTTCCAGCACGAGGTCGCGTGTGATGCCGGGCAGCAGCCGGTTGCTCTTCGGCGGCGTGATGACGAGCCGGTTGCTGACGATGAAGAGGTTGCTCGCGGCGCCCTCGACGGCCTTGCCGTCACGGATGAAGATCGCCTCCTGCGCACCGGTGTCGAGCGCAGACTGGCGCGCCAGCAGGTTTGCCAGCAGCGTGATCGCCTTGATGTGGCAGTTGTTCCAGCGATCGTCCTCGACCGTGATGGCCGCATAGCCTTGCTGGAGGCGCGCGGGATCCGGTTCCGGCAGCGGGATCGTCATGGCGAAGACCGTTGGCTCCGTATCCTCGGGAAAGGCGTGATCGCGCTTCGGCGCCGCGCCGCGCGTCACCTGCAGGTAGAGCGCCTGGTCGACCGGGCCGAGGTCCGCGATCAGGCGCTCGATGATCCCGCTCCACTGGTCGTCGGACAGCGGGCTGGCGATGCGGATCGCGGCGAGGTTGCGGGCCAGTCGCTGCAGGTGTTCGGTGAGCCGGAACGCCTTGCCCGAGTAGACCGGGATGACCTCGTAGACGCCGTCGCCGAAGAGGAAGCCGCGATCCAGCACCGAGACCTTCGTCTGCTCGAGCGGCTGCCAGTCGCCATTGAGATAGGCGATGCTCATTCGAACCAGAGCATGACCGCGTCGGTCATGCGCGAGAAGAAGCCGCCCTCGCTGACCGCGGCCAGGGTGACCAGCGGCACGCTTTTCTGCTTTTCGCCCTTGAGACTGATGACGACACTGCCGACCTGCTCACCTCTCTCCAGAGGCGCCTCGATCGGTGTCGACAGCAGCAGTTGCGCCTGCAGGCTCTCCCTCTCTCCGCGCGGGTAGGTCATGTAGACGTCGCTGGCGACGCCGACCGGCACCTGCTCGACATCGCCTTTCCAGATTTTCACCTGCTGGAGCTCCGCGCCGCCGCTGAGGATCTTGCGCGTTTCAAAGAAGCGGAAGCCGTAATTGAGGAGTTCGCTCGATGCTTTCTCGCGCGCGGCGACGCTCTCTGTACCCATGACAACCGACATCAGCCGCGTCCCGTCGCGAAGTGCAGACGCCACGAGGCAGTAACCGGCGGCTTCCGTGTGGCCTGTCTTGACGCCATCGACGCTCTTGTCCTTCCAGAGCAGGCCGTTGCGGTTGTTCTGCTTGATGTCGTTGTAGGTGAAATCCTTGATGGCGTACCAGTCGTAGAACTCCGGGTGATCGAGAATGGTTGCGCGGGAGATCAGGGCGATATCCCTCGGCGTGGTGTAGTGCTCGGGATCCGGCATGCCGGACGAATTGACGAAGTTGGTTCCCGTGGCGCCGAGCCTTTTGGCCTCCTTGTTCATGAGCTGGGCGAAGGCTTCCTCGGAACCTGCGACATATTCCGCGAGCGCGACAGCGGAATCATTGCCGGACTGGATGATCAGGCCCTTGAGGAGATCTTCCACGGTGACCTGCTTGCCGACCTCGATGAACATTCGCGAACCTTCCATTTTCCAGGCCTTTTCGCTGACGGTCACGAGATCGTCGAGCTTGATCCGGCCGGCCTCGATTTCCATGAAGACGATATGCGCCGTCATGATCTTGGTGAGGCTGGCGGGTTCCAGCCGGGCGTCCGCGTTATTTTCAGACAGGACATTGCCGGTATGGACATCGATCAGCAGGTGGCCGCCGGCTTCGATGGCGGGTGGATCGACAGCGAATACCGGCGAGGTGGCTGCGATCAGCAGCAGTAGTCCGATGAGAAATCCGTTGATGCGTTTTGAGTAGATCATGATCACTTGTCTGTCAGTCGTTGATTAATGGCTTCCGAGAGCTGGTAAACGGCCATGGCGTAAAGATTGCTGTGGTTGTAGCGGGTGATGACATAGAAATTGTGCAGTCCCAGCCAGTAATCATGGCCATCGGGCTGTTCGTATTCAAGCAGCGCGAACAGCTCATCCGCGGACAGGCCGCCCGGGAGCACGAGTTGCGCCTTGAGCCGCTGCAGATCCGAGCGCTTCAGGTTCGGTTTCTGCCCACGCCGGTCGCCGGGCTCGATGCCGCTCAGACGGGTTGCAAGCGGGTAGGCGATCGCCTCGTCCCGGCGCCAGTCGTGCTCGGCGAAATAGTTTGCGACGCTGCCGATGACGTCGGCCGTATTGTCCCAGAGGTCACGCTTGCCGTCCTTGTCGAAATCGACCGCGAAAGCGCGAAAGCTCGACGGGATGAACTGGGGCATGCCCATGGCGCCGGCATAGGACCCCAGAGGCTGCTGCGGGTCCATCTCCTCCTCGCGCATCATGAGCAGGAACTCCTCGAGCTGCTTGCGAAAGAAGTCGGCACGTTTCGGGTACCCGAAGCCGAGCGTCTTCAGTGCGTCGATGACGCGGTGTTTGCCGGTCACCTGGCCGTATTTGGTCTCGACGCCGATGATGGCCGTGACGATCTCGGGCGCGACGCCGTACTCGGCTTCCGCCCGTTCGAGCAGTTCCCGGTGTGTGCGCAGGAACTCGACTCCGCCGTCGATGCGCTCGTCGGTCATGAAGATCTTGCGGTACCTGTGCCAGGGCATGGCCTCGGCGGGACGCGTGATGGCGTCGATGATGTCCTGCTGGTGCCGTGCCGCATCGAGCTGCTGCTCGACCCAGGCGCGGTCGAAACCGTGCTGCTCCGCCATCTGCGCGGCAAACGCTTTCTCCGCACCGGAGAGCGCCGTGGCGGAGAGCGGAAAATGCAGCAATGCGGCGGCCAGCGCCAGCCGGAAGAGGGCTCTCATGCGTCTATCTCCTCAGAGGTTTCTTGTGCGTGTGGATCGACATCAGGATACCGAAACTCGCCAGGATCGTGATCAGCGAGGTGCCGCCGTAGCTGATCAGCGGCAGGGGCACGCCGACGACCGGGAGCACGCCCGTCACCATGCCGGTATTGACCAGCAGGTAGATGAAAAACACCATCGTCAGCGAACCGGCCAGCAACCGGCCGAAACTGCTGTCGGCCATGATGGCGATGTAGAGCCCGCGCACGATGATGAAGAGGTAGAGCATCATCATGATCGTGATGCCGACGAGTCCGAGCTCCTCGCCAATCACGGCGAAGATGAAGTCGGTATGCTGCTCCGGCAGAAAATCGAGATGCGACTGGGTGCCGTTGAGCCAGCCCTTGCCGTAGATGCCGCCCGAGCCGATCGCGATCGTCGACTGGATAATGTGGTAACCGGCGCCGAGCGGATCGTTTTGCGGGTTCAGCAGGGTCAGTACGCGGCGTTTCTGGTATTCGTGCAGGAAACCGTCGAGCACGTCCGGATAGAAGACGATAACACCGATGCCGACGGCGCCGGCAACCGAGACAAACAGGATCAGGCGCCAGCTCAGGCCGGCAAAGAAGAGCACGAAGATGCCGGCGGCCACGACGAGAATCGCCGTGCCGAGGTCGGGCTGCTTGAGGATCAACACGGCCGGGATCAGGATCAGGATGAAGGCCAGCAGGTGATGCCAGGCTCGCGCCGGCAGGTCGCGGCCGGCCAGATACCAGGCCGCGGCCATGGGCACCGCGATCTTGATGATTTCGGACGGCTGGAAACGGAAACCGCCGAACTCCAGCCAGCGTTGCGCGCCCTTGCCGATATCTCCGAAGAGCAATACCGCGACGAGCAGCGCGACGCCGATGAGATAGACCCAGGGCGATGCCTGCTGCAGGCGCCGGGGCGGAATCTGCGCCACCGCGAGCATGACGCCGAACGCGAGACCGAGGTGCAGTAGCTGTCGTTTCAGCAGACCCAAATCGTTGCCGCCGGCGCTGTAGAGCACCGCCAGGCCGAAGGCGCACAGCAGCAGCAGGCCCGTGAACAGCGGCAGGTCGATGTGCAGCTTCGGGAAGAGCGGTTTCGCCGCCTTTTGCGGCATGGTCAGGATGCTGTCATTCATCGTTCTCCTCCCGCGCCAGTCTCTGTTCGGGTTCCTCCCGTTCGATGCCGAACCAGGCATCCATGACCCTGTGCGCAATAGGCGCTGCCGTCGCGCCGCCGTGACCGCCGTTCTCGGCAATGACTGCGACCGCGATCTGCGGGTCCTCGGCCGGCGCAAACGCCATGAAGAGCGCATGGTCGTGTTTCTCGCGCGCGAGCTTGGTCTCGTCGTAGACCTCGTTCTGCTTCATGCTGACGACCTGCGCCGTGCCCGTCTTGCCGGCGATGCGGTAGTGCTCGTTGCGGATGCGCTTGGCCGTGCCGCGCTGTCCCTCGGTCACCAGCAGCATGCCGTTGATCACCTTCTCCCAGTTGGAGGGGTTCTTCTTCTCGATGCGCTCGATGGCGTCATCGGCCGGCAGTGTCGGCTCGTTGCCAACCCTGGCTGCAAGGCGCGGCAGGATGAGTTTGCCGTCGGCGGCGAGCACGGCCGTGGCATACGCCAGCTGCAAGGGCGAGACCAGGAAATAGCCCTGACCGATACCTGCGTTGACGGTGTCGCCTGGCAGCCATGAGCGCTTGTAGCGGCTCTTCTTCCACTCCCGCGACGGCAGGATGGCGCTGGTTTCGCGTGGCATGTCGATCCCTGTCTGCTTGCCGAAATGGAAGTGCGAGAGATTCTCGTGCAGCTTGTCGATGCCCATCGAGTAGGCCAGGTCGTAGTAATAGACATCGCAGGACTGCTCGATCGATTTGGCCAGGTTGATGGTGCCGTGCCCGGTACGTTTCCAGTCGCGGAAGGTGCGCCCGGCGTTCTTGATCTTGTAGTGCCCCGGGCAGTAGATCGTCTGTCCCGAATGCACGGTGCCGGTCTCGAGACCGGCCAGCCCGATGAATGGCTTGACCGTGGATCCCGGCGGGTAACGCCCGTGCGTGCTACGGTTGAACAGCGGGTTCGCGGGATCGTCGCGCAGCGCATTGTAGTCCTTGAAACTGATGCCGTTGACGAAGAGGTTCGCGTCGAAAGCTGGCTTGCTGACCATGGCCAGCACACCGCCGGTCTTGACGTCGATGGCGACGACCGACCCCGCATGTTCGCCGAGCGCCTCGAAGGCCGTCTTCTGCAGCTCGATGTCGAAGTAGAGTTGAATATCCTGGCCGCTCGACGGCGGCTGGGTCTCGAGTACGCGGATGATGTGCCCGGCGGCGTCGATCTCGACGCGCTGCACGCCGACCTCGCCATGCAGACTCTCTTCATAATAGCGTTCCAGCCCTGTTTTGCCGATGTGGGAGGTGCCGGCATAGGCCGCCTTGTCGATGCTCTCGAGCTCTCTCTCGTTAATGCGCCCGATATAGCCGACGACGTGTGCAGTCAGCTCTCCGTAGGGGTAGTGGCGCCGGTAGCTGACGCCGAGATCGACGCCGGTGTAGCGGTGGCGCTCGACCGCGAACAACGCCATCTCCCGCTGCGTCAGATCGATGCGTATAGGCACCTGCTCGAAACGGCGCTTGCGCCGCTTGAGCTTCTTGAAGCGATTGATATCGTCCTCGGTGATCGTGATGATCTGCCGCAGTTCCCCGATCACGGCGTCGATGTCGTCGACCTGGTCGGGAATGATGACGAGGTCCACGCTTGTCTGGTTCTGCGCGAGCTTCACGCCATTACGGTCATAGATCTCTCCTCGGGAGGGCGGCAGCGGCAGCAGCTTGATGCGGTTGTCGGTGGCGAGCGTCTTGAAGTGATCGTGGTGCTGGATCTGCAGCCAGTAGAGGCGGATCAGCACGATGGCCAGCGCGACCAGCACGAACAGCAGCGCGGCGAGGGATCTGCCGATAAACAGCCGCCTGGCCTGAATCTGTTTCTGATCCGGTCCGCGCATGCCTGCCCCTACTGCATGCGGAACTTGCGGCGCAGGTCCCGCAGCAGGATGAACAGCCAGGGCCACAGCAGCATGCCAACCAGCGGCGACAGCCAGAAGAGGGCGTCGGGAGCCTGGCTGCGGGTTGCGCCGAGTACGATCGCCGAGACAATGCGCTCGATCATCAGCAGCAGGAACACCGCGACGGCCTGCTGCCACATGGGCGTCAGACGCAGGCGCTTGTAGGTGGTCATGACGACGTAGATTGCCAGGGAGTAGGCCAGCGCATGCTGGCCGAGCAGGTCGTCAAGCATGACGTCGACGAAGAGTCCAACGATCAGTGCCGTAAAAATGCCACAGCGATGCGGCAGCGCCATGCTCCAGTAGATCAGGATCAGCAGCGGCCACTGCGGACGCAGCTGGTCTGCCCAGTGCGGCAGCGGGAAAACCTGCAGGATCAGCCCGAGGATGATCGTCAGGTAGAGGAAGAAGGTCCCGCGGGGAACGGCAGCCTCAGCCATTGCCATTCCCTGCGGGCTCCGTGCCGGATGGTGTCTGCGTTGCGCTCGCGGGCTCCTGGCCAGTCGCGGCTGCGCCTTCCGCCGGCTCGTCCGTGGTCAGGTCGAGCGAGCCGTCGATGCTCCACACCAGCATGACCTCGTGATCCTGCGCCAGGTTGGCCAGCGGCGTCGCGACAACGGTGCTGGCGCGCATGTCATTGCCCATGTCGATGGACGTGATGCGGGCGACAGGGTAGTCCGGCGGGAAACGCCCGCCGAGGCCGGAGGTGACGAGCATGTCGCCGACCTGGATATTGGCGCTGTCGGGCAGATAGGGGAGTTCGAGCCGGTCGATGCGTCCCGTGCCGTGCGCGATCGTGCGCAGCCCGGTCCGCAGCACGCGCACCGGGATCGAGTGCAGCGAGTCCGTGATCAGCAGCACAGTGGAGCGAAACGGCGTGATACGCGTGACCTGGCCCATGACGCCCTTGTCGTTGATGACAGCCTGGCCGGGATAGACGCCTGCGGTGGTGCCCTTGCCGATGATCACTTCCTGCCTGTAGGGGGTCAGGTTGACGCCCACGAGCTCGGCCAGGGTCACGCGGTCACCAACGCTCAGCGAGGCGCTCAGCTGGGTGCGCAGGCGGCCGTTCTCCTCCTCGAGCGCCCTGAAACGCAGCATGCGGCCCTGCAGCTCACGATTCTCGGCGGCCAGGCGACGGTTCTCCTCGATGAGCGTCTGGTGTGTGCTGACCTGCTCGTCGATCCAGCCGAAGGTGTCGGCCGGGATGCTGGCGAGCACGAAGAGGGGCTGGCTGGTGTAAGCGATGACATTCCTGAAGGTGTCAAGACGGTCATCCCTGTGATCCGTGAACATCAGCACGAACGCGATCAGGACCGCGACAATCAGGCGTGTGTTCGAGGAAGGCCCTTGTGAGACGAAGAGTTTGATAGGTCCGCTCTCGCTTCAAGAAGGACTCACTCCAGTTCGAGCATGTCGCCGCCACGCTCGTCGAGCAATTCCAGCGCGCGGCCGCCGCCCCTGGCAACGCAGGTCAGCGGGTCTTCCGCGACCACGACCGGCAGGCCGGTCTCCTCCTCGAGCAGCCGGTCGAGATCGCGCAGCAGTGCTCCGCCGCCAGTCAGCACAATACCGCGCTCGGCGACATCGGCGCCGAGTTCCGGCGGGGTCTGCTCGAGTGCCTGCTTGACGGCGCCGACGATGCCCGAAAGGGGCTCCTGCAGGGATTCGAGAATCTCGTTGCTGTTGAGGATGAAGGAGCGCGGGATGCCCTCGGCCAGGTTCCGGCCCTTGACCTCGATCTCCTTGACCTCGTTGCCGGGGTAGGCGGCACCAATCTCGTGCTTGATGCGTTCGGCCGTGGCCTCGCCGATCAGGGTGCCGTAGTTGCGGCGGATGTAGTTGATGATGGCGTCATCGAATCGGTCGCCGCCGACACGCACGGAGTTGGCGTAGACGATGCCGTTGAGCGAGATGATCGCGACCTCGGAGGTGCCGCCGCCGATGTCCAGCACCATGGAACCGCGCGCCTCGCTGACGGGCAGGCCGGCGCCGATGGCTGCCGACATGGGCTCGTCGATGAGGTAGACCTCGCGCGCGCCGGCGCCGAGGGCCGACTCCTTGATGGCACGGCGCTCGACCTGGGTCGAGCCGACCGGCACGCAGATCAGCACGCGCGGGCTCGGACGCATGAAGCGGGATTCGTGCACCTTGTGAATGAAGAACTGCAGCATCTTCTCGGTGACCGTGAAGTCGGCGATGACCCCGTCCTTCATCGGGCGGATCGCCTCGATGTTGTGCGGGGTGCGGCCGAGCATGCGCTTCGCTTCCTCGCCGACGGCGGCAACGGATTTTGTGCTGCCGCGCGCCTTGTCGGTACGGATGGCGACAACCGAGGGTTCGTTCAGGACGATGCCCTGGTCACGGGCGTAAATCAGGGTGTTGGCGGTGCCGAGGTCGATCGAGAGATCATTCGAAAACATGCCGCGAAAACGGTTAAACATTGGCGCTGAATTCCGTAAAGCTAATGAGTTGGACGAGGCGGGGCGCGGGGGGCGAGTTCCCGGTTCCGCATAAACCCGCTAATCTAGCAATCAAGGAGGGTTGCGGCAAGGAAAACATGGTCTTGACAACCAAGGGTTATTCCCTGTTTCGTGCCCTTGTCAGAGGCGCGCAAGCTGTCATGGCGCGCTTTCATGTGGTACCTTTGGCGCCTTTCCGAAACAAAAGTTCATTCTTGCATTTCCTGACGGGTTCCAAATGAGTCTTGATCAAACCGATGTGGAGAAAATCGCCCATCTGGCGCGCCTTGCCGTGACGGATGAAGAGGCGCAGCAGCTGAGCGGCGACCTGTCGCGCATCCTCGACCTGGTGGCGCAGATGGAGCAGGTCGACACGAGCGATGTCGAACCCATGGCACACCCGTTGAACATGCGCCAGCGACTGCGTGAGGACCAGGTCACCGAGGAGAATCGTCGCGAACTCTACCAGTCCATCGCCCCGGCGACCGATAACGGCCTCTACCTGGTGCCGAAGGTGATCGAGTGATGCACGACAAGACCATCAAGGAACTCGCCGCGGGACTGCAGGCGGGGGAGTTCACGAGTGTCGAGCTGACGCAGCATTTCCTCGACCGCATCGAGGCGCACGACGGCGCGCTCAACAGCTTCATCACGGTCACGGCCGAGACGGCACTCGCGCAGGCACAGGCCGCCGACGCGCGCATCGCCGCCGGCGACGCGGGTCCGCTGACGGGCATCCCGATCGCGCACAAGGACATCTACTGCACGCGCGGGGTCAAGACCAGCTGCGGCTCGCGCATGCTCGATAATTTCATCGCACCCTATGACGCCAATGTCGTCAGCAAGCTCGGGGATGCCGGCGTCGTCATGCTCGGCAAGACCAATATGGACGAGTTCGCCATGGGCTCCACCAGTGAATCCAGTTTCTACGGGCCGGCCAGGAATCCCTGGGATACCGGCAAGGTCCCCGGCGGGTCCTCCGGCGGGTCTGCGGCAGCCGTCGCCGCACGCCTCTGCGCCGCCGCAACAGGAACCGATACCGGCGGCTCGATCCGCCAGCCTGCATCCCACTGTGGCATCACGGGCCTCAAGCCGACCTACGGACGCGTCTCGCGCTACGGCATGATTGCCTACGCCTCGAGCCTCGACCAGGGCGGCCCGATGGCCAGGACCGCCGAGGACGCGGCTCTGCTGCTGCAGGTCATGGCCGGTTTCGACGAGCGCGACTCCACCTGCAGCCAGACCCCGGTGCCGGACTACAGCGCGAGCCTCAACGACTCCATCGAGGGGCTGAGGATCGGCCTGCCGAAGGAGTACTTCGACGCCGGGCTGGACGCCGGCGTTCGCCACTCCGTCGAGCAGGCGATCGAGCTCTACCGCGGACTCGGCGCCGAGATTCGCGAGATCAGCCTGCCGAACACCGGCCTGGCCGTGGCCTCCTACTACGTGGTCGCGCCAGCCGAGTGCTCCTCGAACCTGTCACGCTTCGACGGCGTGCGCTTCGGCCACCGCTGTGATGATCCGCGCGATCTCGAGGATCTCTACAAGCGCTCGCGCTCGGAGGGCTTCGGCACCGAGGTCAAGCGCCGCATCATGATCGGCACCTACGTGCTGTCGGCCGGTTACTACGACGCCTTCTATCTCAAGGCGCAGAAGATCCGGCACCTGATCTCGGACGACTTCCGCAAGGCCTTCGAGGAGGTCGACGTGATCATGGGACCCGCATCCCCGACCACGGCCGTCGCCATCGGGGAGATGGCCGGCGACCCGGTCTCCATGTACCTCTCGGATGTCTACACGGTCATGACCAACATGGCGGGCCTGCCCGGCATGTCGATCCCGGTCGCACCGGTCGACGCTATGCCGGTCGGCCTGCAGATCACGGGCAACTATTTCGACGAGGCGCGCCTGCTCAACGTCGCGCACCGCTTCCAGCAGAACAGCGACTGGCACACCCGGATGCCGGAGGGAGTCTGACATGCAGTGGGAAACAGTCATCGGGCTCGAGATCCATGCACAGCTCTCGACACGGAGCAAGATCTTCTCCGGCGCCTCGACGGCCTACGGCGCGGAACCGAACACCCAGGCCTGCCTCGTAAGCCTCGGCATGCCCGGGGTGCTGCCGGTGCTCAACCGGGAGGCCGTGCGCATGGCCATCATGTTCGGCAAGGCGATCGATGCCGAACTCGGCCTGCGCAACGTCTTCGCGCGCAAGAACTACTTCTACCCCGACCTGCCGAAGGGCTACCAGATCAGCCAGTTCGAACTGCCGATCGTCGGGCGGGGCTCTGTCGAGATCAGCGTCGACGGCCAGAGCAAGACCATCGGCGTAACGCGCGCGCACCTCGAGGAGGATGCCGGCAAGTCCTTGCACGAGGATTTCCACGGCATGACCGGCATCGACCTCAACCGCGCCGGCACGCCGCTGCTCGAGATCGTCTCCGAGCCCGACATGCGGTCGGCCAGAGAGGCCGTTGCCTATGCCCGCAAGATCCACCAGATCGTGCGCTATCTCGGCATCTGCGACGGCAACATGCAGGAGGGGTCGTTCCGCTGCGACGCCAACGTCTCTGTGAAGCTCAGGGAACACACGGAATTCGGCACGCGCGCCGAGCTCAAGAATATCAACTCCTTCCGCTTTCTCGAGCGTGCCATCAACTACGAGGTCGAGCGCCAGATCGATCTCATCGAGAGCGGCGGCAAGGTCGTCCAGGAGACGCGCCTCTACGACGCCGACAAGGACGAAACACGCTCGATGCGCTCGAAAGAGGAGGCCAACGACTACCGCTACTTCCCGGACCCGGACCTGTTGCCCGTCGAGGTCGACAATGCGCTCATCGAGGAGGTGGCGGCACTGCTGCCGGAAATGCCGGACGTGCGCCGCGACCGTTTCGAGTCGCAATTCGGCCTGTCGCGGCAGGATGCCGAGAGCCTCACGGCCAGCCGCGACATGGCCGACTACTTCGAGACCGCCAACGCCATCGCCGGCGACCCGAAACTGACCTCCAACTGGATCATGGGAGAACTCTCGGCGGCCATGAACCGCGAGGGCAAGGACATCACCACTACGCCCGTGTCAGCCGAACTGCTCGGCGGCATGGTCAAGCGCATCGCCGACAACACCATTTCAGGCAAGATCGCCAAGGATGTCTTCGAGGCGATGTGGAATGGCGAGGGTAGTGCCGATGACATCATCGAGGCGAAAGGACTCAAGCAGATCACGGACACGGGCGCCATCGAGGCGATTGTCGACGAGGTGATTGCCGGCAACCCGCAGCAGGTAGAGAATTATCGCAGCGCGCCCGAAGAGAAGCGAGGCAAGATGATCGGCTTCTTCGTCGGCCAGGTCATGAAGGCCTCGAAAGGCAAGGCCAACCCGCAACAGGTCAACCAGTTGCTGAAGGAGAAGCTGTAGACAGTGCTCCTGGCGCAGGCCGGACCGCTATGCAGGGGTCCAGCTGCGCAGAGTCATGCGTTCGGGCTGCCTGGTTTGTCGGGGTGTCGTGTGCGCGAAAAAAGCTCCGGCCAGCGGAAGCTCCCGAAGCGGCGATTACTCCTTCGCGGGGTCGTGGATCTTCTTCCACATGTCGCGCGACATCTTCTGCGCCTCCCCGACCTGCTCGCAGGTCAGGGTGTCGCCCAGCACGGCGAGGCTCGTGGATGTGCCCGGAAACTCCTGCGCCGCAGCGAGGTTCAGCCAGGCATAGGCCATGACGTAATCCGTCGGGACGCCCTTGCCGAGCACGTGCAGCTTGCCGAGCGCGAACTGTCCTGCCGCATCGCCCTGTTCCGCTGCCAGGCGGTACCAGCGCGCCGCCTCCTCGAAATCCTGCCCGACGCCGAGGCCTCTCTCGTAGAGCACGCCGAGGTTGTAGCGGGCCTTGGCGTCATCCTGCGATGCCGCTTTCTCGAGCCATTCCCGGCCGCGCTCCGGATCCTGCGGAACACCGATGCCGTAGATGTAAAGCATACCGAGGTCGAAGCGGGATTCCCTGTGCCCCCTTTTCGCCGCCCTGGCGAGCCAGTGCGCGGCTTTTTCCCTGTCCTGCTCAACGCCGAGGCCCTGGAAATAGGCCATGGCGAGCCTGTACTGCGCTTGCGACAGCCCCTGCTCGGCGGCCCGCAGCAGCCAGCGCGTCGCCTGCAGGCTGTTGCTGTCGACACCCTTGCCCTCGAGATAGGCGAGACCGAGCCGGTATTGCGCGTCGGCGTGCCCCTGGGAGGCGGCGCGGTAGAACCAGCGCGCGGCCTTTTCCTCGTCGCGCGCGACGCCGTCGCCCTCGCTGTAGAGCTGCGCAAGGTTGAACTGGGCCGACGAGTTGCCCTGGCGAGCCGCCCTGGCATACCACCTGGCGGCTTCCTCGCTGTTTTGCGCGACGCCATCGCCCTTGAGATACATTTCGGCCAGCTCGACCTGCGCCTTCACGTAGCCGTTGTCGGCAGCCTGACGGAAATATTTGACGGCGCGCGTGAATTCCTCGTCCCTGTAGGCTTCGAGTCCCTTCGTGTAGTCGCCACGGCCATCGCCGACGGCAGGTTGCAGCAGCATGCAGCCGAGGAGGAAGGCCAGCAGGCGCGTGATTTGCCTACTCCTCATAGAGAAAAACCTGCTGTGCCGTCATCGTGTAGGCCGACTGGGCGATGTCGTTCTCCATGAGTTCCGTCCGCAGTGTGCCGACGACCCAGTAAGGCTCCCACATGCGATCCATCTTCAGCGGGTCTGCGGGTTTCACGTAGATGATCTGGTTCGGTGGTGGCGGCGGCACGTGGATGCAGGCTCCCATGTAGGGGACCAGAAAGAACTCGGTTGCCGCGTTCTCCTCGTTGAATTCCAGCGGGACGATGAATCCCGGGATCTTGATCAGGGCGCCGTCGAATTCCGGCCTGACATTGGTCGACGTCAGGATCGCCTGCCACTCGGGATCCATGGCCTGCGCGACCGCGTTCGCGGCCTCCTGCGCCAGCGGGTCGACCGGCGCTTCCTCGAACGGCGAGGCGCCGCCGTGATCGACCGGCGGCATCGATTCCAGCTTCTCGAGTTCCTCGGGCGGCATCAGATCGGTCCAGTCGATCTCGCGCGGCTCCGTGGCCGGCGGTTTCTCCGCGTGGCTTACCTGGATGGCGAGCAGGCTGAAACAGAGCAGGCTGGTGACGAGAGAAGGGAAACGCATTGTGATGTTGACTCCGTTACAATCCAGTGTTGATAACAAGATACCATGAAGGTGCCGAAGTGGAAGAAGAGTCTAAGGTACCGGCGGTCAGGCTCAGGGACCTCCGGTTCGGATGGAGCCGGCGCGGAAGCGCGCTGCTCGAGATTGCCGATTTTGGCATCGACAGGGGCGAGCGGCTGTTCCTCTACGGTCCCTCCGGATCGGGAAAGACGACCCTGCTGAATCTGCTGGCCGGCGTCCTGCTGCCACAACAGGGCAGTGTCGAGATCCTCGGCCGGGACATCACGCGCATGCGTCCCTTCAGGCGTGATCTCTTCCGCGCGCGCCATGTCGGTGTCATCTTCCAGCAACTCAACCTGATCCCCTACCTGGACGTGCTCGGCAATGTCCTCATCGCTCCGCACTTTGCGAAAACCGACAGGAGCGGGGCGGAGCGGCATGCCATGGAGCTGCTGACGACGCTCGGCATGCGGGAACTGCTGCACAAGCCGGCGACGGAACTCAGCATCGGCCAGCAGCAGCGTGCCGCCGTGGCGCGCGCCCTGGTGACGCGCCCGGAAATCCTGATTGCCGACGAGCCGACCTCGGCTCTCGACAGCGACAACCGCGAGACCTTCATGAATCGCATGCTGCAGATGGCGGGGGAGAACGACACGACCGTGATCTTCGTCAGCCATGACAGGAATCTGCAGGAGCATTTCGATCGCCATCTCGATATCCGCGAGTTCACGACCACAGGGGGCGCGGCATGATTCTGAAACTTGCGCGCAAGAGTCTCTGGAACCGGCGCGGCACGGCGATCCTGACACTCGTCTCGCTGGCGATCAGCGTGGCACTGATCCTCGGCATCAACCACCTGCGCCTGCAGGCGAAGGAGAGCTTCACGAGCACGCTCTCCGGAACGGACCTGATCGTCGGGGCACGTTCGGGCGCCACCAACCTGCTGCTCTACTCGGTCTTCCACATCGGCAACGCCACCAACAACATCAGCTGGCAGAGCTACGAGGCCATCGCGGGCCAAAGGCAGGTCGACTGGACGATCCCGATCTCGCTCGGCGATTCGCACCGTGGGTTCCGGGTGGTGGGAACGGATCAGAACTATTTCGAGCACTACCGCTACGGGGAGGCGCGAAAGCTGGAATTCGCCGGTGGCGCTCCTTTCACCGGCGTCTTCGACACCGTTCTCGGCGCGCAAGTGGCGCGGGAGCTGGGTTACGCCATCGGCGACGAGATCGTGATTGCGCACGGACTCGGCGATGTGAGTTTCAGCAAGCACGATGACAAGCCGTTTACCGTCACGGGCATTCTCGAACCCACGGGGACGCCGGTCGACAGGAGCGTTCATGTCAAGCTCGAGGGCATCGAGGCGATCCATATCGACTGGCGGCATGGCGCGAAAATGCCGGGGCGAGGCGTGTCGGCGCAGGAGGCGTTGCTGGCGGACCTCGAGCCGAAGGCGATCACGGCTTTTCTCGTCGGTCTGAAGTCGCGCATGGCGACATTCACCCTGCAGCGGCAAATCAACGACTACCGCAAGGAAGCGCTGACGGCGATCCTGCCCGGTGTGGCGCTTGCCGAGCTGTGGGACGTGCTCGGCATGGTCGAGAACATGTTGATCGTCGTCGCCTTCCTGGTGCTGCTGGCGACACTCGTCGGCATGACGACGACGCTGCTCTCGTCCATGAAGGAGCGGCAGCGGGAGCTGGCGATCCTGCGCGCGGTCGGCGCGCATGCAGGCTACCTCTTCGCGCTCATCGAGATCGAGGCGCTGCTGCTGGCCTTTGTCGGGGTTGTTCTCGGCATCCTGCTGCTGTGGCTCTCCCTGCTGATGCTGCAGCCCTGGCTGGCTTCCCACTTTGGTCTCTTCATTGCCGCCAACCCGCTGAATGCCGAGGCCTTCTGGATCTGCGGCGGGGTGCTGCTGCTGGCGGCGCTGCTGGCGCTGTTTCCGGCGCTCATCGCCTACAGGAGGACGCTGGTCGACGGTCTCGGCGTGCGTCTTTGAGCAGCCGCGCCAAGGATCGCCATCCGTAACCCGGGGCTGCGGAGGCGCTGCATTGCGGATTGCATGCGCGCTCGCGCATATCGCTGTTTGCGGCTGCTGCGCGCTCTTTTTCCTCTGTTCTGTTCCTGCTGCCCGGCGAAGAAAAAACCCCGCTGTTGAGCGGGGTCTTCGACTCGGGTCAGGACCTAGCGCTGAGGTCCTTTCTCGTCTGCCGGGCAACCCCTGGCAGGCGGAGCGGGTGGCGGGCTGTAGGCACGCGGGGTGCGATAGTCAGGGTAGCCGCGGAAACGCGGAGCGGGTTGACGCCACTGACGTCCATAGGCGTCGTAGCCACGTCCATAGCCTGGGCCGCTGCCCCAGCGTGGACCGCTTCCCCAGCGCGGACCGCTGCCCCAGCCAGAGCCGGGACGGCTTCCCCAGCGCGGACCACTGCCCCAGCCAGAGCCGGGACGGCTTCCCCAGCGCGGGCCGTCTCCCCAGGTCGGGTTCCAGCCCCAGCCGTCGTTATCCCCCATCGAGAAGGAGGAGTCGCCGAACGAGAAGGCTGACGCGGTTCCGGCGACTGTCAGCGAGGCTCCGATGACAGTGGCCATGAGAAAGGATCTGAGTGTTTTCATCCAAACTGCTCCGTAGGTGATTATCGTGGTTTCGAGCGTCTATTCATACCGGCTTTGGAGGCACAACGCAAGACGCCGGTTGCCTGCTTAAGTGTATGCACAACTACTGATTCCCGGTGTTGCCGGAAAGGGGGATCCTCCAGCGCTCGCGGCACGGCCGATTGCCGTCACATGCCGCCTCTCATGAGCCGGAGACGAGTTTCGTGACCAGCTCCTGCATACGGTCGTAGTGGCTGCCCTTCCAGTAGATTTTCCGGCACCCCTTGCATCGCCAGAATTCATCGTAATCCTTCCTCGTCTGCGGCTGCAGTTGCGACTCGATGTGGCTCCTGGCGACCGGTTCGAGCATGCCGTTGCAGTGGATGC
Organism: Gammaproteobacteria bacterium; assembly: GCA_037385505.1. Taxonomy (GTDB): domain Bacteria; phylum Pseudomonadota; class Gammaproteobacteria; order Chromatiales; family Chromatiaceae; genus Sva-25. The sequence goes on along the minus strand of JARRMY010000002.1, from coordinate 282,751 downwards.
AGCGCGTGAAGGGAGCGATCGACCCGGAGAGGTCGAGCCGCGCGACGACTTCGGCGAGCTGTTCGCGGGGATCGCGGCTGCGCACGAAGTAGCCGCGCGTCACCTTCCTGCGCATGAGCAGCTGCAGGTCGCACGTCAGCAGGATGCGCTGCTCCTGCGCCGAAATCTCGGCCAGTTCGGGGTCGTGATAGTCGTTGCGGTAGAGCGTGTCGAAACCGAGCATGCGCAGGTAGGCGGCAAGCTTGCCAAGGTGCTGGTCGAGCACGAACCGGGTCTCGCGCAGCGGTTTCGGATGCAGGTGGGTCACAGGGGAGATGTCGAGCGATTCGAACACCGGGTAGACGCTGATGCGGTCCCCGTCCTGCACCTGGTAGCCGAAATCGACCGAGTGGCCGTTGACGAGGATCAGGTCGATTTCCGTGTGCGGCACGCCGATATTCTCGATGAAGTCCTTGATGGATCCCGGGTGGTTCAGGGGCTGGTGGAAATCCCGCTTGCGTTTTTCCGGCGGCAGGAAATCGTTGAGTTCCTCGTAGAAGCGGATGGTGACCTGGCCTGTCATGTCGGGTTGGCTGTCTGTTCGATCAGGCGACAGAGTGTAACACCCCCCAACGCCGGGTCCCGTCACGGCGTGCCTGGTGCCAAGCGTACCGGGATGTGTGGCCAGGCCCGGCCAGCACCATTCAGTGCCGGCGATGGTGCGCGGTTCGCACCTTGCGGGTGCGTCTCTGACCTGCGTGTATCAAAAGATCAAGGAGTTATGTGCGTTTTCAGGGCATGGTCCGCTGGCCCGCAAATTGCATCATTTAATGAGGCTAGGGTCTCGTTTCATGGCAACCACGGCGAGGAGGTGGGGGATGTCGGCAGCTGTCAAGCAGGAGTTGTTCCCGGCAGAGAAACACATCATCAACCACGACATCATGCACTGCACGGCTGACGGCGTGGTCGGCAATCATCTCTACTCGGGGCGTGCGCTCGGCATTTCCGAACCCGATGACCTGATCCAGCTCACGCCGGAACTCGAGCCGCTGTGGGATGACATCAAGGCTCATTACGAGCGCGTCGGTCTGAGCTATTGCGGTAATGTCATCTGGGATGTGGATCGCGGGGAACTCGGAAGGCATATCGGATACAAGCCGTCGGTCTTCTTTTTCGGCATGGACGAATACCGCGTGTGGGGCGATCACAAGTGGCTCGAGGCGGTACGCCACATCAACTCCAAGAACAACTTCATGGCGATCGCACAGAAACTCGGCGTCGATGTGCCGAACACTCTCTGCTTCAACAGCGTGCAGCAGATCAGTCTCGAGGATATCGACGCGCTGCTCTATCCCTGTTACCTCAAGGCCGCGATATCGGTCGCCGGGGTCGGCATCTACCGTTGCGAGGACCGCAAGCATTTTCTGTCGGCAGTCTCGGAATTCGACGACAATGTGCCCGTGCAGATCCAGGAGGAGGTCAGGACCGGCACCTTCCTGAACCTGCAGTACCAGGTCGTCGGCAAGGAACTGGTCCGCCTCGCGGCAAGCGAGCAGATCCTCGACGGATTTTCACACCAGGGCAATCGTGTGCCCGCATCCCACGCGCCCTGGGAGAGCGTCGATCCACTCGCGCAGTGGCTGCTCGAACGTGGCATCAAGGGCATCTTCGCTTTCGACATCGCTGTCGTCGAGACCGGAGAGGGCCCGCGTTTTCCGGCGATCGAGTGCAACCCGCGATTCAACGGCGCCTCCTACCCGACGCTCATCGCCGGCAAGCTCGGCATTCCCGAATGGTCCGCCGTGACGCTCAAAACCTCCAGCCGCAGGCTCTCGGACATCGATCTGTCGGGCCTCGAGTACGACGGCTCGACCGGCAGGGGCGTGGTCCTCGTCAACTGGGGAACGGTGCTCGCAGGCAAGCTCGTGGCGCTGCTGGCCGGTCCGCGCGAAGTCCAGGAAGCGCTGGCGATAGAACTGCGGTCGCGACTCTGATAGGGTTCCGCACTCCGGCCAGGTTCCTGGTCGATGTCAACGGCAGAGAACAGGCAACAGCATGAATCCATCAGGCAGCTACTCGCTCATGGTGCATGGCGGCGCAGGAGCGCTCGACAATGTCACGGACGAGAAGACGGCCGTGCGCTATCTCGAGAGCATCCGCGGCATCCTCGAGCATGGCCGCGAGGTGATGGAACTCGGCGGCACCGCGCTCGAGGCCGTCGAGGCCTGCGCGTCGCTGCTCGAGGATGACCCCGTCTTCAATGCCGGCTGCGGTTCCGTGCTCAACGAGAACGGCAAGGTCGAGATGGATGCAGCCATCATGGATGGCCGCGACCTGACCGCGGGTGCGGTCGCCGCCGTGCAGAACATCGCCAACCCGATCCAGCTGGCGCGCCTTGTCATGACCGAGAGCGAACACGTCATGCTCATCGCCGAGGGCGCCATGCATTTCGCTGAACATTGCGGCATGGAACTCGCGCCCGATCACTACTTCTTCACGCCGGACCGTATCGAGCAGTTCAAGCAGGCGCGCCTGCATCACAAGATCATGCTCGATCACGACAGCTCCGAGGAGGACAGCGAGGACCAGAAGTACGGCACCATCGGCGCCATCGCGCGCGATCCGCAGGGCAACCTTGCGGCCGCCACCTCCACGGGCGGTATCGTCAACAAGCGCATGGGGCGCGTTGGCGACTCGCCCATCGTCGGCGCCGGTGTTTACGCCGACAACGAGACCTGCGCCGTCTCCGCCACGGGCTACGGCGAGGAATTCATGCGCACGGTCATTTGCAAGACCATCGCCGATTTCATCTATATGCAGGGCATGAACGCCGAACAGGCGACGCAGGCGGGTATCGAGTACCTCAGACGCAAGGTCAGCGGCCGTGGCGGTGTCATCGTCATCGACAGCAACGGCAACTGCTCGAGCGGTTTCACGACGAAGAAGATGATCCACGGCTGGATCGAGCACGGCGGCGAGAGCATGGCGCGCTTCTGAGGCGACTCCGCGAGATCACCACGTTGGCCTGCGGCCTCTGCGATCGGAACTCTGGACGCGGAGGACGCGGAGGTCCGCAAAGAGCGCAAAGGTTTCTGTGTTGTCATTCCGAGACCCTGTTGCGTCCCTGGTAATTCCGGCGTCTCTGTTTCTCTTCTGTTCCGGATATCACCATGTCGGCCTGCGGCCTCCTCGTGATGACGCCTGCAGAATTCAGGGCCGGAGCCGGTCGCCAGCGATACCGCAAGCCTGCCTCATACGAGCCACACGACTCTTTGCGGCCTCTGCGCTTCTCTGCGATCTCTGCGTCCGGAATCAGGGACGCGGAGGACGCGAAGGTCCGCAAAGAGCGCAAAGGTGCTTGCGTCGTCATCGCCAGCGAGCGTGGCAATCTCTCGATCCATCTGTCAGCTTTCAGCCGCATGGATATCTTCTGTCTGTCCGGAGCATGTGTGTCCGGCATCTCGCCCTGAAGCAAAAAACCCCGGCAAGCGTTTGCCGGGGCTCTCCTTTCTCATCCGGGCAGTACCGGCTTCTGGCCGGCAGAGCCGGGGGTTGTCACCACTTGGGGCCGCGGAAGGTGGCATGGCAGGCGCGGCAGGAGTTTGCGACGTCGTGGAACTTCTCCCAGATGTCGGGCGAGACTGGCTCGTCACCCCTGCCGTGATCCGAGTAGACGGCTCCCTCCTCGTCGGTCGGGCGCTTGGCGAGTTCCTCGGCAAGCGCCGTGGCGGCCGTTTTCAGCGCATCGGCGTTGGCCTTGAAGGTCGCCTCGTTGCCCCAGAATGCCGGGGTAGTGTGGGATTCGTCCGTCGCAATGGAGCCCGGGTGGAAGTTGCGCACGAGAGCCATTCCCGCGCCCGACTCGATTTCGCGCGCCAGCTCGATGGCTTTTTCGCGATCGAAGTTGTACCTGCCGTAGAGCATGTCGCCAAGCTCTTCCATGGCATCGTCGTGATTACTCATCTGGCGCTGGCGGTCGAGGCGCATCTTGGTGCGATCGAAGCTGCCGAGCCGCGGCGGCATGCCATAGGGGCCTGGTCCCCATGGACCATATCCGGGCCCCCAGCCTCTGCCGGTGCCGCCGTTTCCCCACCGCGGATCACCCCAGCCCGGGCGGCCGTAGGGTCCGCCAAGGTAGGGATTGCCCCAGCCCGGACCCCACCAGTCGTCATCGTCGCCGAACGAGAAGTTGGAGTCGCCGAACGAGAAGCCGGCCTGGGCCGTGCCCGCGCTGCCGAGAGCGAGGCCGACGAGGCCGGCCAGAAGTGTTTTGCGAATGCGTTGCATGCTGGTTTCTCCTGCTGGTTTTAGATCTGACTGGAAAAGCATGAAACGCCGGGCGGCATTTGAAAAGCCCGAAGCGAGGCCGAGTTAATCCTGATCAACTGATTCGTCAATCGCCGCGCGCGTGTCAGTCGATGTCGAGCCGCAGATGGCTCCCGATGTGCGAACGCCAGGCCGCGTCGACCCCTGCCATCTCGGCGTACTCGGGCCAGCGGCGAACGCACTCGCTGACCTCCCGGACGATCGCCTCGGCGCGGCCGCGCTTCATGGCAGCGCTTTTTGCGCATGCCCTGAAATCATCGAGCCTGAAGCCGTCGCGCCTGGCGTTCATGGTCATCTGGTGGTTCGCCGTCCAGAGACCTTGCGGGTTGAAGCTGTAGGTGACGTCGAAAGCGGGGGAGAGCGACCACGCTCCGGCCTTGTTCATGAGAAAGGCGATGTTCTTGACGTGGTCGTCCTGGTTGCGCGCGATGATGTTGAAGGCCATGCGGCGGAACTGCTCCTCGATGTCGCGCATCGGCAGTCCGAGCTGCCGGATCGCCTGCAGCGCCTGTTCGTAGCTGTAGGCTCCAGGCATGTTGTAGTCGTAGTGGGCGAGCGCGCACAGCGACTGCATATGCAGCTTCTCGCCGCTGTCGAGCCGGTCGAAGCGTTTCGTCATGAAGTGGCGCCGGCCGTTCTCCTCGAGCAAGCGGCATGGCATCATGCGGATGCCGGCATCCTTCGCCATCAGGTGGTAGGCGTACTCGATGGCGCCGTAACCCTTCGGGTCCTCGCGCTCCTTGTCGCGGTTGCCGCTGACGCCGTCGAATTTCAGCAGCCAGTACTCGAAACCCTCGCCGGCTTCCACCTGGCCCGAGCGCACCTCGTTCGTGCCGGGATTCCAGGCGATGACGGCCTTGGCGCGCGCGCCGCCGGCCGAGGTGCCGACGCGCAGGATGTCGCGCATGGCATTCTCCTCCCCGGACTTGTCGAACGCGGTGTCGAGTTGCGTACGCTGCGTCAGCACCTCCGATGCCAGCGCGACGAGGCGGTCGATCTCGATCGGGCTCGCCTTGCGCGCCACGGGCCCCGTCATCGGGCGGAACTCGAGCGCACCCATGCCGCGCCGGCCCGTGTAGCAGAGACGCTCGACGGCATTCATGGAGTCTGGAGCGCGTCCCTGCGAGGCCAGCCAGCTGTTGATCAGCGCGTTGCCGAACTTGTCCGGCAGGGAATCGGCCAGCAGCCCGGGCAGGCCGTGAAAGGTATTGAAGGCGAGGTCCGGAAAGCGATAGAGCTGTGTCGACAGCGGCATCGCCAGCGGTGAGACCTGGATGCCGCTGCGCGCAAAGGCCGCGTCGTACTCGAACGCGGCCACCCGGTCGCCCTCCTCGAGTGAGACGGCGCCGATGGTGCGTCCCCACAGGCGGACTTCGGCGAGCGTGGTCACTCCTCGTCACCCCACTCCCAGGTTTCGGCCTGCTCCCCGCCACCGCGCTTGACGACCCGCTGGCGCTGCTTGCCCCCGAGTTTCAGCAAGTCCATCGGGCGCGGTCCCGCCTGCGGGAGGGCGCTGTCGAGCGCCGACAGCAGGTCGAGGACGCGCAGTATGCGGATCAGGTTCGACAGCTGCGAGGACATGCCCGCCTCGATGCGCTCCACGGTGCGCTTCGAGACGCCGGCCTGCTCTGCGAGCTCCGCCTGGGTCAGGTTGCTGTCGATCCGCGCCTGCAGCAGTCGCTTGCCGATCTCCTCGAGAATGGCGGCGTCCGATGTCAATTCATTAATCTTCATATCGTCAAATATTACGAATAATCTGTTCATATTGCATTCAAATCGTAATATTTGACGAAATCAATGTCAAAAAAATATTCTATCAAATCGTCATAATAGACGAAATATTCACTTTTTCATTCAATAATTCGTCAGTCGTTGCGATATGGGATGTAAAAGTCGGGTTCCGTGCCTGCTTCGCGGTCGCCGGCAGGCGGAAGAGAGCGTTATTGAGGTTCGCGGCCTGTTACTGCCCGAGAGGCTTCCAGAAGCGGTTGGCGTAGTGGCGCGCAGGGTCTGCGGGTTCGAGCCGGTGCATGCCTTGCGCATGGAAGAAACCGTTGGCCGACTCCTGCGCCTTGACGAGCAGGCCGCCCATGCCGTGTGCGCGCGCGGCCTCTTCGGCGGCCCTGAAGAGCAGTCGGCCGATGCCCTGGCGCTGGCAGTCGGGATCGACATAGATGCCGTGCAGCAGCAGGGCGGTCGCGCCTGCAGGCGCCTCGTCCGGGTCGGCGTCCTCCCAGGCCGCGGCGCCGACAATCTGGTCGTCCTGTTGCGCGACGACGATCTGCAGCGCCTTGAAGTCCATGGCGTCGTAGCGGTAGCTCGGCAGCGACAGCCGCTTGACGCGCTCGGGCAGGTCCCAGCGCATGACGGCAGCCTCGATGACGCGGTTGATCGCATCGAGTTCAGCGACCCCTGCGGGGCGGATATGGATGTGTGGCGGGTGCATGCGAGCGATTCTCTGTCACGATGAAAAACCCGGGGAGATTATCCTCCCCGGGTGTTCGATCAGGAAGCCTCCTGCCATTCAAGTCCTGTATCGACGTCCTTGTGATCCTCGTGCGCCTGGTCCGGCACCTTCATGGTCACGAGTTCCTCGGAGCTGGTCGGGTGGATCGGAATGGTGCCGTCGAAGTCGGCCTTGGTCGCGCCCATCTTCACGGCCACAGCGAAGCCCTGCAGCATCTCGTCGGCGCCGTCGCCGATCACGTGGATGCCGACGATCTTCTCCTCCTTGCCGGCGCAGACCAGCTTCATGGCCGTCGTCGAGCCATGTTCGGCGAGTGCATAGCGCATCGGCGTGAAGTCGCTGCTGTAGGTCGTGACCGCGCTGCCGTAGCGTTCGCGCGCCTCGATCTCGGTCATGCCGACGGTGCCGACCGGCGGATGCGAGAAGACCACGCTCGGGATGTTGTCATAGTCGACCCTGCTGTCGGGCTGCCCGTCGAAGAGACGCGCGGCCAGGCGGCGTCCGGCGGCGATCGCGACCGGCGTCAACGGCGTCTTGCCGGTGATGTCGCCGATGGCGTAGACGCCGTCGACACTGGTGTTCTCGTAGTCGTCGACCGGGATGAAGCCGCCGCGGATTGTCTCGATGCCGGCGGCCTCGAGTTCCAGGCCGGCCGTGTTCGGGCGGCGGCCGACGGCCCAGATCACAGTGTCGAAGCCCTCGAGCGTCACGCCGTGCTTCGAGCGCAGGCTGATGCCCGCGTCGTCCTTCGCCAGCTCGACGACCTCGAAACCGGGGCGCACGTCGATGCCCTGCTTGCGCATCTCTTGCTCGAGCACGCGGCTGATCATCGGGTCGAAGAGTTCGAGCACGCGGTTCTCGAGCGCGACCATGGTCACCTCCGAGCCGAGTGCGCGCAGGACGCCGCTGAGCTCGACGCCGATGTAGCCGCCGCCGATGACGGCGACCCTGCCGGGCTGCTCCTGCAGCTCGAAGAAGCCGTCGGAGGTGATGCCATGCCCGGCGCCGGGGACCGGCGGCACGATCGGCTGGCCACCCGTGGAGATCACGATGTGGTCGGCCGTGTATTGCTCGTCGCCGACCGCGATGGTCTTCGCGTCGACGAAGCGCGCGTAGCCCTCGATCCAGCTGATGCCGAGATCCTCGACATAGCCGTGCCAGTAATTGTTGATGTTGCCGATGTAGTTGTCGCGGCCGGCCACGAGCGTCTGCCACTCTGTTGCGCCGCGCTCGGCCGGGATGCCGAAGCCCTGCGCGTCGTCGACGGCGTGGGCCAGGTTGGCGGCATACCACATCACCTTTTTCGGGACACAGCCGTTGTTGACGCAGGTGCCGCCGATCTTTTTCGTCTCGACGATGGCGACCTTCCTGCCATACTGGGCGGCCTTCTCGGCGACCGCGAGGCCGCCGCTGCCGCCGCCGATGGCGATCAAATCGAAATGCTGTTTGCTCATACTCTTTTCCTGTGGATCCGGTTATGGATATGCCGCTGTTCTGTTGCGCGCGGGCCGCCCGCAGGCGGCCCGTGCGCATGCCTGTTTCGAGGTGCGATCAGGCGGCCTTCTGCTCGCGCTTCGCCAGCCAGGCTTCCAGCGCTTCCGATCCGCCGATGCGTTCGCCGTTGACGAAAACCTGCGGGACCGTGGCTTCGCCGGAGACCGCACGGATCGATGCTTCCGTGTAGTCGCGGTTCAGCACCAGCTCCTCGAAGCGGATACCGGCGTCGTGCAGCATGCCCTTGGCGCGGACGCAGAAGGGGCAGCCCTCGCGGCTGAAGACCGTGACGTCCAGCGGCTTCGACGCGTTCGGCGCGACGTGGGCCAGCATGGTGTCGGCATCGGAGACCTCGAAGGGGTCGCCCGGCACGTCCGGCTCGATGAACATCTTCTCGATGACGCCGTCCTTCACGAGCATGGAGTAGCGCCAGGAGCGTTCGCCGAAGCCCAGGTCATTCTTCTCGACCAGCATGCCCATGCCGCGGCTGAAGTCGCCGTTGCCGTCGGGCAGGAAGGTGATGTTGTGCGCCTTCTGCTCGGCTTTCCACTCGTTCATGACGAAGGCGTCGTTGACGGAGATACAGATGATCTCGTCGACACCATTCTCCTTGAACACGGGCGCCATCTGGTTATAGCGCGGCACGTGCGTCGAGGAGCAGGTCGGGGTGAAGGCGCCCGGCAGCGCGAACACGATCACGGTCTTGCCCTTGAAGACCTCGTCGGTGGTGACGTCGACCCACTCGTGCTCCTGGCGGGTGCGGAAAGTGACCTGGGGGACATTCTGGCCTTCGCGATTCTCTAACATGTCGATCTCCTGTGAATACGATCAGTTGAATGAAATGGTTGAAAACTTCTTGAGCAGGTCTCGCCGGTTTGATAGGCGGTCTCTGCTGTTCACGGCTGCTATTATCGGGATCGGCTAATAATAAGTGAAATCGTTTTAAATAATCTTAAAAATAGAAAATACCGATAAAGGTTGACGGTTTTTCTCCATCGGGTGTCTCCCGCCTGAATGAAGCGAGATCCTGTTTTTATTGCCAGAGCCCGAATCAGGAAAGATTGCTGTAGCCGGGGCGGCCGGGTGGGACAGTTTCCACGCTTCTGTCGGATGATCCGGATAGAGGATTAGGGAGTGTTAAGAAAACCTTAAGCTTCGGCGTCTACATTTCGCTGCAACCCTGATCTGGAGCAGCGACCATGCACTCAGTTCACCGCAGCCGACGAGAATGCGCTTCCCAACCCGTTCTGGTGGAACAAAGCAGGGACCACCAAGGGACGAGAAGAGAAATCGAGCAATTCGTCCATGAGCGTTTCGCGACCTTCTACGGAGCAGACGTCCGGCACTTTCTACCCGTTCTCATGGCCCTGCGCGCTGGCGATGGCCGTATCCAGGCGGCTCTGGGGATGCGTCCGGCGCAGCACGACCGCCTGTTTCTGGAAACCTATCTCGACTGTTCCATCGAAGAGCGGCTCGCCATCGAGACCCGTTCCACAGTGGAGCGCGCCAGTGTCATGGAAGTCGGCAATCTGGCCGTCTCCGGTGCGGGAGGCGGGCGCCACTTGATCACCGTGCTGACTTCCTATCTCCATGCCAGCGGGCACCAGTGGGCCGTCTTCACCATTGGCCCTCTGCTGCAAAACAGTTTTCGCCGCATGGGACTGCAATTAATCGACCTCGGCCCGGCCAGAGGCGAGGCGCTGGAGACCGGGGAGCAGGCGACCTGGGGAAGTTACTATGCGCAAAAACCGCGGGTCATGGCGGGCCGGGTGGCAGACGGCTACTTTGTGCTCAAGGATCTCTGCGAGATGGAGCGCTGCCTCATGAACCTCTGGTCCCAGGCCGAGAGAATCGGAAGGCTGGCCGCATGACACTGCATGAAAGCATTGCACACCATGCCGCGCATGATCCGCAAAGGGTGGCCTTGGCAGGCGCAGGCGTCACTCTGGAATACCGGGCCCTGGTTCGTGAAGTCACTGCTTTGATGGCGCAACTCGAGCGCAGAAAAATCCGCACCCTGGCGCTGGACATGGACAATGGCCCTGCCTGGGCTGTCTGTGACCTGGCGGCCATGAGCGCAGGGATTCAACTCATCCCGATCCCGCCTTTTTTCTCTCCGCAGCAGGTCAAGCACTGCATCGAGCAGGCGGGGGTGCAGGCAGTCATCAGTGACAATCCGGAGTTCCTGAAAGCCAGAGCGGGCGACCGCCTTGGCGAGGTGCGCCGTTCCATCGACCTGCCGGGTCGCCGTTACGCATGGATGGTGGCAAGGGGGGAGGGCGACCGGATTCCCGAGGGGGTATCGAAGGTCACCTTCACGTCGGGCACGACCGGCGAGCCCAGGGGCGTCATGCTCGACTGGCAACAGATGGGCGCGGTAGCGCAATCCATCGCTGAACTGGTCGATGTCTCGGTGGAGGACCGGCACCTCGCGCTGATGCCCCTGCCGGTACTGCTGGAAAACATCTGCGGGCTCTATGTCCCCCTGCTGTGCGGAGCTACCGCAATATTACCCTCCCTGGCAGAAACAGGTCTGCAAGGCGCCAGCGGCCTGGATGCAGGCGTCATGGCCAGGGCCCTGGTCAGCCACAAGGCGACCACCGCGATCTTTACCCCCCAGACCTTGCAGGGGCTCGTGGAGTATCTGGAACAGGGAGGAGAGGCCCCGGATCGGCTTCGGTTTGGCGCCGTCGGTGGCGCGCCTCTCTCCGTTAGTCTACAGCAGAGGGCTGCGGCCCTGGGGCTGCCCATACGTGAGGGTTATGGCCTCTCTGAATGCGCTTCTGTCACCACCCTCAATACGCTGGCGGATGCCAGGCCTGGCTCTGTCGGACGCCCCTTGCCTCATCTGAATCTGCGGATCGCTGAAGATGGCGAGGTTCTGGTTGCGGGGAATCTTTTCCGCGGGTACCTGGGCCAGCCTGGACCGGAGACGGAAAACGGCTGGTGGCGCACCGGCGACATCGGCCGGCTGGACAGGGACGGCTTCCTTTACCTCGCGGGTCGCAAGCGCAACATGTTCGTCACCGCCTACGGCCGCAATGTGGCACCGGAATGGGTGGAGAGTGAGCTGGTGCTGGATCCTGCCATCGCCCAGGCCGCGGTATTCGGAGAGGCGCGACCCTTCAACGTGGCCGTGCTACTGCCGATGCCGGGCGCGGACAGTCGGCGGCTGGCGTCTGCCGTTTCTTGCATCAACCGGTTGCTTCCGGACTATGCCAGGGTCAAGTACTGGCTTCAGGCGGATGAACCCTTCACCCCGCAGAACGGCGAGCTGTCAGGCACCGGGCGGGTGAAACGTGACAACGTCTTCACCCGCTACCAGGCTCGCATCGAATCACTTTACACGCAGGAGATCGCCTCATGAGTGATTTTTTCACACGCCTGAATCAGGCCACCGAAGTGGAGCGGCAGGACTTGCTCTCGATTCCCTTTATCAGGCACGGCGTCCGCGGTGAGCTGTCGCTGCGCAGCTATACAGCCTTTCTGACCCAGGCCTACCACCATGTCAAGCACACCACGCCTCTGCTCATGGCCTGTGGTTCGCGCATTCCACACAGCATGGAGTGGTTGCGAAATGCCATGGCCCATTACATCGAGGAGGAGGTGGGCCACCAGGAGTGGATACTCAATGACATCGCCGCCTGCGGCGGGGATTCCGAGGCGGTGCGCAATGGTTCGCCGGATATGCCCGCCGAGCTGATGTGCGCCTACGCCTACGACATCGTACAGCGCCGCAATCCGGCAGGCTTTCTGGGCATGGTGCTGGTCCTCGAGGGAACCAGCATCCGGCTCGCCACCGAGGCTGCACAAAACATAAAGCGCAGCCTCGGCCTGCCGGACCAGGCGTTCACCTACCTGACCAGCCACGGCTCACTCGACGTCTCCCACATGGAGTTCTACGCCGGTCTGGTCAATCGTCTCGAATCGGAGGCAGACCACCGTTTCATCATCCACACCGCAAAGCGCTTCTATCGCCTTTACGGTGACATCTTCCGCGCCCTTCCGCTGGAGATGATCGATGCCAGCCGGGCTGCCTGAGGAGTTTCACCATGCAACTGAACAATGTCAGAGTCCTTCTCACCGGCGCCGCCGGCGGCATCGGTAGCGAGATTGCCACCCTCCTGGCCGGGCGCGGCGCCAGGGTGGCGCTTCTGGACCGTAACCTCGACGCGCTGAACGCATTCGTCGGGCAATCCGTGCAGGGGGACTGTTTCATCCCCATCGCTGTCGACCTGCTTAACGCCACGGAACGCCAGCAGGCGGTGCATGCTGCGCTCAATGAGCTGGGCGGGCTGGATCTGCTGATCAACAATGCGGGGCTCATGAGCTTCCGTCCCTTCGCGGAAGAGGATCCTGCAGTGCTGGAGCGACTCATGCAGCTCAACACCATCACCCCGATGCTGATCACGCGCCAGCTCTTGCCGATCCTGATCGAACAGGGCAGCGGGCGCATCGTCAATATCGGCTCCACCTTCGGCTCCATCGGTTTCGCCTGGTTCAGCGCCTATTCCGCCAGCAAATTTGCTTTGCGCGGCTTTTCCGAGGCCCTGCGAAGGGAGCTGGACGGCACCGGCGTGGGGCTGACCTATGTGGCGCCCCGGGCAGTCAAGACCAGGCTCAACAGCGGCGCCATCTACCGCATGGCAGAAGCAGTGAAGATGAACATGGACGAGCCGGAATGGGTAGCGCGGCGCATCGTCGATGCCATCGAGCAGGATGCCGGGGAGCGCTACCTCGGTTTCCCGGAATCCCTTTTCACGCGCATCAACGCCTTGCTGCCGGGAGTGGTGGACGGTGCCCTGCGCAAACAGAACCTGCAAATGCAACCTTTCGCAAGAGGAGAAAACTGATGCACATAAAACACCTGATACTGACCGCCGGCCTGGCCTTCTCGGTCAGCGTATTTGCCGCCATGCCCCAGGGGGTCGAGGAGCTCCAGCACGAGTGGGCCAGGATCAAATACCAGATGCCTGAGGAGAAGCGCGCCGACGCCTTCGAAGCACTGGCGCGCAAAGCGGAGCAAGTGAGCGCAAGCAACCCCGGCAAAGCGGAGCCGCTGGTCTGGGAGGCCATCATCGTCTCCAGCGAGGCGGGGGCAAGAGGCGGGCTGGGAGCGCTCTCCCTGGTAAAAAAGGCCAGGGGCCTGCTGCAGCAGGCCGAAAAAATTCAGCCCGACGCCCTTCGTGGCTCCATTTATACTTCTCTGGGCAGCCTCTATTATCAGGTACCTGGCTGGCCAGTCGGCTTCGGTGACGACGACAAGGCCCGCAAGTACCTGCAGCAGGCGCTGAAAGTCAATCCCGACGGCATCGATCCAAACTATTTCTATGGTGATTTCCTCATGGGCCAGAAAGACTACAAAGGGGCGGTCAAGGCATTCGAAAAAGCGCTCGCAGCGCCGCCGCGGCCGACCAGGCCGGTGGCCGATGCCGGACGACGCCACGAGATCCAGGCTGGACTTACCAAAGCCCGGGGGAAGCTTGACCGCAATAGCTGAGGGATGCGTATCCTGATCGCCGAAGACGATCCCCTGCTGGGCGAAGGGCTCAGCATGGGGCTTCGCCAGATGGGGTACACGGTCGATTGGGTCAGTGACGGCCTGGCGGCCGAACGTGCCCTGCAATCCGAAGAAGACTCCATTGATGCCCTGATCCTCGATCTGGGATTGCCCAAACGGGACGGATTAACGCTTCTCGATCGATTGCGCCGTTCCGGGTCCAGCCTTCCGGTGCTGATTCTGACTGCTCGGGATACCGTGGAAGAGCGGATCTCGGGACTGGACAGGGGCGCGGACGACTATGTCGTCAAACCCTTCGACCTGATGGAGGTCTCGGCGCGACTGCGGGCCATCACCCGCCGTCGTGAAGGGAGATCCAGCCCGCAAATCGAGTATGGCCCCCTGGTCCTCGACCAGGCATCCCGGGCGGTCTCCCTGCGCGGTGAGTCAATCGCCCTGAGTTCCCAGGAAATGGCCGTTCTGGAGGCGCTGTTGAGCAATACCGGGCGCATCCTCACCCGCCAGCAACTGGAATCGTCCCTCTACGGCTGGGAAGAGGGCGCCGAAAGCAATGCACTTGAAGTTTATATTCATCATCTCAGGAAAAAGCTAGGCAAGACACTCATCAGAACCGTGAGGGGCATCGGCTACACCATTCCCGACAAATGGCAGGACGATGGCCGGTAGATCCTCGATCCGCCGCCGCTTGCTGTTCGGCCTCATCACCGTCATCGTGCTGACCTGGAGCTTCGTCTTCTTCTACGTCATGCGCGTCACGGAACATGAGGTGGAAGAGATTTTCGATGCAAGCCTGGCCCAGCAGGCCCGGGTCCTGGCAGCACTGCTGAGTCACGAGGCGGAAGAGGAGAAAGACACGAGGATGAAGCTCGAACGCGTCCAGTCAGAGCTGGGCACGGACACGCTGCAACGCTCACCGACGCTGATGCAGGTCGTCGAGGAGATCAATGCGGAGGACATCGAACAGGATTACCTGACCCTGCTGCACTTCGATGAGAAACCCGGACACCCTTACGAATCCAAGATCGCCTTTCTGGTGCGTTACGACGACAACAGGATCATGCTGCGCTCACCCAATGCACCGGAATTCGACGAATTCCAGGCGGGGTTCCAGACGCAGGATACTCTCGATGCGTCATGGCGGGTGTTCGGCCTGGAGAACCCGTTCAGTGGCCTCAGGGTCCAGACGGCGGAAAAAATCGAGGTGCGCGATGAAACGGTCGCGTTCATTCTCATGAACAATCTCTGGCCGATGCTGGCGGCACTTCCGGTGTTCGCACTCATCATCTGGTTGACCGTCAGTCGGGGTATGGCACCACTGAACAGGGTGAGGCAGAAAGTCGAGCAGCGGGATCCCGGGTCGCTGCAGCCCATCGCAACCGATTCTGTCCCCGCGGAAGTTGCAACCATGGTTGAATCCCTCAACCGGCTCTTCAAGCGGGTGAGCCGCACACTGGAGAACGAACGGCGATTCACCGCCAATGCAGCCCACGAGCTGCGTACGCCGCTGGCGGCATTGAAAACTTACGTGCAGGCGAAACAACTCTCGGAGGAAGGGCGCATCCATGCCGAATTTTTTTCCGAGATCGTTGCTGCCGTGGACAGGACGACGCATCTGCTGGAACAGCTGCTTACTTTGGCCAGGGCCGATAGCCAGAAAGACGCCGAGCTGTCCAGCCATGAAGTGGACCTGCACGCCATCTCCATCGAGGTGCTCGCCGAGTGCGGTAACCATGCCGTGGAAAAAGGAATCGATTTGTCATTGCAAACCGACGAAGAGGAAATACCATTGCGGGGTGATGCGACGGCGCTCGGTATCCTGCTGCGCAACCTCGTGGAGAACGCCATTCGCTATACTCCCGAGGGCGGGCGTGTCGAAGTGGAACTGGAGAGCGGGCAAGCGGCAGTGCTTCTGCGCGTGTCCGATAACGGGCCGGGGATTGCGAAAGAAAAACGCCGACGCCTCTTCGAGCGCTTCCAGCGTGGTGAAGCGACGAACGCCCGGGGCAGCGGACTGGGCCTGTCGATCGTTGCCCGGATTGCCGAGCTCTACGATGCCGGCATCCAGCTCGATTCGGGCCTGGACGGGAGAGGATTGTCGGTGTCCGTTACCTTTCCCCGTTAAAGCGGATTCCCGCCTCGGCCACCGGTGCTCTGCGGGGTGAGATACAATGCGGCCTCGAAGTCATCAGCGTCACTGGCCCGCAATGAAAATAACCATCGAGGACCTCTACAACCGCATCACCGGCGACGAGGACGCGCGCGTCTGCAAGGACATTCCGGACTCCGCCTGCAACGACCAGCCGCGCAATTTCTTCGCCTACCTCGTCGCAAACCTGCTGAACAAGGTCGCAGACGAGATCGCCAGCGCCAAGCTCGTGATTCCATGGCTCTTCGGGTTGCTTGGCGTGCCGACGGCCTTCACGGGCTTTCTCGTGCCCATCCGCGAGGCAGGCGTGCTGGTGCCGCAACTCATGGTTGCCGCCGCCGTGCGTCACCTGGCCGTGCGCAAGGGCGTCTGGCTGCTCGGCGCGGCGCTCTCTGCCGCGAGCCTCTTCGGCATGGCGGCCGCTGCCCTGACGTTCGAGGGCGCGGCTGCGGGCTGGGCAATCCTCTTCATGCTCGTGATCTTCAGCCTGGCGCGCGGGCTCTGCTCGGTCTCGGCCAAGGACGTGCTCGGCAAGACGGTCTCCAAGAGCCGCCGCGGTGCGCTCATGGGGTGGAGCGCGAGCCTTTCCGGCATCGCCGTGCTCGGCGTCGGCCTCTGGATGGGCGTCGTGGATCTCGAGGATGCCGGGCTCGGCCTCTTCGCCGGGTTGCTGATCACGGGCGGCGTGCTCTGGATCTTCGCTGCACTCTCCTTTGCGACCATCAGGGAACGGCCGGGCGCGACCGAGGGGGGAGGCAACGCGCTGGGAGTCGCGCTGGAGCAGCTGCAGCTGCTGAAGAGCGACGACGACTTTCGCCGTTTCGTCTCCGCCCGCGCCATGCTGCTGGCCGTGGCGCTGGCGCCGCCCTTCTATGTCCTGATCGCGCAGCAGCAGTCGCAGGCGGGTCTTCTTGGGCTCGGCGCCCTGATCATCGCCAACGGTCTCGCAACCACTCTCTCGGCGCCTCTCTGGGGTTACCTCGGCGACCGCTCGAGCAGGCTCGTCATGGCGCTGGCCGCGACCGGTGCCGGCCTGCTCGGCATCTTCACCTTCGTCGCCGTCGAACTCGGCTGGGAGTGGGTGACCGGCGAAATCGGACTGGCCGTCATCTTCCTGCTGCTCAATGTCATGCATGGCGGCGTACGCCTCGGGCGCAAGGTCTACCTCGTCGACATGGCGACCGGAGAGAACCGCGCCGCCTATGTCGCCGTCTCCAATACGGTCATTGGCGTACTGATGCTCGTCGGGGGATTGATCGGCCTGATCGGCGAGTGGCTCGGCGCGGCCGCGACCGTGCTGATCCTCGGCCTGCTGTCATTGCTCGCAGCGGTCTATATCAGCCGCCTGCCGCAGGTGAGCGAGTACGACGGCTGATCCGTCAGTGTGACAGCAACCGGTCGAGCCGGTTGGCGAACGCCTGGCGGTCGGCGTGGCTGAAGGCCGCCGGGCCGCCGGTGTCGATGCCGCTGGAGCGCAGGGTCTCCATGAAGTCGCGCATGCTGAGTCGCTGGCGGATGTTGTCTTTCGTATAGAGTTCACCGCGCGGGTTCAGTGCCTTGCCGCCCTTGTCGATGACTTCCGCGGCGAGCGGGATGTCCGCCGTGATCACGAGGTCGCCGGCATCGATCTGCTGCACGATGTGGTTGTCGGCGACATCGAAGCCATGCGCGACCTGCATGGCGCTGATATAACGCGAGCGTGGAACTTCCAGCGGCTGGTTGGCCACGAGGATCAGCGGAATCTTCACGCGCTCTGCGGCACGGTAGAGAATCTGCTTGATGACATTGGGGCAGGCGTCGGCGTCGACCCAGATTTTTTGTATCGGCATGCATATCCGGTATTGGTATTCGAGTGCGGCAGTATACTGCGCATGCAATGAGAAAGGCGGTTGAAAACACACCATCGAATGCGCGGAATGAATCAATCCGGATTCTTGCCTGCCAGCCAATGAGATCACCACGTCGGCCTGCGGCCTCCTCGTGATGCAAGCATAGGATGACAATTAGGAGACGCTGCGTCCTCTGCGCTTCTCAGCGCTCTCTGCGTCCTTGAATCATCGGGACACAAAGGACGCAAAGATGAAAGGGTGTCATCCGATGCCTGCATCACCCTGCTGAGGAAAGAAACTGAAAGCAGGAAGGGAAGAAAAGCCATTGGCATCCGGGCGATCTGTTATAATCCGCGCATTCCGGGTGCCTGACCGGTTGCACCCAGCAAGACCTGACGAAGGTCGGAACTCTCTTGAGCCGTTCGCCCGAACCGGGCCTCCGCTTTGAAAGAAACCCCTTATCCAGCCCGGACCGGCTCCTGCAATTCAGGAGGGCAAGACTGGAGTACATACCCCAATGTCATTCGATTCCCTCGGCCTCTCGGCCGAACTCCTGCGCGCTGTCGCCGAGCAGGGCTACACCGAACCCACGCCCATCCAGCGCAAGGCGATTCCTGTCATTCTCGACGGCAGGGATGTCATGGCCGGCGCGCAGACAGGCACCGGCAAGACGGCCGGCTTCACACTGCCGCTGTTGCAGCGCCTGATGCAGAAACCCGCGGGCAAGGGGCGTCACCCGGTGCGCGCGCTCGTGCTGACGCCGACGCGCGAACTGGCCGCCCAGGTGGGCGAGAGCGTCGACACCTATGGCCGTCACCTGCCGCTGACATCCGCCGTGATCTTCGGCGGCGTCAAGATCAACCCGCAGATCGCGAAGCTCAGGAAGGGGGTCGATATTCTTGTCGCCACACCGGGTCGGCTGCTCGACCACGCGTCGCAAAAGACCGTCGATCTCTCGCAGGTCGAGATCCTGGTCCTCGATGAGGCCGACCGCATGCTCGACATGGGCTTCATCCACGACATCCGCAAGGTGCTGGCCCTGTTGCCGAAGAATACCCATCGCCAGAACCTGCTCTTCTCCGCGACCTTCTCGAGGGAGATCCAGGAGCTGGCGAACAGGCTGCTCGACCATCCCGAGCTCATCGAGGTCGCACAGCGCAACACCACGGCAGAGCGCATCAACCAGGTGATCCACCCGGTCGACAAGAGCCGCAAGCGCGAGTTGCTGAGTTATCTCATCGGTTCGAACAACTGGCGCCAGGTGCTGGTCTTTACACGCACCAAGCACGGCGCGAACCGGCTCGCGCAGCAGCTCGAGAAGGACGGCCTGACGGCTGCGGCCATCCACGGCAACAAGAGCCAGGGCGCGCGCACGCGTGCGCTGGCCGGTTTCAAGAGCGGCGATATCCGCGTGCTCGTCGCGACCGACATCGCGGCGCGCGGACTCGACATCGACCAGCTGCCGCACGTCGTCAACTACGAGCTGCCGAACGTGCCCGAGGACTATGTCCATCGCATCGGCCGCACGGGCCGCGCCGGCAACGAAGGCGAGGCGATGTCGCTGGTGTGCGTCGACGAGCTCAAGCTGCTGAAGGATATCGAGCGCCTCCTGAAGCGCGAGATCCCGAAGGACGTCATCGACGGCTACGCACCCGATCCCTCCATCAAGCCGGAACCCATCCAGAACGGACGCGGCGGCGGGCGTGCGCAGGCTGGCAAGAGAGGCGGGGGCGAGGGCCGCCGCAGGGCGTCCTCGAACAAGCCGTCAGGGCCCGCGCGCGCTTCCGGCAACAGGGGCGGCGAGCGTGCGCGCGCGGATGCGAAACCCGCTGGCAAGCGCGGTGGCAACAAGCCGGAATCCCCGTCAGGCGGCAGGCAGAAGGTCTCGCGTCACGCACAGAAGCGCGAGAAACCGGCCCTGATGGGCGGTTGAGCGCAGAAGCGGCTGCTCTTCGTGGCCGCGCAGGCGCTCAGGATCGCGAATCCTGTTTGCGATACAGCCGCTCCATGATCACGCCGTTGAGCATGGCGAACACCGCCAGGCAGAGCACGAGAACCAGCGTGTAGGCCATGCCGAAGTAGTGGATCATGAGCGGCAGCAATGGCAGCTTGATCGCCCGGCTGTAGAGGAAGACCGCGATCAGCGCATTGCGCATGCCTTTTTCCTGCAGGTCACCGAGCAATGCATACCAGGGATAGACCGGGCCGACAGAGAGGATGCCGCCGGTCATTGCGATGATCCATCCCCTCGCTCCCGATCCCTTCCCGAGATGGGCGCGCACCCGCTCGGGACGCAGCAGGAGATTGGACAGGAAGATCAGTGCGAAGACCAGCAGCAGGACGGGCGTGACCCGGTAGAGCAGGTTCAGGGCGAAGCCGAGCGCCTCCTGCGCGAGCGTCTCGTCGAACAGGAAAGCGATGCCGTAGAACAGGATGACGATCAGCAGGAACAGCAGGCTGCCACGGTGCTTCTTGCCGTCGCTTTTCATCGTCAGCCGAGCAGCGCCAGCGCCGCAACCACCAGCAGCGCGACGAGGATCGAGGAGAGGAAACAGAGCAGGTTGCGCAGCAAGGCGAAGCGCCAGCCGAGCGAAACGGCCTCGGCCGGGAGCTGGATACTGCCAACGGTCACCCAGCTGACGAGGAAGGCCGTGACCGCGACGAGGCTGACGCCCTTGTTGAGCAGTTCGCCACCGAGCAGGTAGCTGCTGACCGGGTGGCCGGCGGAAATACTGCCGATCAGGGCGCCGATCACTGCATCGAGCGTCGCATTCCTGCCGAACCAGCCGGCGGCCGACTCGGCCGGCAGCAGTTTGATCAGCAGGCCCGTCAGAAGAATCACGCCGATGATGACGGGCAGGATGCCGAAGAACATCGAGGAGCTCTTGCGAAGGCTCTGTTGCAGCCGGTCGCGGTTTCTCCGGGAAGAGAGCGGCATTGTTATTTCCTGTGACGCCTGGTGCGGAGGAACAAGCCTAGCGCGGCGCCGGGGCAGATTCAATTTGACTCCGGCAGACCATGCGTGTCTGATGTCATCTCGATGACAGAGACCGGAGAACTTCAGGAGATGGGGAAGAGTATCTACGCAGTCGCATCGATCGGCCCTGCAAAGGAGTCGCGCGTCAGCGACCAGGCGGCAAGGGCGCCTTTCTACCTGCTGTTTGACGACTCCGGCAACATCCTCGAGACACTCCAGAACCCGGTTTCCGCGGCGACTGGCCGCGCGGCGCCGCAAGCCGTCGGCTTCCTGGCCGGCAGGGACATCCATGCGTTGCTGGCCGAACGATTCGGACAGAAGATGCTGCGCGAACTCGACAGCATCCATGTCGATGCGGTCGAGGCAAGCGGAAGCGTCGAGAGCGCGATCGGCCTCTTCCTCGAGTCGAGCGAAACATGAGGCTGCCCGGCCACGGCATGCACTGAGCATGGAGAACAGCTTCTGGACCGCCCTCGTCGCCAGCCTCGCGGCCGCAGCCGTGACCACGCTCGGCATTTACACCATCCGCAACTTCGCGGAGTGGGGGCGCAGGAACACGACCTATTTCATGTGTTTCGCGGCCGGCGTTCTCATTGCCGCCTCCTTCCTGCATATCATTCCCCGCTCCCTCTCGATGAATCCCGATGCGGGCATCTATCTGCTGGCCGGTTTTCTCGGACTGCATCTCTTCAACCGCTTCCTGACCGCTTTCGTCTGCGAGAAGGATCCGGACAAGTCCGGTGTCGGCATCGGTATCATTCCGACGCTGGGTATCGGTTTTCACTCCCTGATCGACGGCGTCGTCTACTCCATCACGTTCAGCGTCAGTCTCTTCACGGGCTTCCTGGCGACAACGGGCATGGTGCTGCACGAGTTCCCGGAAGGTATCATCACCTACCTGCTGCTCGTGCGTGGCGGCTTTTCGGAACGCATGGCGCTGCTGCTGGCATTCTTCGCGGCCGCCGCGAGCACGCCCGTCGGCATGCTGGTCTCCTGGCCTCTCATCAGCCGCATCGACGACGCCTTGCTCGGCGCCCTGTTGTCGCTGTCGGCGGGCGCGCTCGTCTATGTCGGCGCGACGCACCTGCTGCCGAAGGCGCAGGAGGAAAACAGGAAATACAGTTTCGTGGCGCTTGCCGGCGGCGTGGCGGTTGCCGTGGTGATCGTGCTCTCGAAGGCCTGAGGCGCTGACGGACACGCGAGCTTGCAGTCGAAACAGACCATGATGGAGACTTGATCCAGTGACAGAACGCAGACACGACATGGGCATCGGCGGCGAATGCATCTGCCCGAAATGCGGCGAGAAAATTCCGCACAGCCGCGGCGTGCCCTGCCAGGAAGAGCGCTGCCCGGCATGCGGCGCGAAAATGCTGCGCGAGGGTTCCCGGCATCACAAGCTGCTGCTGGAGAAGCGCGCGAAAAAGGAGCGGGATCGGCATGAATGACAAGCGCGACACTCAATATCGGCAATTCTTCCATGGAGGCATTTCATGATCAGCTTCGGTCCCATCCCCTCGAGACGACTCGGACGCAGTCTCGGCATCAACAATATTCCGCCGAAGTCCTGCTCCTACTCCTGTGTCTATTGCCAGGTCGGGCCGACCGCGCAGCGGGAGATCGAACCGCACGCGTTCTATTCGCCGGATTCGATCTACAGCGATGTCGCGGCGCGGCTCCATGCAGCCGAGCGCGCAGGCGAGAGCGTCGATTACCTCACTTTCGTGCCCGACGGCGAGCCGACCCTCGACAGTAATCTCGGCAATGCGGTCAGTTTTTTGCGTCCGCTCGGTGTGAAGATCGCCGTGATTTCAAACGCCTCGCTGCTGTGGCGGGAGGATGTGCGCGAGCGGCTCTCCGATGTCGACTGGCTCTCGGTGAAGATCGATTCGGTCGACGAGACGCTCTGGCGCAGGATCAATCGTCCGCACCCGGATCTGCGCTTGCCGCACATCCTCGACGGCATCCGTGAAATCGCGAAAAGCTTTCGCGGCGAACTGGTGACCGAGACCATGCTCGTCGACGGCATCAACGACAGCGAGGCGTCGGTTGCGGCAGTCGGCGAATTCCTCGAGGAGATCGGTCCCGCCGCTTCCTATCTCGCCGTTCCGATCCGGCCCGTGGCCGAACCCGGCAACCAGCCGGCCTCGGAAGAGGCGGTCAACAGGGCCTGCCAGATCCTCGGCAAGCACGTCGATCGCGTCGAGACCCTGATCGGCTACGAGGGTGACGCTTTTGCGACGACCGGCGATGTCGTCGAGGACCTGCTCAGCATCACGGCAGTGCACCCGATGCGCGAGGAGGCCGTCCTGAAACTGCTCGCAAAAAACGGGAGAGGGAGGGAAACGCTCGAGCGACTCGTCAGTGAAGGGCGGCTCGCAGTAACAGGGTACGAAGGAAAACGCTTCTACATGCGCAGACTGAAACCAGCTCACGATTGAAGCGTGCAGAGAGCCTGGCGGCGTGCCCCGGCATTTTCAATGACATCATGCATTGAAGTGGTGTTGCCGGCCCTGGTGCATCCGGATAGGGTAGGAGCATGGAGAACGCAGCGTTCAATATCTTTGTCGTCGGGCTGGATGATTTCAATCTCTCGCAGATGAAGACGCTTCCCGGAGCGTCGAAGTACCGTTTCCACGAGCTTTTCAGCCACAGCGAACTCAAGTATCAGGACCACTTCCCCGTCCGGGAACTGCTTGCCGAAGGTGTCGAAAGACTGCGCTCCTTCCCGGGCGAGGTCGATGCTGTCGTCGGTTACTGGGATTTTCCGGTCAGCACGGTGCTTCCCCTGTTGCGTGCTGCGGTTGGACTGCCGACCACGTCACTCGAGAGTGTTCTGAAGTGCGAGCACAAGTACTGGAGCAGGCTGTTGCAGCGTGATGTTGCTGCAGCGCATGTGCCCGACTTTGCGGCAGTCAATCCCTTCATGGAGGATCCACTCGAGAAGGTGCCATTGCCGTACCCCTTCTGGATCAAGCCGGTCAAGTCAGTGCTATCCCATCTCGGTTATCGCGTTACGGACGATGAGAGCTACCTGCATGCATTGCGAAACATCCGCGAGCGCATCCACCGCTACGCAGAGCCGTTCAACCTGATCCTCTCGAGGGCCGGGCTACCCGCGCAAATTGCATCCGTGGACGGCTATCACTGCATCGCGGAATCCATCATTTCTCAAGGCAGGCAGTGCACCCTCGAGGGTTATTGCCGGAGAGGGGAGGTCGTTGTCTACGGCGTGATCGACTCCCTGCGCGAGGGACCCGGGGGCTCTTCCTTCTCCCGCTACCAGTATCCCTCGACGTTGCCGGCAGACGTGATTGAACGCATGACGGCTGTCACCCGCCGCGTCATGCTCCATATCGGCTATGTCAACGCGCCCTTCAATATCGAGTTTTTCTGGGACGAGGCGAGTGACGCGCTGTGGCTGCTGGAGATCAACACGCGCATCTCCAAGTCCCATGCACCGCTGTTCAAGCTGGTCGATGGTTGCTATCACCATCAGGTCATGCTGAATCTTGCGCTCGATCGTGAGCCGGACTTCCCGTATCGCGAAGGAGAGTTCGCCGTTGCCGCCAAGTTCATGCTGCGGCATTACGAGGATGCCCTCGT
This sequence comes from Gammaproteobacteria bacterium, assembly GCA_037385505.1. Taxonomy (GTDB): domain Bacteria; phylum Pseudomonadota; class Gammaproteobacteria; order Chromatiales; family Chromatiaceae; genus Sva-25. The sequence continues at coordinate 258,409 of JARRMY010000002.1, read as the reverse complement.
CAGCCGTGTGCCCTCTGCAGACGAGCTTGAATCTCTTGAAGCCGAGTATCCCGGAACACGGATACAGGTCGAGGTTGCCGAGGGAATGCGCCTCTCCTCGCTCAGAGACCAGGACAGCTACAGCTTCGAGCTGGCTGTCTTCTTCATTGGCGCGCAATCAACCGCAGAGCTCGAGGAAAAATACAGCGAGATCCTGACCAGTCTGACGCTCGAGCTCTCTCCCTTGCCATCCTGAATACCGTCCGTTACAAAGGTCCATCCATACCATGCACGTTGTCACCGAATTTCCCCACAGGGTCCGCATCATCGAAAATGCCTGGATACCCGTCACCGACGGGCTGCGGCTTGCGGCCCGCATCTGGTTACCGGAGTCGGCAGAGTCGCATCCCGTTCCGGCGATCCTCGAGTACATCCCCTATCGCAAGCGCGACTCCACGCGCGGCCGTGATGATGTGATGCACGGCTACTTCGCCGGTCACGGCTATGCCTGCGTGCGCGTCGACATCCGCGGCAGCGGCGACTCGGAAGGGGTGCTGGAGGACGAGTACCTGCCGTCGGAACTGCAGGACGGTTGCGACATCATCGACTGGATCGCAGATCAGCCCTGGTGCGAGGGTTCGGTTGGCATGATCGGGATCTCCTGGGGTGGCTTCAACGGACTCCAGATCGCCGCGCTCCGGCCGCCGGCGCTGAAAGCGATCATCACGGCCTGCTCGACCGACGACCGTTACGCCGACGACGTGCACCACATGGGCGGCTGCCTGCTCGGCGACAATCTCTCATGGGCCTCGACCATGTTCGCCTACAATTCGCTGCCGCCCGATCCCGCGATCGTCGGCGACCGCTGGCGGGAGATGTGGCTCGAACGCCTGCGCGGCAGCGGCCTCTGGCTCGAGAAATGGCTGCGTCACCAGCGCCGCGACGCCTATTGGCAACATGGGTCCATCTGCGAGGAGTGGTCGGCCGTGCAGTGCCCCGTGATGGCCGTGAGCGGCTGGGCGGACGGCTATTCCAACGCCGTCTTCCGGCTGCTGCAACACCTGAAGTCACCCCGTCTCGGCTTGATCGGACCCTGGAGTCACAAGTATCCACACCAGGGCATGCCGGGCCCCGCGATCGGCTTCCTGCAGGAATCGCTGCGCTGGTGGGATCACTGGCTCAAGGGCGAGGAGACGGGAATCATGCAGGAGCCGATGTTGCGCACCTGGATGCAGGAAAGCGTCCCGCCGACGACTTCCTATCATGAGCGCCCGGGGCGCTGGATAGCGGAGCCGTCCTGGCCCTCGCCGAACGTCGTCGACCGCGAATTGACGCTCGGCTGGCCCAGCCTGCTGGAAGATGAGGGCGCGCATACCAGCGCGCGCGATGTCACGATTCGCTCCCCGCTGAGCGTCGGCCTGTTCGCCGGTAAATGGTGCTCCTATGCCGCGACACCGGACCTGCCACACGACCAGCGCGAGGAGGATGGCGGCGCGCTGGTCTTCACCACTCATCCCCTCGAAGAGCGGCTCGAAATGCTCGGTGCGGCGCGCCTGGAACTCGTGGTGCGCGCGGACAGGCCCGTCGCGATGGTCGCGGTGCGTCTCTCGGACGTAGCGCCCGATGACAAGGCGACACGCGTCACCTACGGGCTCCTGAACCTGACCCATCGCGATAGCCGCAGTCACCCGGAACCCTTGCAGCCGGGCAAAGAGTACCGCGTGCTGGTCCGCTTCAACGATGTCGCCCACGCCTTTCCGCCGGGGCATCGCATTCGGCTTTCGCTCTCGACGTCCTACTGGCCGTTGGCCTGGCCGTCTCCGGAACCGGTGCGGTTGACGATCAGGACCGGCGAAAGCCGGCTCCTGTTGCCGGTCCGCGAGCCCAGGCCCGACCTGGATGCAGCGATAGCTTTCGAACAACCCGAAGGCGCGCCCGCGACGGCGGTCCGCCAGCTGACCGAGCCGCATCATAACTGGCGCGTGATCCGCGACCTGGCCGGGGACGAGTCGACGCTGGAAGTGATCAACGACAACGGCACGGTCCATCTCGAGGAGATCGACCTGCAGATGCAGCGCAAGGCGCTGGAGTGGTATCGCTATCGTGGTGACGATTTCAACTCCGTCGAGGGGGAAACGCTGTGGGAGCGGGGTTTCAGCCGAGGCGACTGGCATGTCAGGACCATCACGCGCACGCGACTGTCATCGACGCCCGGGGCCTTTGTGATCCATGCCGAGCTCGACGCCTACGAAAACGACGAGCGTTTTTTCTGCGAGAACTGGCACATCGAGATCGATCGCGACCTGATGTAGCTCGCGGTTCTGCTGCTGCCGCTTTCTGCCTGAGCAGGGGTGCAAGCAGAACGCTTTCCGGGGCAGGTCCGGGCGGGGCGCTTCTACTCCCCCTCCTGCGTGATGGTTTCGAAACCCGAAACGACATCCAGCAACTCGGCCGTGATGACATCCTGCCGGGCGCGGCGATAATGCGTGGTGACTTCGCGGATGCGATCATCCAGGTTGCGCTCGGCAGACTGCATCGCCGCCAGCCGGCTGGCGTGCTCGCTCGCCTGGGACTCGGCGCAGGCGCGGAAGATGGTCACGAAGAGATACTGGTGCAGCAGGCGGCTCAGAAGCCTCTCGCTGTCCATGCTGTAGGTGGGCAGGCTGCGCGACGGCCAGCGTTCCTCTTCGAGCCGGTGGAAGCGCTGCAGGTTGAGCGGAAAGAGTTCGATGCCGGTCGGCTTGTAGAGTCCGCCGCCTGAGTGCCTGTTGTAGAACAGGAAGACGTAGTGCACCCCCGAGGCTTCGCGCCACTCGTCGACCTTCAGCAGGATCTGCTGCACCGTCGCCGTGATCTGCTCGGCCGATCCCGGCACGAGGAAATCCTCCTCGACGGCCACTCCCTCGTGTTCGAGGGATGCCGCCACGCGCGCGCCGACCGCCAGCAGCAGGCGGTTGTGCGGATCCGCCGCGGACGACTGCATGCGTTCCAGGGCGTAGTGCGTGATCTCCTCGTTGAAGCGGCCGCACAGGCCGTGGTCGGAACCGAAGACGATGGCCGCGAGGCGGCGACGCCCGCGTGGATGGCGGGCAGCCACGGGCGGCTGCCGCATCTCCCTGAGCACCACGTGCAGCCCGCGCTCGACGTTGCGATAGTAGCCTGCCAGCGCCCGGGCGGCCTCTTCGTATTGCCGGATGTTCGCACCAGAGAGTGCCTTCATGGTTCTGACGATGGTATGCAGCTCGCCGAGACTCTCGAGCTGTTTCTGCAGTCGCTCGATGCTTTCCACGTTTGCTACTCAGCTAACGCTGCCCTGAGCCGGGCAACGACATCGGCGGCATGATCGAGCAGCTCCTCCCAGTCGGCGCTGTCGGGCATCTCGCCGGCATCGAGGCGGCGGCAGAGTTCGGGCATGGCGTCAAGGATCGACTGCTGCACGGCGGTTTCGGCATCCGCGACGCGTTCGAGCGGCAGGCTGTCGAAGAGTCCGGCGTTGACGGCCTTGAGCGCGGCCATCTGCTCGCTGGCGCGCAGGGGCTGCTGTTCGTCCTGCCTCAGGATTTCGCGCACGCGCCGCCCGTGCTCGATGGTTGCCCTGGTCTCCCGGTCGAGGCGGGTGGCGAAGCGGGCGAAGGTCTCCAGCTCCTCGAACTGGGCATAGGAGAGGCGCAGGTCGCCGGCGACGCTGCGGAAAGAGGGATACTGCGTCTTGCCGCCGACGCGCGAAACCGACTTGCCGACGTCGATCGCCGGCAGCATGCCCTTGTGAAAGAGCTCCGGCGAAAGATAGATCTGGCCATCGGTGATGGAGATGAGGTTGGTCGGGATGTAGGCCGAGATGTCCTGCGCCTGGGTCTCGATCACGGGCAGCGCCGTCAGCGACCCGCCGCCGAGCGTGTCGCGCAGGCGTGTCGCGCGCTCCAGGAGGCGCGAGTGGATATAGAAAATATCCCCCGGGTAGGCTTCGCGGCCCGGCGGGCGGCGCAGCAGCAGCGAGAGTTCGCGGTAGGCGCGGGCGTGGCGCGTCAGGTCGTCGTAGACGATGAGCGCATCCTGGCCGCGCTCCATGAAGAACTCGGCGATGGTCGTGGCCGCGTAGGGCGTGATGTAACGCAGCCCGGGCGGATCCTCGTCCGAGGCGACGACCACGATGGTGTGTTCGAGGGCCCGCTGCCTGCGCAGCGTTTCGACCACGCGCGCCACGGCGGTGCCGCGCTGGCCGACGGCGCAGTAGATGCAGACGACGCCCTTGTCGCGCTGGTTGATGATGGTGTCGACGGCAACCGATGTCTTGCCGGTCTGGCGGTCGCCGATGATGAGTTCACGCTGTCCGCGCCCGATGGGTATCAGTGCGTCGACCGCCTTGATGCCGGTCTCCAGCGGCACCGTGACCGGCGCGCGGTCGATGATGGCCGGGGCGGGGCGCTCCACCGGGCGGCGCTCGCTGTAGCGCAGCGGCTTGCCGTGGTCGAGCACGCGCCCCGTGGCGTCGATGACCCGCCCGAGCAGGCCCTCGCCGACCGGCGTGTCGGCCTCGCGTCCGGTGGCGCTGGCCTCGACGCCGGCAGTCAGCTTCTCGCTGTCGCCGAGCAGCATCACGCCGATTTCCTCCGGGTCGAGATTGATGGCGATTCCGAGCACGTCCCCGGGAAACTGCACCAGCTCCTCGGCAGTGATGCCGGGCAGGCCGTTGACGCGGGCGATGCCCCCGCCGACGTGCAGCACCGTGCCCGTCTCGCGCGCGCGCAGCGGCGGCATGTCGCGCTCGATCGCCGACTTCAGGCGCGCCAGGGTGTCGTCCAGCAGTGACTGCAGCAAGCGCCTACGCCTCCCCGGCGGCGGCTTCGGCCGGTGTCAGGGCATCGTCGATGCGGGCCGTCAATGCATCCATGTAATCGGCCAGGTTCCAGCCGAGCAGCCGCCCGGCGCTCGCGAGTTCGATGCCGCAGAGCAGCTCGCGGGATGTGCCGTACTCCACGGCGATCTCCTTGCCCAGGGCCGCATGGAGCGCCTGCTGCAGCTGTTCGCGCAGTGCAGGGGCCAGCTCGAACGCAGTGGTCACGCGCACGGGACCGGGCGCCGCCGCCAGGGTCTCGCGCGTCGCCTCGTCCAGTGCCTGCAGTTGCCCGATGAAAGCGTGGAGGATGCGCTCCTCGAGGCTCGCGTCGGCCAGGTCGCGCAGCGCCTTGCGCGCCAGCGATTCGATGGCGCCGCCTGCCTCTCGCCGCAGGTTGCCGAGGAACTCCTCGCGCTCCTCATTGACCTGTTGCAGCCAGTTCGAGCGGATGCCGGCCACTTCCTCGCGCGCATCGTCGAGCATCTCCCTCTTCAGCTGTTCCGCCTCTTGCCTGGCGTCGGCGAGAATGCTCTCGCGCAACGCGTCGAGCTCGCTGCGCCTCTCCCGGTAATGATCGATCTCCTCCCCGGCTCTCTCTTCGCGTTCCCTCGCCGTCTCGAGGCGTTCCTGAATGCGCTGCTCGCGTCGCTCCATCGCGCGGATGACGGGCCGGTAGAGGAAGCGCTTCAGCAGCCATACCAGGATCAGGAAATTGATGATCTGCGCCGAGACCGTGATCCAGTCGATCTGCATGGATCAGCCTCCCGCTGCGGCGGTGACCTGGTTCCAGAAGGGGTTGGCGAAGATCAGGATCATGGCAACCACGAAACAGTAGATCGCCGTGGATTCGATCATGGCCAGGCCCACGAACAGCGTGCGGGTGATGGTGCCGGCTTCGTCCGGCTGCTGGGCGATGGCGCTCAGGGCCTGGGCCACGGCGCGTGCCTCGCCGAAGGCGGGGCCGATGGAGCCGATGGCAATGGTCAGTCCCGCGGTGATGATCGAGACCATGCCGATGAGGGATATGTTTTCCATGTTGTACTCCTTGGTTACTCCCGGTCAGGGGGTGATTCGTTCGTTGCCGGCAGTTCGCGCCGGTGAGCCGAGGTGGCCGAGGCGATGTAGACCATGGCCAGCACGGCAAAAATATAGGCCTGGATCATGCCCGTCAGCAGGCCGAGCAGTTGCATGACCACGGGAAAGAGGTAGGGCGTCAGGCTCAGCAGGATCGCGACGATGACGGTGCCGCTCATGATGTTGCCATAGAGGCGCACCGCCAGCGCAATGGTGCGCGAGACCTCGCCGATGATGTTGAACGGCAGCATGAGCCAGGTCGGTTTGACATAGTGCCTGAAGTAGCGCGCGGCCCCCTCAATCGCGATGCCGTAGAGCGGAACGGCAACGAAGACGCAGATGGCGAGCGCCGTCGTGGTCGACAGCGACCCCGTGGGCGCCATGTAGCCCGGGATGATGTTGAGCAGGTTCGCCGTGGCGATGAAGAGAAAGAGCGTGCCGACGAAAGGCAGGTAGCGTCCGGGCTCCTGGCGGCTGACCTCGCGAATCTGGTCGCGTATGCCGGTCACGACGACTTCGAGAAGGTTCTGCCAGCGGGTCAGCTCGGTCGCGCTCGAGAGCCTGCGCGTCACGAGCCAGGAGACGACCGTCAGCAACAACATGACCAGCCAGGTGAAGAGAATCGTGGCGTTGAGCCTGACGACGCCGAATTCCCAGAAGATGATTTCGTCCGGCGAGATCGTCACGGTTTCTGCTCCTGTTCGAGTCCCGGCGGCGGCTTGCGGCGCAGCAGCAGGATGCGCACCAGCGTCAGCCCGGCTGCGGCGGCAAGCAGGTGAGGCCAGTCGCCGTAACGCGCAAGGAGATAGAAGCCGCCGAGCACGACGGCGAAACGCAGCAGCAGGCTGCCGAGCATCAGGGCGGCGGGGTGGCGCACCGCCTGCAGCTTGCGGATCGTGATCCAGAGCCCCTGGAAGAAGAGCAGGCCGAGCAGGGCGCCGGCTGCCGCGGCGGCGGATATGGTCAGCAGGCTGTTCATTTCAGTCACGCCGGCTCTCCTGCCTGATCCAGTACCAGGCATTCAGGCAACCGAGGATCACGCCGATCATCAGGAAGGTCAGCGTCCAGGAGACGTCGCCGGGCCAGCGGCCGTCGAGCCAGATGCCGATGGCGATGCCGAGCAGGGTCGGGACGGCGACCGACCAGCCGACGAGACCGAACATGCCGAGACCGAACCAGGCCGTGCGCCGCCCCTTCTCGCGGGCGCGCTGCTTGCGGGCGGCACGGTTGCCGACCTCGTTGCTCAGTGGCTCCCTCGCGTTGCCGGAACGCCGCGGTGATTCACTCATGGGCACGCTCCTGCAGTTCGCGGAAGCCGCGCAGTGCGCCGGCCTCGAGACGCCCCAGCGCCGTGCGCGCCTTGCGTTCGTGCTCGTCGAGCTCGAGAAAATGCTCTTCGACCAGCGCCTCCAGCGTCGCCAGGTCGGTGCCTTCCACGCCATTGGGTGTCGACACGAAGACGTCGCGCCCGCACTTGACGAGGATGCCGGCGTCGATCGCGGCATAGCGCTCGCTCGCGCCGACATGAAAGTAGAGGATGCCCGGAAGCAGGGCCGCGACGAAATCGATATGCCGCGGCAGCAGGCAGAACTCACCGTTCTCGGCCTCGGCGATGACCTTGGTGACGCGGGTGTCGACGAGCACCCGGGTCGGCAGCAGAACCTGCAGGCGCATCGTGGCGTCACGGCTGATGTCATCGGGCGGCATGTGCAGTCTCCGCGATGTTGACGTCATCGATGGCGCCGATCATGTAGAGCGCCTGCTCGCTGACATCGGCAAACTCGCCTGCCAGTATGCGTTCGCATCCCTCGATGGTTTGCTCGAGCGGGACGAGCTGGCCCTTGCGTCCCGTGAATTGCCCGGTGGTGTAGAAGGGCTGCGTCAGGAAACGTTCGAGACGCCGCGCCTTGCTGACGGTCGCCCGGTCCTCGCGCGACAACTCTTCCATGCCGAGCATGGAGATGATGTCCTTGAGATCCTCGTACTCCGCCAGTGTCGCGCGCGCCGCCTGCGCCACGTGATAGTGGCGCTTGCCGACGATGGCGGGATTGAGCATCTTGGATTCCGTCTGCAACGGGTCGATGGCCGGGTAGAGGCCCTGGCTGGCGCGCTTGCGCGAGAGCACGATGGAGGCCGAGAGGTGGGCGAAGATATGCGTCGCCGACGGATCGGTCAGGTCGTCGGCGGGCACATAGACCGCCTGCACGGAGGTGATGCTGCCGTTGCGCGAGCTGCAGATGCGTTCCTCGAGCGCCGCGAGTTCCGTCGCCAGCGTCGGCTGGTAGCCGACCCTCGAGGGGATGCGTCCCATGAGCCCCGACACCTCCATGCCCGACTGCACGAAACGGAAGACATTGTCGATCAGCAACAGCACGTCGCGCTTGACGACATCGCGGAAATATTCGGCGATCGTGAGGGCCGAATGACCGACACGGAAACGCGCGCCCGGCGGCTCGTTCATCTGGCCGTAGACCAGCACCGCCTTGTCGATGACTCCCGACTCCTGCATGGCGCTGTACATCTCTTCGGCCTCGCGCATGCGCTCGCCGATACCGCAGAAGAGGCTGACCCCTTCGTAGCCTTCCGCCATGTTGTTGATGAGTTCGTTGATGAGCACGGTCTTGCCGACGCCTGCGCCGCCGAACATGCCTGATTTGCCACCGCGCTCGAGCGGTGCAAGCAGATCGATCGCCTTGATGCCGGTCTCGAACACCTGCGTGCCGGTGGTGCGTTCCGCGAGCGGAAGCAGCGGGCGGTGGATGGGCCAGTGTTCGCTTGCCTCGACCGGAGGGCCGCCGTCGATCGGTTCCCCGAAGAGGTTGAGCATGCGCCCGAGCAGCGCCTCGCCCACCGGGACCTGCAGCATCGTGCCGGTCGAATAAACCGGTATGTCGCGCGCGAGATGCCGCGTGGCGTTCAACGCGATGCAACGTACGGTGGCGGTATCGAGATGCGCCTGCACCTCGAGCACGACACCGCCGTCCGGACCGGTCCGCAGCTGGCGATTACGCGGCGGCAGGGGCGGCTCGAACCGGACGTCCACGACATTGCCGCGTATCGCATGGATACGGCCGCGCGCGCTGTTTCGGTTTTCTGAGTCGTTCATTGATTCTCGCAGACGACCAGGAAACAGGCCGGAAAGCGGGGCTTTCCATGCCGGCACCCGTCCGCCACAGGCATCCGTCACTCTGCGGATGCATTCAAGCTGACTTCGATCATCGATGCTCTTGCCCCCGGATGTCAATCGCTCCCGGCGGCGAGTGAGAGGGCGATGGACGCTCAGAAGCGGATGACGTGGCTGGCCGGCGTCAGCTCCGCCGCCTGCTGCCTGTCGCCGGCGATGAACTCGACGCGCAGCTCCTCGGTCCCCGGAAATGCCTCGAACAGCCCGATGTCGAGTTGCTCCAGTGCTTGTGGCGAGGCGCAGTCGAAACGCCAGGCGGCCGCGACATCGGCGTGGTTGTCGTGGCCCTCTTCCTCGTGCTCGTGCCTGTCGTGAGCATGTTCCTGCTTTGCGTGAGACGCCTCGAACAGCGCGGAGTCGAGGCTGTTCTCTGTCATGCGGCAACCCGCTGCCGCATTGAAGCGGAAGAGGGCGTCGCCATCCTCGAGCAATGCAACAGCCCTGTCGATCGCGGCATGGTCCGCCTCGATCGCGGGCGCATGTTCGAATCCGACGATATTGGCGGCCGGGCTCTGCAGCTCCATCTGGATGGCGTTCCCCTCGACCACGAAGGTGAGGCGGGCGACACCGTGGACATGGGCGCCGAGCTGAAGCTGTTCCGTCTCATGCTCATGTTCGTGCACGGCCTGTCCGGCGCTATGCGCCGTGCCGGCCAGTGCGAGGGCTGTCACGATGACGGGATATGTGAAGTATCGCGATACGGGTGGCATGTCGATCCTCCGGGGAGTGTCAGGTTCAGGAGAGTTTCTTTTCGCTGCACTGGGCGCAGGTGCCGAGCAGTTCGACCACCGGGCGCTCGGTATGGAAGCCGGCCGCCTTGCCGGCGGCCTTCAGGCTGCTCGCGATGTCGCGGTCTTCCACTTCAGCCACCTCGCCACAGTCTGCGCAGATCAGGAACTGGCTCGCGTGCGGATGATCAGGATGCGAGCAGCCGATGTAGGCGTGGATGCTTTCGAGCTTGTGGACCAGCCCCTGCTCGAGCAGGAAATCGAGCGCGCGATAGACCGTCGGCGGGGCGGGATTCTTCACGCTCTCGCGCATGAGGTCGAGCAGCTCGTAGGCGCTCAGCGGCTTCTCCGATGCGCATAGCAATCTCAACACCGTCTTGCGTTGCTCGGTCAGTTTCACGCCGCGCTCGCGGCACAGCGCCTCGGCCTGCCTCAGCACGCGGGCCAGTTCACGCTTGTTCATCACCGCCTCCCGTGGTGTTGCCATGCACTGTCGCTCTTGTCATGCGGCGCCTGCCGAACTGCACGTAAAGCGCCGAGCCGACATAGACCGCGCCCGCCAGCAGGATGATGGTCGGGCCGGCCGGCAGGTCGGGACCCCAGGAAAGCGCGAGTCCGGTAATGCTCAGCAGGCCGCCGAGTACCGTGGCGATCACCATCATGCGCCCGAGCGAGTGGACATAATGCCCGGCCACGGCCGCAGGCAGTGTCAGGAGTGCCAGGACCAGGATCAGGCCGACGACCTGGATCAGCAGCACCACGGTGACCGCGACGAGCACCAGCAGCAAGAGGTAGAAGAAACCGAACGGGATGCCGCGCAGGCGCGCGAACTCCTCGTCGAAGACCACGGCGAGAAACTGGCGATGATAGGCGCCGACGATGGCCAGCAGCAGGATATCCAGCCCGAGCATGAACCAGAGGCTCTCGCGCGGCACCAGCAGAATATTGCCGAAGAGATAGCTCATGAGATCGGCCTGGTAGCCTGGCGTCCTGGCGATGAACAGCACGCCGATGGCCATGCCGATCGCCCAGAGCGCGCCGATGAGCGTGTCCTCCTGCGCCTGCCAGTTGAGCCGCACCCAGCCGATCAGCAGCGCCGCCGCGATGGCGGTGAGCAGGGCGCCGTGCAGCGGATCGAAGCCGAAGTAGACAGCCGCGCCCATGCCGCCGAGGACCGAGTGGGCGATGCCGCCGGCGATGAAGGCGATGCGCTTCACGACGACGTAGGTGCCCATGACGCCACAGCCGATGCTGGCGAGCAGCGCGGCCGCGACGGCGGTCTGCAGGAAGGTATGTTCGGCCAGTGCCGCGAGGAATCCGCTCATGGTCAGTGCCCGTGTCCGTGGTCATGGCCGTGCGCGATCATGCGCACGTGCTCGCCGTAGAGGTCCTGGATGACTTGTCCGTCGATCGCATCCGTATTGTGGCAGACGAGCGTGCGGTTGACGCAGGCGACGCGGCGAACGTATTGCGAGATGAAGGCGATGTCGTGCGAGACGACGAGAATGGTCATGCGCCTGTTGAGTTCCTTGAGCAGGTCGAAAATCTCGCCTTCCATGCGCTGGTCGATGTTGGAGGTCGGCTCGTCGAGCAGCAGGATGCGCGGTTCGCTGATGAGCGCGCGCGCGAGCAATACGCGCTGCAGCTGGCCGCCCGAGAGGCTGCCGATCTGGCGCGTGGCGATGTTGCCGGCCTCGACCTCGGCCAGTGCCTTGTGCGCGGCCTCCCGGTCGGCGCGGGTCACGCGCCCCGGCAGCAGCGTGCCGCGCCAGCCGCCGGTACGCTTGTAACCGATGCGCCCGAGCTGTACGACCTGCTCGACGCTGATCGGGAAGTCGCGCGGAAAACTCGGGTACTGTGGCAGGTAGCCTAGCAGGTGGCTCGCGGCCGACGGCTTTTTATCCATCACGCGGATGCTGCCGGCATCCGGTTGCAGCAACCCCAGAATCAGCTTCAGCAATGTGCTCTTGCCGCCCGCGTTGGGTCCGACGATGCCGAGAAACTCGCCGTCCATGACCTGCAGGTCGATGCCTTTGAGCACGGGCAGCCTGCCGTAATGGAAGTCGAGGCCCCGGATAGTGATGACCGGATTCATGGCTGCAGCGCCTCTGCGAATTGCCGGGCGACCTTTCGCATGTTGTCGATGTAGTCCGGGGCCAGCGGGTTGACCGCGATGACGCTGCCGCCGATGGCTTCGGCGATCTGCTGCGCCTGGCGCCGGTCGAACTGCGGCTGCACGAAGAGGACGCGGATCTTCCGCTCCCGGGCCTCTTCGATGAGCCTCGCGAGCGCGCGGGCGCCGGGTTGCTTGCCCTCATGCTCGATGGGCACCTGGACCAGGCCGTAGCTATCGGCGAAGTAGCCCCAGGAGGGATGGAAGACCATGAAACGACGCATTTTCAGCGGGTCGAGCAGGGCATGGATCTCGCGGTCGAGCCTGTCGAGTTCCGCGACGAAGCCATCGTGGTTGCGCGCGAATTCGGCTTCATGGGCCGGGTCGAGCGCGGCCAGCTCGTCGCGGATGCTGCCGGCCATCTGCTTCACCATCACGGGGCTGGTCCAGACGTGCGGGTCGAGCGCCCCGGCTGCCGGGTTTTCATGGCCGTGTGCATGCTTGTGTTCGTGGCCGTGAGCATGGCTTTCCAGGGTGCGCAGCTCGAGTCCCTCGCGCACGTCGAGCAGTTCCATCGCGGGATTTGCCGAGCGCATGCGTTGCATCCAGGCATGCTCGAACGGGACGCCTGTCCTGATGTAGAGCCGTGCCGTCGCCAGCGCGGCGATCTGCTGGGGCGTCGGATCGTAGGTCGCCGGGCTGTAGCCGGGCTGCACCATCGCGTGCACCTCCACGTGCTCACCGCCGATCTTCTCGACGAAGGTCTTCATGGGCAGCACGCTGACGAAGACGCGCAGCGGCTCTGCTGCGACCATCAGTGGAACGAGTAAAACCAGAATGAGGAGCAGGCGTAGCAAGGTAATTCCAACCGTGTTCAGAAACAGTAGGGCAATGAAGTAATGTAATATTATAACGTTAAGTATTTTCAGCACACAAGCCAACTGTCAAGCAATCATGATTATCCGGATACGTCCACCCTATTCTTCACGGCATCCTGGTGATAGATGTCAAGGACACCTGAACAATCACCGGATATAGTGAAATAGACCTTTTAAGTTTCAAGACCGGCTCGATCTCCATGCTGCTCACGAGACGCTCAATACTTGCTTTCCTTGCCATGACCGCGTGCAGTGCAAATAGCCATGGAGGGAACGATCTCTGCTGCCATCGTGATGCGATTTTTCTGCCCATCACTCCCCCTCCGGAACTCGAGTCCAGCCTGATGATCGACAATGTGGTTTACGGCACACTGCGCGAGGGCTCCATCTTCTGCAACGGCGCGCCAATCCAGTATGACGAGATGGACCGGGAAGGCCACGAACAGCTGGAGCAGCTTGTCGATGCGATCAGCGCGTCAGAGAGTGTTCCGCCGGATCTCGAGGCGCAGCAAATTTTCGAACTTCAGCTCGATGTGGATTATGTCTGGCAGGCGAGGCTGTCGCTGGACAAGCTCGACGAGATCGTCCCTGGAGACGAACAGGGCGACACATCCACGGTATGGGGCGACTGGACGCTCGAACTCAAGCTTGTGAACGTGCAGTCCAACGAAACCGCCAGGGAAGCGATGGTTTCATGGAATGGCCTGGCGGGTGGCTGGACATCGGCAGGGTGGGAGTCCGGCAGCAAGGAGAACGCCATCAAGAACATGGTGCGCGAGGAGTTTCTGCCCATCACGCAAGTGATCTACGACTACGAGCGCATTCCGCGATCAGTGGAACTGCAGCCGGAAAAGAGGGTGATCGGCAGCGATGAGGAGATGTTGATCGGCGTGGAGAAGATCCATGACCACCAGGGGCGGGTATCGCGTCCGTGGCAACGTATCGTTGTCGAAGTGAAAGAGGGCCAGTTGTTGAACGGCACGCCGCTGGAGCCAGCCGGCGGAAGCAAGCGTTACGCCTTCATGGTCGGCGATGGTTTGCTTGAGGTCAGGTACAAGTCACCTTCGAAGTGCGAGTTGAAAACCGAAGAGGTGAAGGTCTACAACTCCTGTACCTGGGGACAGACGCCGGTGCCCGTTCCCATGACGACTACCGCTTCGGCGCAGGAGATCGGCAGCACGGAATTCGAGATCGTCTGTGCGGAGGGGGTTCTCGAATATATCGACTATGTCGACAGAAGCGGAGATGATTCCTGTCACGTGGAAGACACGAGCGATTTTCTGGACTTCGAGCTAAGTCCTACGAAAGATTCTTGTATCTACAAAATCAAAGGCAACAGCAGTCCTCAAAAAACAAGAAAACAGAAATGTGAAGATACGAAAGGGAATCCAGGCTGTCCTCATAAAGTCGTAAGTTGGCGTGAATACGAACGGCAAACACGAATCAGTGGAGGCGTGGTGGAGTTTCGCGATTTGAACAGAGGGCCTTTCAGGCCGATTGTCGAGTACAGAAATCGTTATACCCGTTGTGAAAGTTTACGAACAGACTGCTATGGCAACGAAGAGTTCAGGAAGCAAGTTTGCACCGGGACAGATGCGTTAAAAGGAGCGAATTCTGTTTCCGATGATGGTTGGGTCACTGCTGGTCCACAACTATGGATGCAGTTTCAGGATGGTCAAAAGTCCCGACACTTTGGATTGCATGGACAGGGTTTAAATTACATTTTGCATATCGATGAAGAGCCTTTCCGCCAACTCGAGCAAGGCTGCCTGGATTCTATGAGGTAGGTTGATGGCAAAGAAAATTCCCCTCTGTACTCAATGCTCGTGGCACTCCCTGGTCGTCTTTTTGACCGGAATGTTCATCTTGTTTCTGTCATTGCCTGCATACTCCGGTTCTGGCGGCAAGGTAATCCTGGTGCTCGATGCATCCGGCAGCATGTGGGGCCAGGTCGAAGGCAGGCCCAAGATCGAGATTGCGCGTGAAGTCGTCGGCTCGATCATCGCCGACTGGGACGAATCGGTGCCTCTCGGCCTGACCGTCTACGGACATCGCCGCAAAGGGGACTGCAACGACATCGAGTCCGTGATCGGCGTCGGGCCTGTCGACAAGCGTGCGTTCATGGAGACCGTCAACCGCATCAATCCCAGGGGCAAGACGCCCCTGAGCCAGGCAGTCGTGCAGGCTGCCCGAGAGCTGCGCTACACGGAAGAGAAAGCGACTGT
This sequence comes from Gammaproteobacteria bacterium, assembly GCA_037385505.1. Lineage (GTDB taxonomy): Bacteria > Pseudomonadota > Gammaproteobacteria > Chromatiales > Chromatiaceae > Sva-25. Next base: position 243,391 of record JARRMY010000002.1, on the reverse strand, counting down.
CATTCTCGTCAGCGATGGCAAGGAGACATGCCACATGGACCCTTGCGCTGTTGGCCGGGAACTCGAGGAGGCAGGCGTCGATTTCACGGCGCATATCATCGGCTTCGATGTCAAAGACAAGTTCGCCATCGGGCAGCTTCGTTGCCTTGCCGAGAACACGGGCGGCACCTTCACGCTCGCCGACAATGCCGAGTCGCTGAAGGAGGCCTTGCAGCGCGCTGTTGCCTGGTCGCGCGTCAGCCTGCGCGCACCCGAGTACATCTTCTCCGACACCCTTTTCGAGGTTGAGTGGGAAGGACCAAATGCCCCCGGCGACAGGATCGTTTTCGTCCCGCGTGGTGCGCCCGATAACGCGCAGGGCGTTTTCGCGATGACCGCGGAGGGCAGTCCTGCCAGGCTGACCGCGCCTTCCGGTACCGGCCCTTACGAGGTGCGGTATGTCTACGGCCCGGACAAGACGACGATCCTGAAACTCGACGTGACCCTGCGAGGCTCGGCAGCGACCGTCAAGGCACCCGCGAGAGTCATGGCCGGCACCGCTTTCGAGGTGGCCTGGACAGGCCCGAATCATCCGGGTGACAAGATCGTTCTGATGAAAGTCTCGCAGGAAGAGGCGGGCTACTATCACGGTGACTTCTCCTGCGACACCTCCGGAGGCAGTCCGTGCAGGCTGACGGCTTTCAGCGATCCGGGCGACTACGAGGTGCGCTACCTGGCTGGGCGCGGAGCGAAAGTGCTGGCACGCCAGGCTGTGCGCCTTGTCGAGGCCGTAACGACCCTGAAGGCGCCTGCCGAGGTCGAGGCGGGCATGGACTTCGAGGTTCGCTGGACCGGCCCGGGAAGTCCCGGAGATCTCGTTCTCGTGGTGAAAAAAGAGACGCCGGATGGCCGCTACATGACCGGAGGTTTTGCGAAAACAGTCGACAAGGGCAGTCCCGTGATACTCACGGCCTATACCGAACCAGGTGACTACGAAATCCGCTACCAGGCCCATGCCGATGGCAAGGTGATCGCACGGATACCCTTGATGATCACGCCTGCGACACTCTCTCTTGATGCACCTGATGAGGTGATGGCCGGTAGCAGTTTCGAGGTGACCTGGAGCGGTTCCGGCAGGAGAGGGGATCGCATCCTGCTCATGCCGAAGGGAACATCAGACAGGCGTTACATGGGGGCGCCTTTCAGCAGCCCGCCGGGTGATGACAAGCATGTTGAACTGACGGCTTTCTCCGAGCCTGGTGATTACGAGGTGCGTTACCTCTCGGATGCGGATGGCAAAGTTATTGTCAGGCAAGGTCTGCGTATCCTTCCCGCGGACATCCAGCTCACAGCACCAGATGAAGTCGTCGCCGGACACTATTTCGATGTCTCGAGGAAGGGAGGCGAGAACATCAGCGGAAACATCATCCTGGTCAGAGCCTCGACGCCCGAGGGTTCCTACTTCTCGAACGCCGATTTCAACGTGAAGTTTACCGGCCAGTCGAGTGTCAGGCTGCGCGCCTTCGAGGAGCCCGGTGACTACGAGATTCGTTTCATGGCCGCGGGCGATGGCAAGAGCCTTGCTGTGACCGACATCCGTGTACTGCCAGCCCCTGAGAAATAAACCGCTTGCAGCTAAAAGGTATCAAGACATGAATCCTTCTATTCCCCACAGGTTGTCCTGGCTCGTCGTGTTCCTGCTGATGTCCTTGACACCCCTTCAGGCCCTTGCGGACGAGCCTGTTGAAACCAGTCGACAAATCACTGCATCCGAGGGTGGTGAACTGGCGATCACGAACAAGGCGGGGGACATCGTCCGCCTGACAATCCCGCCGGGCGCCTTGCCGGCTTCGCAGGAAGTCAGGCTCGTTGCAAATGCCACGCCTCCTGCCCATCCACTCTCCGAGACGGTTTTTCCGGGAGTCAGCATCTCTCCACAGGAGCTGGTGCTTCAGAGACCCGCCATTCTCCAGATCCAGCCCGCGCAGCCGCTGGCATCGGGCTCGATGCTGTTTCGGGTCGCTTCGCCCGAACTTGTCATTCCCATGGGGGATTTCCGCAGCAGTGAGATTGCGCAGGATATCGAAGAGAAAGCCATCGAACTTGATACGAAATCCTCGGCCCTGTCGGGCGATAGCGGCAGTTACCAGAACGAGGTTTTCAGGGGCGGGACATACATCACGGGTGTGCCCTCGAATCAGGAGGCACAGGAGCAATCGAAAAGGCTGATCGATATGCCACCGACGGTGTACCCGGACTGGCAGGGCGCGAAGGAGCAGATCAGGGGCATCCTCGAGTGGGCCGAGAGAGACATGCTCGTCGGAGATGACGCGGCGGCTGAGTCTCTTATGAATCGGGCAAGAGATATTGCGGGCGAGGTCATCCGGGAGTTCCTCGAGGTGCCCGAACCGGCTAATCCCTGCGATGAAAGCTATTACCAGCTCATGTTCCAGCTCGCTGAACTGAGCATGATGGGTCTGACTCACGATATGCCTGAAGCTGATAAGGAATTTCAGAAGAGAATGCAGAATGTCGTATCTCTCTGCTCTCTACACTATGAACTGGAAATCGATTACAGGCGTACCACGAGACATGGCCCCTATGAAGTTGATGTGCAGGTGACAGGGCGCATCCCTTTTTCGGTGGGGGTGGTTACAGATGACATGATCGAAGATGAGAGAGTACCCGCACCGTTCTTTGGCGAAGTCGAACTCAAGGGCAGCGGCCGTAGTGGTGATTGCCAGGTGCTGATAACAGGGGAGGGAAGAGTCGGGATCGCCGGTCGTCTGCGGTTAGGTCAGCAGATCTATCTGGAACTGGATATTCTGAATGACATCTTTGAAACGCACCAGATGGTGTGCCCTGATTTCACAGGAACACCAGCAACTGCGAATGAATGGCGTTCTGCTGACGGTATCATTCGTCTTGCGCCGTACGATGGAGAACGAATCCCGAAGCATCTCGAATTCAATGTCCACAAGATCGACCTGGTGTGGACCCTGCATCATGACCACAAGCCTCGCTGACAATGTGAAACATCCAGACGATATGAGTACAAATTCAATAAGCAACTGTTCAAATGTGGAAATATTTCATGTCCCGGTTCAATTGACAGGTATCCAGTCATGATCGTCTTCAGATCTGTAAGCATCCCCCGGCTCGTTGTTTTACTGATGATTTGGTTGGCTTTGCAGCCACTCGTCGCGAACGCGCAAAGCGAGGTCGGCCGCCAGATCTCCGCCGCCGAGGGCGGTGAACTGGCGATCACGAACAAGGCAGGAGACATCGTCCGTCTGACAATCCCACCGGGTGCCTTGCCTGCTCCGCAGGAGATCAGGCTCGTCTCAAATGACACTCCTGTTGCCAACCCTCTCTCCGATCGAGGTTTTGCCGGTGTTAGCATCTACCCGCAAGCGCTGGTGCTTCAGAAGCCTGCCTTGCTCGACATCCAGCCCGCGGAGCCGCTGGCATCGGGCTCGATGCTGTTTCGCGTCGCTGCGCCCGAGCTCGTGATTCCGATGGGGGATTCACGCAGCAGCGAGATTGCGCAGGATCCCGAAGAGAAAGCCATCGAACTTGACACGAAATCCTCGGCCCTGTCGGGCGATAGCGGCAGTTACGAGAACGAGGTTTTCAGGGGCGGGACATACATCACGGGTGTGCCCTCGAATCAGGAGGCGCAAGAGCAATCGAAAAGGCTGATCGAGATTCCGCCGTTGAGCTACCCGGACTGGCAGGGTGCGAAGGAGCAGATCAGGGGCATCCTCGAGTGGGCCGAGAGAGACATGCTTGCTGGCGATGGTGCCGAGGCAGACGTTCTCATTGAGCGGGCGAGAGATATTGCGGGCAAGGTCATCCGGGAGTTCCTCGAGGTGCCGGAACCGACAAATCCCTGCGATGAAAGCTACTACCAGCTCCTGTTCCAGCTCGCAGAACTGGGCATGCTTGGTCTGACTCACGATATGCCGAAGGCTGATGAGGAGTTCCAGAACAGGATTCAAACGGTCATCAACCACTGCACCTTGCGTTTTGAACTGGAGATTGATTACCGACGCAGGGTTGATGACTGGGTTGTGCAGGAAGAGGTTAGAGCTATCGGAGTTATCCCGTTATCGTTCAGGATGGACCTCGCTGATACGGATTCACCGATTCGCGGTCATGGCGAGGTCAGCCTCACGAGCAATGGCAGAGTCGGGGATTGCTCACAGACGGCTGTTGGATCCGGTGACGTCGACGTGACAGGAAGATTTGATTTCGACAAGCATGGTCTGCCGATCATGAGATTGACCCTGCGGCACGATATCACCGCGACTTACACCCTCTCGTGTCCGGAAGGCACTGGCAGCAAGAGTGGTTTGAGAATGTTCCGGGATGCGGATCAGACGATTGAGTTTGAATTCGCCGGAGACGCCGTGAATAAAAGCTTCGGCTGGTTTGATTTGACCTGGACGTTGCAGCTGATCGATGCCACTCGCTGAAAGCGCTGGTCGCAGGGGACGCACGAAGATCTTGTTGCTGGCATCTGTTTGTGGTGAATAAACACACTGGAGGGTTTCATCGAGGCCTCATCATAAACAGTGCAAACGGCTTGCACCCGTGGATAACGAAACATTCGATTACGGCCACTCCGGATCACGAAGAGTGTCCTCGCGCCAGAGATGCCTTGACCAGAGCAGGGAGTCGTCACCAGCCTGGGGATCGATGAGACCCGCTATCACTTCGCTGCGACCGATTTCCTCCAGGCTCAGGCTGGCCCTGTACTGCAGGTGCAGCTCGACGGGCGAAAAACCGGGCTGGTCAGCGGATTCGCTCAGGTGGAAATCGATGGCGTTTCCATCCGCAGTCCATTGCCCGCTGTAGACGTGCGTCAGGCATTTTTCCCACTGGCCCGCAAGCCATGTCGGTGTCGTCAAGGTCGCCTCTCCTCCGGGTTCCTGTACCAGCGTTTCGTCCCACCCGGATTCGGGTACCGCGATTTAGATGCCCGGGATCGCCACATCGTCCGCCTTTGCTTCGCATGGAAAGTTCGATACGACGATGACCAAGACGGGAGTAACAGGCAATCGATTGCCTGGGGGATTACATGGCAGCAGTGTTTTCATGAGCCAGTCCCAGCATGCCGGCATGCTGCACTGATTCGCTGACGCAGTTTGAGCAGCCATTCCCGGCACAACAGGGCCTGTTTCATCGGAGGATAGACCATGCTCGCTGCCGGAAACCCGGAAAGCAGGATGGATGCGAGTGAGCCCCCCTGCGGTCGCTATTATTGCTGCGTAACTGGAATTTCTGCCCTGAAGCCAATCCTTCCGGGGCAGGAGTGCGGGAAGTGGAGTGTACCTGTTCGCAGCGAGAGCACGGGAGAGACTTGATGAACGGAGAGTCTCCGATGAGGCAACAGCGCAGGAAAGCTGCTCATAGCTGTGTTCGACCAGGAGGCGACAGCGGAAAAAGGGTCGGTCTGCTCGTCGAGCGCGGTCTCCCGATGGACATGCTCTCCGTGCTCGGGAAGGGTAATACAAGCGGTGACGCTCCGCCGTGATTCTACTATCCCGGTGTCGGCGAGCCTGTGTAAGGGCAGGGTGCGATTGTCCTGCCAGCGTTTCCATGGCTTGTGTTTCCGTCGGCCATCACCCGGCTGACAGGCCTTGGCAGGAGTCGGACAGGCGTGGGTCTACCAGCCCGAACAATGTTGCGCAACACCACATCTGGCGGCAGCCGTTTCTCACTCCACGATGACGTTCGTGACAGAAAAGGACATGCCCCCGCGCAACACCTCGTTGACCCGCTCGGAAAAGTCGACCCTGAAGCTACCCGTGGTGGATGGTCCGATCGCAAGATCGACCGAGGCAGGCAGGCGCAGACCGGCTGGCAGCAGCACCGCCGGCATCGTGACGCGGCAGGCATGAAACCTGAGTCTGAGTCTGCCGCTGTTCTGCTCGTGTACCAGCGAGGTTCCCGGGACATCCGACCAGGCGTCGGCCAGAGCCGGATGATAGTCGACATTCAGACGTGCGATGGTTCGTTTGTCGTCTATTGGCAGATCGTTGCAGTTGAAATCGACCTGGATCATTGCCGGCTCCGCCTCCGGGTTGTAGATCGAGAAGGAGGTCAACCCGACCTGCAGGTTGCGCTGTGCGATATTGTTATTGTCCTTGACGACATCCGGGAAGGCCGTGTGCGGATCGGCGGCGGAGGTGATATATGCCAGCATGCAGCGGTGCCCGTCGTTGGAGGCGGCTTCCGCAGCGGTCGGGGTCCAGGCGAAGGGTCCCAGCAGCGCCTTGCCGCCCGCGGGCACATCGACGCTGCCGACGAAACCTCCGCCCGTCAGTTCGACCCACTCGCTTTGGTCGATGATCATCGAGGGGTTGGCGGAATAGACCCTGGTGCTGACGCCTGTGTTCGCATTGCAGCGGTCGTTGTGCACCCGGACATAGACGTCGTACGGCGTGCCGGCCTCGACATGCGCGTTGCCGGCAAAGTCAGAGTCGAGCGCGGGTGGCGAATTTCCTGTGGGCAGGATGACGATGTCCGGACTGGTCCAGAATGGCTTGCCGCCGAGCGTAGAGGGCAGGGCTCCGACATCCGACGCATTGTCCCTGACATAACTGTCGGGTTGCACGGTATTCTGGTCGAATGGCGTGCCGGCATTATGCACGTAGACGAAGCGTGACATGGAAGCCTTGTTGCCGGCATTGTCGCCTGCCTCGACGCTGACCTGGTAGAGACCGTCTGAAAAAGACGCCGTGTTCCAGCTGCCATCGATTCCCCAGCTGTTGGTCAGAATGTGCGCATAGGTCTCGCCGCTGGTGTAGGCTGAATCGGAAAGATCGTCCGAGTAAAGAATGCTTGCGTAAGCCTCGCCCCAGTGCGCCGCCCCGGAGCCTGACGGGTGATCGATGGAGGCGGCGAAGAACTGCGCCTCCGAGGTCGAGGTCGGACAGGCGTTGCCGCGCAGCGGTCCGGCGCAGGAGAGAGGCGCCCGGTCGAAGCGATACCAGTTCTCGTCCACGGAAGGCGCCGGCGAACTGGCCGGACGAATCAGGTAACGCGCTTCGTAGACGCCGGTGGATGGAACGCCTCCGACCAGGTCCGCGGGCGCCGGGTTCGTTGTGTAGAAGGTGTCTTGCATGAAAGCGACGATATCCAGGTTTCCGAAGACCACCTCGCAATCACCCTGCGGCAGGACTTCCTGGGGGCTGGGCGATTCGGGCGTACCGGCCAGATAGAAGCGCAGCGCAGCGATCGTCGGCGGCTCGTCGTCGAGCGGCAGGTCCGACATGGCCGTCAAGGGGTTGACCATGTCGTAGTTCTCCTGCGCGGCGATGATGCCGAAGTGGAGGTGATCCCAGTTGGCGCCGAAGCTGGCGATAAAGGCCAGCGTTTCGCCCTCGGCAACATCCGTCCCGGGGTTGACGCTGTAGGTGGCCGATCCTTTCGGTGAGGCATTCTCGATCTTGGCGCGTGCGGTCGAGGTGTAATCCGTTTCCGGCCCGAGGTAGAGGTGGCTGTAGTAGTAGATATATTTCTCGTCCGAGGATTTGACGTAGAGCCGGCAGGCGTTGCCTTCTGTCGGTCCGGCATTGCACTGTTCCAGGTTGGCGACCATCCAGACATTACCGTCGTCGACGACCCTGATCCTGTCACCGTGCACGCCGCGCGGATCGAAGCCGGAGTGGAACCAGGGAATGGAACCTGCGTAGTTCTGGTATTCACCGAAGGAACTCCAGACAGCGGGACGCACAGCGTCCGTGGTCTGGTTACGCAGCGGCCATGTCAGCGTGTTCGGTGGCTGATAGCCGTCGTCGGCATCGACTGAATCCATGCTGCCGATGGCGATCAGCAATATGCCGGCGGCCAGTCCGAAGGGAATAGACACTCTTGCCTTGCCTGTCATCATGGAGCCCTCTCGATCGAATAGGAGGTCAGCCGGTCCTTGTGACGTACCAGATAGCGGTCGCCGGAGGGAGCGAACCGGACTTCGGGCCGCCAGGCGCTGTCGTCCGTGCCGGAACTCTCCTCCCACAGCATTGCACCGTTGCGGTCGTAGAGTGCGACATGCGCGGCATGACCGCTCTTCTGGCCGCCAACCAGCACTTCGCCCTTGTTGTTGACGGCAATCGAGACAGCGTATTCGAGGCCCGGGTCGATCGCTGCCACACGTGTGCCGTCGGCATAGATGTGCAACACTGTCTGAGTGCTGGCGGCAGCGTAGCGGCCATCCGGCGAGATGGCGATGTTCCAGACGGGGCCGCCCAGGTCGTCACTGCCGAGCTCCGTCTCTTCCTTGTAAGTGTGGATCATGCCGCTGTCGTAAGCCGAGTTCACGATGCTATGGGAGGCGTCTCGCGAGACCCGGAGCTTGCGCACCCGGATTGGTACGCGCCACAGCTCGGCGCCCGTCAGCGTCGTCTTGACGAGTTCCTCTGAGGTTGCATAGACGAGATGCTGGTTGGTGAGTCTGGAGACCTCCAGTCCCGGCGCGGGCCAGGTGGCTTGCACTGCGCCGTGCGAATCGAGGATGCGGGCATTGAGCACCTTGCGGTTGTCCTCGCCGAACTCGCGGACCTCGGGAGAGTAGATCTTGCGGGAGGCGGGCACGAGCTTGAATGTCCCGGCCTGGAAGGGAATTTCGGAAATCTTCGTGCCTTGCGGATCGTAGTGTTCGAAATTTGCACCGCGCAGGATGCCGAAGCTGTCGCCGGTGGCGTTGAAGATCACGCGCGGACGATATTCCGAGGGTACGGCCGGAACCAGCAGTGTCTCGTTGCCAGCGTCGTCGATGGCGATCACTTCCCCATCCGGCGTGGCTGCCAGCAGCTTTCCATCGGCCAGCGGAACGAAACGGGCCAGTGGTTTCTCGTTAGCCGGGGTGTATGTCCAGTCCGGCGAGATCGCGATCTCCGGGGCCCTGCCGCAATAGCGGCCAAGCAGCAGCAGAAACAGAATCAGTAACAGGATGACGAGAAGTCGTTTCATCACTGTTCTCCTGCATGCTGGCCAGCCGCTGGAAGCTGTGGTGAGTCGGGGCACTTGAGTGGATGCATCGTGTTACTCCGGAAGGTAGGGCACCTTGTCGAGCGGGGAGAGTGGAACGGGAAGTGCAGAGAAGGGGTGCTGATAATCCACCGTGCTGAACAAACCGACCGAGCGGCGATTCTTGAAGTCGGGTAACGGACCGGCATAGACGGCCGTCGGATCGAGATAGTACCAGCGATCCGTCAGGTAGATCCCGACATAGACATGGGAAGCGGTCGGCGGCGCGCCGCCTTCGGTATGATGGGCCGAAAGCACCGTCGTGTGCCAGCGCGGCAGGACGCGTCCCAGCAGCGTAGCGAAGAGGTGCGCCTTGGAAAAGCAGGCGGACCAGACGAGCTCGTCATGATCCGCGTAATACCGGGCGAGTTCGGCAATTGACGGCCATCGCCCGACCGCATCGACGAGTCCACTGTATGCGGCATTGTCCGTCCTGACATTCCCTGCCAGCCATATCCAGACAGTCGCGATGCGCTTCCAGACATCCTTTTCATTTCTCGGCCATGCCGTCGCAGCGCCGATATTCCCGAGCAGGCTCCAGACTTCAGGCGAACAATTCTCGTAGTCGTGAAAGAAATAGTCCCAGTCAGGTGTGACAGGGGTGGCTGCGCGCACCCAGAAGTTCCAGAATTTGAGATAGGTGATGTCGCCTTCGTACATGGTCTTCATGGCGGCCATCTCAGCTGTCCTGGAGAGCCTTTTCATCCGCTTTGCTTTGGGATATCTGATGGTGAAGGGAGCACTGTCCCACTCTTCGTACTTCGCTGGTGATTTTTTTCTCATGGCAATACTTCCTGATTTGTGCCTGTCATTTGCTGAATCAGTCGCGCGAGGAATGCAGGCCGGTTTCGCGTGAAATCTGTCTCTGGATCGAGATAGCCGGGATCATGTTCGGCGCAGAGCGGAGCGGCGAGAATCGCGGTGATGCGATCGGAGACGACAGCAGGAGCTGTCCCTGCGACAGTGGTCGAAATCGTTAGCGATGGCAAAATCCGTCTCATGTGCAACACCTGTTACTGCATGGTTGCTCCCCGGGCGTGATCGATATCATCTTCTCCCGGGAGGTTTCCTGACGATCATCATGACTCGATGCTCAGGCATCGGAGAGATTACCGGGAAAGAGAGGCACGACGCAGTCTCTTCATGACAACATAGTACAGGCAGGGCGTCGTCCTGCTTCATTGTTCAAATGCTTGATGCAGATCAACTCGATGTGCCGACAGGCTGGCAGTAACACGAGCGGCTGGCGTCGTGGTGCGAGGAACGGGTTCCGAGCAGGGTCAGATGGGGGCTTCGTCGAAATATCAGTCGCTCCCACGATCAGCATGGGACCAACGGTCACAGAGTGATCCGCTTATGGATTTCCGGCATTGTGCAGCTGCCACTGGTTCTTGCCGACCTGCTTCAGATTTTCCCGCTGCGTGGCCGGTTTGTTCTCGTTGATCAGCTGGTCGAGGTCTCGGGTCATGAGGCTCTGGTAGAGGTGGTAGACATGGCCCGATGGCGAACGCATTGGAATGTTGGACAGATCGATAATGTCGATATCGCTCAGCCCATTGAGATGAATGCCGGCCTCGCCGAGACGCGGGTAACCATGCACCTGCCTTGACAGCGCAAGCGGGCTGTCGTTACTCGACACATATACCGTCAGATTTCGCACCAGCGGACGGATCAACGGCAGGTACTGTCTGAAGATGCCGACATCAATGTCCGGTGCAATCAGCACCATCTGGTTGAACAGCGGTTTGTCCAGCTGATCGCTCTGCGCCAGCAGCACGAGCGCCAGCATGATGCCACGTGTCCCCAGGCTGTGAGCGACGAGGTTGGTATTGCCCGCGCCGAAGTGGCTGATCATGTCTTGCAAGACATCGCGCAAGGGGTACACACTCCAGTACAAGTCAGACTCATCCTGGGTGTAATTCAGGATGGCGCCGTCGGAGGGCCAGCTGAACAGCACGAAGCGGCCTTGCAGTCCCAGTGACTCCTTCAATATCAGGGCGCGACGGCAGCCTCTCTCGAAACTCATATAAAAGCCGTGCACATAGAGCACGGGTGATGCGCCACTGGATTCGCTGTCCAACCGCTGCCATAACTCATCTACCGGCAATTCGCTGACCTCAGCCAGATCGACAATTTCATCAGGAATGTAGAATGGTGCTTTCTCTGCAATCGATTTGAGTGCGCTGAGCGGCCTGCGTGCAAGCGCGCAGACACCTGCACGCATGATGCTGCGCTGGCCATCAAAATACTCCTCTGCTTCATCGCTGCCGGTTTTGTTCCTCAGTGTCAGGAACGGAACAGTGCTCAGCTGCTCATCTGCTGATGTTGTTCCAGCCTGCGGCGTCTGACTGCTGGCATCCAGTGGGGATCCAGCCATCAGGATTGCAATGAGTGCGGCAGCAAAGACGCCGGATGTCGAAGATGTTTGATGCATCGCGGGAAACTGAATTGTTGAAAAAGCGGGCCCTTAAACCCTTTGTGTCGAGTTTTACACAGGTGAACACTCATCGCCAGAGCGAGAGGGGCATTTGCAGTGACTGCGCGATCTCTGAAGCTCTCTGGAGGGCCTGAACCATTTCCGCTTCCGGCTATGAACTCGTGTACTGGCATGTTGTTCGCCAGATCGGCGTAGCTGGGTGCCAGATCGAACCGCGGCGACCACCGCAGGCGTTTGCCAATGCTGTCAGAAACGCCACCCTTTCCCGCTATTCCGGCTTGCCACACAGCCGAATAGCCTGGATCCAGTTGTCCTTGTCTGTGAGCCCGGAGGCGACATCTCTGTTGACATTCCGTGCGGGCGTTCCCGGCATCTCGAGGTCGGTTTTCTCGAACAGGTTTTTTCGACAGAGGGTGAAGGAGGACTCGCCGTGGAATGGCGCGGCATCAGGACTCAGCGGTGTTGACCCTGTTGCGCTCTGCTCGCCGCCACTCCGTGTGCATGCCGATCGCAAGGTCAGATCCCGCACGGACGACCAGCATCTTCAAACGGGAGTCTGTGGCAGCGATCATTTTCCATTTTCATCACGGGATGTGGTCTTCGGCTAATGCAGGCTCATGGTCGCCACGGATCTACGCAGCCTGGTCCTCAGGAAGACGCAAGGGACGTCCCGCGAACATGCTCGTCATCCTCTGCCACCGTGCACGCAGACCAGGATCGCTGGGAAGCGACGTCTCGAACCGGAGCCCTGTCCGGTGTGGTGGATGAAGCGGTTATCTGCCGGCGGATGCGTTGCTGAAGCTGCGCTTGCTGCGACAGGAGTCCTTCACCTCTCCTTCATCATCCGGCGACGGGTCCTGCATTGCCCGCTGCAGGATGAAGTGCGCGATTGCGTCTGCGTCATTCAGGTCCAGGTGGGGCAGCGGGCAGTTCTCGACATGTTCCGTGTCGGTCGCGATTGCGATGATATGCCGGTCGGATCGGAACAGCAAAGGCTTGCCGAGCGCTGGACGATGCAGCTCGATTTTCGGAAAGGGTTCCGCCTTGAACCCCTCGACGAGGACCAGGTCGATGTGGGTCATGTCCAGTTGCTGAAGGGCTTCTGATAGCGAAGGTTCCCTGTGACGCTCCGGCAATTCCCGTATCCACGCATATCGATTCCTCGATGCGAGCAACACCTGCTCTGAGCCGGCCTTGCGCAGGGCATGGCTGTCCTTGCCTTCATGATCGACGTCGAAGTTATGATGTGCGTGCTTGACGAGCGCCAGGTTCAATCCGTCTTTCCGGAGCCTGGGAATGAGACGCTTCAGCAGCGTTGTCTTGCCTGTGCCGCTGAAGGCCGCGAATCCGATGATTGGCCTGGGGCAGCTTATCATGGCCTGGTGGTCGCCGGTGAGGGATCTTGCAGGGGCTCTTCGCGGCCTCGCATGCGGCGCTCCTCGCTCGAGCGTTCTTGCGGAGTGTTGATGTTGTTGAAACAGGCGATGCAATCGCTGAAGTCGGCGGTTACCGTGCGATGTTGCGCATACCATCGATCGATTTTCCTGTCGCCGGTTGCGAGAAACCTTTCCAGGCTCTGCCGCAGGCCGGATCTCAGCAAGGCATAGACAGGTTGCATGCGCTTGCCGTCATGGGCGACCGCGATTTCCGCGTTGTCTGCAGTGATGGCTGTCAGCAGGCGTTGCACGAGATCCGGTGCGACTCGCGGGCCGTCACAAGGAAGCGTCACCATGAAATCCGTTGCGGTTTCCATGAAGCCGGCCTGAAACCCTGCAAGTGGGCCCTGGTAATCGGCCAGGGCATCGCGCACGATCTCGTGGCCGTAGGTGCGGTATGTATCGAGGTTCCGGTTCGCGTTGATCAGGATACGGTCGACCTGGGGAGAGATTGCATCGATGCAGTATTCGATCATCGGACGACCGTTGAGCCGAGTCAGCCCCTTGTCCGAGCCTCCCATGCGCCGGCCCTTGCCACCGGCAAGGATCAGTGCCGTTACGTTGCGGTCCTTCATGTCGAACGACGCCATCATGTGCCTCCCGCAACCAGTCTCATTACCGCATCGCTGGCCGTCCCCGTCGCGCCGGATGGCTGCTGCTCCAGGACGTCTCCGGCATCAGCACGCAGCCCGGGGTTCTCCCAGCTCCGGTGGAGGTCGATATCCGCCAGATACCTCCTTCTTGCGAGGCATTTCCCTTGGTGCACAATGCCGAGATCGCACATAGCCGAGGATTCCCCTGATTCGCTGCTGATGCGGGATGTCCCTCTTCCGCCCGGGCTGTGAAGGTCGGCCGGTGACCGGCTTTCAGAGAAGGAACCGCCGGTGAATGAGAGGGATGCAGTGAATACCGCGTCACTGCGCATCGAGAACCGCCTTGCCACTGGTTGCCGTGCGCGTGGCCGAGGGTGTGAACAACTGCTCGCCGTGAATGCGGTAGCTGGCGATCATCTGCTGCGCATCGAGCCCGGTGATCCAGTCGATGAGGCTTTTTGCGCCAGCATGGTTCAGGTTCGGATAGAGTTTCGCGCTGACCTCGATAATGCCGTAGGGGTTGTGCAGGACCTCGTCACCCTGAAACGCAATCTGGAGTTCGCTCTTGTCACGGTAGGCGAGCCAGGTTCCCCTGTCCGTAAGCGTGTAGGCCAGCAATTCGTTTGTCATCTGGAGTACCTTTCCCATTCCCTGGCCGGCTTCCCTGTACCAGTCGCCCGTGGGTGAAATGCCGGCGGTCTCCCACAGGCCTTTCTCCTTCTTGTGCGTTCCCGAATCGTCGCCGCGCGAGATGAAGAGGCTTTTCGAGCCTGCGATCGCGGCGAGGGCGCCCGCTGCACTCTGCTTCTTCCGGATGCCTGCCGGGTCATCCGTCGGACCAACGATGACGAAATCGTTGTACATCACGGGGTAGCGCTGTTCGCCGTAGCCGCCCGAAACGAATGCCTTTTCGGCTGCCGGCGCATGCACGAGCACGATGTCGACGTCACCATCCCTGCCCATGCGCAGGGCCTTGCCGGTACCGACGGCGATGACATGGACCTCGTAACCGGTTTCATCCGTGTACGCGGGAAGTATCCTGTCGAGTAACCCGGAGTTGACAGTGCTCGTCGTCGTTGCGAGACGGACAACCTTGTTATTTTCCCGCTCGGCGGCAATGCCGTTGGTGAAGAGAAAGAGCGTGGCAAGGAAAAGGAGCGTGGTTCTCAGTGCAGCAGTTTCGAATATGTTTGCCATCGTGGATGGTTTCCTTGAGGTTGTCGTGGTGAATCCTAGTCAAGCAAGTCTGATGCCAGAGGCGTAGTGCGATACCGTTCGCCTCGTCTCGAGGTGAGGCCGGGCGCGGAAATCAGCGCGCGAATGCAATCTCATCATTCCCCTGGGGGTCGATCGAGACAACGCGCCGAAAAGCCGGTGAACAGCTTCATGGTGCAAAATGACGCACACTTCTTTAGACTATTTGGACAGAAAGTCCCATGTCCTTCTGGAGGAGAGTGTGAAGTTCGGGACTTTTTGAGTGTTGCACGCCGTTCTTTACATGTCTGGCAGAGCAACAGAAAAAACATGACGAAAAAGCAAACGAGATCATGGCTGCCACCAAAGAAACTATCAACGACCAGTTGAGGCGTCCGGATGCGGGCGGCACCAATGGTGCAGGTTCGCATAACAGCCTCACATCCGTACTCCTGCTCGACGATGAGCCCGACATTCTCGCCTCTCTCGCGGAGGGACTGAAATCCCGCTTCGGCCTCATCGAAACAGCCGGCGACACTGTCGCCGCAAACGAGCTGCTTGTCCGCTGTCATTTCGATCTCATCATCTCCGACATCCGCTTGCCAGGAACATCCGGTCTCGAGTGGATCCGGGAACTCAGGGAGCAGGGGGATACAACGCCTGTCATTTTCATGACAGCTGACGCGGATCTGCAAACGGCGATCCAGGCACTGCGTCTCGGTGCATCCGATTTCATCCTCAAGCCCTTCAAGCTCGGCCAGATGGATACAGCCGTTGTTCGCTGTCTTGAGAATCAGCGTATCCACCGCGAGAACTACGTCCTGAAGCGCCAGGTCGATCACCTCTATGACAGCCATGGGATCGTTGGATCGAGCGATATCATGAGAAACATCTGCGATCTCATCAAGCGGGTGGCCCCGATGCCGACCACCGTATTGGTCGAGGGTGAATCGGGCACCGGCAAGGAGCTGGTTGCAAGAGCGATCCACAACTGGAGCAAGCGCGAGGGCAGTTTCGTACCCGTCAACTGCGGCTCGGTCAATGGCGAGTTGCTGCAAAGCGAGCTGTTCGGCCACACAAAGGGTGCTTTCACGGGGGCAACACAGGCGCGTGACGGGCTGTTCTCCTACGCCAACGGCGGCACGCTGTTCCTCGACGAGATCGGGGAGATGCCGCTCTCCATGCAGACGCATCTGTTGCGGGTCATGGAGGAGCGTGTCATCCGCCCCGTCGGCGGGAACTATGAGGTCCCGGTGGATGTCAGGGTGATCGCCGCCACGAACCGCAATCTCATGGACGAAGTCCTGCGAGGTGAATTTCGCGAGGACCTCTTTTACCGGCTCAACGTCCTCAGCATCAGGATGCCATCGTTGCGCGAACGCCTGGAGGACTTGCCTGAGCTGGTCCGGCATTTCGTGAGGAGTCTTTCGAGTGATCTCGGCGTTCCCCAACCGGTGATCGGAAGTCTCGAACTCGACCGTCTGAAGGAGTACGAGTGGCCCGGCAACGTGCGGGAACTGAAGAATGTCATCGAACGTTGTCTCCTGCTCGGGCAAGGACCGAGCAAGTGTGTGCTGGGAAGCGCAATCGGCACCGGACCAGCCGCTGCAGAGGAGGCGGAAGAGGATGAGCTGCTGCTCGAAGCCGTCGAACGCAAGCATATCCTGCGCGTGCTCGAGATGGTCGATGGCAACAAGTCGGCAGCCGCGCGCAAGCTCGGCGTCTCGCGCAAGACGCTCGACAGAAAGTGCAGGGCATGGGATGAGCGGGCGTAACCAGCGCCTTGCGGCGCTGTGGCAGCTCGCCATTGCTCAAAACTCACTTGCCCGGCCATTCGCATCCGACTGCTTGCCGGGGTGGTGATGCTCGAATGCTCGAGGTGCAACCGCGGCAGATCGGGGGCGAATCGCGGGCCGTCGCGTGATTGCCCGGTGCCTGTCAGTCGTCACCCCAGATGAGTTCGCCACTGTGCGAGAAGTCGTATCCACCGAGCATATCCGCGACCCGGCGGCAGTCGCCTGACGTCAGGCGGTTGAGCAGGTCCTGGAAGAGTTTCCTGAACCAGATGTTTCTCGGCAGGGCGAGATCGAAGGCCTCCCAGCCGAAGGGAATGAATGCGAGGCCAGACTCGTTCGCTGCAGCCCTCGCGCCCGGTGCGACATCTGCCTGGCCCATGACGATTGCGGCGGCAGCCTCCCTCTCGGTCAGCGCTGTTGTGGTGAAATTGAGCTGGCGTGCGCCACCGGCTCTGCTGCTCATCTCGAGAAGAAAGCGTTGCGTGCCCGCGCCTGACTGCCGCTGTGCCCAGCGGTACCGCGCGTCGGTCAGCCGCTCTGGATCGCCCGTTTCACGCAGAACGGAGGGATGTACCATGATTCCCTGCTCCCGGGCAAAAGCGCGAATCAGTACCCAGTTGCGATAATGCTTGTGCTGTTGCAACAGTGCCGGGTGGCGCATTCGGCTCTCTTTTTCCGGTCCCCAGTGGATGGCGCTGACGTCGACCCTGTGCGCCTCGAGCAGTTCCAGCCCGAGGCGGGTCCCGGTCGGTGTGTAACCGATCTGCGCGTGGGCGCAGATATCCTTCGCGAAAGCAGTCACGACGCGATACATGAGCGGGTCGTCGCTACCGGCGATCACGAGCCTGTCCGTCATTAGCCCGCCATGCGAGGAAGTCAGGATCCAGCGGTCGACGAGTTCGCGCGGGAACATCCACTTGCCCGTGACCTTGGTTGCGGGAATGCTGCCCTCGTTGACGAGCGCATAGATCTTCTTCTCGTTGACGTGCAGGTAGGCCGCGACCTGCTTCACGCTCATGAAGACTTCCTGCTGTTCCTGTGGCAAAACCGATGACACGACGGCTAGCCCGCTTTGCCCGGTGTGCGTGTTTCCCCTCGTCCATGCTGCTGGCGGGGAACCGCATCGAAAATGATCCGCTCGGCGCCCTCGTAGACCAGGAAATGCCGCCCCTTGGCTCTCGCGATCAGTGCAACGCCGATCCTTGCTGCAAGCTCGAGACCCTTGTAGGTGACGCCCGATCTCGACAGGACGACAGGAATGCCCATCTGCGCGACCTTGATGACCATCTCCGATGTCAATCTGCCGGTGGTATAGAACCACTTGTCGTCTCCGGGGATATCATTGAGCCACATGTAGCCGCTGATCGCATCCGCCGCATTGTGGCGTCCGACATCCTCGACAAAGAGCCTCACCTCCGGTTCTTTGTCGTGGCCGAAGCCGCACAGGGCGCAGCCGTGGACGGCGCCTGCCTGCCTGTAGACCTCGTTGTAGTCGGTGATATGTGACAGCAGGCGATAGATTCCCGACTGCTCGATGACAGTGCGGGGAACGCGCAGTTTCCCGATTTGTTCGCCCATGCGGCCGAACACGGTTCCCTGGCCGCAACCCGTGGTCACCGTGCGGTGCCTGAGCTTTTCGTTGAGGTCCGTGATGCGCTCGAAGGTGTCGACGCTAACGGATTCCTTCTGCCAGTCGACCCTGATGGCGTCGATCGACTCGATACAGGGGACCAGGCGCTGGTTCAGCAGATACCCCAGAGTCAGCATCTCCGGATGGGTGCCGAGTGTCATAAGCGTCACGATCTCGCGATCGTCGAGAAAGAGCGTGAGTGGGCGTTCGCCGGCGATATGACCCGTTCGCCGGTTGCCGTACTCGTCGACGGCAACCACTTCGTGCGAAGGGCGCAGCCCTGCGTCCGTCATCTCGGGAATGTATCTCTCCTGCTTGTCGGCATTGAGGCGCGATCCGTTCATCCACTCATCCCCCGGTGTGGTTCATGTGACGGAAGATCACGGGTTTCGCCTCGAGATCGAAATCGTGACCTTCGGGTTTCAGGTCCATGGCGTCGATGAGGGCCTGCCGCAGGATGGTATCGTCACCGGGATGGCTGCGAAGGACGTGACGCAGGTCCATCGAATGCTCCTGGCCGAGACAGAGCAGCAGCCGCCCCTCTGCCGTCAGGCGGACGCGGTTGCAGTTGCTGCAGAAGTTGTGGCTGTGCGGCGAGATGAAACCGATCCGGCTTTCGATTCCCGGGATGCGGTAATAGCGTGAGGGCCCGCCGCTGCTTTCCGTCGTCGGCACGAGCGTGTGTACTTTGGAGAGTTCGGCAATGATGTCGTCCGTCGAAAAATAGCATTCAGCACGGTCATGCTCACTGATGATGCCGAGCGGCATCTCCTCGATAAAGCTGATGTCGTAGCCGTTGTCGATGGCGAACATCGCGAGGTCGTCGACCTCGTCGTGATTGCGGTTCCTGAGGATCACGGCATTGAGCTTGATACGTAATCCTGCATTGCGCGCTGCCTCCAGACCGGCCATGACATTCTCGAGCTTCCCTGTTCTCGTGAGCATGCGATAGCGCTCCGGCCTGAGCGTATCGAGGCTGATGTTGATGCGCCTGACTCCGGCTCTGCGCAGCGCCTCTGCATGCCGGGGCAGCTGGGTGGCGTTGGTCGTCAATGTCAGTTCCCTGAGTCCCTCGGTCCTGCCGAGTTCCTCGAACACCATCATGATATCCCGCCTGTTGAGGGGCTCGCCGCCGGTGATGCGGATTTTCTCGACGCCAAGATCGACGAACGCCCGCCCGACCCTGATCACTTCCTCGAGTGTCAGCAGTTGCGCACGCGGGATGAACTGGATGTCTTCCGCCATGCAGTAGATGCAGCGCAAGTCGCACCTGTCAGTGACGGACAGGCGGACATAGTTGATGATCCGCCCGAAGCGGTCAACGAGCCTGTTCCCGCTCCCCGATTCCTCGTCGCCTTGCGCTCTGCCTGTCATGCCAATTCCCGTGTTGTTGTTGTCAGAGTCGCTTGCAGCAAGAATCATTCCCGCCCGCGGCGATGTCCGGAGGTCGTCCCCGAACCCCGGTTTTCACCGGGATTGCATTCCGCCCGGATCTTCCGGTCCTGTTACGGGTTGATACTTTTTGTCGCGGCTGGCAGTTACGGGTGGGACAAAATGAACCACTCTGGGTGGATTATTCCGGCACGATTTCCTGCCACGGCATGCCCTGCAGGGCGGGTGGTGGTCTGGTATACAACTTGCTCGATGTCTTCACTCTCACATCCGGAGCAGAGATTTGAAGCCGACACCACCACAGGAACTGAATATGCCGAGCAAGCAGCAATTTCCTGTCTGCGTCATTCTCGAACGGCGTCCTGCAACCTCGGTCTGGATCGATTATGTCTGGTCGGCCGTTGGCATCACCGTCGGTCGTCACGACAACCTTCCAGCCGGTCAGCCGGTCAGAATCCACGAGGAGGACGGTGTCGAGCGCTACATCGTCACCGGTCTCGAGGTTTCGCTCCATGTCGACCAGTGCGAAAGCTACTACCACAACATGATGACCCGTTCGCCCCGCTGCTTTGTCATCGCCCATTACGACCAGAGCAATCCAGATGATTTCCCGCGCCCCTTTCGCGTCAGCATGAGCTTCGACGAGGCTCATGCCTACTACGAGGGCGAGGAAGAGGTCTACAGCGTGGATATTCCCCCGGAACTCTATCGCTGGACGGAAGCCTTCGTCATTAACCACTATGTCGCCGAGAAGCGCAGCAAGCGCAAGCTGGTCGACTGGAAACAGTCCGCTGACTCCGGGAGTGCGTCGTGAAAAACAGGGGAGCTTCCGATGTCGACGAAGAGATGAGCGGCGACGAATCCTTTCTTTCACGCTTTTCACGCCGCAAGACCATGGCGAGGAGGGCGGCCTCGGATGCCGCGCTCCCGACCTCCCCCGATCAGCTGGAAGAGGCACAAACATCCGCGAGCGACACTCAGGAAGAGCAGCCTGCGCCACTCACTGACGAGGATATGCCGCCGGTCGAGAGCCTCACGGCCGATTCGGACTATTCAGGTTTCCTCTCGCCCAAGGTCAGCGAGCAACTCAGAAACCTGGCATTGAGGAAACTGTTTCACAGCGACAAGTTCAATGTCATCGACGAACTCGATGAGTACATCGAGGACTACACCTATTTCGAGCCGCTCGGGGATACCGTGACGGCCGATATCCGTCACCGGCTCGAGATGGAGGCCAGGCGAATGGCCGCAGAGGCAAAAGAGGCAGAAGAGGCACAAAAGGCTGAAGCCACGCTGGTCGCCGGGAAGGAAGCCGAACTGTCTGCGAGTGACGATGACGCGGCAGGGGATGGCAACGATCAAGCCGCACCGGAGGCGGAGGGTGATACGGCAGACGACGGCCCACCCGTTGCCGAAACGGCAGTCATCACAGAAGAGGACGAGAATCGGGCATGACAACCACAGAACAGATGCTGGAGCACAGACGCAACAAACAGGCACAGGCAGCGGCGCTTTCAGCCGTGGAGGGACTAGCCGTCACACCGACCGGGATCGTGCAGTACAGCTCGCGAGGACGTCTGCTCGTCATCGGCAGCGCCGCGGCGCAGCAGGTCGCGGCGATGGTCGAGCCGCCGCTGCATGCGCAGCTGCTCCTGCTCGAGGGGGCCGAAGAGCCGGGTGTTCCGGTCATTCACGCCGGCGGCCGGGCGATCCGCATCAGCGGACATCTGGGTGCATTCCGGATCGAACTCGGCGATGCAGGAAAACCGAATCACCAGCTCGTCGAAGTTGACCTGGTGCTCGATCTGGGTGATCGCCCGCTGATACAGCGCGACATTCCTCCCCCCGGCTACTGGTCAGCCAATAACGATCCGCTCGAGGTGGAGGATCTGCTCGCCGAACTGCAGGAAATGACGGGCACCTTCGAAAAGCCCCGCTTCTTCAATTACGACCCCGATATCTGTGCACACTCCCGCGCCGGGAGGGAAGGCTGCAGCCGCTGCCTCGAAAGCTGTCCGGCGGAAGCGATCGTCTCGATCGGCGATCAGGTGCAGGTCGACCCGAACCTCTGCCAGGGTGGCGGTATCTGTGCCACTGTCTGCCCGACAGGCGCCATGCGCTATGCCTATCCGGGTCCCGAGGACAGCGGAATGCGTCTGAGGCTCATGCTCATGCATTACCGCATGGCCGGGGGCACGAATCCGGTCGTGCTGCTTGTCGCCGAGGCCGACGTGAGCGCATTTCAGCAACTGCCGCCAAACGTGCTGATGATCGTCGTCGAGGAACTCGGCAGCATCGGTATCGAGAACTGGCTCTCCGCACTGGCCTGGGGAGCAGGTGCGGTTGTGCTCGCCGACAACGGCTCCGTTCCCGGCCGCGTGCGCACAGCGCTCGCCGCGCAGGTCAGGCTTGCTGAAGAACTGCTTGGCGGCATGGGATACCCGGAACGCGCGATCAGGCTGCTGACATCACCGGACCTCGAGGCCGAATGCCGGGCTGTCATGCCATCAATCGAACCTGCCGCTTACGGTGCCATGGACCAGAAGCGCACGATGCTGCTGTTTGCACTCGATCACCTGTTTGATCAGTCAGGATCGGAAATCGCAAGCATCGGCCTGCCGGATGGCTCTCCCTTCGGGCAGATCGATGTCGACAGGGATGCCTGCACGCTCTGCATGGGATGCACGTCGGTGTGTCCGGCAAAGGCACTCGAGGCGGGCAATGACGCACCAAGACTCGTTTTCCACGAGTCCAACTGCGTGCAATGCGGGCTGTGTGAAAAGTCCTGTCCGGAGAATGCCATCAGCCTGCATGCCCGGTTTATCACTGATCCCGGGAGAAGGCGCATTCCACGTCTTCTCGTCGAGGAGGAGCCGTTTCTGTGCGTCTCCTGCGGCAAGCCCTACGCCACCCGCTCGATGATCGACAACATGCTGGAGAAGCTCTCCGGTCATTACATGTTCCAGAGCGAGAGGGCCAGGCGCCGTTTGCAGATGTGCGAAGACTGCCGCGTCGTCGATGCCGTACAGGATCCGGATGCCATCGAGACAGGCCTTGCACCACCGCGAAATACCAACAGCTGACAGCGAGAGAACAGAGACAATGCTGAATTCGACACAGGAGTTGCAGGAACAGATCGAAGGAACCGAAACCGCCAAGGCTGCGGAGCTTCCCGAAGAGCAGGCGCGTCGTGCCGGAATCTACTCGATTCTCGCGGCGCTCCTTCGCAACAGCCCCGGGAGAGAACTCCTGGACCACCTCGCCACACTGGGCGCAGGGGCGGAAACCGGGCATGACAACGAACTGCTGCTGTCGCTCTCGATGCTGGCACTGGCCGCATCCCGGTGCGATCCGAAGAGTGTCGGTGACGAATATCACGACCTCTTCATCGGTATCGGACGCGGCGAGCTGGTTCCCTACGGTTCCTGGTACCAGACCGGTTTTCTTATGGAGAAGCCTCTTGGCCAGTTGCGTGATGATCTCGGCAGGCTGGGCTTCGAGCGTCAGGAGGAGAGCCATGAACCCGAGGATCATGTCGCTGCCCTGTTCGAAGTCATGGCAATTCTGATCCAGGAGGGGCAGTCGATCGAGGTTCAGAAGAGATTCCACGAGGCTCACATGGCCAGCTGGATCAATCGTTTCTTCGAGGATCTCGAGACTGCGAAGCATTCCGTTTTCTACTGCTCAGTCGCACGTTTCGGTCTCGCTTTCCAGCAGCTCGAGTTCCGATATCTGTCCATGCTGGCCTGATCGGGTGGGTGAAACTGGTCGGGTTCCCGGCAGTGCTTATCCATTCTCTTCCCTATCGGTCGCTTTTTTTCTCCCGCTGCTGGCATCAAGCTTGCATCAAACAGAAGAGAAGCGGGGATCAGTTGGTCATTTCGGCTCACATCGGCCTGCACCTGCACACAAGCAACGGTCATACGCGAAAGAGAGGAGCGATCCATGAAGAAACAGAAAGAGAAAGTGTCTCACTCGCGCCGCGAGTTTCTGCGCGGCACAGCCGTGACAGGCGGGGCGGCAGCAGTGGTGATGGCCGTGCCGGCGGCAGTCCGGGCACAGGTCGAAACGCCTGAAGAGGAGCAGAAAGCAGAAGGTTACCGCCTTTCCAGGCACGTTCTCGATTACTACAAAAGCGCTGCCTGCTGATCGGCTGCGGGGATTCGGGAGAGCAACATGAAACTCAAGAAAACATCCAGTCAGGTCCAGGTGCCGGCTGCCGAACCGGCGCAAGCCGCAAACTATTCATCCGTCTCAGGCCGGCCGCTCAGCCGTCGTGATTTTCTCAGGAACTCGGGCATCATGGCTGGCGGTGCGGCACTGGCCACGACCCTGGCGCCGGGCATGATGAAAAAGGCATCCGCGACAACCGATGCAGGCAACTCGGAAACGACCGAGGTTCGCACCATCTGCACGCACTGTTCGGTCGGTTGCGGTGTCATCGCCGAGGTCAAGAATGGTGTATGGACTGGTCAGGAGCCGGCATTCGACCATCCCTTCAACCGTGGCGCACACTGCGCCAAGGGGGCCTCGGTTCGCGAACACGGTCATGGAGAACGCCGATTGAAATACCCGACGAAACTCGTCAATGGCAAATGGGAGAAGATCTCCTGGGAGCAGGCGATCGACGAGATCGGCGACCAGCTGATGAAAATTCGCGAAGAATCGGGGCCGGATTCGGCCTACTGGCTCGGCTCCGCCAAACACAGCAACGAGCAGGCTTACCTGTTCCGCAAGTTCGCGGCTATGTGGGGCACCAACAATGTCGACCACCAGGCACGCATCTGTCACTCGACCACGGTTGCAGGTGTGGCGAACACCTGGGGCTACGGTGCGATGACGAACAGCTACAACGACATCCACAACTCGAAGGCGATCCTGCTGATCGGTTCGAATCCCACCGAGGCGCATCCGGTCTCGCTCCTGCACATCCTCAAGGCCAAGGAGGAAAACAACGCGCCGGTGATCGTCATCGATCCAAGGTTCACGCGGACAGCGGCGCATGCGAATCAATTCCTGCGGATACGCCCCGGCACCGATGTGCCCATCATCTGGGGGATGCTCTACCACATCTTCAAGAACGGCTGGGAAGACAAGGAGTATCTCCGCCAGCGGGTTTACGGCATGGACGAGGTCAAGGCCGAAGTCGCGAAGTGGACACCGGACGAAGTCGAGCGCGTCACGGGCGTGCCTGAACACCAGGTTTATGCCGCGGCCAAGACCATGGCCGATCATCGTCCCGGCACCTTCATCTGGTGCATGGGAGGCACGCAGCACACGATCGGCAACAACAATACGCGTGCCTACTGCGCCTTCCAGCTGGCGCTCGGAAACATCGGCGTGAGCGGTGGCGGCGCGAATATCTTCCGTGGCCACGACAATGTGCAGGGCGCGACGGACCTCGGCGTCCTTGCCAACACGCTGCCCGGCTACTACGGCCTGGCGCCGGGTTCCTGGGCACACTGGGCAAAGGTGTGGGATCTCGATCTGGACTGGATCAAGGGACAGTTCGACCAGGGCTCATACGAAAAAAGCGGTGACAAGGATGTGGCGGTCATGAATGCCAACGGGATTCCCGTCTCGCGCTGGATCGACGGTGTACTCGAGGACAAGCAGAACATCGGACAGAAAGACAACCTGCGGGCAATGTTTTTCTGGGGCCATGCGCCGAACTCGCAGACACGCGGCGTCGAGATGAAAAAGGCGATGGAGATGCTCGACCTGATGGTTATCGTCGACCCCTATCCGACGGTCTCTGCTGTGATGCACGATCGCACAGACGGCGTTTACCTCTTGCCGGCCACGACCCAGTTCGAAACCTACGGATCCGTCACGGCCTCGAACCGGTCGATCCAGTGGCGCGACAAGGTGATTGATCCGCTGTTCGAATCGCTCCCGGATCACGTGATCATGTACAAGCTCGCCAGCAAGCTCGGCTTTGCCGAACAGCTTACGAAGAACATCAAGGTTGAAAACGACGAGCCCCTGATCGAGGACATCACCCGCGAGATCAACAGGGGCATGTGGACCATCGGTTACACCGCCCAGAGTCCCGAACGGCTGAAGCAGCACCAGCAGAACTGGGGGACTTTCGACTTCACGACACTCAAAGCGGAGGGCGGACCCGCGGACGGCGATTACTACGGTATGCCATGGCCCGCATGGGGCAACCCCGAGATGCGCCATCCCGGAACGCCGAATCTCTACGACACAAGCAAACCGGTCAGCGAGGGCGGATTGACTTTCCGCGCCCGCTTCGGCGTCGAGCGCGATGGTGTAAGCCTGCTCGCCGAAGGCAGCTATTCCCGGGGCTCCGAACTCAAGGATGGTTATCCCGAGTTCAGCGACAAGGTGCTCAAGCAGCTCGGCTGGTGGGATGACCTTACCGACGACGAGAAACAGCTCGCCGAGGGCAAGAACTGGAAGACAGACCTGTCGGGCGGTATCCAGCGTGTCGCCATCAAGCATGGCGCAGCGCCCTTCGGCAACGCGAAGGCCAGAGCCATCGTCTGGACTTTCCCGGATCCTGTGCCGATACATCGCGAACCCCTCTACACCACACGGCGCGACCTGGTCGAGAAATATCCGACCTATGAGGACCGCAAGATGTTCTGGCGGCTGCCGACCCGCTACAGTTCCATCCAGGCCACAGACTACTCGAAGGATTTTCCGATCATCCTCACCACAGGCCGTCTGGTCGAATACGAGGGTGGTGGTGACGAGACGCGGTCAAACCCCTGGCTCGCTGAGTTGCAGCAGGATATGTTCATCGAGATTCATCCGCGCGACGCCAACAACGCGGGGGTCAGGGATGGCGACGATGTCTGGGTCGAAACACCGGAAATGGCCAAGATCAAGGTCAAGGCAATGGTGACCCGGCGGGTTGCGTCGGGTGTGGCATTCACGCCGTTCCATTTCGGCGGACATTTCCAGGGGAAGGACCTTCGTGACAAGTATCCGGAAGGGGCTGATCCGTACATTCTTGGCGAGGCCTGCAACACGGCCATGACCTACGGGTATGACTCCGTAACCCAGATGCAAGAATCCAAATGCAGCATTTGCCGCATCTTCAAGGCCTGAGGAGGAATCGATCATGGCAAGAATGAAGTTCTATTGTGACCCGGAACGCTGTATCGAGTGCAATGCATGCGTGACGGCCTGCAAGAACGAAAACGAGGTTCCCTGGGGTGTGAACCGCCGGCGTGTCGTCACCATCAAGGATGGCGAACCTGGTGAGCGCTCTCTCTCCGTTGCATGCATGCATTGTTCCGATGCGCCATGCGCTGCAGTCTGTCCGGTTGATTGCTTCTACACAACGGATGACGGCGTGGTGCTGCACGACAAGGATATCTGTATCGGTTGCGGATACTGTTTCTACGCCTGTCCTTTCGGGGCGCCGCAATTTCCGGAGTCCGGGGCATTCTCCTCGCGGGGGAAAATGGACAAGTGCACCTTCTGTGCAGGTGGCCCGGAGAAAACCAACAGCGCTAAGGAATACCGCGAATACGGGGCGAACCGTCTTGCAGAGGGCAAGTTGCCGCTGTGCGCGGAAATGTGCTCGACCAAGGCGTTGCTCGCCGGTGATGGCGACATGGTTGCGGACATTTACCGAAAACGGGTCGTCAATCGTGGTGCTTCCGTTCTCAACTGGGGCGTCACCTATGACAATGCAAGTCTGCGTGCCCCGATGGGAACAAAGGGTAAAGTCACCGAATAACAACAGGCCGCTCTCGCAGTCCGTGCTGCGCCGGTGGAGCCTTTCCGCCCCAAAGGACAGTGACGGACTGCAGCGCGAGCCGCAACCAGAATGAGGTGAACATTGATGCGATTGCCTGTGCGGGTGGATGTGATCGCCGTTTTGATACTGATGCTTCTCCTGCCGGTTCTCGCCAGTCCGGCGGCCAGTGCTGAAGATGAGCGCGTGGATGGCGATTTCGATCCGATAGCTGTACCGAACCCTGCCACGGATTTATGGAATGCCGTTCGTGAACGCAGGCAGGCTGAAGCCAGGACACAGGACCAGGGAACCGATGCATCGTCATTGATCAACACTTCCGGCGAAGAGTGGCAGACCCTGCGGACTGAAGAACTGATTCCTATCGGTGGCTATGTTCTTCTGGGAGCGCTTGGCCTGGTCATGCTTCTGTTCATTCTCAAGCCCGTCACGGAATACGAGGGTGGAGAGAGCAGCAGAAAGATCAGGCGGTTCGATGTGTCGAGGCTCGTTGGCCACTGGTTCATGGCTGCAGTCATGATCTTTCTCGCTGTGACCGGGCTGGTACTCCTGCTCGGGCGCTTCCTGATGTTGCCCTGGATGGGGCCGGATGTCTTTTCCGCGATTGCCTCGGCATCGAAGGAGGGGCATGACCTGTTCGGCCCCGTTTTCGCCTTTGCACTCCTTGTCTTCTTCATTCAGCTCGTGCGCAGGAACCTGCCTGAAAAGGGTGACTTCCGCTGGCTTCTCCAATTCGGCGGACTTTTCTCCGACAAGCACCTCCCCGCGGGCTTTTTCAATGCCGGTGAGAAAATGCTCTTCTGGCTGGTGGTGAGTCTCGGCGCTGTTCTCACGGTCAGTGGCTTCGCCATTCTCTTCCAGAATCTTTTTCCCGGACGAGATCTCATGCAACTGGCCACTCTCATCCATGCCATTGCAGCCATCCTCCTGATTTGCGTCGTGTTTGGGCATATCTACATGGCTGTGAGCTACAAGGGAACCCTGAATGCCATGAAGACCGGCATCGTCGATGCCAACTGGGCGTATGATCACCACAGGTACTGGTATGAGGAGATGGAGGCGCGCGGTGAGATCCGGGAACTGATTTTCAATGGCGAGCGGCGGGTGGAAGCAGGGCATGCCTCACCGACACCGGCCCATCAGCAGGCGGGGGAGAGCTAGCATGTTCACTGATTTTGTCGAGGGTCCATTCTGGTACTTTTCGCTCACGGTTTTCGTGGTTGGCGTTGCCTGGCGTCTCGTATCGATCCTGCGACTCGGCGTCAGGCAGGACCTCGCAGTCCCCAGGGAGAGTGGAGCTGCCGGCGGGGTTCGGGCCATCTTCAGCCGCTTCCTGCCACGCAGGACAATCAGGGATCGCGCGCTTCTGCCCATCATCGCAGGGTACATGTTCCATGTCGGTCTTTTCGCTGTGCTTTTTTTCGCCCAGCCGCATGTCGACTTCTACATGGAGTACATCACGGGTTTCGGATGGACGGCGATGCCACGCTGGCTTTTCATCCTCTCTGCCGAGATCGCCTTTGCCGGCCTCATCATGTTGTGGCTCTACAGGGTGCTTCATCCCGTCACGAAGATGCTTTCAGGAGCTGACGAGCATATTGCAAGCTGGCTGGTGTTTCTCGTCATGTTGACAGGCTGCCTGGCGTTGCTCGAGCGCTTCGACAGCCTGCGGGTGATTCATTTCTTCCTCGCGGAGCTGCTGTTGATCTATTTTCCATTCAGCGGCCTGATGCACACCTTCAGCTTTCTTTTCAGCCGTGGTTACACGGGTGCGACCATGCATCGTCGCGGAGTCGACGCATGAAGCGGGGAACTGCAGATGAGTGAACGTCTGGAACGCGGAGTACAGGCCTTGCGAGAGCAGATGGATGCGCGTATCGCATCCTACTTCTCGAGCTGCATCCATTGCGGGCTATGTGCGGAAGCCTGCCTCTTCTATACCGAGACGGCAGATCCGAAGTACACGCCGATCTACAAGCTCGAACCAATGCGCAAGCTATGGAAGCGAGAATACAGTTTCTGGGGAAAACTCGGCTCGATGCTGGGTCTTGCGCCGAGTGTGACCGAGTCTGATTTCGCTGACTGGGAGGAGCTGGTCTACGACTCATGCACTCTCTGTGGACGCTGTTCCATGGTGTGCCCTGTCGGCAATGATATTACCTACATGATCCGCAAGGAACGCGAGGCATTCGTCGCAGCTGGCTACACTCCCGAGGGTCTCCAGGGTGCGACCAAGCGGGCTCTCGAGATCGGTAGTCCGATGGGGGTCACACTCACGACCCTCAAGGCCACGATTCGTGCCGTCGAAAAAGAAATCGGCTTGACCATCCCCCTGGATGTCGAGGGTGCTGACTACATGGCGCTTCTCTCGTCGATGGAGGTGGTCAACTATCCCGAATACCTCGGTTCCCTGGCAAGGATCTTCAAGCAGACGGGGACATCCTGGACCCTGAGCAGCGACGCCTTCGAAGCAACGAACAGCGGCATACAGATCGGTGATTCGAAAGCCGCCGCAACAATTGTCCAGCGAGTCGTCGATGCCGCCGAGAAGCTCGATGTCAGTCATGTCATCAGTCCGGAATGTGGACATGCCTTCATGGCGATCCGCTGGGAGGGGCCGAACCTGATAGGGCGGGAGTTTCCATTCAAAGTGATTCATATTCTCGAGTTGCTCGAGGAATTGAGAACGAGTGGGAAGCTGCAACTCGAGGGAATGACGGACATGCCTTTGACCTATCATGATCCCTGCCAGATTTCGCGCAGGGGTGGCGTGATTGCGCAACCCAGGGAGTTGCTCGGCGGGGTCGCGTCGGACTTCCGGGAGATGCACGATCATGGCGACATGAACTGGTGCTGCGGCGGAGGTGGTGGCGTCAGCGCCAATGAAAGGGCGGACGAGATCCGGCTCAGGGCTTTTGCGAAAAAGCGCGATCAGCTCGATGAAATCAAGGTTGACACCATCGTGACTGCTTGTGCGAATTGCCGCCTGATGCTCGAGGACGGACTCGAACACTACGAACTCGATCTCGAGGTGACGGGGCTGACGGAACTCATTGCGGAGCACCTCAAGTAATTCTCCCTGCGGACAGTCCGTCGATAACCATGCTCGTCCCGGATTGCCGGAAAAGCAGCACGTATTTTCACAAAGAAACCTGATTTCCGCCAAATTTCTGCCATGCTGAGAAGCTGCGGAGTGTGCATTGCTGTTCGCGAGAAGAGCAAGACCAGGCGTTCGATCATGGCGGGCAGACCGAAACGGCGACTGAAGCGGTATTCACAATCGGCCAGCCAGCGCGGAACATGCTGTTCCCTCGTTGGTGATTGTGAAAGTCATGCAGACTCAGCCCTATTGAAACCGGACAGGATCGTGCGCCATGACGATCCTCTGCTGATGTCAGACAGTCTCATTTTTCAGTACAGGCTGACTCGATGGCTGAACTCCAGGGTGATCAGGCAAGCCCTTGCCGGCCGACGGCACCGCGTGTTGCGGTCAGCAAGGCAGAAACAGGAATGCAGGATAGGAGTCCCGGGGCTGGACGATCGACTTCGCACGGAGCTGTCAAAGTCGTTCAGCGCGTTTCTCGCGGGTGGATCGGGATTTGAGGCGCAGGGTTGCGAAATGGAGCGCAGGGAGAGATAGCCCCCTGGATTTCATGCGCGATTTTCGCATATCGAGGCGATCAAAGGACTTGATATGGCATGCAAAATGAGCTGGGGTGAGTGCCATTGCGGTCTGTTCCTGTTACTGGCGGTGCACGCCGGTAAACGGAAATGTCGCTGTGTTATTGCCCGTAGAGCGCGATGGACAGGCCGCCGATCACAATTGCCCCGACAACCGTCCCCACCGCGATGGAGGCCGGTATCGAGACATTGTTGAGGATGATCACGTATTCATTCCCGCCACCGCCTTTCTTGCGGGCCCGCTCCGCCTCGCGGATATCGTGGAGACGTCCCATTTCGTCGGCAAAGCCTTGCGGACCAAGCCTGGCCAGGTCGGCCTCGAGCCGGGCCAGTTCCGCCTCGCTGATGTGCGCAATACCGCCGCGACTCGCGTTTACATAGTTGGACCAGGGATTGAAATACCGCGCATTGCCGAAACTGCGCGCCCGGGCATCGGCGCGCCCGCTCCGCGGGTCGATGCGCCACCAGTACCCCGGTCCGGTATTGGCGTCCGCTAGTGTCAGAAAACCTGCGGCCTGGTCGGCAGTCGCTTCGTCCCCCGCGAGTGCGAGCATGGCGTCATCGAGCGCGACCATCGGGCTGCTATCGGGCGGGAAAGTATCGGGCGGCGCCAGCGTCATCCACATCAGCGCCTCGGTCTCGAGGCCGGATTGGATGGCACCGTGCCAGAGTCGCATCCGGGCCTGTGCCACGGCATCGCCGCCGACGATGCCGACACTGTCCAGCGCCCAGTCGAACCATTGCAGGAGGCGTTCTTCTCCGTTGTTCGAGAGTCCCCAGATCGTCACGCGGGGACGGTCTATCACGGCGCAGCCGCCTGCGTGGACGGGCCGCAGGCGTACAAGCTCCTCCGAGGCCAGCGTCGCGCGCCGCGCCTGCAGCCAGGTCGACCAGAGAAGGGCCTCCGGATCCGGCTGCCCGCCTTCCACGCGGCCGGCGGTGTCCGGGAGATCGAGGAGTTCCCGCACGGTGCGCGCGGTGGTCTGGCGGCCCGAAATGCCACCATTCGACATCAGGATATGCCGGATGCTCTCGAGCGCTGCCGGATAGCGATCGCCGGGCGCCGGTCGCAGCAGGGCCGCCGGATCGACGGGTTGACCATCAGCATGTGCGACGCGGACGGGCGCTGGCACAAGATCGACGATGGTGCGCCGCGCGGTGTCGTCTTCGCGTCCCGGCGCAGTTCCGCGCAGCTCGAGCCAGATGCCCGTCGTGATCTCCTCCGCGTCGTCAGCGAAGAGGCCAGCATCGGTCGAAGGAACTCCCGGCGCGGGAAACACGCGGCTGTAACGTGGCTCGCCATTGATCGTCAGCACTGCTTTCATCGGCGCGGCCACGCCTTGCAGGCCGCCCAGCGCCTCGGACAGAATGCCGCCGATACCGCCGGCGTCCGGCCCGAAAGAGAGTGTGACCCAGTCCTCGGCAGCCTCCGGCATGGCGAAGGGCGCCCGCAGGAGTTCACTTTGCCTCAGCGCGCCCTCCTTCAGCGTCTCGACCAGCAACCGTACTTCGACGGTGTGTGAAGCGGGAGGTTCGGCAAGCGGCACGGCTTTCTCGGCTGGTGCATCGCCCCATTTGCTGTCTGACGACCAGGGATCGAGATCGACCCAGTCCGCCCCATCACGGACTTGCAGCCAGATCGATTGCGGCTGCGCAAGCTCGCCACTCTCCGCAGGTTTCAGAAACGGGGTCAGTGCGCCATAGCTGGCCGCTGCCCGCGCAGCGACGCGATCGAGGATTTCAGGACCCAGCCCGGCGGCCAGAAAGAGTTCGTCATCGGCGGCTTTCGGCGTGGGGCAAACACCGGGCCCTGCGGCAGCTCCTGTATCGGGCGTGGTGACCAGCCGTGTGTCATATCCCATCCGGGTCAACAGCTCTGCCAGCGTTGCGGCCTTGTCATGGGGGTTACCGGCACCTGCGATCAGGACCGCGTCCGGATCGCGAAAGCGTCCCCTGTAGGCCACGCTCGCGATCTTGTCGCGCACATGGGCAAACGCCGCTTTCGGGTCCAGCGCCAGAGCGAGCACAAGCCGTTCCAGATCCGGTTCCGACCGATTGAGGCTGTCAAACCGTTCCGCCGCCGCAAAAACCGCGGCGCGAAGATCAAATGGCGTGGTCGGATCAAGCGCCGGCCGTTCGGGGAGCGCAACCGGTGGTTCTGCGCCTGCGCCGGGAACCGACCACTCCCGCGCGGCGGCTGGCGTGGCTCCGAGCAGTGCCGATAGAAAGGCGGCCATGGGCAACAGCGGGCGGATCAGGTCGAACATCACGGGTCTCCTCCAATCGACGAAAGGCCGGCATCGTTGTCATAGTAGAGTGTCTTGTCAGCGCCGGTGTCCAGAAGCAGCTCCAGCGGCTCTCCCTGCGCGGTCTGAATCGGCGTCAGGCGGTAGCGGCCGGCGGGCAGTTCGCGCACCTCACCGAGGCCAATCATCCCGGCGGGCGCCTCCCGCCCGTCGAGAAACAGCCGAACCAGGGAAAACCGCGGCGCGATAGCGGCATCGATGGCCGGACCAAGGGCATCGGCATCATCGGCTGACAGATACTGCCCCCCGCCCGCCTCGGCCCAGCGAGCGAAGGTTGCGGCCAGTTCGGCATCATCGATGGCGAAGCCGACGATGGTCAGCCGCAGATCGATACCCCTTTTGCGGATGCTCGCGATTTGCGCGTCGATATCGCCGTCGCAGGTTTCTTCTCCGTCGGTGACGAGCACGATCACAAGGGGCGGTTCCTGTTCGGCAAGATCATCGGCAGCCAGCGCCAGGCTTTTGGCGATGGCCGTGCGCGCAAGGTTGATCGCGGGCACGCCCCGGATGGCGTCAGCTGCGGCTGCGGGATCGAGCGGTCCCAGCGGCAAGAGCAGTTCGGACCGGCAGGCGTCCTCCTCCAGCCCGAAGGCGCGGAAAGCAAAGGGCGTCCCCGGCGGAAGCGTGTTTTCGACCAAAGAGGCGAGCGCCCTGTGCGCCACGGCGATCCGACGCTGTCCGTCCGGCAGACGCTTGAGCATCGAGCCGGAGGCGTCGAGAATGAGCTCGATCGCACCACCAGGCGGTGCCGCGGGCCTGGCGGCGTCCGTCGCGTCGCCATCGAGCCTCAAGGTCGCCGTGCCGACCGGCTCCCGAACCTTCTCGAGCGACAGCGTCAGCGCATAGCCCTTGGGTGCGCGAAAGAGCGCGGCGGCCAAGTCCATCCCGTCGGCCAGCCCCGCCTGCCCGACCACGCGCAGGAAATGCCCGTCATTGACCGACACCCAGTCTTTCATGATCCTCTCGCCCTGCGGGTCAGAGGTGTCGATGGACAGCGCAACCAGCCTGGGGCGCGCGGCAAGCATCTGTTGCCACATGCCCGGGGTCTGGCTGGTCTCGCCATCAGTGAAGATCACGATACCGCGCTGGCCCTCCTGGCCCGACAGGTCGGCAGCGGCCACGCGCAGCGCTCCCTCGGAATCCGAGCTGGCGTTTGCCGGAAGGTCGATGAGCGCGGGGATGACCTCTGCCGGGCTCTCGGCCCAGTGCGGAAGAAGCATCTTGTCGACACCGAAGGGCAGAAGCTGCAGCCGGTCACGCCCTGGTATGAGCGACCCTGCCCACACCCGGACAGCGGCCAGAGTGCGCGGGATGTAATCAGCCACCGAGCCGGACGTGTCCCAGAGAATGGCCACCGACCTTGGCGGCTCATAGACTTCCAGGAGATAGCTTCCGGGCGGGACGATGGCTGTCTGGACCCTGTTTCCATCGGTACTCTGGCCGCTGGAGAGCGCCAACTGCTCACCATCCTGACCCGAGAGCCGGGTCGAGACATCGGGTGTGACCATGCCGGGAAAACGCAGTGTCAGCAACCTTGGTGGGCCTTCGTCAACGCTAATGCGCCACCAGTCGGCGTTACGCTCGAGTTGCACGGACGATCTGACAGTCTCGCCTTCGATGAGATCCGGCGCCGAATCCGGAGTGGCTCCACCGGCCGGGGCTGGCGCAAAGGCGGGCGGCGGCGCAACAGTCGCCTCGAATCCCGCATCGGCCCTGTCATCCTCCCAGAGACCGTGGATCGGCGGAGCGGAGGGGTCCTCCCAGACCAGGACCCTGTCTGGAACCCTGTATTCACCCTCGACGGGACGCTTGAACACCAGCCGCACCGCGCGCGCCCAGAGAGGGGGGACAAACTCCAGCGAGCCTGTTTCAGCCCCGTCCGCCGGGGGCACGAGCACCCCCACTTCCTGCCATGGCCCCGCCGGTCCGTCCAGACTGACCGCCACCGGCACGGGAACTGACAGGCCGTCATCGTCGGGATGAGCCTGCCACTCGATCGCACGGATTCGCGCCGCGCGGGTTTCGTGGAAGGCCAGCACGGCCTCGACACGGTTCCCCCGGCGAGCCGTTGCCCGCGACAACCTGGCGGGACGCTTGTCCGCGGTCAGAAGCCCTGCATTCCAGTTTCCGCCAAAGATCTTTTCTCCGCGGTCGCTGCCGCCAAGCTCGCGCGCGTAGACCACGTGTCCGCCCAGTCCGGGATCGGCGATATTGACCGGGGTGGCGAAACGCCACCCCGGATCCGCCACAAGACCGATGTCGGCCAGCGTCGTGGCAGGACAGTCCGGATCATTGCGGCAGCCGTGGCGGATCAGCCGCGCGAACCCGGCGGTGACAGGAGCATCGAGGACAAAATACTGTGGACGATCCGAGGCCGTTGGACGCACGTCAAACGCGGGCGACCAGACGTGACCATCGGGAGACAACTCGACCGTCACGCGATCCGGCCATGTGTCTCGGCTGTTGGCGCTGCGCAAGTGGAGGAACATGCCGACGATTGGCGCCGGTTCGGTCAGTTGCAGGATCATCTCGCGCGTGCGCCATGACACGCTTGCCCGGGTGTGCTGCGCCAGGCCGTCGTGGATGTGTGCCTGATCGGCAGCGCGACGCTCATCGACAGCGGCACCATCCTCTGACAAAAGCCGCGCACCGAATTGGTAGCGCAGCGGATCAAGCCCGCCCCTGAGCGCCGCGGGTGCCGACCAGAACCGCATCGGACCCTGATCCGGCACAAGGGGATCAAGGGCGATTGGCACCGTCAAGGCGCGCCTGAGACTGCCCGATATTGCGACCAGACGCAGCGCGGGCCGGGTCACGTCGCTTTGCATGGGCGGCGCGGTCAGGCTCAAGGGCAGCGTTGCGGTCTCCCCGCGTCCGATAGAAATTTGCGCGGATGCCGGGCTGACACGCCAGCCGTCAGCCAGAATGGTGGTCGTCACGTCCAGCTCGAGAGGGGCGCCCGGATTCGTTATCGTGGCGATCACCTCTGTCGTCTGGCCAAGGCGTGAATAACCCCGCAATGGCGTTTCGAGTCCGTCGACGGCAATGGCGACGTCAAGATCGTCCCGGACTTGCGTGGGTGCCAGCCAGTCCGGTTGCCCGCCTGAGAGCACGGCCAGCGCCGCCTGGGGGTCGTATGCCTCGAGCGCTTCGGCATCCCGATTGCGCGCGCGGTCGCGTGGTGCCGTGAACGGGGCCATCGCCCCCATGTCGGAGGGAGCCCGGAAGCGGTCGGCCCCGGTATGCGAACATCTCCAGGCGGCATCGCCGCCATCGGGCCGGAGTTCCAGCACTGCTTCGCCCGAGGGCGGTCCCATGATCACGACCGAGCCATCGGCAAGCGGTTGCTGCCGCAAGGCGAGGGCCAGGGCGTCGCTGCCAACGGGACGCAGACGCCGCAGCGGTAACGCAGCACCCGATCCATCGCGGCAGGAGAGGGCAGAGAGAGCGCCGGGTTCAAGGAGCAGCGAAAGCCGGTCGCTGCGATCGCCGTCCCCGAATTGCCCGGCGACTTCTGCATTCGGCGGCAGCAGGGTCGGCGCGTCCGCATCCGTTGCCTCGTCATGGGCGAGGGCCGAAAAGGCGCCGCTTTGCGGTGGGAAAGCGATGCGGCACTCGTAGTTGCCTGGCCTCTGCTGCGCAAAGAGTCGCATCTCGACGCCACCGCCGAGGTCCTGCCCATAGGGCACGACACCTGCGACACCGGGTGAAAGCCGTATCAGACGCTGGTCGTCCCCGTAGGTTCGCAGATCAAGCACCTTGAAAGCGCCCTCGCAGGCGATGATCAGGTCGCCGTCGCCTTCGGGAAGGGGAACGAACACCCTGTCCTCGGGGTCGAAACCACCGATCCGTCCCGACAGAACACCGTCGCGCGGCATGGCGACAACGCCGTTCGGTTCACCGTTTTCCGGTGCCTCCGAGCGCTCCACCGACAAAGACCAGCGCCCCGATACGCCGCCCTCGCGCGCCCGCAGATCAATCAGGTTCCGGCCCGCCGGGAACATCACCGAATAGCTCACCTCGGGCTGATTGGCCGTGAATTCGCCCCGCAAGTTCACATTGCCGCTCAGATGCAAGTCCGCGACCGAGGCACCATCGTCTGGCGCCCGGAATCGCAGGGTCAGTGGCGTGGGGACCTCGGTGATGACCTCGAAGAGGTCGCGATCCCCGCCCAACAGGAAACCGCCCTGCACGCGATTGCCCGGGAAAAGCCGCTGGGCCCTTTCATCACTGTCGTTGGGTTCGACCTCGAACCCCTCGGGCAGTGGTCCGGCATCGGACAGGCGCACGGCGTAGCGGCCATTGCCGCGCAGGCGCATGACGTAACGGTCGGGCGGCAACCCCAACGGCAGAACAACCGCCCCGCCCCGGGCGTTCCAGGTTCCGATCCGGCGCCCGCCGGACGTCGTCAGCAACAGGGACTCGACGCCCTGAACGGCGCGAATTTCCCACAACCTGCCCGCTGTCTGCAGCACGAATTGCACGAAATCTGGGTCGTCCGGCCCCAGATGTCCCAGAAGAGCCGACCCTGGTGTCAGGGTTCTGGCGCGCTCCGGTATGTCGTCGGGTTCGCCCTCGGTCAAGGGGTCGGCGCCGCGTGCCGGAAGCAGAGACAAGCTGTAGTTCGCCGGCGCCGGCGGCGCGCCTTCGACCACAAGACGATAATCGCCCGGCTCCAGCATGAGTCCGGCACGCCGTGCGCGGCCCTGTCGCGTGGTCATGCGCAGGATATCCCCGGTCACAGATCCGTCGACCGTTAGGAGACGCAAGAGCACATCCGTGCCGCTCTGCTGAAAAAAATCGACATCGAACATGAAGGATTGCTGCAGCCGAAATGAATAACTGTCGCGATCGGAGTGTGCCAGGAGAACACCATTCAGATCGGCACCGTCGTCAGACAAGACGCCAAGTTCTGTCGGTCCGGGTTCGATGTCGTCGATGCCGTCTGGCACGGCGCGCGTACGCAGCAGAACGAGCGGTGAATCTCCGCCAGGTCCTGGTTTGCCACGCAGTGTCAGCTTCGCTCCCTGAGGGACGAGGAGCGGCCACAGCCCACCCGTCCGAACGGGGAGTTGGCCGATACGAACATCCAGTTCTGCACCGGGCGCTGCGATCGCCTCAAGCCGAAGTGAACCTGAAGCCGCTTCAACCTCAAAGGTTCCATCATCGTCGATCTCGAACAGCTCGGCATTACCTGCGTCCAGAATGACCGTTCCGCCTGGGGACGCCGGTCGCGCAGTTGACCGGTCGATCAGCGACGTGCGCGAAACCAGTATCTCACGCGGCTCTGCCGCGCCGACCTGCAACAAATAACTCTGGCCTGGCTCCAGCAGAACATCCTCGACCACGCCGGCGACGAAAGGCGACCCGGCCCGCCGCAATTTGTCAAGCCGCTCCGAGCCGTCCGAAGATCGCCCGTCCTGGGTCCGAAACCGCGCGATTGCCAACAACCCCGGGCCATCCAGAGCCAGCCGATAGACGCCGGGCACGTTCACCGACAGCCACGCCAGCCCCTCGGCCGAAACCTCGTACTGACCCTCCGATCCGATTTCGGGAAGCGATGCAAAATCCTGCGCAAAAGCACACATGGTCGTTGCTGCAGACAGAACAACAGCCGCAAAGAGGCGCCGAAAGACGCCGGGAACTGTCGCCGCGGTATTGAAAATGACCATTGGCCAAAACATTCTGTCGCCATCTGCTTGAAATACAGTCGAGTGTAGCTGCCCACCTCTATTACGCAATTCATTTTGCCATCCGGGCGTCGCCGGGCAGTCATTCAGGGGAAAGGGTGTTGCAGGCGGATTCGAACCGCGAATCTGCCGGTGACGACTCTGTTGCCCTGGCAGCTGCGCTATCGGGGCAGGGGCGTGGACGGAGCCTTTGCAGGCTCTGGAAAACATGACCGAATTGCGAAGATGGGACCAATCACTCAGACGATCGCTTTCCATGTGTGGTCCCGATATTCCATCAATGCGCTCAGCAGCACCCCTCAGTCCGGAAGGACGGGTGCCGGAGAGTCGCTGCTCCGTCCGATCAGAGCGATGGTCGATGCGGTGCTGGAACCCTGGCGTCACCGAAGAGCCGTTGTCCCAAAGACGCACAGGGGCCAGCGGGAAGTGAACGCGCCCCATGCCTTGGTTTACACTGCAAGAGGCGCCACCGCGATAGCCAGGAATCCAGCACGGATAAAAATGACTATTGTTCAAATGACCGGTGGCAATCTGCATCTGATTTTCAACGGCCTGTTGAACCGTTGTGTAATGCTATTCCTGCAGTCATCCGCTGGTCAGTGCAGGCAGGTGCCATGGAGCCACCATTGCCGATGACAGCCAGCGAAAACGAGGAGGTGTAAACCATGATCACTGTAAAAATATATGAAGAGGCTGCTCGATCCCTGTTGCGTAGCCTGGGGGTCGGACTGCTTGTCCTGCTCGCCAGTCCCGGATTTTCGGTCCATGCTGCCGACCTCAAACAACAAAAAGAGGTGCCACGCGACATGGCTCCTGTGGCGCATCCACCAGAGGTGAGGCAACAGACGCCGCAGTTGAGGGTTGATGAAGGCCGTGTGCGTGGTTGTACCTGGGTCGGTTGCTGTGGCTGCAAGTGCTGCGGCGACATCGAGATGAAGTTGAAGCAGGCAGGCTTCGACCCTGGGAGCGTCGACGGGATCGTGACAGACAAAACCCGGGCTGCACTGAGGGCCTATCAGCAGAGTCGAAACCTGGATGTGACCGGGCAATTCAACAGCGACACACAGAAGTCCATGGGCCTGGGTGATCAGCTGAAAAGGATGAAGTAGCGAGCTTGGCATCAGCCTCTCGGGCCGCTACTGGGTCAATGGGGCGATCCCCCGAACAAGCGGACACCTCACACTCGCGCACGAGGCGGTGAAGCATGCCCAAAGCGGGACAACTATAAACACAGGAACAGGGTCAGTAACAGAGGATGACAGCGGCCCGGTCGAGTGAAGTGCCGCACGTCCTGATCAGGGATGTTGCCGAGCGCTGGACAGTCATCCCTTCATGCGCTCACGATGGCGAAAACTAGTCCGGGAAGCTGCCAACCTGGCAAAGAAAAAATTGCTGAGAGTCGATCCGGGAGTGGAAGCCGGGCTGAAACCGCTGCGCCAGGTTGAGAATGCGATGGCCCTGCTGAATGCAGGAGAAGCACCTGCGCATGAAAAAACCGCCCGAAGGCGGTTTTGGATATCGATTTGGTGGAGGCGGCGGGAATCGAACCCGCGTCCGCAAGTCCTCCGCTTCAGCATCTACATGTTTAGATGAGTCTATTCATTTTAACCGTCTCGATACCCGACCATCAGGGCGTTCGCGACAGCGATTCCGGTAAGGGTTTAGTGTATCGGCCCCGGACGAGCGTCAACACGATCTTGTGAGATGTGACGCCTGAGAAACGGACGCACAAGCACGGCTCCGGTCAGACGGCACCCTACTGGGTATTAAGCAGCGAGTGCGTAGTTGTCGTCGTTTGCAACTATATTTTTGCGACTGGATTTACGTGGTACTCGCCCCACGACATGCAACTGAAGTTTCGCAACCCACGTCGAAGCCAGGTCGCCCCCAGTGTTCGCATTCTAACATAGTGGCGGTTTCGCGCTTTTCAAGCCTCCGGCGTCTCATGCCGGGCGGCCGCGAAAGCCTTGTCAGGATGCGTCGATATGACATCGGGCGCAGGGCGAAAGTTCCCTCCGGAGAGCTATTTTCAGCCGGGAAAAGAAAACCGGAACCAGTTCCCGGGTTCCGGTCGCGGTGCGTGGGGCGTCGCGGGATCAGCCCGTGAAACGCCCTTTCTTGAGGCGCTCGGCCTCCATGATCTCGACCTCGCGGGCGCCCGAGATGACGACGTCCGGATCCGGCACGAAGTCGATCTCCTCGTCGCCGCGGACATAGGGCACGGAGTTGAGGATCACCTTCATGGCATTGAGCCGCGCCAGGTTTTTGTCGTTGGAGCGGATGACCGTCCAGGGCGCATGGGTCGTGTGCGTCTTCTTGAGCATCTCGTACTTCTGGTTCGTGAACTCGTCCCAGCGCTCCTGCGCCTGCAGGTCGACCTCGGAGAGTTTCCA
The DNA here is from genome assembly GCA_037385505.1 of Gammaproteobacteria bacterium. Classification (GTDB taxonomy): domain Bacteria; phylum Pseudomonadota; class Gammaproteobacteria; order Chromatiales; family Chromatiaceae; genus Sva-25. The sequence continues at coordinate 202,093 of JARRMY010000002.1, read as the reverse complement.
CTGGCGCAGGGGGTCGGTCTTGCGGCGCTCGAACCGGCGCGCCTGCTCGTCCTTGGTGACGCTGAAATAGAGCTTCACGAGGAGGGTCCCCTGGCGCACGAGGTCCTTTTCGAAGCCCGTCACGCCACGCATGAAGTTCTTGTACTCCTCGGGCGTGCAGAAGCCGAAGATCGGCTCGACGACGGCGCGGTTATACCAGCTGCGGTCGAACAGCACGACCTCGCCACCGCGCGGGAACTGGGTGACGTAGCGCTGGAAAAACCACTGGGTGCGCTGGTTCTCGGTCGGCTTGCCGAGGGCGACGACACGGTAGTGCTTTTCGTTCATATAGCGCGTGACGCGGCGGATGGTGCCGCCCTTGCCGGACGCATCGCGACCCTCGAACAGGATGATCATGCGTCTGCCGGTCTCTTCCAGGTATTGCTGCATGCGGATCAGCTCGGCCTGGTAGGGCTTCAGGGATTGCTCCTGGCGGCGGCGCGAGAGGGCCTTTTCGGCGGCAGGGGTCATCCTGGGCGTCTTCCAGGAGTCGATGAGTTGCTCGAGGGAGACCTGTTCGCCATCGATATCGAAAAGCTCGTCAGACATGGTTTTTCCTTTGTTTTCTCGCCGGGTGAAAAAATAAAATTATGGTTCGGAATCCGGGAAATTACGCTGATTTCAGTCAGGAACTGGATGGATTTGCGATTCGTTGCCCGCCTGCGGCCCCCTTGCGAAGCAATGGCCCCGTCCGTAAAAGGGAGTCATCAGGCTTCTGCGGGCAGTCAGCCGTGCTTCAGGATCCGCGCCTGCTGGCGCTTCCAGTCGCGGTCTTTCTCGGTGGCGCGCTTGTCGTGCAGTTTCTTGCCCTTGGCGACGCCGATCTCGACCTTCACGCGGCCCTTCTTCCAGTACATGGCCGTGGCCACGAGGGTGTAGCCCTTGCGCTCGACGAGCCCCGTGAGCTTGTCGAGCTCGCCGCGGTGCAGCAGCAGCTTGCGCGAGCGCATCGGCTCGGGAGTGATGTGCGTCGAGGCCGTCGGCAGCGGGTTGATGGTGCAGGCCAGCAGCCAGGCCTCGCCGTTCTTCAGGTGGACATAGCTGTCCTTGATGTTGACGCGGCCCTCGCGCAACGCCTTGACTTCCCACCCCTCGAGCGCGATGCCGGCCTCGAACTTCTCCTCGACGAAAAACTCGTAGCGCACGTTCTTGTTGAGGACGATGGTGCTGCCCGGGCTTTTCTTCTGTTTATTTGCTTTCTTTGCCATGGGCGGCAATTCTACATCCACGCAGGGGCGCTTGCACTGGAATTGGGATGCCGACATAATTCCGGCATTGGCACTCTCCTGTCCACAGTGCTAAACCAACGCCATGAGTAACGTGTCAATCGAAAACATCGTCAACGAACGTTCCCAGCATTTCCTGAAGGTGCTGATCGAGCGCTACATCCGCGAAGGCCAGCCGATCGGTTCGCGTACGCTCTCGCGCGACAGCGGCATAAGCCTGAGCCCGGCGACGATCCGCAATGTCATGGCCGATCTCGAGGATGCCGGCCTGATCATCTCGCCCCACACCTCGGCGGGCCGGGTGCCGACGATTTCCGGCTACCGCTTCTTCGTCGACTACCTGGTGTCGCTGACGCCGCCCGGCGAGAGCGAGCTCGAGCAGATGCGCCGCCAGATCATGGCCGATGTCGACAGCAAGGCCCTCGTCGAGAAAGCCTCGAGCGCGCTCTCCGAACTGACGCACCTGGCCGGCCTGGTCATGATTCCGCGCCACGATCATGTCTTCCTGAAGCAGATCGAATTCGTGCCGCTCTCCGACACGCGAGTGCTCGTGATTCTCGTCACGAGCGACGGCGAGGTGCAGAACCGCGTCATCGAGACAGGCAAGGAGTTTTCACAGTCCGACCTGGTGCAGGCGCAGAACTTTCTGAATGCCAACTATGTCGGCGAGAAGCTCGAGACCATGCGCTCGCGCATCGTCGACGACCTCGAGAAGACGCGCAGGCAGATGGACGACGTCATGGAACAGGCCCTGAGCCTGGCCGGCCAGGTGCTCGTCAGTGACCGGCAGGAGGGCGATTTCGTGCTTTCCGGGCAGACCAACCTCATGGGTTTCAACGAGCTCTCGGATCTTGAGCGCCTGCGACATCTTTTCGACTCCTTCGCCGAGAAGCGCCAGATCCTGCACCTGCTCGACCGCTGCATGGAAGCAGACGGCGTGCAGATCTTCATCGGCGAGGAGTCCGGCTACGAACCTTTCGACAGCTGCAGCCTGATCACCGCACCCTACGAGAACGATGACGGCGAAGTGGCGGGCGTGCTCGGCGTCGTCGGCCCGACGCGCATGGATTACAACAAGGTGATCCCGATCGTCGACGTGACCGCGAAGCTGTTGTCGAATGCCTTGAAACAGAGATAACCGGTCCCCATCTCGCGTTCAGCGCCCGTGTGTAATCGGGGAACCCTCTTTATTGTTCAACGAAAGTGATAACCATGTCCGAGAAGCAGGAACAGATCGAAAACGAAGAACCCATCAACAACGCAGCCGAGGAGCCCGGAAGCCTGGACGATGAGATCGGCGAAGCCGAACTCGACATGATCAACGACCTGCAGCAGCAGCTCGAGGCTGCGCAGGCGAAGGCCGAACAGAACCTCGAGCTGGCGTTGCGCGCCAAGGCCGAGCTCGACAATGCCGCCCGCCGCCATACGCAGGATCTCGAGAAAGCGCACAAGTTCGCGCTCGACGGTTTCGTCAGGGAGCTGTTGCAGGTGCGTGACAGCCTCGAACTCGGCATCCAGGCCGGTCAGGCGGAGAACGCCGGGGTCGACAAGCTGCTCGAAGGCAGCGAACTCACGCTGAAGCTCCTCTCCGACGCCATGGGCAAGTTCGGCGTCGAGCAGATCGATCCGGACGGGCAGCCTTTCGACCCCGAGGAACACCAGGCGATGAGCATGCAGCCGCGCGACGATGTGCCGCCCAATACGGTCGTGGCGGTCGTGCAGAAGGGATACAAGCTCAACGGACGCCTCGTGAGGCCGGCGATGGTCATGGTCTCGCAGGCTGGCTGAGGCTCGGAAATCCCGGTTTATCAGGCTATTGCGGCCAACTGATGAAAAAAACATCAGAAACAGAAAAAAACGCCAAATTTCTCCGTTTTTGCAGTTGAAACACCCGAAAACGGCACCATTTAGCAAGAAGTAATGAATTTGACTCACATTTAAAGCATCTGGAGAACGCCATGGGCAAAATTATCGGAATCGACCTCGGTACGACCAACTCCTGTGTCGCCGTCATGGAAGGCGACAAGACGCGAGTGATCGAAAACTCCGAGGGCGATCGCACCACTCCGTCCATCGTCGCCTTCACCGAAGACGGCGAGGTACTGGTCGGCCAGTCTGCGAAACGTCAGGCGGTCACCAACCCCAGCAACACACTCTTCGCGATCAAGCGACTGATCGGCCGCCGGTTCGAGGACGAGGTCGTCAAGCGCGACCAGGACATCGTGCCCTATCACATCGTCAAGGCTGACAATGGCGATGCCTGGGTCGAGGTGAGCGGCAAGAAGATGGCGCCGCCGGAGATCTCCGCGAAGGTCCTCCAGAAAATGAAGAAGACCGCGGAAGACTATCTCGGCGAGCCGGTCACCGAGGCCGTCATCACGGTCCCGGCCTACTTCAACGACTCCCAGCGCCAGGCGACCAAGGACGCCGGCAAGATCGCCGGTCTCGACGTCAAGCGCATCATCAACGAGCCCACGGCCGCTGCGCTTGCCTACGGCATGGACAAGAAGGCCGGTGACCGCAAGATCGTCGTCTACGATCTCGGTGGCGGCACCTTCGATGTCTCCATCATCGAAATCGCGGAGATCGACGGCGAACACCAGTTCGAGGTTCTGTCCACCAACGGTGATACCTTCCTCGGCGGTGAAGACTTCGACATGCGCATCATCGACTACCTCGTGAAGGAATTCGAGAAGGAGCAGGGCGTCAACCTGCGCAAGGACCCACTTGCGCTGCAGCGTCTGAAAGAGGCTGCGGAGAAGGCCAAGATCGAGCTTTCCTCGAGCCAGCAGACCGACATCAATCTGCCGTACATCACGGCAGACCAGACAGGTCCGAAGCACCTCAACATCAAGCTGACCCGCGCCAAGCTGGAGTCGCTCGTCGAGGAACTCGTCAAGCGCACCATCGAACCCTGCAAGGTCGCCATCAGCGACGCGGGCCTGTCGACCTCCGAGATCGATGACGTCATCCTCGTCGGCGGCCAGACGCGCATGCCGAAGGTTCAGGAGACGGTCAAGGAGTTCTTCGGCAAGGAGCCGCGCAAGGACGTCAACCCGGACGAGGCGGTCGCCATGGGCGCGGCCATCCAGGGTGGCGTGCTCGGCGGCGAGGTCAAGGACATCCTGCTGCTCGACGTCACGCCGCTGTCGCTCGGCATCGAGACGCTCGGTGGCGTCATGACCAAGCTGATCGAGAAGAACACGACCATCCCGACCAAGGCGCAACAGGTCTTCTCGACCGCGGACGACAACCAGACAGCCGTCACCGTGCATGTGCTGCAGGGTGAGCGCGAGCAGGCTGGCGCGAACAAGTCGCTGGGCCGTTTCGACCTCACCGACATTCCACCGGCGCCGCGCGGCATGCCGCAGATCGAGGTCAGCTTCGACATCGACGCCAACGGCATCCTGCATGTCTCGGCGAAGGACAAGGCGACCGGCAAGGAGCAGTCGATCCGCATCACGGCATCCTCGGGTCTCTCCGAGGATGAGATCGACAACATGGTCAAGGATGCCGAGGCGCATGCCGAGGAAGACAAGAAGTTCCACGAGCTGGTTGCTGCACGCAACAACGCCGATGCCATGATCCATGCCACCGAGAAGAGCATGGAAGAGCTTGGCGACAAGCTCGAAGCCGGCGAGCGCGCCAACATCGAAGCCGCGATCAACGATCTCAAGGGCGTCATCAAGAGTGATGACAAGGATGCGATCGAGGCCAAGACCAAGGCGCTGACCGACGCGTCCGCGAAAATGGCAGAGAAACTCTACGCCCAGCCTGGCGCCGATGCCGGCGCCGGGGGCTCCGCGGACTCGGGCGCATCCGGGTCCGGGCAGGGCTCCGCGGAAGACGATGTCGTCGACGCCGAGTTCGAGGAAGTCAAGGACGACGACAAGAAGGCCTGATACAACGGAATCGCCACGCCTCGTGCTGCTGCACGAGGCGCGCCCTGACAGATTCCGTCAGCGCGCGGCCGCAAGCAGCCGTGGCCATGCCGGACAGGTATGACACCAAGCCACTGAAGGGTCGAAGCCAGACAGGCTTCGAC
>JARRMY010000002.1:0-196773 GCA_037385505.1 Gammaproteobacteria bacterium | reverse complement strand
ACCGCAACGCCAGCGAAGCCGACATCAAGAAGGCCTATCGCCGTCTTGCCATGAAGTACCACCCGGATCGCAATACCGGGGACGACGCAGTCGAGGCTGAACTGAAATTCAAGGAGGCCAAGAAGGCCTACGAGATTCTGTCGGACCCCCAAAAGCGCGCCGCCTATGACCAGTTCGGTCATGCCGGTGTCGACCAGGGCATGGGGGGTGGTCACGCTGGCGGATTCGGAGGTGCCGGCGATTTCGGCGATATCTTTGGTGATATCTTCGGCGACATTTTCGGTGGCGGCCGCCGTGGCGGCGGAGGGCCGAATGCGCCCATGCGTGGCGCGGATCTGCGCTACAGCCTCGAACTGACGCTCGAGGAGGCCGTCAAGGGCACCACGGTCACGATCAAGGTTCCGACCTGGTCGACCTGCGGCACCTGCGATGGCACCGGCGCCAAGCCGGGGTCGACGCCCAGGACCTGCGGAACCTGTCATGGCGCGGGCCAGGTGCGCATGCAGCAGGGCTTTTTCGCGGTCCAGCAAACCTGTCCGACCTGCCGCGGCAGGGGCACCATCATCGATGATCCCTGCACGACCTGTCGTGGCCAGGGGCGCGTGCATGAAGAGAAGACGCTGTCCGTCAAGGTGCCGCCCGGCGTCGATAGCGGCGACAGGATCCGGCTCTCGGGCGAGGGCGAAGCCGGCGAGAACGGCGGACCACCCGGCGACCTCTACGTGGAGGCACTCGTCAAGGAGCACAAGATCTTCCAGCGCGACGGCAGCAATCTCTACTGCGAGGTCCCGATCAGTTTTCCGGCGGCGGCGCTCGGCGGCGAACTCGAGGTGCCGACGCTCGATGGCAAGGTGATGTTGAAAATCCCCGCCGGTACCCAGAGTGGCAGGATGTTCCGCATGCGCGGCAAGGGCATCAAGCCCGTTCGCGGAGGGCCGCAGGGAGATCTGGTCTGCCGCGTCGCCGTCGAAACGCCGGTCAATCTCACGGACCGCCAGAAAGAGCTCATCGGCGAACTCGACGACTCGCTCAGCGGGACGGGCCACAAGCACAGTCCGCAGTCGCATGGCTGGCTCGATGGCGTGAAGAAGTTTTTCAGCGACATGGGCTTCTAGGGAGCGTCACTGCAAGGACGGGCCGGGCGGTGGTCCCGTTGCATTATCACCGTCGTCTGCGACGGAGGCCGTCCGCCAGAGCGGGCCTCGTCGTCGCAATCCCAATCGCGGGCCTCAGAGCCCGTAATCCCACTCCTGCCCGAAGCGGATGACCTTGCCGTGCGTGATGCCTGACCCGGGGTTCATGAGCTCGACATAGAGCGGCACCAGCTCCTCGGGCTGCTTGACCGCTGAGGCCTCCTCGCCGGGATAGATGCTCTTCCTGAAGGCGGTCGCGGTCGGCCCCGGGTCGACCGAGTTCACGCGGATGTCCGAATTCTCGAGTTCCTCTGCCATCACGTGCATGAAGCCGTCGAGCCCCGACTTGGCAGCGGCGTAGGCGCCCCAGTAGGCTTTCGGCGTCGCGGACACCGCGTCCGAGGTGAAGACCAGCGACGCGCTGGCGGCGGCGCGCAGCAGCGGCAGGCAGGCATGCGTCAGCAGGAAACCCGCATTGAGGTTGACCTGCATGACCTTGAACCAGATGTCGATCTCGTAATCGTCGATGCGGCTCAGGTAGGGCAGGAAGCTCGCGTTGTGCAGCAGCCCCTCGAGCGTCTCGAAGTTCTCGCCGATGGTTTCGGCCAGCTGGAAATAGTCGTCGGGCGTGGCGCCGGCCAGGTCCATGGGATAGATCGCCGGTTCGGGACCGCCGGATTCCATGATCCCGTCGTAGAGACGCTCCATCGCGGGAACGTCCCTGTCGAGCAGAATGACGGTGGCGCCGGCGGCCGCATAGCCGATGCTGACGGCGCGTCCGATGCCGTTGCCCGCGCCTGTGACGAGAATGGTCTTGTTCGTGAGTGTGGCCATGGCAAAGTCTCGAATGAATGCAGCGGTTATTGTCGCATTCGTGAACGGTTGCGCCAAACGAGCCAGAGCTTTTTGATCGGCGTCAGGTCGATGCTTGCCTCGAGCAGCAGCCCGGGCTCGCGCGAGAAGGTGTCGAGCAACGCTCGCGCGATCGCAAGCTGCGCCGCGGCCGGCCCCGGCGGCAGCGCCTGCGAGGCTTGAGTGGCGCGCCGGCGCAGATCGAGAATCCATCCCGCAATCGTCTTCGCCGCATCCGCGCTCTCGAGCGGCGGAAAGCGCTGCAGGTACTCCTTGCGGCCGATGCGCTGCAGCAGCCGCGTCGTCTCGTCGACGAGGCCGATGCTTTCTGCCGACCCCTGGTGGCCGGCGTCGTCCGTGTAGGCCGACGTCAGCAGTGACGCGAATGCTCCGCCGACGGCGCCGCAACGCGCGACGAGCTGTTCCCAGTCGCGGCTCTGGCCGGCGAGGATCTCGCGCTCCGTCAGGTCCGCCAGTTCGCTGAGCCGGGCGGCCTCGTGAGGGAGCTGCGCGTGGATCATGCGGGCGAGCGGGTGACGGCTCTGCGCCAGCTGTTCGGGCTGCAGCTCCCTGCGCCAGAAATCGAGCTTGAGGCGCGCGATGCCCGGATCGCTGCTGTTTTGTAACCGTTGCAGTTCGCGCCGCCAGGCGAACAGCACGGCCTGGCGGTCGCGCAGCGCCGGTGGCGAGAAGCGCACGAGATAGTAGGCGCTCGAGCCTGGCGGCGTGGCGATGTTGGGGAAACGGAATTCGTCCTGCACGTGCGTCAGGCGGCCGATTGCAACAGCGGCAGCAGTTCCAGCGGGTGCGCGATGAGCCAGTCGGCGTTCCAGCTCTCGGCCGGGTCGTGGGGTTCGATGTAGCCGTAGGCGGCCGCGGCCGTCATCATGCCGGCCGCCTTGCCGGCCTCGATGTCGCGCCGCGCGTCACCGAGATAGAGGCACTTCCCGGGAGCAGCTTCGATGAGGCCTGCGGCATGCAGCATCGGCTGCGGATGCGGCTTGCTGTGCTCGCAGGTGTCACCGCTGACGATGCAGTCCGTGCGCTCCGTGAAACGCATTGCCTGCATCAGCGGGTCTGTCAGCCAGGCCGGCTTGTTGGTCACGATGCCCCATGGAATCGCCCGGCGGTCGAGGTTGTCGAGCAACTCGGCGATGCCGTCGAACAGGGTCGTGTGCCGGAAGAGGTTGTCCTTGTAGACGTCGAGCAGGAACTGGCGGCGTTCTTCGAAACCCTCGTCGCCGCTCTCCATGCCGAACCCGAGCCGGATCAGCGCGATGCCGCCGTGCGAGACGACCGGCCGGATGCGCTCGTAGGGCAGCTGGCGTTGGCCGTAGGCCCTGAGCGTCTCGTTGAGCGCGAAGGCGAGGTCGGGCGCCGTGTCGGCGAAGGTGCCGTCGAGATCGAACAGCAGGCCGCGGATATCAGGCATCCTTGCGCGTCGTGACGAGATAGTTGACCGAGACATCGCGCTTGTCGAGCCTGTAGGTCGTGGTCAGCGGGTTGTAGGTCATGCCCGTGATATCGATGGTCTCGAGCCCCGCCTCGCGCACCCAGCCGTCGAGTTCCGACGGGCGGATGAACTTCGAGAAGTCGTGCGTGCCCCTGGGCAGCATGTTGAGGACGTACTCGGCGCCGATGATCGCGAAGAGGTAGGACTTCGGGTTGCGGTTGATGGTCGAGAAGAAGACCTTGCCGCCGGGTTTCACGAGCTGGTAGCAGGCGCGGATGATCGATGCCGGGTCGGGCACGTGCTCGAGCAGCTCCATGCAGGTAACCGCGTCGAAACTCTCGGACTGCTGCCTGGCCAGCTCCTCGGCCATCATGCGCTCGTAGTGGATATCGCGGCCCGATTCGAGCAGGTGCAGTTTGGCGACCTCGAGCGGCGCGACCCCGGCATCGATGCCCATGACGTCTGCGCCGCGTTCCGCCATCGACTCGGAGAGGATGCCGCCGCCGCAGCCGACGTCGAGCACGCGCTTGCCGGCGAGACCGACATGGTCGTCGATGTATTGCAGGCGCAGCGGGTTGATGTCGTGCAGGGGCTTGAACTCGCTGTGCGGATCCCACCAGCGCGAGGCCAGCTCCTCGAACTTGCGGACCTCGGCCGGATCGAAATTTTCTGCACTCTGCGTCTGTGACATCGGCTTACCCCGACGGGCGTGTTCAGCCCCTAGGTGAAAATAACGAGAAGGATAACACCTAACACCAGCCTGTAGACGATGTAGGGCAGCATGCCTGTCTTTTCAATCAGTTTCAGGAACCAGTGAATCGCCAGGTAGGCGAAAACAAAGGAAAAAACCGCGCCGACGAGCATCGCCGTGGTGTCCAGCCGTTGACCGGACTCGAGGATGTCCAGAATCACGACAGCAGCCGACATCAGGATCGTCGGTACCGCCAGCAGGAACGAAAAATGCGATGCGGCCGTGCGCGTGAAGCCGAGCATGAGCGCTGCCGTCATGGTGATGCCGGAGCGCGAGGTGCCCGGCAGAATCGCGAGCACCTGGAACAGGCCGATGATGAAGGCGTCGCGAAAACGGTAATCCTCCATCCCGCGGGTGCCCCGCGTCCGGGTGTCGGCCCACCACAGCAGCAGACCGAACAGGATACTCATCCAGGCGATCAGCAGGGGACTTCTGAACTCGATGTCGAGGAGTGTCTTGAGACCGCCGAAGACGATGATCGGCAGGGTCGCGATGATGATCGCCATGCCCAGCTTGCTGAACGGCGTCGCCTCGCGCCGCAAGAGGTAGTGGCCGGCGGTGTCGGCGCTCACGCGCGCGAGTTCCCTGCGGAAGTAGATGACAACGGCCAGCAGCGAGCCGAGATGGACGGCGATGTCGAACGCCAGGCCCTGGTCCTCGACACCCATGATGACCGGGGTCAGCGCGAGATGCGCCGAACTCGAGATCGGCAGGAATTCGGTCAATCCCTGGATCAGCGCGAGCAGGATGATTTGAAACAGATCCATGATCGGAGGAAATGGGAAAAATTGTCGCGATGATACGGCAAACGCCGGATGCTGTCCTCACGATCGGAACGGTTGCATGACCGCTGCAGCAACAGGAGGGAGCCGGAGAACGCAATAAATGCATCCTATCGATCCTGAGCCAGCCCGGACACAACAGCGACAGTGAGCATTTTTGCCTCCCGTGCGGCACACGGCGATCGCTGCATGCGGTTCTCAGGGCTCTGGCAGCTCCTCGTGCATGCGGATTTGCGGTGCTTCGATCGTGGATGCCAGGGCGGCGTCGAAATCCTCGCAGCTGAAGCCGCCGACAAAGGCAGGCAGGTGGCGCTCGCCGAAGAGCCCGTCGCCGCGCAGTTTCTGCACGGCTTCGTGTGCCGACCAGTAGCGGAAGAAGAGCCGCTCGCGTTCGGCTGCGCCGGCCCTGCGCAGGGCGTCGCAGCATGTCTGGTCGAAGACGCGCCCGGCGATGCGCATGAAGCTGGCGCGTGGCTTGCGTATCTCGAGGTCGATGCCGAGCGGCTGCAGCGAGAAGCCCATCAGCAGCTTCCGGTTGCAGTGGGAAAAACTGAAGCGGATCGCCTCGCCGGCAAGGGTGGGCTTGCCCCTGGGGGAGATGCGGATGGAGACCCCGGCCGGGTCGATGTCGAGAAAGGCACCCAGGATGAGACGCAGGGCATTGCGGCCCGAGACGAATTCGTCGCGTCGTTCGGCTTGCATGCGCCGCGTCCGCTCGATCTCGTCGGCAGCCAGCCAGCTGTCGTGCAGCGGGATCCGGGAGCGGTCGAGATACCAGAGACGGATCTGCTGTTGCTGCTGCAAAGTGTAAGAGGGCGCCGATGCCATCCAGTCCAGCGGACGGATGGCAGTGGCGAGCGAGGGTTCGCTCAATGAGGCCCTTCCAGCGCGGCGATGCGGTCCTCGAGCGGCGGGTGGGTGCTGAAGAGGCTCTTGAGCCCGCCGTTGATGCCGAAGGCGGCCATTTCACTGGGCAGCGCCTTGGGTTCATGCACGCGTTGCAGCGCGCGCAGCGCATCGGCCATCTGGCGCTTGCTCGTGAGGCCGGCTCCGCCGGCATCCGCGCGGAATTCACGCCGGCGCGAGAACCAGGCGACGACGATGTTGGCCAGCAGGCCGAAGAGGATCTGTGCGACGATCGAGCCGATGTAGTAGCCGGGGCCATAGCCGCGCTCGGTCTTGAAGACCACGCGATCGATCAGGTGCCCGACGACACGCGAGAAGAACACCACGAAGGTGTTCACCACGCCCTGGATCAGGGTCATGGTGACCATGTCACCGTTGGAGACATGGCTCACCTCGTGCCCCAGCACGGCCTCCACCTCGCCGCGGTTCATGTTCTGCAGCAGTCCTGTGCTGACGGCGACGAGCGCACTGTTCCTGTTGGCGCCCGTTGCGAAGGCGTTCGGGCTGGGCGAGTCGAAAATGCCGACCTCTGGCATGCCGATGCCTGCCTGCTGCGCCTGGCGCTGGACCGTGCCGACGAGCCAGCTCTCGACCTCGCTGGAGGGCGTCTCGATGATGTGCACGCCCATGGTCTTCTTTGCCAGCCACTTCGACATCAGCAGCGAGATGAAGGAGCCGCCGAAGCCGATGACGGCGGACATCACCAACAGTGCCTGCAGGTTCAGGTCGACGCCATTCTGCGCGAGCGTGCTCTCGAGCCCGAGCACCTGGAAGATGATGGCGATCAGCGCCATGATGGCGATGTTGGTCGCCAGGAAAAGTCCAATTCTCAACATGTTCGGAAATCAGCCCTGTGAATTGTTTGCCAGCAATATATGCGGCAAGTGCGCAGGAAAATCAAGCTTCCGGGTGAGGTTGTCACCGGAGGCCCGTCCGGTTCGCCTCCCGGGTCTGCGGGCGGTAGCCGGTGCGATCGAAGGCTTCGGGGAGTGCCTGCTCATGCCAGGCTGCCCTGGCCGGCAGCGCGGGCAGGCGTTCAGCCCTTGTTGCTCTTTCTCTTCCTGAGTTTCGGGTTGAGGCGCACGACCTTCACCATGTTGTCCTCGGTCTGGAGAATCTCGACGGGGTAGCCGGCCAGCAGCATGCTGGTGTTGGGTTCTGGAATGTTTTCCATGTGCTCGAGGATCAGGCCGTTGAGCGTCTTGGGGCCATCGGTCGGCAGTTTCCAGCCCGTGATCTTGACGAGTTCCCGCACGTTTGCGCTGCCCTTGACGAGGAAACTGCCGTCTTCCTGCTCGTTGACGTCGCTGATGGAGGCGGTCGGTGTCGTCGTGAACTCGCCGACGATCTGCTCGATGATGTTGCCGAATGTCACCAGGCCCTGCAGGTCACCGTACTCGTCGACGACCAGGCCGATGCGCCGGCGGTCGCGCTGGAAATTCTTGATGAGCGTGCTCAGCGAGGTGCCCTCGGGGATGTAGTAGGGCGGCTTGACCTGCTCGATGATGCGCTCCTTGGTCAAATCACCGCGCATGGCCAGTCGCAGCAGGCGGCGCGCATGGATCTGGCCGACGATCTTGTCGAGGCTGCCGTCGAAGACCAGCAGGCGCGTGAAGTGGGTGTTTTCGAGATACTCCTCGATGTCATCGAGCGGATCCTGCAGGTCGATGCCGGAGACCTCGTTGCGCGGGATCATGATGTCCTCGACCGTGGTTTTCTCGAGATCGAGCAGGCCGATCAGCATCTGCCGGTGGCGCTGGGGAATCAGGGCCGTGGCCTCGTTGACCACCGTGCGCAACTCGTCCTGGCTCAGGGAGTACTGCCCGTCGTTGTCGCTTCTCACACCAAGCATCCGCAGGTGCAGAGTGGTGACGCGGTTGACGAGCCAGACGACCGGGAAGAGGGGTTTCAGCAACAATGTATAGACGGCCGCTGCGGGGTAGGCAATCCTTTCAGGATGCATGGCTGCGAAGGTCTTCGGAATGACCTCGGCGTAAATCAGGACGACGAATGTCAGAATGCCGGTCGCCGCTGCGATCATGGCCTCACCGCCGAGTCGCAGCGCGATGATGGTCGCGAGGGCGGATGCCAGAATGTTGACGAAGTTGTTGCCGAGCAGGATCAGCCCGATGAGCCGCTCGGGGGTCTCCAGCAGGCGCAATGCGCGCCTGGCGCCCCGATGCCCCTCCTCGACCAGGTGTTTGAGGCGGTAGCGGTTCAGCATCATCAGGGCCGTTTCCGAGCTCGAGAAGAAGGCCGAGCACATCAGCAGGAAAATCAGCAGTGTGAAGAGGAGGCCTGTCGGCAGCTCGGACAAGAACGGGAACCTGTAGCGCTTCGGGGTGACCATGACAGCGGTTTTTGGGGCCCGTGTCAACCGCAGCGGGATCCATTTCCTCCCGATTCCGGGCGCTTTCAGGAGCGATGGCCGATAGACCTGCAGGATTGCCATTGACGCCAGCTCGATGACGGACAACCCTCGAGTGCTGCTTCCGCCGGGTTGCGGGATTCCATGATTCCCGGCGATGGCTGCGGGCCATGCCAGGCTTGAGCCTCGTCATCTCCTGCAACCCTGGCTGGCGGAGCCTGTTCAAGCGCCACAAGCGGTCGATGCGCCCGGCTTGACGCGCGTCCGATTTTTCTGCCGTGCTGGCCGAATGCGCAATGCGCGTCTCGCGTGATAGCGGGTCGAGCTGACCTGAATCATTCTCATCGCCATGCAAAGCGATCAATAATTAAATCGATACCATTGCAACCGGAGAGAACGATGGAGTCTGAATCCATGAAAGAGCGTCTGCAGAACGCTTACCGCGACTTCCTGACCTATGTCGAGGAGTTCTACGACAAGGAGAAGCAGGATATCGGCGAGGCGATCGAGCACGCCCGCACGCGTCTGCAAGAGGTCGAGGAGTTGACTGCCGAGGAGGTCGAGGAAGTCACCAGCAACTTCGTCGAACACATGAGCGATATCGGCGAACAGCTTGGTGAGCTGCGTGAAGGCGTGCGCGATGCCGTCCAGCTCGACACCATGTACATTACCAGCGGCATTCTCGAACGCCTCGTCAAGGTCGCCGACAAGACCACTGTCGGACTCATTGAACTCAACGAGGAACTCGCAAAACGCATCGTCGAGAACGAGGGACTTGATCGGGACGACGACGCCGGGGAGCAGTGACATGATCAGCGAAATCCCGGTCAGCGCATCCCATCTGTACGCCTTCAGCGCGAGCGGCAAGCTCACCGACGCGGACTACCGCAACTTCCTGCCGCGGCTCGAGGAGATTCTCGAAAAGGAGAAACCCGTCTCCCTGCTGATCCGCCTCGAGGATTTCAAGGGGTGGGAGGCGAAAGCCGCCTGGGATGACCTCAAGTTCGGCATGCAGCACCAGGAGGACTTCGAACGCATCGCGATCGTCGGCGAGAGCACTCTCGAGCGCTGGATGACGGCGCTCGGTGCGGCATTCGTCGATGCGGAGCTGAAATACTTCGACCAGAAACGGCAGCAGGAGGCCTGGGAGTGGCTCATGCAGAGCAAGAACAGGGTCGAGCGCGACGAATATGCAGGTTATCGCAATATTCTCGTGCCTGTCGACTTCTCGGCGCACACCGACCGCATCGTCAGGCGGGCCATGGAGGCGGCGCAGCAGGGCGACGCCAGGGTGACGCTGCTGCATGTCGTCGACGATATTCTCATGCCGGGCGAGTTCTACGACATTGCGGTCGATCTCGAGCTCGAGAAGAAGCAGCACGAGGTGGCGCACAGCCGTATGGAGAAGCTGAGCGGCAGCATCGAGTACCCGATGCTCGCGTCAGATGTCCTCAGCGGAAACCCGGGCGCCACCATTCTCAGCTACGCCGACAAGCACGACATCGACCTGATCGTCATCGGCTCGCATGGCAAGCGCGGCGTGGAGCGCATCCTCGGCTCGGTCGTCAACCGGGTCATGCAGCACACGGTCTGCGATCTTCTGATGGTGCGGCTCTAGATCCAGCCACGCGGGAGAAAAAGCCAGCCGGAGCAGGCTCCGGCTTTTTTCGTGCCTGCTCACTGGTCGTCGAAGGATGACAGCCTGCTGACCGATCGCAGGCGCAGGGCGACCATGCCACTGTGATCGGCGTTGCGGCTTGCTACAATGCGCCTGGTTCCAGCGCCACTTCGACAGCACCGATGAGTGAAATCCTTTTCCTGAACATCAACGGCCCGGATCGTCCCGGCATCACGGCTTCCTTCACGGCCGCTCTCGCGCAGCATTCGGTCAACATCCTCGATATCGATCAGGCCGTAACGCACGATTACCTCAGTCTCGGCATGTCGCTGGAGATTCCGGAGGGGGAGGGCGCAGCACAGATCCTCGAGGAACTCGAGGCGCTCGCCGGGCAGCAGGGCGTCAAGATCTGGTCGACGCCGATCCGGCTCGATGAGTACGAGCAGTGGGTGGCGCAGCAGGGGCAGCCGCGCTATATCGTGACGCTGCTCGGGCGCAAGCTCAGCGCCGCCAATATCGCGCATGTGGCCGGGGTGGCGGCGCGTTACGGCGTCAACATCGACATGTTGCGACGCCTCTCGGGGCGTTTCCCGCTGTCGCAGAAGAGCGACCGGACGGATGCGCTGCGCGCCTGCGTCGCCTTCTCGCTGCGCGGGCATGTCGACGACCCCGAAAGCCTGCGCAACGACCTGCTGGCGATCACCCGTGACGACGAGGTCGACCTCTCGTTTCAGCAGGACAATCTCTACCGCCGCCATCGCCGCCTGATCGTCTTCGACATGGACTCGACATTGATCCAGTGCGAGGTCATCGACGAACTCGCGAAGCGCGCGGGCGTTGGCGAACGCGTCGCCGCGATTACCGAGGCGGCGATGCGCGGCGAGATCGATTTCAACGAGTCCTTCCGCCGCCGTCTCGCAACCCTGAAAGGCCTCGATGCATCGGTGCTGCAGGAGATCGCCGACACCCTGCCGGTCACCGAGGGCGCGGACCGGCTGATCGGCACCCTGAAGAAACTCGGTTACAGGATCGGCATCCTCTCGGGCGGTTTCACCTACTTCGCCAATCACCTTAAGCAACGCTGGGGGCTGGACTGCGTCTCTGCGAACGAACTGGATATCGTCGACGGCAAGCTGACCGGCGAGGTCAAGGGCGACATCATCAACGGCGACAAGAAGGCCGAACTGCTGCGCAAGATGGCGGACAGCATCGGCGTGCCCATGGAGCAGACGATCGCCGTCGGCGACGGCGCCAATGACCTGCCGATGCTGCGTATCGCCGGGCTGGGCGTCGCCTTCCATGCCAAGCCGCTCGTCAGGAAGCGGGCGCGCCACGCGATCTCGACACTCGGTCTCGACAGCATTCTCTACCTGCTGGGCGTCAACGACCAGGAGACGACGCTCTAGCTTGTCATCCTTCTGATGCCAGACAGGGGGGCGCGAAGCAGTCCGGGGCCGTCAAACGGAAACAGCCTCCCTCGCCCGGCCATCCAGTTCAATACATGGTCATTTGGCCAGGCCGCCCGGCCGGATTACCCACGATCGTCTTCAGGTTTTGCTGTTCCTGTCCGGGCAGGGATCATGCTCTCGATCTGTCAGGAGTCTCGTGGAGCCTGAAAAAAATGGAAGATCGACACGCGATCAGAAGCGAATCCTCTTTGTCGAGCTTGGCGATATCCTGGCCGTCACCGGGATGATGAGAAATGCGGGGCTGAAAGAATAGAGGGGCCCGCACACTGGCGGGCCCCGTCGGGGTCACACGATGGCTTGATGAATCACATCAGCCACATTGCAGGCATGCGCCGGATCAGGGCAGGTAATAGGTATCGGCTCCTTCACCCAGCCACATCAGTTTCGGCAGCAGGCGGGTTTCATAGGGAAGTCCCTGATGATTGCGCCAGCCATTCTTGTCCTCATCTGTGAGTTCCCCATCGTGGTTCAGATCGACCGGGCCGACGACATAGTCGTAGACAGGATCGCCATTTTCATCGAGCACGGGATCGCCATTTTCATCGAGCACAGGTTCGGGGTCTTGAAAGGGAGCAGTCAGGTAGATGCCGACGAAGCCTTCCCAGATGTTGCGCACGTCTTTGTAGCCTGCCTCGGTGAGCACTGTTGCTGCACCTACACTGCGTACGCCGGTGCGGCACATGGTGTAGACGGGCGTGTTCTTGTCCGGCACGATGCTTTCGACGTACTCGACAAATTTGACTGGATCCTGAGGAACTCTCTCTCCTCCGCTCACGCAGGCGCCATCGGGACGGCGGTCATCTCCCTCCACGTCGTTGCAGTACTGGTAGATGAAAGGATAGGGCACGTTGTAAGAATGCTCGGGATGACCGGCGCGATACTCTGGCGTACTGCGGACGTCAAGCAGGACGGGCCCTTCTGAAGGGTTGCTCCACTTGCCCCGTTTGACAACGGTGTTCAGGAATGCCTCGGCGGGACTGATTTCCGAAGCATAATTGCCGCAGATTCCTCTTCGGTTTTCGTTGGTTTCATCGACGCCGGGGCAGAATGGTTCCGGATCGTCCTCGGCATGAGCCGTTATTGGAAGTGTGACAGCAATTGCTGGTAGAGCCATCGTGATCATTGTTCTCTTGAGCAGTTTAAGCATAGCCTCATGTCTCCTTTTGGTTTTGTGGTGTTTGAGGAATCCAGATTATAGACACATAGTTGGAATTTCTTCAAAACAGGGCAGAGGGAGTCTCTAGTGAGGGAGTTTTTTCTTATGGAACGGAGGTCCCGGATAAACGGGTTCGATCGATAGCCGGTGTCCGACCCCACAATGCGGGAGATTCGAGGGGTTTAGAGCCCGTCAATGAATGACGGGCGGGTTGGTTGTCTTACTCTGTATCGACCGGGGCTTCCGGCAGTGAGTGGCGTTTCACGTTGCCCCTGACGCGTCTTTCAAAATCCTCGAGTTGCCGGCGTGCGCTGTTGAACGCATCGCGAATCGTGACATTGATGTCCTCGTGGGCGTGATTCTTTTCCGGTTCGCGGCTGACGACGATCTTGTTGCCGGGCACATCAATCTCGATGACGACGTGGAACAGGTTGCCCTTCTTGTGATGTTTCGAGGCGAAATCGACAGAGACACGGCAGTCCATGATGTGCTCGCTGAAGCGATCGAGTTTCTCGGCTCGCCTGCGGATCTCGAATTCAACCGCATCCGAGGTGTCCATCTGGTGAAAGGTGATTCTAAGTGGAATACTCATCGTGATTACTCTTGGTGTTGTGACAGGGCCGGAAACAACCGGCTCCTCTAGGAAAATCGTAGCCGAATCAAGCATCAGGCCTGTTGACGCGGATCATGCGTATAGAAGAATCTCCGGCTGACAGCTACTGCCTTGCGGGGCTCTTTTGCCGGTATCCGCGCCGGATTCATCAACCCGCGAGAGTCCCTTGCTTTCGTCATTGCGCCTCCACGGTGATTTCGGCCGAGCCCTTGTTATTTAGATAGAAGATATCAGGAAAAAGCGCCAGTTGCCGATCGCCGAATAGCATCCGCAGGCTGACGTCATTCACGTAGACAACAAGCTCTCCGTCCTGTGCGCACGGATAGTCGCAACCCGAGCCGATTGTGAAAGGTTCGCCCCCATCGATTTCGCCGAGGAGGGTGAAGATCTCTGCATCCGGATGGCGCGCGAGCTTGCGCGCCTGTTTCATGAACCAGGGCAGGCTGTCAGGATTCTGCAACCCGTCGGGCGAAGCCCTGTAGCAGTCGTCGTACCAGTCGGCCCCGGTGCGCACGCTGATCCTGTAGGTGACGGCATTGCGCAGGTAGAGACCCGTATGCATGCGGTACATGCCGGTTTCGAAACTGACCGTTTCGGGCTTCCCCGCGACAGGTTCGTTGAGGTCTGCGGGGGTGGGTGCCTCTCCCCCCAGCCGCGGTTTCAGATAGAGCCTCTCGATGATGAGCCTGTAGAGCTGACCGAGCGTGTAGGCGAGCGTATAGATCACGACGGCGACCAGCGCGTGGAAGGTCTCCAGAAGCCGGATTTTCTGCAGCCAGCCCGCAATCCTGCACAACACTCCCGAGTGCATCCTGTCCTGCAATTCGGGGCCACTCACGCGACTTTGCGGATAGATGGATGCCCACCCGCGGGAGGCGGTCTGCTGTTGCCGCCTGCGCAGGGGAAATTGCAGGGCCTCGGAGAGAGCGAGACCGAGGGCCGCCACGGGAAGATAGACCGTGATGCCGGTCGCCAGGTCACGGAAAGCCTCACCGATGGATCTGTCGTCGAACAGGCTGATGGTGATATCGACGGCATGGTGCAAGAGCAGGAGAATCGCCGTGACCAGGATTGCTGTCATGAACAGGAAGTGGACAAGCTGTTGAAGATATCCGAGCGACCGGGCTGCTTTCATGCAGGCTTGCCAGTTTTCGTCATTCCCCGGCTGTTGGACCGGGCTGCTCGTGCCGCATGCCTCGAAGGAGTCCGGCAGGTTGTTTGGCGAGTAGCCGTCGATATTGTGCCTGATGCGATCGAGAACAGAGTGATGGATGACGGCCATCTCCCGTGAATAACGTCTTCTGATGGCGTCGATGTTTCGCGGGCGTAGCCGGTAAGCGGAAGCGAGGCCGGCGCGCGAATTGTAGAGCCGGCCATACGCATCCTTCTCCCTGGCGATATTTGCGATTTCAGTGTCGTCCAGCAGAAGCATCTGTTTCGGCAGGATCGTCGTCGTCGCGTCCGTCGCCCTGATTTCCCCGATCATCCACTCGAGGGAGACGCGTGAGAGCTGGTTTTTCGGATAACCTCCGCCGACATTGGCGTGCACGCCCGCGAACCAGAGCTGCCTGATCCTGCCTGGGGATGGCTCGAAATGTTCGTCCCAGACAACTGGATGGAACGTCTGGCGGCAGTCATCGATGGCGAAGACCTGGCGCGCATTGATGACGCGGCTGTCGAGTCCGTGACCGCGATAGCCATATTCCATCATGTTGTGCATGGCGATACGCGCTTCCCTGAAGGGGAGGCCGATGGCGCCGACCGTGTCCCAGACACCGATGAACTGGATGATGGGTTCCGCGGGAGAGGCGTGCGCCTGCCTGAACCTGTGCGCATACCCCGGGCGGTAAAAGGACTTGAGGCAGGCGCTATAGGCTGTTTTGACGAGCTGGTCCAGCGCTTTTTCTGAACGGACTCGCTGCAGGTCGATGATGCCGCAGCGCAGGATCATGTCTGACAGTAGCCTGACCGAGAATGCGCCACGGCTGAAGCCGAAGAGGTAGATCCGGTCTCCCGGTTTCCACTGCCTCACCAGGAAGCCGTAGAGTTGCTGGATATTGAGGTCCATGCCGATGGCGGTTATGCCGCCGAGGATCTTCGACATGCGTGACTTTTCCGAGCCGACACCGTCGTCGTAATAGACCAGTTGCCTCTCGTCGTCCACGACCAGCGCCTTGTAGAGGCGCCAGATGTTGGTTTCATAGCCGACACCGCCACGCTTGCCGGTGCCGTCAGAGAGCAGCACAAGATTTCTGGACATGAAGGATTCCCTTTCCTGTGATTGCGAGAGGCTATTGCATACGATAGGCCATCGATTCAGGCCGTGACCTGACGAGTGTCAAACAGGGCGCATTTCGGGCGCCGGCAGGAATCGACCGGCAGTCAGTGAGGCGATCCCGGGCCGTTGCCGGCCGGGTGAGGGGCCCGCAGAGGCCGCTCCATGGCCTCCCGGGAAGTGGCGGTATCACCAACCACCGGCCTTGAGTGCGTCCTGGAATTTCAGGGCATATTTGGCAATCGTGGCCGCCTTGTCCCTGCCGTTGATGATGCGGCGGGCCTCCTTGTACTGCTCCAGATTGCCGGGGCCGCTTGTCGGGACATGACGCTTCAGCGTGTGACGTTTGCCCGACCTGTCGCCACAGAACCAGCCTTCCTCCATGCCTTTCACCATGATGCGGGCTGCAATATCCGGATCGAGCGCAAGGTCGAGATTGGCCAGCAGGCGACCTTCGAGACCGAGTTTCTTGTCCGCTTTCTCGTAATTGCTTTCCCATGTCAGCTGGACATAGCCGCGGCCATGGTAGGGATAATAACGCAGGTTTCTCTCGCGCCAGGATTCACTGAGCCAGAAGGCCTCGACAACGGGTTGCATGGTAAAAGCGGTTTCGTGATACGCCGTGGCCAGTCCGTAGGAGACAAAGGCGAGTGGCCATTTTGCCTCTGTGGCTGCGGAGAGAATGGCCTCCAGCCCCTTTTTCTGGTCCGGCTTGAGCTTGTTACTGAAGAGGCTCGCCTTGACGGCGCTTATGAATGCACTCGCATCCTCGAGACCGGTATCGTGCGGCGCAGTGAGGGTTTCGGGAAGATTCCTGGGTTTTGGTGTGACGACGGGGGCTTCGTCTCTCGGTATACCGAGCGTGTCGAGCACTTCATCGACCGCTTCGACCTCTCTCTGGGTGAATCCCTTGCCGCGTTGCGCGCGGATGACGTCGAATATGGGCTTGCGCATTGTCGTTCTCCCTTGGTGGTTATTGCATGACTGGTGCCGATGGACGCGATGCGGGGTTTTCGGTAATTTGCGCGGCCTGCAGGCTCGAACCCTGTTGCCTGGCTGGATCGTCCGTCCGCATTTCCGGCGGGACAATGACTCAGGTCATGGCTGCATCCAGCAGGGCACGCCACCCGGCGTCGGAACAGAGCAAACGTCCTCACACCTCTCCAGCAACAAGTATTGCAGAAAATTCCCTGGTATCGCGAAAGCTGTCATCAGGGCTCTGGAGTGAAGGTCTGTGCCCGGCCGCCGTGAGGGGCATTGCCGCTGTCCGGCCGCTTCATCTGCGCCTGCCAGGCCTTTCTCGCGAACTTCCCGTGGTTGTTGTCACTTGCTGCCGACAGCCGGGGAATGGCAAGCTGCAAGCATGGCTGGAGGAGATGCCAGGGGAGGACCCATGAGCCGCATGGCTCTGGACGTCCTGACTCGCTGTCGAAAGCACCCTGCCATGCCGCAGATCGACTAGACTCATTGAAACAGAAAGAATCCCGGAGGAATAATGCATACTTCAATCAAGAGAGGGCAAATGCTCTTCCACTCGCTCCTGGCCGCAGTGATGGCCGTCAGTCTTCTCGTCATGCAGCCAGCCTCTGCTGACGATGATGTCGCCAGAGTGGTCTATCATGCCGACTTTTCCGATCCTCGCCGCTTCAGCGCCATGCTGACGAGCATCAACAACATGGTGACCTATTACCAGAATCAACTCCTCGACTACGACGTGCGTATTGTCTTTGTCGCCCACGGCATCCGCTTCGTGACGGGGGACGCTCTCGAGGGTACCCCGTTTGCCGAGGATGCAGAGCTTGCCGAGCGACGCGAGAATATCAAGGGGCGCCTCGAGTCGCTGCGCGACGTGCAGAACGTCAAGCTGGAGCTGTGCGACATCACGCGTTCGCAGATCAATCTGCCGAAAGAGAAACTTTACGATCGTGTGGAAGCAGTGCCATCCGGCGTTGTACGCATTGCCGAGTTGCAGGACGAGGGGTTTGCCTACATCAAGATCGAGTAGGTCCCGGGCCATTCAACGCTAAGCGGATGGTGTAGCCACCCGCGGATGATTTCCTGACGGCAAGCGTGACTCAGGCTCCTGCGTCAGTCGAATGGAAACATCATGCGTGGCTTGGTCATGCGGTTGACATCATGGGTCATCTGACCGAGCTGATTCGCGACGATGCCCATCGTCGAGTTGAGCTCGCCGGTGTTTCTGTCGAGAGAGGTGATGCCGGATTCGATCTGACCGATGGAATCGCTGAGCTTGAGCATGTTGGCATCGATGGAGACCAGCGGCGTGCTGATCTCGTTCAGTTTGCGGATCTCCTGATTGATGTTCTGCATGTAGCCGTTGATCGACAGCATTGCTGCCTGGATTTCCTCCAGGTTTTGCGTCATCAGGATGAAACTCTGTTCCATCCTCTCCATCCGTCCGCTTTCCGTCTGCACGCTGCCTGGCAGTGGTGCGGACCCGATGCTGATCCGGTAGACAAAAAAGAGCAGCAACAGGGAGACAAGGAAGGTGGCGGCGAGCCCGCTCCAGAGGAACCGTGAGGTCCGGCGGCTGATGCGCTGTTGTTCCTCGATGAGGGTAAAAACCCGTTTCGATGATTCAGCCTGGTTGCTGATGAGGGTTTGCATCAGGTTGCTGGTGTCCTCGTGGCTTGGCTGCATGGCGTGTTTCCGGGCAAAGATTCCGAGTGTAACCTATGCAGGCGCAAAAGGTGATGCCTACAGGCAATAATTGACACTGCGCACGGTCGCTGGTCTTGTGCCCTGTATGATTTTCACTCTCTCGTGAATGAGAGGATACAATCGCCAGATCCAGGTCGATCCTCACGGAATGCCGCAATTTGCATTACCGGTATGGCTATGAACTCCCTGCCTCGTATTTTCTGGCAAGGAGCGTGAATTATCAGCGAGTCCGATTAAGAACGAGGTATCCAGATGAAAATGAGAACATGGGGTATGCTCCTGGGAATCACAGGAGCCGTTTTTTCCTCTCCACTCGCGGCCGATTCGGTCGAGGCACGCTGCGAGATCTATCCGGCGGGCTCTGACACAATGAGCAAGATGATCCCTTGCCGCTTCTACCAGGCGCAGGGCCACATCGTCATCACGCGTGAAGACGGCGTCGAGCACGATCTCACACCTGTCGAGGGAGCTGGCCCTGGCAATTTTCGCGACCAGCATGGACATAGCGCCTATCGCCAGAGCGGACTGGGCGACCAGGGTCAGATCTTCCGGCTGAAAGACGAGAGCGTCTTTGTCTACTGGGATACCGCGGCGCTCGATCCGTCGAACACCCCGGAAGATAACTGGACCTACCCGTTCAGCACGAAAGACTACGATGCAACCACGCGACTGCGCTGCCGCGCTGCGGGTGATTCGGAGTTTGGGCAATGTCCGGCGGGCATTCTGCGCATGGAAACCGGAGAGGCCTCGATCGTCGTCCGGAACCAGCTTGGCGAACAATTCACGATCAACTTCATGAAGGATTACGTCAATGCCACCAACAGGGAAGTCAAGGCCAGGCTCGACGGCGACACCTGGATCGTGACCGTCGACAATGGCGAGGTCTATGAGGTACCAGTTGCAGCGATTACAGGGGGTTGACTCCATGCGGTCATTTCTCCTCACACTCCTGCTGGCGTTGTTCGCATGCTCCACGGCGCTTGCGTCAGAACAGACACCGTCACAGGAAGATGCCCCGGAACAGGCTGCCGGCCCGCTCGCAGGCACGGCCTGGCAACTCGTGAAAATCATGTCCATGGACGACACGACCTATGAACCCCGGGAGCGTCCGCTCTACCGGCTCGAGTTCAGGAAGGATGGCAATGTCTCCATTCTCGCTGACTGCAACCGCGGCATGGGTTCCTGGTCATCGCCTGAGGAAGGCAGACTGGAATTCGGAGTGATCGCCTCGACCAGGGCACTGTGTCTGCCGGCTTCTATCTCCGAAAAATATCTCGCCCAGTTCGAATGGGTGCGCAGCTACGTGATGAAGGATGGTCATCTCTTCCTTGCGACCATGGCGGACGGCGCGATCATCGAATTCGAGCCCCTCGACGTTCCCGCCGTGGCGACCGTCTACGGCGAGAAAATCCGCACCGACGATGCCGCCGAAATGCAGGATCTCATTTTGACGCGGCTCTTCGACCGCTACGCGGCCGAAAATGGCATCAGCGTGAAGGAGGAGGAGATCGACACATGGATGGCCAGCATGGACCACGCCCTCGAAGCCGAAGGGCTGACAGAGAGCCATCATCTGACCCCGGAAGAGGTCGAGGAGTACAAGAAGGTGCAGCATGACATGGGGCAATCGATCATCGAGCACTGGAAACTGAACCGCGCGCTCTACAAGCAGTATGGCGGCCGCATCATTTTTCAGCAGCTCGGCCCCGAGCCGCTGGATGCCTACCGGGAGTTCCTCGAGGAACGGCAGAAAGCCGGCGCTTTTACCATTGATGATCCACTCTTCGAGGAGCATTTCTGGGATTACTTCACGGATGATTCCATCCACTCCTTCATGGAGAAGGGCAGCGAGGAGGCCTCCAGCGTCTTCGAAACGCCGCCCTGGGAACAACTGGGTGACTAGGAGGCCAGCGACCGCTGAGCGTCCACCTGTCCGGACCACTCTGCAGAGGAGGGTCCGGGGATTCTGTCATCCTTCTGCCAAAGCTCTGGTGCATATCCTTGTCCTGCGGCTTCTCATCTCACGCTGATCGCGCCTTGCATGCGCTTCGGGTCCATCTCTTCAGCAGGCAAACATGACGGCTGCCGGACTTCAGGCCGGTTTCATGATTTGCCGCAATTCCACCCGGGAAAGTGCCGGATTAAGATGGGCTTTTCAGCGTTCCCGGGCCGTCCCGCATGACACAGGCAAAAGGCAATCCAAAGAAGAGCACAGCCAAAAAAGGCAAGAAGAAGGGGAGCAAGAAACGCAAGCGCTTCCAGGAACTGCTGCTGCGCAACACCCGCCTCGATGACTACGACGATATCGCGAAGCTCATGGATCGTATCTATCCGGAGTGGGAGGGAGCCTGGGCGCGAGAGCAGTTCGAGTCACAGATCCGGCGTTTCCCGGAAGGCCAGATCTGCATCGAGGATGACGGCAAGGTCGTCGCCGCATCCAATGCCCTGGTCGTCAACATGGAGCGTTTTGGTGACCGGCATACCTACGAGGAGATCACGGGCAACGGTTATTTCAATACCCACGATCCGAACGGCGATACCCTCTACGGGGCCGATATCTTCGTCGATCCCGACTACCGCGACCTGCGGCTCGGGCGACGACTCTACGACGCGCGCAAGACCCTGTGCGAGAACCTGAACCTGCGGCGCATCGTGGCCGGCGGGCGTATTCCCGGCTACAGCAAGCACGCGGACAAGATGAGCGCCGCGCAGTATATCGAACTCGTGAAACGCAAGGAGCTGCGCGATCCGGTCCTGACGTTCCAGCTCAGTAACGATTTCCATGTCCTGAAGCTCATCCCCCACTACGAGAGCATGGACAGCGAGTCGCGGACCTATGCCACGCTGATCGAGTGGCTCAACATCCACTACCAGGAAAAAGCCCCGCTGATCCAGACACGCAAGAACCAGATCCGGGTCGGAGCGGCACAGTGGAAAATGCGGCAGGCGCCGACACTCGACGCGCTGAAACAGCAGATCGAATATTTCGTCGATGTCTTTGCAAGCTATAACGCCGATTTCGTGCTCTTTCCGGAGTTTTTCACCTTCCCGCTCATGGTGCAGTTCAACCAGGACAACCCGGCGCAGGCGATTCGGGACGTGTCGATCTACACCGAGCAGATCAGGGAGCAGATGCTGCAACTGGCCGTCAGCTACAACATCAACATCATCGCCGGCTCGATGCCCGACTACAGGGAGCAGCGCCTGCACAACATCAGCTACCTGCTGAGGCGGGACGGCTCCTGGGATGCGCAATACAAGCTCCACGTCACGCCGGACGAGACGAGCTACTGGGGCATGCAGGGCGGCGACAGGCTGCATGTCTTCGAGACGGATGTCGGCAAGATCGGGATCCTGATCTGCTACGACGTCGAATTCCCTGAATTGCCACGCATACTCGCGGAGCAGGGCATGCAGGTTCTCTTCGTTCCCTACTGGACGGATACGAAAAATGCTTATGAACGTGTCAAGCGCTGCGCCCAGGCGCGCGCGATCGAGAATGAATGCTATGTCGTCATCACGGGCAGCGTGGGCAACCTGCCGAACGTCGAGAACATGGATATCCAGTACTCGCAGTCGGCCGTCTACACGCCATCCGATTATGCTTTCCCCCATGATGCCATCGCTGCCGAGGCGACGCCGAATACGGAAATGGCGCTGATCGCGGATCTCGATCTCGACAAGCTGGCCGAGATTCGTCGTAACGGTTCTGTACGCAACCTGCAGGACAGGCGCCTGGATCTCTACCACGTGAACTGGACGGGCGTGAAAAAACGCTGACTTGCGGGATGTTCCCGCCGGGCCCTTCATGGGAAATCTCACAGCACCCGCAGGAACCTGTTTGTCGGCAGGGGGGGCTGCCATGGCATCTACTCCACTCGCAGCTGCCATGCAGCATGACAAGCAGCCGTATGCGAAGCATGATCACAGCAAGCACGACCAGCACCATGCGTGCAGGGAATGCGCAGAAGCCTGCGAACAGACCGTCGCCGCGGGCTCTCCTGCCGGGCGAGCCGGGGGCTGAATCAATCCGGAGGAGACTGCTTGCGAACCTGGTACGAAGCCGGTTGGCATGATTCCGTTCCCGAGCACGCGGCGCGTGGTTGTTCGCACGCGATATTGCACCAGGGATGGCGTGCCCCTTGCCTGCAGAACCTCATCTCTGCGATGCAGGAGCCCCCGCAAACGCCCGTACCGGGATCATGACACCCTCACGCTGTTGCAGCATGATGCCCCGGTGCTATGAGGCGGAGCCTGATCCGGGATTTTCAGAGAGGCTCCGGTGATCAGCTGTTATCCTTTGCCATTGACTGCAACTTCGAGCAAGGAATTTGAGCCGCAACGGGATTCCGATGAAGATTATCAAGATCGCTTCCTCTGAAGCGGCAGTGTTCTGCCTGCTCCTCGTCGCCCTGCTCCCGGCATGCACCTCTCCAGGCCCCTCCAGAGATGCGCTTACGGCCAGCGAGGTGGTTCCCGAGCTGATTCGCCTGGGATTGCCTGGCTTGAGAGTCGAAAAGCGGATGCACCCGCGGCTTCAGAATTTGTTTGACCCGGAAGATCGCTATTTTCTGATCATTCACCTCGGCCCACTCTCGGAGGCCCAGTTCAACGCGATCAGGCAACTCTATGGCCATCACCCTCCAGTCAGCTATGTTCCCGGCAAGGAGTACCGGCTCAGGGATTTCCTGCCACTCTCAGTCCAGGCAGTTCTGAACAAGACCTTCACTCCCGTCAAATACGATCTCTCTTTTCTGCACTCGAACGCCTACGAAACGCGTATCGACAACCTCAGGAGGTCATCGCCTGACTCCGAGGAGATGCGATTGATCGATGGCTTGCTCTGGAAAGGGCTGGGTACGGAGACAAACTGCTGGAATGCCACTGTCGAGACCCTGAACGAGGTGAAGGCCGGAACATCCCGTTACCGGCTGTTCACGCCCGCGCGCTGGGACATCGATCATGAACTCAAGACGGCAGCGTTCGGGAAAATCGTGGCTGCTGAAGATCAGTTGCGGCCCTGGGATCTCCTGCTCGTGAGCAAGGCGTCGCCCTATAGCGGCAGGGAAATCCTTCAGCACACAGCCCTCGTGATCAACGAGCACCTCGTGTTCGAAAAAGTCGATTCGACCGCTGACTACCCCTATCGGCTCTCACTGCGTGAGGATGTCCTGAATAAATACCGCAGAGCGCTTGCCGAGACGTTTCGCAGCGAATACCGCCGCTATCCAGAGGATCGGCTGGTGTTTGCCGGATCCGGTCTGCGCGATACGCCCTACCCGGACTCGATGGCGGACATCATCAGGCAAGTCCGGCCCGCAGTCGAGCCTGAGAGGGTTTCCTACGGTTGCGATTCGGGCAAGGAAGACAGGTGCACCTACAGTTTTCAGGTCGTCGAAAGCCTCGATCTGGTGGCTGATCAAGAGGGCGGAAAACTGCATGGCCCGGCACGTCTCCTCGGTCGTTTTCGATCGCTGGAAGCAGAATGACGTTTCGCCTGGGCGCCGGCAAATCACCCTTGTTCGTTCCCGGTTTCCCTCAGGCCGGTTTCCAGCATTCGAAAGCGTCCTGTCGCATCAGCTTTAGAAGAGGCATAATTGCGCCGGCAGGCGCTACGGAGCACGGGGCGCCCAACGTTACTAATTGCATCTGAGTGTCAAAGTGGAGAGAAATTGATGAAAGGTTTTCTGATTTTTATTGTCGGCGCGATTATCGGCGCAATCGCCAGTTTCGTTGTTGCAACGGGTATCGGTGCAGGCGTTGGTGTCGCGACCGGCTTGCAGGCCGGGGTATGTCTCACTGTCGAAGCCGCCAAGGAGAAGGGCTTCATCACGTCCGAACAGGTCGACGAGGTCCTGGCTGCAACAGCACAGCAGGTCACATCGCAAGAATACGTTGCTGAAGGCGCCATCACCGGCGGTGACATGCAATGCGAAAAAATCATCGCTGAACTGAAAGCGGCCGCCAGCAAGAGCAACTAAAGCCGTCTGGCCATTCCAGCAAGAGCGGCGCCGCGATTGTGGCGCCGCTTTTTTATAGACGTCTGTTACAGGGCTGCTGTGCCGGGCCAGCTGCGATTGGACGCTTGGTTTGGCGCCGGAAGGTGCATCAAGGCTTTTTCTGCAGGAAGCCTTCAAGGCTCTTGCGGCGGTTTTCGGCATTCCGCCTCGAAACGCGCTTCCATCGCGGCCTTGCGCTGTGGCCTGCCCTTGAGTTCCTCGATCTTCCTGGACATCTCCATGCACCGGCTTCCGAGTTCTGTATCCCTCACTTCCATCGGGATGGAGGAATCCTGCGCGGGAAACTCGCTCTTTGGCTGCTCGGGCAGGGAGAGGTCATACTCCTCTGCGCCAGGCGCAGAGACGACCAGAAGCCCGATCAACAGTAGTGGATATTTCATGAGTGGGGCGCTCCTGAGGTGGTGTCCATGAACATATTGCCTCAGGGCGATTATATAACAGGCAAGGAGTCCGGTGCGGAGCCTGCAGGGAGCCGGCCTGCAGCCGGACGATAAGGTTCGCCGTCTCGTCAGGAACCGGCGTGAAGGGGTGACGGAGGGCAAATCCGCCCGCCGCCACCGCTTCTGTCATTGACGCATGGAGCCGATGTCTACGGCTTGATGCTGGTCGTCGCCTCCAGCACATTGCTCGCTGCCGCATCGAAGGTGTGACCGCTCTTGATGACATCCGCCACATCGAGTCGATAGGTCCCGGCCTCGGAGGCGAGGATTGAGAACATCGCCTGAGCATCCGCTGCGAGATCGACATGTTGTTCCAGCTTCGAACCATCGGGGCGCGTCCAGACGCCATGGACGACGGCGTCCGTGACGCGCTGGCCGTTTTCGTCGGTCAGCCTGACTTGCCCCTTCAGCAGCCCGGATTTCCTGTCATACCGGAGCCTGATCCTGTCGACCGAGATGCACTGGCTGGTGCAGGCTGCGGCGTCGTCGGTCGCGTTGATCTGGATCGATGCGCTCGCCGTTGCGCCCATGTCGTCGGTTACTGTCAGGGTGGCGGTATAGGTGCCGGTTTCCCAGTAGATGTTCGCTGGATCGGGTTCGGCCGAACTGTTGCCATCGCCGAAATCCCAGGCGTAGGCCACGATCGTGCCATCCGCATCCGATGAGCCGGTGGCGTCGAAGTTGACAGTCAGGGGAGCCGGACCGGTCGTCGTATCGGCATTGGGCGTTGCGACAGGTGGCTGGTTGTCGGGCAAGCCGACCATGATGCTCTCGCTCAGCAGGCTGCTGTTGTCTGGATCGAAACTGTAGCCGGCCTTCGATGCATCGACGATGGTCAGGGTGTAGGTGCCGGGGATTCCGGAGGTGTAGAGTCTGAACTCCGCTCTCAGCCGGGTTCCCACCAGGGCGTTTTGCTCCAGCGTGGAGCCGTCGGGACGCGTCCAGATGGCCTGGACCGTCGTGTTGCTGACGCCGGCAGCGGTTTCATCCGTGAGCTTCACGATGCCACGGATGGAGGAACCCAGATCACTGAGCTCGATGCTGTAGACACGCAGGCAGTCCGACGTGCAGGCTTGCGCCGCTGCCGGGCTGATGGAAAAAAGAGCAGTGATCAGCAAGGCGATGGCGGCAAGCAGCTGCTGCCACGTCTGACTCTTGAGTGGGGACATGTTGTTCTCTCCTGAAAATTGATTGTGATTGAGCTTCAACCGGTGACAGCTTTCGCGAGCCCGGCTTTGACGCACCGGCCGGGTAGTCGTGATTGCGCTGGACGCGACAAGCGCGCCTGACTCGCTGTTACCGCAGTATTCGTGACGCCTGTCGAAGAGCGGGCCCCGATCCGGGGAGCGGGGGAAAGACGCGCATCGATGCTGCCAATGCCGACCGCATGGCAGTGGTGTCCGATTATCGTCAGGATATAAGATATCAAAAATGGGAAAAAATTCCCAATTTTTCAAAAAAATCCCTGATCGAGGCTCAGGCTCCAGTGGGCGCTGTCGGTATGGATTCCGGAATCCAGCGCGAAACGGCCTCGTGAAACCACTTCTGCGTGCTCCGGGCGTCATGCAGAGAGAGGCTGCACGTCCTCTTTTTCAGGCTGGACTACGCGATCCGGCCAGGTGCAAGCGAGCCGGCGCCTGGTCTCGGGAATGAAGCTCGTTGCTGTGACTGAAACCCGGGCTGAATGGCGCCACAGTGTCGGCTACTGAAGCCGTGAGCCAGGCTGGGCGATCCGAAGAGTGGAGCAGCTGCTTGGCAACCGGCTTGGAAGCCGGGCCAGTGCTTTCAACCTGCTGTTGATTTCAGGAGTGTCTGGAATGCCCGATGGCAGCCGGCAGCTGGCATGGACAGGATTCGGGGTTGAAAAGAGAAGTCAGAATGGAGAGGGCGTCATCGCCGCTGTTCAGGCAGGAGTCGATCAGTTTCAAGAGAAGAGGGGAGAGGCGTGGGCCTCTCCCCCCCGATGGCATTGCCGGATGCCATGCTGTTGTGAACGATTGCATCGATCCTTCAGCGCAACAGCTTCACGATGGCATGGCCACGAAGGCTCACTCCTCGAGAACCCAGCCGTCGTCCAGGGTTTTCATGAACTTGACGAGCGCGTCTTCATCCTTGTCACTGAGCCCGAGGTTGCCGAGCTCGTCGGTGTTGACGGTGGCCGGGTACTCGGGTACGGCCCAGCCCTCTGCCTCGACATCACGGGTGTTGTAGAAATGGGTGATGTCGGCGAGGCTCATGAAGAAGCCGTTGTGACCGTATGGCTTTGTCTTCTGGATGTTGCGCAGGGTCATGACCTTGAACTTGCCGCTCTCGTTCGGGTCTCCGACAACGAAACCGAGACCTTCATCGATCGGATTACCCTCCAGAATCCAGTGGTCGCTCTTCGGAATGCCGAGGTTGTCGTAGGTGAAGTCCGTGAAGAGCGGTGGGACCAGACCTTCCGGTGCCCAGTCAGGCGTGACGACATTGTCGGCTGCTTCCGTCCACTCTGCGACGTGGCAGGCCGAGCACATGGCGCCTTCACCCTCTTCCAGGATGCCGTCGTTGTTGTTCTCGCCCATGAAGAGCTGCATGCCGTCCCACTCCTTCTTGGTGAAGATCTTGCCGGCTTCCGCGGCAACGGGACCGCTGCCGACTGCGCACTCAGCAGGATCACCGCCGAGGGCGAGACACGACTGCAGGTAGGCATCGTACTTGGAAGTGAACTGACCGAAATCGAGGGTGCGCTCGAAGGCCGCGATGGAGAGCGCGACCTGGTCATAGGCGGTTTCCACATTTTCGAGACTGCCCGGTCCCCAGACTTCCTCGAACAGGCCGGCGTAGTGCGAGTTCCTGACGTCCCGGATCACTGTCTCCTTGCTCTCGTTGGCCATCTCGACGGGATTGAGGAAAGGGCCCAGGGCCTGGTCCGCGAGCGGGTCGCCGAGTAGGTCTCCGGTCGCGCGGCTATCCCAGAAGGAGCCGCCGATCCACAAGCCTTCCTCCGCATCGAAATAGCGCGTGGGGCTGTACATGGCGTAGGCCGCGCTCGGGGAGTTCCTGCCGCCGAACAGGCCCGGAATGACGCCTTCCGAAACCGGCAGGCCGGCATCGGGATCGACGAAAGCGGCGTCGGGATGATGGCAGCTTGCACAGGACTGGCCCGCGGGCTCCGAGAGGTTCTCGTCGAAGTAGAGGAACTGCCCGAGTTCCTCGATGGGTTCCAGTGCGTATGCCGGCATTGCCGCCATGCCGAGGATGCATGCGGCCGACAATGTATGACGTATGAGATGATTTTTCATTTTTTCGTTCCTCTCCAACCTGATACAACCACAGTGAAACTACTGTAATCACAGCCTAGTGGATCCCTGTCGTTTTGCCTTGTGACATATTGTCGCAATCCCTGCGTGCGGCTCTCTGGAATCAGCTGACATGACGGCCCCATAACCGGTTCATGCCGGCCGGTGATTTCGATGCGGGCGTCATCATTTCGTCATGCTGGCGGGCTATATTCAGCATCCCAATTCTTCCGAACGAGGAGAGTCGTTGTGATGTATCTGCAAGACACCAGGCGTTCGACATTTGACCTGCGCCGTGCCCGCTATTTCGAGAGCCGTGAAGAACAGCCCCGGAACCAGCAGCACCTCGACACCAAACCGCACCGCAAGCTGCCTGAGAATCCAGGGCGCGCCTCCTCCTGAGAGCATAATCGCCTCTGAACAGCGGAATGGAACCGGCAAGCAGCCGGGTTCTCCACCCTGTACCCGATGAAGGCGCCAATGCCATTGACCTTGCCGGCCTGGTCCTCGATCATGACGCCGAACTGCCGCTGACCCGGCCCCGCCACTGCGTGCCAGCCGTATTCCATACCTCCTTGATCTGTATCAAAACATTCCGACCCATAGTCATTAGTCTATTAGTATATAATTCAATATTGATTGGCCTTTTTTGACGGTTTCAGGAAGACTGTCCGGTCATTTTCATTCACCCGAGGGGAGTGGTCGTGTACGCAGTACTTTCCCGGCTGTTGCCGTTTCTACGCTGGTTTCCAATGACGCGCGCGGGTCTGCGAGCGGATCTCGTTGCCGGGATCACCGTCGCGCTGGTCCTGGTGCCGCAGAGCATGGCCTATGCGCAGCTCGCCGGATTACCCGTTGTCTACGGCCTCTACTCCTCCTTCATCCCGGTCATCATCGCCTCGCTCTGGGGCTCGTCGAGCCAGTTGCACACCGGCCCGGTGGCCATGCTGTCCCTGATGTCCGCGGCGGCACTGCTCCCGCTGGCGACGCCCGGCTCTCCCGGTTTCATCGAACTCTCCATCATGCTGGCGCTGATGGTCGGGGTCTTGCGTCTTGCGCTCGGCCTGCTGAGCCTCGGCGCCGTAGTGAACCTGCTGTCGAGCCCGGTCATCGTCGGCTTCACCAATGCCGCGGCGCTGATCATCGGCCTGTCACAGCTCAGCAAGGTGCTTGGCGTGCCGTTTCCGCGGACCGAATCCTACCTCGCCGACCTCTGGCGCGTGGTTCGCCAGGTTCCCGATGCGCACCTGGCGACACTGGCCTTCGCGCTCGGCGCATGGCTCCTGATCGCGGGGCTGCGCCGCTACAGCTCGCGCCTGCCGGGCGTACTCATTGCAGTGCTGGTGGCGACGGTCGCAAGCGCACTGATCGGCTTCGAGCAGAAGGTGACCGTCAAGACATCCCAGATCGCCGACCCTCTTATTCTCTCCAAGCTGGAAGAACTCGACGAGGCGCAGAAACGCATGGCCGAAATCACCACGGATCTGGCCAGTATCAGTCGGCAGGCCGATGAACTGGAGCGCGAAGGCGACCTGGGCGCGGTCACCGGTGCAGCGGGCGTGCGTTCGCAGGTGCCCGGTCTGGAGTACCTGCAGGAGGCCAGCAAGCGCGATGTGACCCGGCTGCGGGTCGAATTGCATCACCTCGTGTTGCACGGCGTCGAGCAGGCGGACGGGAGCATGCTGTTCCACGCGGGAGCTTCCGGCGCGGACCTGGCATCGGCCGACGACCGGCGCTGGCGATTCCAGGGCGTCAATGACGGCGAAGTGACACTCTCTGCGGGGGGTGACGTCGTTGGCGTCATTCCGGCCGGCCTGCCCAGCCTCGAGGTGCCCGTCGTGCACTGGAGCCTCGTACTCGCATTGCTGCCGGCGGCGCTCGTGATGGCGTTGATCGGATTCATGGAGGCGACCTCCATCTCGAAGGCGATCGCCACCAGTACCGGGGAACGCGTCAGCGCCAACAAGGAACTCATCGGGCAGGGGCTGGCAAACATTGCCGGCAGCTTCTTCAGTTCCTACACGGTCAGTGGCTCCTTCTCGCGATCCGCGGTGGCGGCGAGGACCGGCGCCAAGACCGGCTTCTTTGCCATCATCAGCGCACTGGCCGTGGTGCTGGTGCTGCTGTTTTTCACGAAGTATCTCTACCATCTGCCACAGGCAGTGCTTGCCGTGATCGTCATGATGGCTGTCTTCAGCCTGATCCGTATCAAGCCGCTCGTACAGGCATGGAAAGTTGACCGTGTCGGCGCCACGATCGGCGTGGTCACCTTTGTCGCCACGCTCGTGATGGCGCCTGCGATTGCCAACGGCATCCTGCTCGGTGTCGCCCTGACCGTGCTGCATTTCCTGATTCGCACCATGAGGCCGCGCGCGGATATCGTTGCCCGCAAGCCGGATGGCACCCTCGGCGGCATCGTCGCGAACCGTCTCAAACCCATCAGCGAGCACTTCGTGCCGGTGCGTTTCGACGGTTCCCTGACCTTCGTGAATGTCGCCTATTTCGAGGACATCATCCTCGAGGCCCTGTCGGATTTCCCGAAGGCGAAGGCGATTCTCGTCGTCGGGAGTGGCATCAACGACATCGATGCGTCCGGCGAGGAGAAGGTGCGCGAAGTCGCCGAACGTCTCAACGAGCACGGTGTGACCCTGATGTTCAGCGGCCTGAAGCACCAGGTCAGGCGCGTGCTGGAACGCGCCGGCGTTGTCGAACTGCTCGGCAAGGATGCGATTTTCCCCGACAAGGAGACGGCGTTGCGCAAGCTCTGCAAGGCATACGGCGAGTGCGCCGAGGGCAGCGCAAGGCCGCCGGTGACGCCTGAAGTCAGCCGATAGGCCGTTGCCGGCGGTGCTGCCAGGCGGCTACGCCGGCATCTTCATTGCCGGGGGTGATCTCTTCCCGAACGGGGCAGGGCAGCAGTCGCGAGGATGCTTGCGGGGGCGTTGACGCACAGGCGAACCCTTCGCCGCCGGCCGCAAACAACGCCCTGTTTGCCGCTTCGTGTCATCCGCAGGCCTTGTGATATGCGCTTTTTGATCCGCGTTTCTATTTTGCAGCCAGGCAACCCATAGTCCGGGTACAATGCATTCCATTTGATATATCGATACCTGATGCGGGAGTTCGCCGATACTCTTAACCTCCAATAACCACCAGAGTGATCACGGCTCCGGGGGCTGTGCCGGCAGGCGCAGACCGGTATAACAGGTTTCCTCCTGCAGGACGGGCATCGCCCGCTGACGGGCGGCGGATAGAAGAATTGCATGGAAAAAATCATCCTACTCGTTCCACTGGTACCGCTCCTGTCGGCACTGCTGATCCAGCTGTTGTCCGCCGCCATGGGACGGCGGATTGCACGCATCAGCGTGACCGCGACGCTGCTGACCTTCGTCCTGGCCGTGGCGACGCTATGGCATGCGCTCTCTGCAGGGGGTTCGCATCAGGTCACCCTCTACGATGCGCCGGCGTTCTTGCTTCTCGATCCGCTCAGCACTCTCATGGCGACAGTCATTGCGGGAATCAGCCTGATCGTTCATGTCTATTCGCTGCGTTACATGGCCGAGGAAGCCGGCTATGCCCGCTTCTTTGTGCTTCTCGACCTGATGACCGCCGCCCTGCTGGCGATGGTTGCCGCCGGCGACCTGCTGACGCTGCTCATCGCCTGGCACCTGGTCGGCGTGCTGCTCTATTTCCTGCTCGGCCACAACACGCGGGACACCTCGGCCTGGCGCTACGCCTTCTGGACCAAGATCACCTACCGCATCGGGGACCTGCCGCTGGTCATTGCGGCCGTGCTGCTCTACCAGGCCTACGGCACCTGGTCGTTGCCGGACATCTTCGAGCAGATCAGCGCGCAGCCGGACGCGCACCAGGTACTGGGGCTGCGGCTGCCGGACCTGGTCGCTGCATTGATCGCCTTCTCCGCCTATGCCCGCTCGGCGCAGTTCCTCGTCCATACCTGGCTGCCCTATACCATGTCGGGACCGACGCCGGTCTCGGCCCTGATGCATGCCGGCATCGTCAATGCCGGCGGTTTCCTGATCAACCGCTTCGCCGCTGTCTTCGTGCAGAGTTCGGATGTGCTGCACTGGGTCTTCATTGTCGGTCTCTTCACCGCGGTGATCGGTTCGGTCCTGATGCTGACCCAGAATGACATCAAGAAATCGCTGGGGTATTCCACCATGGGGCAGATGGGTTTCATGATCATGGAGTGCGGCATCGGCGCCTTCTCGCTCGCGATCTACCACCTCATCGCCCACGGGCTCTTCAAGGGGACCATGTTCCTGGGCTCGGGCGGTGTCATCAACGGTGCGCGCAAGAATGACGGCGTGCCGAAGGAAGACCTCTACACCTTCGTGGTCGAACGCCGGCCGGCGCGGCAGCGCCTGCCCTGGCTGACGATGGCGGCCGTTACCCTGGCCGTCCCCGTCATCATCCTGGTGTCGGCACACTGGCTGATCTCACAGGATTATTTCCAGAAGCAGAGCGCCGTCGTGCTGCTCTTCTTCGGCTGGATCACGGGTGCGCAGCTGCTTTTCTCAACCTACCAGATCGGGACCACCAACCTGCGCCGGATCGTCATCCTCAGCATCGTCTCCTTCGCGGTGGTCGTGCTCGGCTACACCCTGATCAGTCACGCCTTCGATCTCTTCCTCTATCCCGATCCGGTCTTCCGCGAACAACTCTATGCCGCTGCCGACATCGATATCATCTGGTTCGATGCCCTGATCGTGCTGATCACGCTGGTGATCATTTTCGGCTGGTTCATCACCTTCCTGGCCGACCGCAACGGAGACCGGAAAAGCCGCTACGCGCAACGGCTGTGGC
Organism: Gammaproteobacteria bacterium; assembly: GCA_037385505.1. Lineage (GTDB taxonomy): Bacteria > Pseudomonadota > Gammaproteobacteria > Chromatiales > Chromatiaceae > Sva-25. The sequence goes on along the minus strand of JARRMY010000002.1, from coordinate 164,153 downwards.
TGATGTTCTACGCGCTGACCTCGCGCGAGTTCTTTCTCCCGCATCTCTATACCCTCATGAGCCGGCGCCTGCTGGGCATGGCGCAGCGGCTCAATGTCTGGCTGAGGTGGATCTGAGATGACTGCACTGGCATATATCCTGCTGGCCGGACTCCTTCTGCCGCTGTTCCCGCTGAGCATGGGCTTCAACCTGTTGCTCGGGCGCTGCCGCCATCTCCTGCTGCGCGCGCTCCTGCTGCTGCTCTGGCCGCAGGCGGGTGTGCTGCTGATCGGCTACCTCGAGGTCCCGCTGCCCGGGTGGGTCGTGCCGCTCGCCCTCGCGACGTCGCTGCTCTATGCCTTTCGCGCCCTGGCCCTGCGCGATCTCGGGGAGTGGAGCGGCTTCCTGGCCACCTCCTCCTGGGCCTTGCTCTGGATTCCGCTGCAGGGCGGCAGCCCGGTCCCGGTCGTGCAACTCTATGCCCTCGGCTTCAGCATGCCGCTGGTCCTGCTGGCGTTTCTCGGCGCCGGCCTGGAACGCCGCTTCGGCGCCGCCTGTGCCGGCTTGTACGGCGGCCTCGCCGAGTCGATTCCGCGGTTCTCCACGATCCTGGTGTTCGTTGTCCTGGCGATCATCGCGACGCCACTCTTTCCGGCGTTCTTCATCATGATCGCCACCATCGTGCAGGCCATGTCGGCCATGCCGTTGATCGCCGCCGGCGTCGTCGGCGTCTGGCTGCTCTGGAGCTGGTCGGGCGCCCGGCTGTTGCAAGGTTTGGTCGCGGGCACGCCGGACGAGCCCTCTCCGGCCGACCTTCATGCCGGCGTCACCCTGGGCTATTCACTGATCCTTCTGCTGCTGATCCTTGCAGGCATCTACGCGATGGGGAGCCTGGCATGACACTCGATCTCGGACAAAAGCTTCGCACCCGCACCATGGTCTACGTGGCCGGCGAGCCCATTCCGTTTTTCTGGCCCATGCGCTCTTTCATCCACCACAACCCGCTGCATGGCCTCGAGGAGATGCCGTTTGCGGAGGCGGTCAGAACCGGCATGCGGCTGTTCCACGGCCGCGGCTTCCTCTCCCGCGTCGGCTACAACCGTTACCTCGCCGAGGGCAAGGTGGACCGCAGTGCGCTGGAGACCGCTATCGAGGCCTTCGCGCAGCAGCAAACAGCCATCCCCGGGATCGATCTGAGACGCTGGCTCATGACGCTGCTGACGGACATTCCGCAGCCGGTCTCGCAGGCATGCGCGCTGGCCGATGCCAGCGACATCCATGCAGCCATCCATAACGCCACCACAGTGAGCGACCGGGCGGTCGACGAAACAGCGGTCATCCGCCAGCTTCGGGAAGAGCTGCTGGGAGATCGCCCGCTCTACGAGGCCGTCGACGCGCTCTTCGGAACCGAGATCGCGTCCGATCTCGATGAACTGGTCATCAAGACCTGCCTCGATTTTTTCGACGAAGGCCAGTCGGTCTGGCACATGCCGGGCCGAGAGCAGGGGCTGTTCACTGCCTGGAGCGAGCTGGCCGCGCACCACGACCGCCTGCTGCTGGACGGCCTGCCCGTGCGGCAGGTTCTCGCCGGCCAGACGGAACCGGAAGGCGTGATCGCGGCCGTGATGGAAAACCTGGGCATCCCGCAGTCGGAATGGATGGCGTGCTTTTCACGCGAGCTCTCCCAGTTGCACGGCTGGGCGGGTTTCATCCGCTGGCGGGCCAATGCAAAACACTATTACTGGAGCGGGCGCTTTCCGGCCGACCTCGTGGATTTCCTCGCGATCCGGCTGACACTGGCCCAGGCACTGCTGAACTCGCGTCACCACAGAAGGCTGCCGACCACGCGCGTTGCGCTCGATGAGGCCATCGAAAAGCGCACGCAGGAGACCTGGCTGCGTCACGAACTCCACGGCGGTTCGATCCTGCCGGCGCATGCGCAGCCTGTCGAAAGGGCGCTGGCGCTCGGCCGCCCCGCGGGCATCGAGAGCGTCTTCGCACAATACAGCCGGGCGAAACGCAGCCATGAAGCATCCGGGCAGGCGCGGCTGTTACGCGACCTTGCCGGTGCTTGCGGCGACGAGGCGGCGCTCGAGACGCTCTCGAGCGGGCAACTGGATGACCTCCTGTCGGTCCTGAAGGATTTCGAGCGCGATGAGGGCATGATCTGGCTCGACGCCATGGAAAAACACGCCATGGGGCACTTGCTCGGAAAGCTCGACCTGGCGCCGCCCCCGGAACGCGACAAGCGTCCCTTCGCCCAGGCGCTGTTCTGTATCGATACCCGTTCCGAACGGATTCGCCGCCACCTCGAAGGGGCGGGCGATTACCAGACCTTCGGCATTGCCGGTTTCTTCGGGGTTCCGATCAGTTTCATGGAACTCGGCAAGGGCAGCGAAACCCACCTCTGTCCGGTCCTGCTGAAGCCGAAGAACCTGGTGCTGGAAATCGCCACGGTTCCGCCACAGGACGTGGCCGCGGTGTCGGTGCTCGAAAAGCTGCTGCATGAACTCAAGGAGTCGGTGCTGACGCCCTATGTCACGGTCGAGGCCATCGGCATGCTGTTCGGTTTCGACATGATCGGCAAGACGCTCATCCCGCAGGGCTATAACCGCTGGCGTCAGCGCATCTACAGGGAGAAACCCGCCACCCATCTGCTGCTCGACAAGCTCGATCGCGAACAGGCCGACTCCATCGTCCGCGCGGTCCAGCGTGCCGTCGTCGCCAAGGCCGTGGAACAGGAAATCGGGCTCAAGCCCGAAGAGATCACCGACGACATGGTGCGCGAGCTGCGTGAAGCAGCGCTGGACAATGCCACCTCGGCTCCGTCACTGCGCGAAGCCTCCACGCTTGGCGACGAGGATGAGCGTCTCTTCATCCAGCGCTTGCGCAACGTCTACCGCATCGACCCGGCCTTCGCGCGGTTGCAGATGGAGCAGGTCGCGCGCATCGGTTTCAGTCTCGAGGAGCAGACCAATTTCGTCGCCCAGGCGCTCAGCTCGATCGGGCTCAGGAACGGGATGTCCCGCTTCGTCCTGCTGGTCGGCCATGGCAGCACCTCCGAGAACAATCCCTACGAGTCGGCCCTCGACTGCGGCGCCTGTGGCGGCAACCACGGCCTGACCAACGCCAAGGCGCTGGCGCACATGGCCAACAGGGCGCAGGTGCGCAGCAGACTGCGCTACCAGGGAATCATCATTCCGGACGACACCTGGTTCATTCCGGCCATGCACGACACCGTCAGCGACGAGATCAGGCTGCATGAACTCGAGCGGTTGCCGTCTTCACATGTCGTTTATCTCGACCGGCTGCGTAACGGCCTGACAGCGGCCTCGCGGCTGTGTGCGCAGGAACGCCTGCGGGAGCTGCGGCTGGATGCGGCCGCGGTCGCCCCTGGCAAGGCCAACCGCGAAGCGCGGCGCAATGCCATGGACTGGTCGCAGGTCCGCCCCGAATGGGGCTTGTCCGGCAATGCCTATTTCATCATCGGCCGGCGCGATCTCACCCGCGACTTCGCGCTGCACGGGCGCGCCTTTCTGCACTCCTACGATTACCGCACCGATCCCAGGCGCCGCCTGCTCGAGACCATCCTCACGGGGCCGCTGGTCGTCGGCCAGTGGATCAACATGGAGCACTACTTCTCCACCGTCGACAATGAGTGTTTCGGCAGCGGCAGCAAGGTCTATCACAACGTGGCCGGGCGTTTCGGTGTCATGACCGGCAACCTCAGCGACCTGCGCACCGGCCTGCCGGCGCAAACCGTCCTCGACCGGGGTCGCCCCTATCACCAGCCGATACGCCTCGTGACGGTCATCGAGGCGCCTTTCGAGCACGCCTGGCGCTCCATCGAGGAGGTCACCACGGTCAAACACCTGGTGCGCAACGGCTGGATCCGGCTCATGATCGTCGATCCGGAGGAGAAGGTCGCCAGGATCTATGACAATGACGACTGGATCAGCCAGCCGCTGTCCGTCGATACCACTGCTTCACAGAAAGAGTCCATCGAACCATGAAAGACCTCAACCTGAACCCGCTGAAGAAACTCGAGATCATCCTCGGCGGCGAACACCAGAATCTGGCGACCGACGTGCTCGACCGCGCAGGTGTCAAGGGCTACACCATCATCAATAACCTGTCGGGCAAGGGGAGTCACGGTTTTCACGAAGGCCACCTGATGTTCAACGAGGACGACGTGTTGATCATGATCATCGCCGCCGTTCCGGAAGAGCTCGTCAGTCCGATCCTCGAGGGACTGGCGCCTTTCTACAACAAGCACTCGGGCGTTGTCTTCATCTCCGATATCCAGGTGACACGGCTGGTCAAGTTCCGCGGTTGAAGCCGCCGGCATGACGCTGCCGGCGGATGCATGCGCATCCCCGGCCGCAGTGATCGCGATGCCGGTCAACGGCCGCAATGCAAGCCGTTCGAATGCCTGCCAGTTTTCCCTTCCGCTTCAGGCATCCGGGCAGGTGGCCTGCCCGGGCGTCTCTTCCGATGGCCCGCCCCAGGCATAGAGTTCGGTCGCGGCATTGTCGCATTTGCGGCAACTGCTGCCGCAGCCGGAGAGGTTGCGGACGCGGTGGATGCGCTGCTTGCGCACGAGCCTCGCGAGCATGTCGCGCACCGCGTCGGGGTCGGCATCGAAGCGGGTGGCGATATCGGCGACACTGGCGCACTGGCGCTCGCGCAGGTAGTTGCCGATGTCGGTCAGAATCATGATCCCGTCTCCAGCTGCACCGCCTGCCTGGTCCCGCGCGTGCCCCACAGCCGCAGGCCGACGACGGCGCTGGCGAACAGCAGCAGCATCAGGCCGATCCAGGATGCCGAGGAGAGCGGGTGTGCGGCGAAGTTGGCGGCCTGGTAGAAGACGACGGCCGTGATATAGGCGATGCCGGTCGACCAGGCCGCCACGAAGCTTGCCCACGCCGCCCCGGCCTCGCGCTTGATGGCGCCGATGGTCGCGACGCACGGAAAGTAGAGCAGGATGAAGAGCATGTAGGCGAAGGCGCCTGACTGGCCGTCGAAGCGTTCGGTCATGGCGCCGAACACGGCCCGGTCGACTCCCTGCTCCTCGGCGGCCGTCGCGGCGTCCCGCACCTGGCCGATGTCCATGCCGAGCGGATCCGCCAGGTTGTCGATGATCCCCGAGAGATTTGCCGGAACGGTCGCGGCGGCGGATTTCAGGCTCTCCCAGAGATCGAATTCCGCCGCGCTCTCGCTCCTCTGGCCGAGGCTCGTGTAGAGATTGTCGAGCGTTCCGACCACCACCTCCTTGGCGAGGATGCCGGAGAAGATGCCCACCACGGCGGGCCAGTTGTCCTCGTGCAGGCCCATGGGTTCGAACAGCGGCGTCAGCACGCGGCTCGAGGCGCTGAGCACGGAGCTGTCGCTGTCCTCGTTGCCGAAGCTGCCGTCCGTGCCGATCGAGTTCACGACATTGAGCGCCAGCACCATGACGACGATCACCTGTCCGGCCTCCTTGATGAACAGCCGCACGCGGTCCCATGCGCGCAACAGCAGGCCATTCAATGTGGGCAGGTGGTAGGGCGGCAGCTCCATCATGAAGCCGCTACTGTTGCCGGGCATCAGCGTCTTGCGCATCAGGAGGCCGGTCAGGATCGCGACCGCGATTCCCGCCAGGTAGAGCGCGAAGACGATGTTCTGGCCCGACGAGGGGAAGAAGGCGGCAGCGAAGAGCGCATAGACGGGCAGGCGCGCGCCGCACGACATGAAGGGATTCATGAGGATCGTGAGCTTGCGTTCCTGCGGGTTCTCGAGCGTGCGCGTGGCCATGATGGCCGGCACGTTGCAGCCGAAGCCGACGATCAGCGGCACGAAGGCCTTGCCGGGCAGGCCGATCGCGCGCATGAAACGGTCCATGACGAAGGCCGCGCGCGCCATGTAGCCGGAGTCCTCGAGGAAGGACAGGAAGAGATAGAGCGCCGTGATGATGGGAATGAAGGTGGCGACGACCCGCAGTCCGCCGCCGATCCCGTCGGCGAGCAGCAGCCGCAGCCAGTCGGGCGCGCCCATGCCGGCCAGGAGCGCTCCGGCGCCATCGACAAAGAGCGCGCCGGCGACGCCGTCGAAAAAGTCGATGAAGGCGCTGCCGATGTTGATGGTGAAGAGAAACATCAGGTACATCACCACGAGGAACAGCGGGACGCCGGTCCAGCGTCCGAGGATGACGCGGTCGATCCGGTCGCTCAATGTGCGCGAGGCGCGCCCCTCGCGCTGCGCCACGCGCTGCGCCATGGCGTGCGCATGCGTGTAGCGGCTGTCGGCGATCACGAGGTCGGCATCCTCGCCGTGGCGCTCGGCGATGTGCTGTTTCGCCTGCCCGATCGCCTCGCGCAGCGCCGCGGAGAGTCCGGCATCCTGCTCCTCTTCCTCGAGATGCTTGAGTGCGAGCCAGCGGCGGTTGGCCTGCTCCTTTTCGTCGATCAGCGGCTCGATCGAAAGCACCACCTGTTCGACGAGGTCGTCGAGACCGAGACTGAAACCTCCCGGCTCGCGCCCGTCGGCAACGGCCAGCATGCGCGCCTGCAGCTCGCTCAGTCCCTCGCGGGTGGTCGCGACAATCGGCACAACCGGACAGCCGAGTTCCTGCGCCAGTTTCACGTGGTCGATCTCGACGCCGCTCCTGCGCGCCACGTCCATCATGTTGAGCGCCACGACGAGCGGCACGCCCATCTCGAGCAACTGCACGGTGAAGTAGAGATTACGCTCGAGGTTGTTGGCATCGACGACATTGACCACGAGGCCCGCATCGCGCGACAGCAGGTAGTTGCGCGTCACCAGCTCGTCGAGTGAACTCGCGTCCAGCGAGTAGATGCCGGGCAGGTCGATGACCCTGACCTCGCGGCCGTCGATACGGGCGCGCCCCTCCTTGCGGTCGACGGTCACGCCTGGCCAGTTGCCGGTTTTCTGGCGAATGCCGGTCAGCGCGTTGAAGAGGGCGGACTTGCCGCAATTGGGATTGCCGGCAATGGCGACCGTCAGGGGCTCCGTCGCAGGATTCCCGATAGTGCGCGCCGTCTCGCGCCTTTTCCGGATCATGTCAGGATCTCGGCCATGAGCTTTTCTGCAATGCCGCCGCCGAGCGCGATGCGGTTGGATCCGCGCGCGACGACGACACCGCGGCCGCGATGCTGGAGAATTTCGAGTTCCTCGTTGATGCTCAAGCCAAGCGCAAGCAGCCGGCGTGCGAGCTGGCGGCCACCGCCAATTCGCACGAGGCGGACATGACGACCGACAGGGACATCGGTCAGTGGCCTGATTTCGGTCATACGGGGATGATTCTGCAGATAAAAATGATTGTCAGCCGGAAACTAGCATAGACTCTCGAGGAACATTAGTAAATACTGATGCTTGTGGCCAGAGCGGGATCATCGACGGAACGGGGATGCAATCCCGTGCTCTTTAGCTCCGGCGGGCATGATTCCGCCTCGAGAATGCATCAGGAGATTGCCGGGACCTCTCCCGCGGCAATTCGAACTAGGATTATGAGCAGGCAGATGCGAACATTGTCCATGAAACCCTTCCAGAGTCGATTAGCGATCCAGAGCCGGTCAGCAGCGCGATGAAAACAGGCACCAGCTTCACCAACAACGGTCTCAATCCACACACCGCCGAATACATCGACCAGTTGTACGAGGCCTACAAGCTCGACCCCGGAAGCGTCAGCACCGAGTGGCGGCACTACTTCTACGGCTTCGAGGCCGCCCACCAGGAGCCCGGCATATCGCCCGGTTCACTGGTCGCGCCGTCGGAGGCGGCCGCCTCGAACGTCGATATCTCGGCGTCGGCGGAGCGACTGATTACCGCCTACCGCATGATGGGCCACCTCTGCGCCCGCACCGACCCGCTGGAGCGCCAGCAACACGAGAAGCCCATCGAGCTGGAGCCGTCCTACTACGGACTCGATGACGAGGCGCTGAAGACCGAGATCGCGCACGTCGCCATCGATCCCGGCCGCAGCCTGCCCCTGGCCGAGATCATCGAGGTCATGGAGCAGGTCTATTGCGGTTCGCTCGCCACCGAGTACATGCACATCAACGACGCCGAGCAGCGCCGCTGGCTCGAACAGCGGCTGGAATCGACGCGCGGCGACTGGCAGGCGCAGCACAGCGACGTGGCGCGGACCGATATCCTGCGCGACCTGACCGCTGCCGAGGGCCTCGAGCATTACCTGCATCGCCGCTACGTCGGCCAGAAACGCTTCTCGCTCGAGGGCGGCGACTCGCTGATTCCGATGCTCGATGAAGTCGTCCAGGGAGGAGGGCAGCTCGGCGTCAATCATGTCGTCATCGGCATGGCGCACCGCGGCAGGCTGAACGTCCTCGTCAACCTCATGGGCAAGTCGCCGCAGGAACTCTTCGCCGAATTCGAAGGCCACTACGAACCCGGCAGCACCCCCGGCTCGGGCGACGTCAAGTATCACCAGGGGTTCTACTCCAACATCCAGACGCCGGGCGGCCCTGTCCATGTCGCGCTGGCCTTCAATCCCTCGCATCTCGAGATCGTCTCGCCGGTCGTCGAGGGCGGCGTGCGCGCGCGCCAGGACGGGGTGGGGGAAAACGGCAGAAAAGAGGTGATGCCGGTCCTGATCCACGGCGACGCGGCCTTCATCGGCCAGGGTGTGACCACCGAGACGCTGAATCTCTCCAAGACCCACGGCTATCGCACCGGCGGCACCCTGCACCTGGTCGTGAACAACCAGATCGGCTTCACCACCAGCATGCCCCTGGAAGCCCGTTCGACGCTCTATTGCACCGAGGTCGCGAAGATGATCCAGGCGCCGATTTTTCATGTCAACGGCGACGACCCGGATGCCGTGGTGTTCGTCACGCGACTGGCGCTGGAATACCGCAACACCTTCCACAGCGACGTGATCATCGACCTGGTGTGTTATCGCCGCCAGGGGCACAACGAGGCCGACGAGCCGATGATCACGCAGCCCGGCATGTATCGCAGGATCCGCGAGATCGAAACGACCCGGGTCATCTATGCGAAACGCCTGCTCGGCGAGGGTCTCATCGGGGAGGGTGATGCGGAACGCCTGGTCAGGGAGTACCGCGACACGCTCGACAGCGGCGAGGTGACGGTGCTGGAGTTCCTGCATGGTTCCCCCACCGGTTACCAACACAGCGACTGGCATCGTTTCATGAATGCCAGGCCGGTCAGTGTCGTGCCCACGGCGGTCGATGCCGAGACCCTGCAACGCCTCGGCGAGCGCATCACCAGCGTGCCCGGTTCCTTCAACCTGCACCGGCGGGTCAGGAAGGTCCTCGACAGCCGGATCGCCATGCTCGCCGGCGAGCAGCCGCTGGACTGGGGCATGGCCGAGCATCTCGCCTACGCTTCGCTGTTGCATGAGGGTGTCTCCATCCGGCTGTCCGGCCAGGACAGCGGGCGCGGAACCTTCTCGCATCGTCACGCGATCCTGCACGACCAGGAAACCGACGATCGTTTCATCCCGCTGGAGCATGTGGCGCAGGGGGAGGCGAGGATGACGCTCATCAACTCCATGTTGTCCGAGCTGGCGGTCCTGGCCTTCGAATACGGCTATGCCACCTCCAGCCCCGAGACGCTGGTCGTCTGGGAAGCGCAGTTCGGCGATTTCGCGAACTGCGCCCAGGTCGTGATCGACCAGTTCATCTCCAGCGGTTACCTGAAATGGGGGCGCTTCTGCCAGTTGACCCTGCTGCTGCCGCATGGCTTCGAGGGACAGGGGCCCGAACACTCCTCCGCGCGCCTCGAGCGCTTCCTGCAGCTCTGCGCCGAGCTCAACATGCGCGTATGGAACCCGAGCACGCCCGCGCAGCTCTTCCACCTGCTGCGCGACCAGTACAAGCGCGACTTCCGCAGGCCGCTGGTGGTGATGACGCCCAAGAGCCTGCTGCGGCACCCGCTGTCGACATCCTCACTGGAGGACCTCACCGGCGGCGGGCTGGAGCTGATCATCGAAGAGATCGACAACCTCGCGGCGGAGGCTGTCCGGCGCGTGGTGCTGTGCAGCGGAAAGGTCTATTTCGACCTGCTGAAGGTGCGCAGGGAGAGAGAGATCGACGACATCGCCATCCTGCGCATCGAGCAGCTCTATCCCTTCCCGCGCAAGACGCTGAAGCGCATCCTGGAACAATACAGCAACGCCAGCGAACTGGTGTGGTGCCAGGAAGAGCCGAGAAACCAGGGGGGCTGGTACCAGATCCGGCACCATCTGCGTGTCAGCAAACTGCCGGGAATGACGCTCGGCTATGCAGGAAGGACGCCGTCGGCCTCGCCGGCCTGCGGCAACGCAAGGCTGCATGCCCTCCAGCAGCAGAACCTGGTCAACCGCGCGCTCTCGGACGAAACCGTGGACGATCCGGGCGAGCGCCTCGAGGATACCGAAATGCCCTGGCACACGCCTTATTGAGCCGGGAGCCACCCCGGGGCGCGCAAGAGCCGGTTGGGGCAAGAGCAGGCATCAGGAACAGGGCGCCGGAAACCCGGGTGACTGATCCCGGCAGTCCGGGAGTCATGCTCTGCTCCCTGCGCCCGCCTCTTCCCCGGGACAGGGGGCGTTGCCTAGAAATCCCCTTCCACGCCGGCCTGCACGATGCTGAAGATCGTGTTGCGGACTTTCATGCCGAGCTTCTGCAGATCCTCTGTCAATTCAACGCTGTTGACCATGGCGTCCATGTTGAGGGTGACGATGGAGCCGTTGCCGTCCTCGCCCTCGATAATGGCGATGCGGCAGGGCAGAAAGCCGGCAAAGACGATGTTGTATTCCACCATCTGCTTGGCGATCAGGGCATCGCAGAACTGGAAAATCTCCATGCGCCTGGCATCCTGTCCCATGGCAATGACCTGCTCGGACAGCGGCATGTGGGCCACGAGTTTGAAATTGAGGCTGTTGGCGCGCACCTTCATCGAATCGATGGCGTCATCGATGCTGATGCCGTCGTCCAGCGGGCAAACGATGATGTTCATGCCCTTGTCTTCACAGCTTTCCGGCAAGTCGATCATGTCCATGGCCTGTGCCTGCATCGAGGCCAGGGCGCTGATGAGAAGTACAAACAGAGAGTTAATAACGAGTCGTTTCATCGGTTTCTTCCAGCTATGTCGTTGGTGGTTATCGGTTCATGAGCAGGGCGTCCATTGCGCCTGTGCACCGGGTCATCGAGACCTCTTCTGTACCCGGAAAGAGCGTGATTCGTGGACGTCTGCCCGTCGAGGTTCCCACCTGAAGAGATTTTCATCAAGGTTTTTATTCCCCTTTTTTGCTGCCGCTATTGTTCGAAGGAGAAGGCTGGCCGGCACATCCGGCATCGGGCTTTCCGCGCTGTTTTCGGGAGATGCACTGAAGCTTGTGCATCACTGAAGCGGATGCCTTACCGACTCGGGTCGAATGCGTCCGGATGTGCGGAAAAAAAGAGAGGCGCTTTCTCCTTTGCTGCCTGCCGGTGGAGCCATAGGAAAGACTAAGCGCGACCCGCTTCCTGGCATGGCGACTGATGCTGGCTGAAGCCCGCAGTCCTTCGGCGATTGATTGAGGGCAGGGGCGAACCCTGGCCAATACCATGATGGTTCCTGTTGGATGTCGAGGGGGCAATGCAGAGGCGTTGTCAGTCACAGCCTTTAGGCGTTTTTCACAGGATGAGTAACCTGCCATGGCGATGGTCAGGGTTTGCCGATGAGAACCTTTAACTGCTCCACAATGGCGATGGTCACCGAGAAAGACATGCCGCCACGCAGCTCGCTGTTGACGCATTCTGAAAAATCGACGATGAAGGTGCCTTGAGTGGCTGGTCCGACAGTCAACTCTACCAAGGCAGGCAGGCTGACGCGGCAGCTGGTAAAACTGAGTCTCAGCTGGTTGCTGTTCTGGTCATGAATCAGCGTGGTTCCCGGAAGGTTGGTCCAGCAGCGCCTTGTCCCGGGCAGGCACATCGACACTGCCGACGAATCCTCCGCCCGTCAGCTCGGTCCATACTGCTGACGACACTCGGGCTTGCCTGTCTGCTTCCTGATGATCATAGAAAGCAGGAGTGCTGTTGCGATGGAGTTCCAGGCTGATCGTGGAATGAGACCGACCAAGCAAACAGTCAATCTAGTTCCTTCAATCACCGACTATGTAACGTAAAGCGATCAGATTACAGTTGGTTGCGCTAAGATGGGAGTCGGACAATGTGGACTCCGGAAAGGCTTAATTTAGATAACTCCATCCTATCAGGCTGCTTCACAATGCCCTTCTCTCAACCCTGTGCACTTGGAACTGAATCAGGCCAGTGTTTGAACACCAGAACAGAGTGTGATAGCTTAGGTAATATAAAAATAAATTATCTATCATCCTATACGGAAAGCCAGCAGGCGGAATGAGTGTGCTGAGAGTTTTTTGCATCATGCATATCGAAATTCCTTACTCACCTGCGTCGACCACGCTATCCAAGTGAAGAAGCGCCTACTATTCGCACGAAAGCATCAAGGAGATGAGCTTATGAAACAAAGAAAAGGATTTCTTTTTAACGTTTTTACAATGTTAATGTTTATCGCGGGAGGTCTGCTATTCAGTGCTGACTTAAATGCTAAACCTCTCGTAGAATGGAGTCCCGTTAAATTAACTGTTGAACAAATGCAAGGGACGCAGTCCATAAATGTTGTCAGAGCACAGGTCGCCAAGGATGTTCAAGGTTTAGTAGTTCGTGTCATACCCGAGCTACAACAGTGGATTAGTGTTTCACCTTCAACTATTGGAGCTTTGCAGAGTGGACAGGTTATAGATATTACCGTCGCAATAAATTTACCGGTTGACGCTGGGATTGGTAAATATCATGGGGTTATTCAACTCAGGCATTCTGTTGCCGGAGAGCCACAAAAAGTTCTTGCGAAACCATTGCCAGTAGTCTTGGATATAACACAATTAGTCGATGATGGGCTTCCTCCTGATCCGGGTGATGCAGGCAAGCAAACGCTACTTGGGTTCGATATGGATCATGATGGAGTAAGAGACGATATTCAGCGGTATATATATTTCACTTATATCGATGATAAAAAAGTAAAAGCCGCTCTCACGGAAGTTGCAAAACAGTACCAGGCGTTGCTTTCAAATGCCAATGATCCAGATGCTGTATTTGAAAATGCTACAAAAATGGCACGTCATGGGGAGTGTCTTGATTTTATAGTGGGAGAAGATGCTGCTGATATTTTAGCATCATTGCGCGCTGAAGTATTAAATACAAGAGAAAGAAGTATTGGATATATTACCTATAGCGATACTTTAGGGGGCGAAATTATTTTGGGGCGGCCCTTCACGGAATGGAAAAATAGTTGTGCGTTTGACGTAGATGCAATAGGAGTGTCCCAATGAAAACACTATTTTGTCTCACGCTAATCATTGTATCTACGTTCACTTTTCCTCATTCGGCATTTGCTGCAGATGAGCGGGTCTGCCGGGAAGGAATATACGTCATTTTCGGAAATGGGGTGTGGAATGACAAAGAGGCCGCTGATTCAAGTCGACGTCTTCTTAACAGAAGATTGGAATCGATAACAACAGGAACAGACTTGGAAGGCCTGATAACATACGCAACAGCGCATAATCCAAGTGAGGGTAAGCTGCTGGACCTGTTGGAAACGTTTGAACAAAATGCGCAAACCAACTATTCACAATTCTGGCGTTATTTGGCTGGCCTAGATCTGTTACCGGACTTTCTCCAAAACAAATTGATAGAAATTTCAAAGGAGGTAAACGCCTCAATAGTGTCGAGTAACCCCGCCGTACAAGATCATGTTGAAAAATATAATGTATTTTTAAGTGAAGGTAATAAAGTTGTCCTAGTTGCTCATTCTCAGGGCAATTTGTTTGCAAATATCGCATACCTTGGAATCAATTCCTTATATATTGATGGATTCGGGATTGTTTCTGTCGGCAATCCTGATAACTATGTTGCAGGCGGAGGATCTTATACAACGCTTGAGGAAGATATAATTATTGGTAGTGTCCCAGATTCGCTATCTGCGAACCTTGACAATTTCTTAGGGATAAATCTGCGAGATCTAAGCGGTCATGCATTTGCTGATTCGTATATGGCGTCGGGTTATCAAGCAGAAAATAAAATATTAAGAGATACTGTAAATACGATAGAAAATCTGACCTTTCCGGATACGGTATTAGGGTCCGGTATTATTACTGCTACGCTAACTTGGGGGCGTAATATGGATCTCGATTTACATATTTTTGAACCAAACGGTACGCATGTATACTATGCCAATCTGCAAGGGATTGCGGGTTATCTTGATAGAGATGGTATCGGCGGATACGGACCAGAGCATTATTACGTATCTTGCGATACTATAGAAACGGGCGCATATAGCTTTGGGATTAACTACTATTACGGTTATTCAGCCGAAACCGGCACATTAACACTGAAGGCAGGCGATCAAATACTGTCTCGCCAACAAACCTTCTCTCATCCCTTGGGGTCATCAGGTAATTCAAATCCATACATTATGTACGAATTGGAAGTTACGGGTACCCCACAGGAGGGCTACGAGTTTATACTACAGTAAAAATCGAATCAGGCAGTAGGTATCACTGCTGTCTCACTTAGCTAATCAAAATAGCCCGATTTCGTGAACCTTTTCGATACAATGGGTTTACCACAACACACTGAATAGAAGAGCGAAATCGGGCTATGGCTTACAACCATACCGTACTCGGGCAACTCCTCAAATCCGTTCCTCGACTTGCATTCGAACGTCTTGCCAATCAACAGGATGGCAACCGCCGCAGCGATGCCTTATCGCGCTGGAGCCAATGCGTTTCTCTGGCTACTGATCATTGGTAACCGTCATAGCCTGCGTGATATCGAAGCGACCCTGGCAACACAATCGACGCAGCGTTATCACCTTGGCATTCAACCTGTCAGTCGTTCATCGTTAGCGCGTTCCAATGAAAAGCTCAGCGCAGATTTCTATCAGCAGCTGTTCTATGCCCTCGACCAGCGCTGCCAACAAAGCCCAAACTTGCCGGGCAAACGCTTCCGTTTCAAAGGCATGTTGTTCTTACTGGATGGTTCACTGATCGACCTCTCCATCAAGGTGTTTCCCTGAGCCACGGTTGCGCCAAGGAAGGCGGCATTCAAACTCCATTTGGGGCTTGATCATGAGGGACTGATACTGGCCTTTGCCGAAGTCACCGAAGGCTTCACCTCCGAGATGGAAACCGTGGACACCTTCAGGTTTCCACCCGGTAGTGTCTTGGTGCTTGATCGCGAATACAACAGCTATGCCTGGCATAAACAGCTGACTGACAGAGGGTTATTCTGGGTCACGCGCCCTCACAAGAACATGTTATTCGAGGTTGTTGAGTCCTATCCGGTCAAGGCCGGAAGTGGTGTGATCAGCGATCAGATTGTTCGTCTGACGAGTGTGAGAGCGCGCAAGCACCAGCTCGATCCCATTCGCCGTGTGGAATCTATCGACGAGGACACCGGTAAGCGTTACGTCTTTATCACCAATCAGATGCAGTGGTCTGCGAAGACGGTCGCAGAGATCTACAAATCACGTTGGGAAATCGAGTTGTTCTTCAAATGGATCAAGCAGAACCTGAAGATCCGAGCGTTTCTCGGCCATAGCCTGAATGCTGTCGCGGCACAGGTCTTTGTTGCCTTGTGCGTGTATCTCTTGATGGCCTATTTGAAGTTCGTTTCACGTTCTGGCTACAGTGTGCAGACCATCCTCAGATTGCTGCAAATGAAGCTGTTTGCTCGCCGATCGATCGAACAGCTGCTTCACAGAAAACAGGCCGACCCTCCGGACCCTCAAACAGCATTTTCATTGAGGGCTGCGTAAGTGAGACAGCAGTGAGTCAGACTCGATTGATAAGGTCTGCCTATTCCAATCAATCGTGCCTGACTCCGATGGCCGTAGTGACATTCGTCTCTTGCGATGGAATCCTGCTCCTTGCATTAGCCGGGCCTATTTTTTGCTAGACTCAAAATTTCAACATGGAAGGCCCCGGAGGCACGGACATGCTCGCAATCACACGCCGAGAAGGCGAATCCTTCTACATCTTCGTCGACGGCCTGGAGCCGATTCAGATCTTGCTCGCGGAGCTTGACGATCGAGGCCGGGCGCGCATCGCCATCGAGGCGCCAGAGAGCGTTTGGATCTGGCGTGAGGAGTTGCTGAGCGACGACTGATCGCATTGACTGCCCGGCGATCGCGCAGCTTCGACAGGGCCAGACTCGATTGAAATGGACCTCTTTTCCAAACAATCGTGTCAGACCCCGATGGTCATACCCCATGGTCATCTAATGGCGGTCTGAGCCTGCAGCTGGCTCGGTTCCACACTGTTCCGGCTTTCTCGCGGGCGAGCCTTGTTATCGGGCCTGGTCTTCCGCCCGGGATGCTCTCATCTGCGCCAGCAGGCGGGGTGAGTAGAACCAGGAATCTGTTGAACTCGAGACCAGTTGCCGGGACCGCTCCTTTCGAAATCACTCACCCTTCACCGCGGTCACGAGGAAAATCGGATAGGTCTTTCCCTCCTTGTTGACGGTATGTGCCGTGACGAAGTTGACGTCCCTGAAACCCTTGCCTTCGAGGATCGACTGGAATGCATCGCGATCGAAACCCTGGTGGAAGACGCCCTGGGCGTCTTCAGGGTGGAAGGTGCCGTCTTCCGCATCGAGATCGGCGAGGGCGACCCGGGCGCCGGGCTTGAGATGATCGGCGAAGCTCTGCACGAGCGCATCGGTGTCTTCGACATGGTGCATGGCCATGGCGCTGACGATGAGATCGAAGCGGGTGTCGAGCGGGATTTCGAGGATGTCCTGGCAGACGGCATCGACCTTGAGCTCCAGGTGCTCCTTGGCAACGAGCTGGTCGAGCATCGACTGGGAGACATCCACCGCGGTGACCCTGCCGACCTGCTCGGCGATCCGGGCCGTGACGAGACCGGTGCCGGCGCCGAAGTCCATGACATGCATGCTGTCATTCAATTCGACCTGTTTCGTGATGGCCGAACCGATTGCCGAGGAGAGGGCGAGGACCATTTCGTTCATGTCCCACTCTTTGGCCTTCTCTTCAAAGAGGTCTGTCATGTCGTGTTTCCTTCTGCTTGAGTGTCAGCCCTCTTTTATAGGGGTTTGACCGCCTGCATGCAACGGTTGCTGGTGATGCTCTGCGTCGAGGGGCTTTTGTCCCGATGCCGGCGGGGGTTTTTCACGATGGAGTCAGTCAATCGATCTCTTGCGAAGGGCGGTCATGGACAGCGTCCATTCCATCGGAACAAAAGATGCCGGTTCCAGCTATTGCAATAACAGACTTTCCGGACGGCAATGAACACAGCCGGTCTACATACTCCTTGCCAGCACCGCCAGCAATAACCGGAATTCCCGCGCCGATTGGGATTGCAGGTGAAAGAACTGGATCGCCGGCTGAGTGGTCTGGCGATTCGGGGAATCTACCGCCATCTGCGCCCACAGCCGATCGATCCATTGTCCGAGAAAGCTCATGTCCGTCGTCTCATCCACCAGGAAGACCACGCGCGAGAGATCGACCCGGTCGATCAACTGTTCCAGTTCGTAGAGGCAACCCCGGTTATGCTCGGAAAAGCTGCGCAGGTCCATGAGAATGGCGTCGCTTTCATCGGCCAGGCATTGCATGGTCATGCGCCAGGTATCGTCATGGCAGAAGAATTCCGCGACGCGATAACGCCCGTCCGGGTCGGCCTCGCGGTCCATGGAGTCGACGCGCCTGTCCAGGTCCTGCCGGTCTTTCACGAAACGCCGCGACAGGCGCCCACTGACGAATTCCAGAAACTCGTGCGGTTCGATGGCGCTGGCGACCAGGTCGGGCCCCGCGATCATGCTGATGCTGCCCGTGTAGCGCCACAGGCGGGAAAAGTTGTCGAAAAAGCGCTCGCTGCGACGGCCCAGGGCAAAGACGCGCAGGGACAAGAGCATCGGCGCATCGTCGGCCGTCTCCCTGTTGCTCAAACCGGCAAGCAGCAGGGTCGTGACCAGCTTGTAGAGCGCAAAGGCAACCAGGCCGGTAAAAACCCAGTACCAGCCCTCGAATGCCAGCGTAACCGATTGCACCATCCCGAACGCAAGAAACAGCGCATCCAGCATCAGGGTCTGGTCGCTGAGCTGCTTGCGCCGGTAGCGACGTCCCAGCCACTGCAACAGGAACCAGCCGGCGATGGCAAAAGCGATGAACCCGGCCAGGTGCAGCAGCAGGAAGAGCGACGTCGCCCCCATGCCCAGCCTGGAGCCGAGGCTCGCATAGGTGCGTAACAGGGCGTCATCACCGCCCATGATCTGTACCAGCACGATCGCCCCCGTCACGCCTGCCAGCATGAATGCCAGCACCAGCGGTCCGACCGCGCGAATCCGGTAATAGAGGAAGGAGAGGAAAATCAGTGTTGCCGGAAGATTGGCGAAGACCCAGAAATAGACCAGCTGTCCAATCGAAGTGTCAGGGTTTCTGATCATGACGAAGAGAATGCAAGACGCCACGAGCAGGAAATAGATGCCGGCCAGCCTGCGCAGGGTGCCGACTCCGGTCGAGCGCACCAGGTAGAGCGCAATCACCGCGGGCCAGAGGTAACAGGCCAGCAACCAGAGGAAGCGGCCGGGAGGAAACCCGCCACCCGCAGTGATCATCCATGCCAGCGCCATGATCAGCGCATAAGCGAAGCCCCCGGAGAGGCAGGCGAGAGAGACGGCGTCCTGCGCGCGTCTTACCCGCCGATAGAGTGCATGGCCCGATTCGGAAGCCGGGGGAGGGCTGCTCTCCATCCAGTGGATGACATCGAGTCTGCTGTCATGGTCTGTGGCGCCGGGTGTGGGCTCCACGACCCTCTGCTGTGCCGACTCGCTGGAAGCCAGCATCCCGCGCAAGGTGGCGCGGCGGTAGAGCCACAAGAGCCACAGAGAGACCGGCAGAGTCAGCAGTGCCGAGACCAGAATCGCGGCAGCGGGGAGGGCGGTCAGGGCAGTGGTCGCATCCATGTTTCAAGGGTAGATCAAAAGCGCGGTGGAGTGGCCTGGAATGATCGGGGATCGAAGAAGGCTGATCCAATCGTCGTGATGACATGGACAAGCTGTAAAGGCAGTCGTTGCCGATACGATGTACTTCAATGCGCAATGGAAACCGACATGGCATGCGAGCGCCGGCTGTTTCCATGTTCCAATCGGCCATCCGGACACGAAAAGAGCAACGTCGAAAATACCTGCTATATTTGATTGGTCCAGAGGCAGGTGCGCCAGCACCATGAAGATAACAATAGAAAGGAAATGAGATGGAGCCAGAGATGACAGGTCAAGGGAACCGTCAGGGTAAAGCACGCTGGATACCATCTTTCATGCCAATTTCATCTGTCCGGATACTCGACGTGATTCGAGGAGCCCATCCCTGGAATGGGCAAACGATCGACTGTTTCTCGCTCGAAAAGTGATTCCATAACGAAAACAACGACAAGCCTCCCGAACATATGACGGGAGCAGCAAGATAAGAATTTATGGCAGGGACGGCCAGGTCATCTCTTTAGTTCTCCAGATGCTGACCTGACGTCGGGAATTTTCATTCAGGCACAGGCATTGAAAGGTTTGCGTAGCAGTCTGCAGCGAAACTGACTGCCACCAGAGATGCCTGTGATATCTGCAAGAGGTGGATGAATCATGATCAAACGATTGACTCAACAGGGCCTGTCGAAAATGTCTTTAGCCGCGTTCATTTTGCTGACGACTGCCCTGGTTATGCCGGTTGCAGCCCAGCCGCTGACGCCTGCCGAGATCGATGCCCTGCAAAAGCAACTGGTCGAGGCGCGGAATGTTGCTGCCGCACTCGATGCCAGGGTGCAGTGCTATGTCGACAGGGATATCAGCTTCCATCAGCGCAGTAAACAACTGCAACTCAATGCTGCCGGTTTACATCAACAGGAGGACGAATTGTCAGCCAGGTTGCAGCAGGAGAAGTACAAAGCCGAAAGTTTCGAGCGTGACTATGTCTCGGCCCGGAACGACATGCATAACCTGAAAAGAAAGATGGATGCCATACAACACCATATACGAAGACTAAAGGCCGAGTTGGACGACTGTAAAAGCAAGGCATGGATCTTCGGCTTCGTCTGCGTCTTCGCTGGCGAGATTTCAGGCCTCAACAGCCATCGGAGAAACCTGGATGCAGACTCGAAGGCCGCGCTCATCAAGATGCCTTCATTGGAAAAAAATCTTCGGGACGCGGAAAGACGAAAAAATCAGGCACAACAAGAGCTGCAAAAAACACAGAACCAGCTCAATCAAACCACACGGGATCTTGCAGCCACAGAAGCAGAGATCAAGTCGCTCAAAGCCTCGCTGGCCAGGATTCGCGAGGTCAAACAGGATTATTCATCAGAACTGAACCAGTTTGAATATGCATTCAATGAGTTTGAAAATCTGGATCCCGCATCCGATCGCCGCTTTGTCGTTCGTCGCTTGCGACATGAATCCGAGGATCTCAAAGGCCTGCTGGCTCAAGCGCGAGGGCTGCTTGATGAAAATGGCCTGCTTCTCCCGACTGGCAAGCGCATCTGCGCAAATTGATCCCTGTCTCTTTAAAAAATAATCCCGGAGGAACAAACATGTCTGCCGAAAAAACAATCGTCAGTGTGGAATTTGAAGTCAACAAGCGTATTGATTCCCAGGTGAAAACAATACTGGAAGCCGAGACGATCACCTTGCCTGGCAATGATCACCCTCTTGTCGAGGACTACATTCGGAAGATCGAAGGGACATACGACGTCTCCCGCTCCAAGGAGGATACCGATAACGCTATCGACCTGCTCTATATCGCATACAACACGACACCGCCAAACAGGAAAGTGACCGGCCCGATCCGAACAAGCATCGACGACATCATGACACGCCTCATTGATGCCCAGCAAAAGAGTGAACTGACGATGGGTAACGCCGTGAAGGATTCCAGAAAGATTCTCGATGAACTGCGTGAGACCTTTGAGGATTGGGAAGAAGTCCGTGACAGCGAGGAGATCGAGGATCTGAAAGAGTACATTGGCGAAGATCTGATCGACCTCGCTGAATTCATCAAGGAACGGGCCGAGAAGATCAGCAATGACCTGGCGAAGATCGCCAAAACCTATGACGGCATCATCGAGGATACATCCAAGACCACTCACAAAAGTGAAATCGCTCTGGCAGAAGAGAGTGAACGAAAAGAAGAAATCGAAAAAGAGATCGCAAAAAAAGATGCAGATCGCCAAGCGCTCGAAAGCCTGGTGGCGGATCTCCAGGCCGATATCCAGAAGTACGAAAAAATGGCGAACGAGTACAAGTCACAGGCCCAGGGCGCCGAAGAGCGCGCCTTTATCATGTCGATCGTTCGTGTCGGCGCCGAGATGATTTCATCGGCAATCCCGGCGATCACTGCAGGCATCACAGGTGTGGCAACAGGGGGTACCTCGCTCATCGCAGCCTCGGCAGCCAGTACGGCGCGGCAACTCACGAACTCGGAAACAGCTGCCACAGAGGATGACAATACGGCCGAAGTGATCGAAACAAAAAAGGAGATTGCCGACAAGACTTCGGATAAAGCTGTTGCCGAGCGTGAAAAAGCCGATCTGGAGGAAAAAGCCAGGGAACTCGAGGAGGAGAAGACCAGGATCGAGGAAGACGAAGAGAGCGACGAGGAGACCAGGACCTCGAAACTCGAGGCCATTGAGAAGCGGATCAAGGACAACGAAGAGGCCATCAAGGAGAAAGAGAAGGAGATTCTTGCTGCAACGACCGCATTGAACTCGCTGAGCGAGGCGCTGAAGTCCCTGGGCGAAAATATGGGCCAGATGGCCGACAAGCAGGAAGAACGCGCAACGGATTTGCGCGCCCTTCAAATGAAGATGCTGGAAAAGGTCGAAGCCTACGAGACGGAAAGACGCAAGCAGGCGGCCGAGCTCGTGAAAATCAACGCGCTCTTGATTGCGGATCGAAGCGAAGATGAAAACATCGAACTGGCAATCAAGTCTCTGAACCTGAGCATCAAGGCCCTGAAACGCGTGCGCGAAATCATCATCGAGATTTCATTCTTTTTCAAATGCTTCGCCAACTTCATGCAACAGGTCATGGAGGGCGGAAAAGAGCAGTCGGAATTGATCCAGAAAGCCATCGATAAAGACAAACTCTCGAAGACTTTTTCCAGGCGACTCAGGCGTAATACCAACGACTTTTACGTCACGCAAACCGCCGAGTGGGCAGCAGTCGAAATTGTGTCTGCGAAATTCGTCGATAATTTCAATGACGGCTGGAGCAAGCTCAACAAACTGAGTGGAACCTACCTGACGGGTGACGAGCTGAAGGATTTCCTCGGAGCCGCATCGAAGAAAATTGAAGAGATCTCGTTCAGACGCAAGCAAGCCTCTTCAGCCAGGCTGGCGGAATTGAATCGCTATCGAGCCCGCATCGAGGCCGAAGCCTGAGACCGCTTGCTGGTCGCTTTTGGAAAAAACGATTGGACGAATCGAGGGGCATCGACAACTCACCCGACACGCAGGCTCAGGACGGTTCTGTCCTGAGCCCGTAGTCCCTGACGATTGTCGCCAGCGAGGCGGCGATCTTCTGTTCGAGATCCTCCTGCCAGCTCCCGTTCTGCTCACCATAGAGAATCACGCGCCGGGTCGCCAGGTCGATCGGGATGTCGCTGGCGTCTCGCGACAGGATCAACACGGGTTTCGCCAGGGTGTGGGCAATGCCCAGCTCGTAGAGCACGTTCGGGTTGCGCCCCGTGATATCGGCGATGACGAAGTCCGCAGCGTTGATGCCTTGCCAGATATCCTCGAGGATGTCCGTGGGCGTGAAGAGGTCGTCGCCGCGCACCGGGCGCACGCCGACGGCTTCGCACCCGTGCGCGATGATCCGGTGCACGTCGGCCGACCACTCCTGGCTGAAGGGCATGACGATGAAGCAGCTGGCCTTGCGCGCAGCCACGTGGTCCCTGGGCGGGCCATACAGCCGCTCTGGTCCAAGGAAGAGGACATCCTCCTTCAGTTGTGCGGACGACGTGCGGAACTCATCGAGGAATGTGCCGAGTCCCGTCGATTGCAAGGCGGCCCGGACTGCTCCCGGAGCGACGCGCCAGTCCTCGGACAGCAGGCGCGATTCGAGCACCTTGTCGACATAGCCGCGCAGGAAACAGACAGTGTCGTCGAAGCGCTCGGTGATCCTGACCAGGATCAGGACGAGGGCAATGACGAAGAGGGCCGCGAAAAAGGAGATCCAGACCGTGTCCAGCGGCAGGGACCAGACGAGCGGCGAGAGCAGCGCGGCTCCGAGGGAGATGAGTATCAGGACCCCCGAAAGCGGGGAACGCCTGGCTGACTCATCCAGGTCGCGGGAGTAGAGCGCATGCCGCGAGGTCTCCTTGAAGCCTTCATCCGGCACCACGATGATAGCCGACAGCACAAGCATCTGGCCGAGCATCCAGACCGCATCGATCACGGGTGGCACATGATCCCTGCCGGTTGCGAACTCGACGCTGTAGGCCATGTCGCCAGTGACGAGAATGGCAGTGCCGACGAGCAGCCAGATCACGATCCCCGGCACGCGTAGCAGGATGCAGAGCAAGCCGACCATGAGCACGGCGAATTCGATCACGGCGGTGATGGTATCGAGCCTGCCGCTGTGGCTCGTCAGTACGCCGGAATACTGGTTGTAATAGAAGCCCGCGAAGATCCCGCCGAGCCCAACGACCAGCAACACGAAGACGAGCATGGTGAATGTCGAGAGTGGCCGGCCATACCAGCTTTCCAGTGCCAGGTAACTCCAGGCGCATAACAGTGCAAAGGCACACAGCGCATAGATGCCATCCGCCATGAGATCACACTGGCTCTCGGTGGGATTCTGTATGAACAGCTCGGTGATGCGACAACTGCCTGATGATTCAGGATAGCTGATCAATGAGAGCGCGAGGATCAGATAGGCAACTCCCTGAATGAGCAGAAATCCCTGATATGGCCTCGATGACGACCGTGCGACCAGCAGGGCGGCCAGGCCGGTGATCGCCGCCATCAGGGTCTGGCTCCAGTAATGCGCCTCCTTGCCGTAGAGTTCATTGCCGAACACGAACCATGTCATCAGCCACACAGAGTAGAACGCCGCCATCGCGGCAACCTTGATGTAGGTGGATCTGGCCAGCATCTCTCGTTCCCCCTCTTTGCTGATGGTCCGATGGCATCGCCTCTCTTCCATGTCAAACAGCGAGTACAGGAATACGTCTTCTTTGTCTGTTTCAGGTTCGGTCGGCGCGGGAGCTTTCGGCGGCTGCCTGGCCTTTGCGACGCTTTCCATCGAGTTTAACGAAGCTGCTGCTATGCAACCAGCGATATTCCGTCGGTTTCGGGGTGCCGGTTCATGGCCTTGAAGCGCTTGCTTGCCTGTCATGGAGCGCATCCGGAAATCTGCAGTCCCGGAGAAATGAACTAGACTGAACACTCGCCGTCATGAAGTGGATGATGGAACGAGGAAAGCTTATCCGAAGACGAGAGGAAACAAGCATGCCGAAGGAATACTACTATCCCGATCATAAAGAACCGCATATCCACGTGCATAAAGGAGGCGCAACATTCACGGACATCACGCATAACCACAGAAATCTTTACATGGGAGACAAGGTCTACGCCGGGGTCGTTCAGGAAGTCCTTGCCGATCTCGCTGACAGGGGGGATCCGCGTTCCATGCAGATTCATACCTGGATTACTCAGAATGTGTGATTGATGCCTGCCATGATCTGGTCCGGCGGTGCGTGACTGTCGGGTCGGGTCCACTCCCGCTTTTTTTCACTGATCGCCCGTTCGTCTTCCTCCTCAACCACGAGAACCGCTCACAATACCCGGGTCACACAGGTTCGAGACGACAGCCACAGAGTTGACGGATCAGTCTCTCCCCGCGGCAGGCCTGATGACATGGATCTTCCCGCTGTCCGTTGAGAGGTAGATCCACCCTTGCGGGCTTTCAGCCAGCGCGCGGATGCGCTCATTGAGATCGTTCAACAGGCGCTCCTCGCCGATGGCCTCGCCATCCTTGTCCAGGGTCACGCGGTTGAGATGCCTGAGCTTGAGGGCGCCCGTGAAGAGATTGCCTTTCCAGGCGGGGAAGGCCTTGCCGGAATAGAGCAGCAGGCTGCCCGGCGCAATGGAGGGGGTGTATTGCTTCACGGGCTGCTCCATGCCCTTGCGATGCGTGCCTTCGCCGACGGCCATCGGCCCCCAGTATTCCTTGCCGTAGGAGATCACGGGCCAGCCGTAGTTGCGTCCACGCAGCACCAGGTTGATCTCGTCGCCGCCACGCGGCCCGTGTTCGATGAGCCAGAGACGCTTGTTGACGGCATCGTAAGCCATGCCCTGCGGGTTGCGATGGCCGTAGCTCCAGATCTCGGGCAGTGCGTCATCGCGGCCGATGAAGGGATTGTCTTTCGGGATGCGGCCGTCGCGGGCCAGGCGCATGACGCTGCCGGCATGATTGCGCAGGTTCTGCGAATTGGGCCGCTCGCCGCGGTCGCCGACGCCGAAGTAGACATGGCCCTCTTCGTCGAAGGCGATGCGGCTGCCGAAATGCCTGCCGGTACCGCTTGCGGATTGCGTTTCCAGCAGGTCCTGCCACTGCACGAGTCTGTTGCCCTTCAGGCGTGCGCGGGCCAGGACCGTGACGCCCTCGCCATCCCTGTCACGCACGAAGGTGAAGTAGATCCAGTCGCCGGGGCTGAAGTCCGGCGGCACGGCGACATCCAGCATGCCGGCCTGTCCCCGGTCGAAGACGGCAGGCGCGCCCTGCAGCCGGGTAAGCTTCCTGCTGCGCAGGTCGAGCAGGTTGACGTCGCCCTGGCGCTCCGTGACGAGCACCTCGTGATCCGAGATGAATGCCATGCCCCAGGGAACACCCAGGCCATCGATGATCTCTTCGAGGATGAAGCTTGCCTGCTGGCTATCCATCCGCTGCGGCTGTTCCGCCTGGACCGTCAAGGGCAGAGAGGCGAGCAGGCAGAGTGTCAGGAGAATGCGTTTCATGTGGCCTCCGGGGGCTGGCGTGATGTGATTGCCACGGTCGCTGCCGCTCCTTCGGAATGATGGCGATCGACGATCCGGCAAGCCGCGTGGTTTCGTGGTCATCACGATGGCTTTCATCTCTTCCGGTTTCATTGCGGAGCACACAAGCCGGGTGCGGGCGCTTCGGTAGTCAATCCGGATGCGAGGAGACGGGAATCAGGGCAGGACGATGAGCTCATAGCCAAGCGCTTCATAGTGTGCGATCTGCGCCGGGGCCGCAGGCGCAACGTCGACGTAGTCCGGAAAGTCCTCCGGCATGACGTCGAACCAGCTTGCATGGGTACCGCAGACATGGAAATCGACGGCCTCGTTGTCGACGAGCGACTGCAGCAGTGCGTGGGTATCCTGCGCGGTCCCGGCGCCGGATGTCGTCATGAGGAACTGCTCGGGACCATGCGAGACGATGGCGACCGGGAGTCCGGGGAACTTGCCGCGCAGCTTGCGAATCTCACCTGCGAGTTCGGGCAGGAGTGTCCTGAGATGCTCCCTGTCGCTGCTGATGATTTCGATGACGACGCCGGGCGGGGCTTCAGTGTCGGCCAGCAGCCGCTCGAAGGCGTTCGCGCCGGCCAGTGTGCTGGCAAGCAGTAGCGGCAGTATCAGGAGCAGGCGCAGGCGTTTCATGGGATTGATTCTAGCCGTTCGCCCCGGGACTTCCACCGGTGAAATGCAGGGAAATGAGACACGGCAGTTCCCGGGTCAGCAGCAGATCCTGATTCGCCCGCCTCCTGAGAAACCTGCGGCGCGGGAAGCGCGCTCACAAGAGCAGCTCTTCCCCGATCGGATGGTAGAGACTCGCCGACTCGATCAGCGAATCGGCCGTGAGTGCCGGCACGCCATAGACTTCGGCGCTTGCGCCGTCCTGCCGGATCCTCTTCATCAAGAGGTCAAAGTCCCCGTCGCCGGAGAGTAGAATGACCTTGTCGACATCCCTTGCGGCCTCCATGACATCGATGGCGATCCCGACATCCCAGTCGCCCTTGGCCGAACCGTCGCTGCGCTGTATGAAGGGTTTGAGCTTGACGTTGAAGCCGATGTGTTTCAGGGCGTCCTGAAATTTGCGTTGCTGGTCATCGTGACGATCAATTGCATAGGCGTTGGCGATGACGATATCACCATCCTGGCTCACGCGTTGCCAGAGCTCGCGGTAGTTGAACTGGCGGCCATACGCCTGGCGGGTGGTGTAGTAGATGTTCTGGACATCGGCGAAGAGGGCGATTTTCGTCACATTGCGTCTTGTTGAGTCGCTCATCGAGGGGAAAGCTTACTGGATATCTCTTCCGGCCGCTGCGTGATCTCTCGACCGCGAGCGCCATGTCTCGCTGGCAAGGCCGGCGCCAGAGCCATGTGCAGGCAAGCGCTCTCCAGTTGCCGCGCGTGCCAGGGTCCAGGAAACGTTGATTTCTTCCATCGGCGACAGAAGACGTATCGCCGCCATCGTGGATAATGGTGGCATCCAGCAAGATGAACCCAATTGAGCATGATACAGATCGACAAACTGACCAGGATCTATCGTAGCGGCAGCAGCCGCCAGGTCGTCTTCGACGGGCTCACGTTCAGCGTCGCACAGGCTGAAACGGTGGCACTCCTGGGCGCCAGCGGCAGCGGCAAAACGACGCTGCTGAACCTGATCAGCGGCATCGATACGCCGGATGGGGGGCATGTGCTGCTCGATGGCATCGATGTGCACGCACTGGCGGAACCGGCGCGCACACTGATGCGGCGCAGGCGAATCGGGTTCGTGTTCCAGTTTTTCAACCTGATCCCGACGTTGAAGGTCGGCGAGAACGTGGCGCTGCCACTGGAGCTTCTGGGGCTGGACGGGCAGGAGGCGCAACGACGTGCCGACACTCTGCTGGCGCAGGTCGGTCTCGGCGGCCTGTCCATGCGCTACCCGGAAACGCTCTCGGGGGGTGAACAGCAACGCGCTGCCATCGCCCGCGCGCTCGCGCACCAGCCGGCCGTGCTGCTGGCCGACGAGCCCACGGGCAATCTCGACGAGGACACCGGCAGCCTCATCATCGAACTGCTCACCGGCCTGGCCCGGCAGCAGGGCACGACCCTGTTGCTGGTCACCCACAGCATGCAGGTCGCGCAGGCTGCCGACAGGGTGCTGCGCCTGAGCCACGGCCGGGTAACGGCCGTCCCGCAACCGTGAAGCTGTTTTCGCCCCTGCTGCTGCGCGCCGGCCTGCGCTACATGCTGCGTCATCGCTGGCAGGGCCTGCTGGCCCTGACAGGCATCGCGCTGGGCGTGGCCGTGGTGCTGGCCGTGGACCTGGCCAACAGCGGTGCGCGTGCGGCCTTCGAGCTCTCTGCGCAACAGTTGCAGGGCAAGGCGACGCACCGCCTGACCGTGCCCGGAGCGACACTGCCCGACGAGGTTTATGTCGATCTGCAAAGGCAGTCCGGCGCGCCGCCGATGGCGCCGGTGGTGAATGGCTGGGTCGCTGTCGAAGGCCGGCCGGGACGGTTCCAGCTCGCGGGATTCGACCTCTTCGCCGAGGCGCCATTTCGCAGCGAGCTTGCAGCGGTGTCGGGTCGCGCCGGCTTCACCACCGAGTGGCTGACGCAACCCGGCGCGCTCGTTGTGGGCGCATCGACGGCACGTGCGCTGGGCCTGGAACCGGGCGATACCCTGACTATCCTCTACCGCGGCAGGAGCGTGCCACTCGAGGTGCTGCACGTCGATACGGACGCCAGCGCCGCTGCAGGCGACCTGCTGCTGGTCGATATCGCCACGGCCAAGTCGGCTCTGGGGATGCAGGGCCAGCTCAGTTACGTCGACCTGATTCTCGATGATGGCAAGGAGGCGTGGGTCAGGCAGCGGCTGCCCGCCGGTGTCGAGTTGCAGACGGTCGCGGAACAGGCCGAGGGCGTGACGCGGCTGTCGGCCGCGTTCGAGCTCAATCTCACGGCCATGAGCCTGCTGGCGCTGCTGGTCGGGATGTTTCTCGTCTTCAACGCCATGACCTTCTCCATGGTGCAGCGGCGCAACCTGCTCGGGCGGTTGCGCGCCATCGGCGTGACGCCGCGCGAACTCTTCAGGATGGTCCTGCTCGAAGCAGCGATTCTCGCCGTGGTCGGGACCCTGATCGGCCTGCTGCTCGGCGCCTGGCTCGGGCAGGGTTTGACCCGGCTGGTCGCGGCCACCGTCAGCGAGCTCTACTACAACGTCAGCGTGACGGCGCTGCATTTCGACACGGGGTCGCTGCTCGTTGCCATCGCCCTCGGTGTGCTGGCCACGCTCGTGGCGACGCTCGTGCCGGCGTGGCATGCGGCGCGCACGCCGCCGCTGACGACCCTGTCGAGGTCCGCGCTGGAGCAGGCCGCGCGCCAGTCGCTGCCGCTCTGGGCCCTGTTCGGGCTGGCCCTGCTCATCACTGGCCTGGTGCTGGCGCTGGTCTTGCCGGGCGGCGTGATCATGAGTTTCGCCGGCCTCTTCTCGCTGGTGGTGGGTGCCGCGATGATGACACCGATGGTCATCCGGTTGCTGCACCGTTTACTGGCGGGTGTGGCAATGCCGGGTATCTGGCGAATGGGCGTGCGTGATCTCGACCGGCACCTCTCGCGCCTCGGCATCGCGGTCGCGGCCCTGATGGTGGCGCTCTCCGCCAGCGTTGGCGTCGCTGTCATGGTCGACAGCATGCGCGGCTCGGTCAACAGCTGGCTCAGCGACCTGCTGAGCGCCGACCTCTATGTCACCGCTGAAAGTTTCGACCAGGGCGCGCTTCTGGAACCGTCAGTGGTGGATGCCGTCTCCGGTCTGCAAACGGTTGCTGCCGTGAGCCGTTATCGCGAACGCAAGCTGCAGCTCGAGGGGCGGCGCGTGGAAATCATCGGCACGCACCTCGCCGAACCGTCGCGGCAGGGGTTTGCCCTGCTGGGCGCGGCGTCGTCGGCCTGGCAGGCGTTCGATGCCGGCGCCGTGCTGGTCTCGGAACCGCTGGCCTGGCATCTCGGGCTCACGCCCGGCGACCGAATGCAGTTGCCGACATCCGCCGGCCCGCTGGCCGTGACGGTGGCCGCCATCTTCCGCGACTATGCCAGCGAGCATGGCCGCATCTTTGTCGCCGAAGCCCTCTACAACCAGGCCTGGCCAGGTCAGCAGGTCAACAGCCTGGCGCTGTTCGCGCGCGATGAGGATGTCGAGGCGATGCGCCGCGAGGTCAGCGAACTCGCAGCGGAGCATGCAATCCTGATCACCTCGGCCGGCGCGATCCTCAAGGAATCCATGGCCGTCTTCGATCGCACTTTTCGCGTCACCGAGGTCCTGCGCATCCTCTCCCTGATCGTCGCCTTCATCGGCGTCCTGAGCGCGCTGATGGCGCTGCAGCTCGAGCGCGGCAAGGAGTATGCCGTGCTGCGCGCGCTGGGCCTGACTCGCGGCCAGATTGCCGGCCTGATCGGCGGCGAATCGCTCCTGATGGGGTTGCTGGCCGCCTGTGTCGCAATCCCTGTCGGCGTGCTCATGGCGTGGGTGCTGATCGAATCGGTACAGCAGCGCGCCTTTGGCTGGACCATGCCGTTCAACGTGGATACCGGCCTGCTGCTACAGACGTTGCTCGTGGGCCTGCTGGCCGCCGGGCTTGCGGCTGTCTACCCGGCGTGGCGTTCCGCGCAGCGGGACCCGGCTCCGCAATTGAGGGAGGAGTGAGCATGCGTGGCCTGCTGTCGATCATGCTGCTGCCAGCCCTGCTGTTGACGGCCTGCGACACGCAGACGCCGCCCCCCGCCGCGAGCATTCGCGTCGACGAGGCAATGGGCGGCTCGCCCGATCCCGGCTTTGCGCGCGCCTTCGAACCGCGCGAGTTCCACTTCCCGCGGGATCACGGCCCGCATCCCGCTTTCGCCACCGAGTGGTGGTATCTGACGGGCAATCTCGATGCGCAGGACGGGCGGCGCTTCGGTTACCAGCTGACCCTGTTCCGTGTGGGCCTGCGCCCGGGAGAGGCGGCACAGGACTCGGACTGGCGCAGCAACCAGGTCTACATGGGGCACCTCGCGATCAGCGACATCGCCGGCGGGCGACACTACTCGGCCGAACGCTTCGCCCGTGCGGCGGCCGACCTGGCCGGTGCGCATGTCCAGCCATTCGCGGTCTGGCTGGGTCCCTGGAAGCTGCACTCGGAGAGCGACTTCTTTCCGCTGGAACTGGAGGCGCAAGCCGGTGACTTCGGCCTGACCCTGCAGCTGCACAATTGCGACAAGCCCATGGTGTTGCAGGGCGAGCGCGGCCTGTCGCGCAAGAGCGCAACGCCCGGCAACGCCTCCTACTACTACTCCTGCACGCGACTGCCGACGACGGGCGAGGTGCGCATCGGTCGGCACTCCTCCGGGGTAGAGGGCGATTCCTGGCTGGATCGAGAGTGGTCGAGCTCGGCGCTCGACAGCGACCAGGCCGGGTGGGACTGGTTTGCATTGCAACTCGACGATGGGCGCGAGCTGATGTTCTATCAGTTGCGCACCAGGGAGGGCGAGATGCACGCGTTCAGCCGCGGCGTCCTGGTGGAGCAGGACGGCAATGTCCGGAGCCTGCTGCCGGATGAGGTCAGGCTGACGCCCTTGCGCGACTGGGAGGCTGGAGACGGGACGCGCTACCCGGTCGCATGGCGCCTCGAGGTGCCCGGATTCGGGCTTGATCTCGAGGTGGAAGCAGTATTGGACGACCAGCTCATGGATCACAGGGTGCAGTACTGGGAAGGCGCGGTCGATGTCTCCGGCAGCCATGCCGGTCGCGGGTATCTGGAACTCAGCGGCTATGCGGGCGACCCGGAAACCCCTTGAGCAGAGACTCGCCTCGAGCGGAGGCGCACCGGTTCATTCCCGCTCGTCTTGCAGTGGCCGATGGAAGAAAGCGGCAGCATTTCCTTGCCTGAGCCGCGTCGCGATATCGTCGGGCAGCTGCCGCGTCCAGCGGCGTATTCTTTCTGCGACCTCTGCATACTCGCGCCAGCGCGACAGGCTGAAGGTGTCGATGCCGATCATGAAGCGATCGGGGTAGGCCAGGAACAGCTCGAACCACTCGTCTTGCAGTTCGCCGCCGGGCGCGATGCGCTCGTCACGCACCGAGAGATCGACGAAGAGCCCGGGATAGCGCCGCAGGTAGTCGGCCACGAGCGCTGGACAGGGGAAGGTGCCGGCGTGGGCCCAGATCACGGGTTGTCCGGGGGCGATGTCGTAGAGGGTGTCGATGACCGCGGGGTCGGTGTGCAGCATGAGCGGCAACGCGTATTCCCCGGCAAGTTCGACAATGCGGCGGAAGACCGGGCTGTGGCGGTCATCGGCGAAAAGATGGAGCTCGCCGATGCCCCGCCAGCCGCCCTTCGCCAGCTCGGCCTCGATGCGTCCCGGCAGGCCGGGATCAGCGGGCCAGTGCTGCTTGTCTCCGGCCTCGCGGTAGACGCCGAGCAGCGGCAGGATGCGCCCCGGCGACGCTTCATAAAGCCGTTTTGCGAGTCGCGGCGGGTTGCTCGTGACGGCGGCCTGGCTGATGTCATTCCGATCCATGATCTCGATGATCTGCTGCGGCGTGAAATGGTCCGCATCCGCAGCGTTGTAGTGCATGTGGGCGTCGAACAGCGCTTCGGCGTCAAGCCCGCGGAAGAGCAGCAGGAGAGGAACGCAAAGGATCATGGCTGAAAGCCTGGTACGCATGGACGATATGACTGGTCGATGCCGGGCGGGGGAGTGGATCTGCATGTGCATCTGCCTGTCGGTATCCGCTTTGGCGATGCTGTCTGGCGCCGGTCCCGGCAGTCGCCGTGACAGGGTTCCGTAATCTCCCATCGATTCCTGCAACCTGCTCGAGGCGACGCGCTTCGCGGCGGCCTGTTCAGGTGGCTTCAACTCCATGCGCTCTTGTCGTGCTTCTGACATGACGGCTCCGTTGCGCTTATTCACCATGACCCGATGCCAGCAACCGGTCGATCATCTTCATGAAATGCGTCTTGTCAGTATAGAGAATGGTCTGCCAGCCGGCAGCCTGGGCGCGTTCTATGTTGGACTGCATGTCATCGACGAAGAGAATTTCACGAGGCTCGAGTGAGAGCTTTGCGGCGATCTCCGGAAACAGATCCGGGTCGCGTTTTCCCGTGCCGATATGATAGCTGTTGAAGACATGATCGAAATGGCGAAAGAAGTGATCGCGCTCCTCGAGCCGGTCGAGCCAATACGACTGATCACTGAGAATGCCGGTGATGTACCCCTCTGCATTGAGTTTCTGCACGCGCTCGATCATCCAGGGACGCAGCACGAAGCCATCGAGCACGCGCCGGGTCAGGGCATCGTCATTCCCCTCGATGCCAGCTCCCTGGCGCATGGCTTTCCAGAAGTCCTCCTCGCTGCCCCAGCCCAGGACGAAGCCCGTGTCATAGACGGCGTTTCTCGCGACCTCCATGGTGGCATCGATAGCCAGGCCCTGTTCATTCGCCATGGCACATAGCACGTTCTGAAAGCCCTCGTCTGCGATGACGCCGCCATAATCCAGCAACACGGCCCTGATTCGATGATTCGACATGATCCCGTCCTTCAACTCCGGTAACCAGATGATACCCCGTGCAGCCTCTTGTCAAGGCGATCACGGCGGTTCCGCTCGAGGCTCTCGGGCTTTGCGCTCGTGACTATCCGTCGTAAACTCGATGAGCTTGTCCGGATTCTGTCCTTCACGGTTCCATGAAACCGTCTGGCCAGGTCCGGAGAGCCTAACGAAACAGGGATCAGGGCATGAGTGATATTTTCATCAGCTACTCGCGAGAAGACCGGCCAAAGGCAAAACTGATCGCCGAAGAACTGGAGCGGCGCGGGTGGTCCGTCTGGTGGGACAGGATGATCCCTGCCGGCCAGGTGTTCGACGACGTCATCGAGCGCGAGATCAGTGCGGCGAAGTGCATCGTCGTGCTCTGGTCGAGTCATTCCGTGGGTTCGCGCTGGGTGAGGTCGGAGGCGTCCGAAGGCGCGGACCGGCACATACTGGTGCCCGTGCTCGTCGAGGATGTGCCCATTCCGCTGGCCTTCAAGCGCATCCAGACCGCGGACCTGACACAGTGGCGCGATGGCGTCTTGCCAGCCAGCTTCGAGAGGCTGCTTGCCGATATCAGTGCGCTGCCGGGTCTTGCCACACCTGCCGTGGGCGGGCAATCGCGCGAGACCGGCGAGGAGAGTGACAACGAGAGCAAGAGGCAGAGCGCGCAAAATGTGTATAGCCAGACTGCACCTGATACTGATACTGAGCAAGCGCAGTCCGAGGAGAGCAGTAACGGGCATGGTGACCAGGACACTACGGCGAACAGACGAATTGGGCTCTGGTTCGGTATCGCGGCAGCGCTGTCGATTGTCATCCTCGCTGCAGGTTTCTGGCTCTATACGACCAGGTTCGTCCAGCAGGCGCCATCAAAGCAGAGGATGGAAAGGGCCGAGATTCCGCCCCCGGAAGTGCTATCAGCGAAACCGGTATCGCCCGGGGCAGAACCACAGCCCAAAGCCTCGCTGTTCGAGATCGCCCTGGAAAAATATCACGACAGGCAGACGGTATCCGGCAAGGTCGAGCTCAAGACTAACGATACTGAGGAAAAAGGCACTGTTGTGCCCGTATCGATCGAAACCGACATCGAGCCTGGCCGCCATGCATGGCTGATCTCGAAGAACGGTTGCTGGTACACGGAGTTCTACAACGCCTCGCCGGTGGTCATCACCGACTATACGCTCAGGGTGAAAATGGAGAAGTCCAGTGATCTCGTGGTCCTCGTCGAGAGGAACGGCAACCGGATCGAAGAGGGCAGCAAAAGGGTTGCTGTCAAGCAGGGGAGTGGTCATCACTGCTCGCACTTCAGGCCCGCGCATGCCGTCGAGGAGATGAATCAATCGCTGCTCGATTCCGCCGTCCGCAGATCTGCATCTGTGGATACCGATTCAAGGCTCAAGGCCAGGAGCAGTGAAGACGGGCTCTTGCTCAAGTTTCTGGCCAGGCATCCGATGACGACGAGCGATTACATTCAATACCTCGGTGTCTACATCAATGGAAAACCCGCCGCCTATCTGGCATGGGGGCCGTTCGTCAGCGAGAACCCCTATCTTGCGCTCGAATTCAGTGGAACCGATGGTAAGGGGCGTGATGTGCAGATCGGCTGGATCGACAACAAGGGCAAGGTCGCCGTCAGCGAAAAGGTGCGCATCCGCTGACCCGCAGCCGGCCTTGCCCTCAGGCGCGAGCTCAATGGCCTCATCTGGCGCCGTCGATCGCGTATAGTTGAGAAGTCTTTTATTGCCCGGATTCTGCCGATGCTTGCCGACGAGACACTGCTGAAAACATCCTGCCTGATCGATGGCCAGTGGACGGGTTCGAATAGCGGCCGGGCCTTCGCCGTGACGAATCCCGCATCGGGCGAGCCCATCGCTGCCGTGCCTGATTGCGGCGAGGACGAGACGCGCCGGGCGATCGATGCGGCCGCGCGTGCTTTTCCGCAGTGGCGTGCGCAAACTGCGAAAGAACGCGCGCGCGTCCTGCGCGACTGGTTCGACCTGATCGTCGCAAACGCCGAAGACCTCGCCAGGCTCATGACGGCCGAGCAGGGCAAGCCGCTGGCCGAGGCGCGCGGCGAAATCGCCTACGGCGCCTCGTTCGTCGAGTGGTTCGCCGAGGAGGCGAAACGGCTTTATGGCGACGTGATTCCCGCGCCGGCGAACGACAGGCGTTTTGTCGTCATCCGCCAGCCGGTCGGGGTCGTCGCCGCGATCACTCCCTGGAATTTTCCTGTCGCGATGATCACGCGCAAGTGCGCCCCGGCACTGGCGTCAGGCTGCCCGGTCGTGATCAAGCCCTCCGAACTCACGCCCCTCTGCGCGCTGGCGCTGGCCGAGCTGGCGCAGCGCGCGGGGTTCCCGCCAGGCGTCGTCAATGTCATCACGACCACCGATAGCGCCGCTGTTGGCAGGGTGCTGACATCCAGCCCGCAGGTGCGCAAGCTCTCCTTCACGGGCTCGACAGAGGTCGGCAAGCTGTTGCTGCGCGACTGCGCCGGCACGGTCAAGAAGGTCTCGCTGGAGCTCGGCGGCAACGCGCCTTTCATCGTCTTCGACGATGCCGACATCGATGCGGCCGTGGCCGGCGCCATGGCGTCCAAGTACCGCAACTCCGGGCAGACCTGCGTCTGCGCCAACCGCCTGCTCGTGCAGGATGCCGTCTACGATCTCTTTGCCGAAAAGCTCGCGCGCGCCGTCGAGGATCTCAGGGTCGGCGAGGGCACCGGGGAGGGCGTCAACCAGGGTCCGCTGATCAGCGAGGAAGCTGTTGCGAAAGTCGAAGCGCATATCAAGGACGCGCTCGACAAGGGCGCGCGCCTCGTCACTGGTGGGCACCGGCACACACTCGGCGGTACTTTCTTCGAGCCGACGATTCTTGCTGATGTGACACCGAAAATGCGCGTCGCCTGCGAGGAGACCTTCGGACCCGTGGCGCCGCTGTTCCGCTTCTCGACGGAAGCCGAGGCGATCGCGCTGGCCAACGAGACGGACTCGGGCCTCGCCGCCTATTTCTACAGCCGGGATATCGGGCGCATCTGGCGCGTTGCCGAGGCGCTCGAATACGGCATGGTCGGCATCAACGAAGGCATCATCTCGACCGAGGTGGCGCCGTTCGGCGGCGTCAAGGAGTCGGGGCTCGGGCGAGAAGGGTCGAAATACGGCATCGACGAGTTCACGGAACTCAAGTATCTCTGCATGGGCGGGCTCTAGCCAGCTGGCTCTGTCTCGGCGGAACGCAGTGAGACGTCGCAATGGAGGCGCGCTTTGCTCGATATCCGCTTTGCTGCAGATTCGAAGCGTCGAATCCGCGTCATGCGCACCCGGATCGCAATCAATACGAACAACACTCTGTAGATAACAGGAGACCACGATGACCTCTGCAATCAGGATCCTGCTGGCCGCTTCAGCGATGACGGCGCTTGCCGGCTGCACCTCGGACTCCAGCATGGACAGCAGCCCGCCCAAAGACGATAACCTCTCGGGAACCCGGGCGCAGTTCGACATGATGGAAGACCCCTGCATCGACCAGGCGTCGCGCATGACAGGTGTCCACCACACTAATATCTATGTCACCAACCGCATCCGCACCGGCGGTGGACCGCTGTTGACCCTCAATGCCGGCGGCACCAAGTACAGCTGCCGCCTCGAAGACAATGGCAGCGTCGCGGTCTTCAGCGAGTATGCGAACTAGGCCTCGCCAGGCTGAAGAAATAACCGGCAGGGAATCCCGGCCGGTTTTTTCCTGTCGCCACGGAAAGCCTTTCAGCCCCAGACGAGCGGCAGCAGGAACAGGACCGCCAGCGTGATCAGCACGACCCCGGCGAGGTTCATCCAGATGCCGGCGCGCACCATCTCCGGAATGGAGATCTTGCGGCTCGCGAAGATGATGGCGTTCGGCGGCGTCGCCACCGGCAGCATGAAGGCGAAGGAGGCGGCCAGCGCGGTCGCGACCATCGGGTAGAAGGGGTCGCCGCTGGCGCCGGCCAGGCCGGCCACGATCGGCAGCAGCATGCTTGCCGTCGCCGTGTTGGAGGTCACCTCGGTCAGGAAGATCGTCACCAGCGCGATCAGCACCACGAAAACGAGCCAGTGTGTTCCGGGCAGGAAATCGAGGCGGTTGCCGATCCATTCGGTCAGGCCCGAGAGCTGGAATCCCTGTGCCAGCGCGAATCCCCCGCCGAACAGGATCAGTACCTCCCACGGAATTTCCACAGCCGTTTGCCAGTCGAGGAGCCGCCCGCGGGCGGCTCCTCCGCTAGGAATCATGAACAGCGCGAGCGCGCCGGCGATGGCAATGGTCGAGTCGTCGAGTTGCCGGACCCACTGCAGCGGGACAAGTCCCTTGAAGACCCACAAGACCGCGACCAGCGCGAAGACGAGCAGGACGCGCGCCTCCTGCCTGCGCAGCGGGCCCAGTGACGCCAGCTCCTCGCGCAGCAACCCCGCCGACTCCTCGCCGAGGTGCAGGCCGCGCAGGGGAGCGAGGACGCGCGTGAGATACCACCAGCAGAGCACGAACATGGCCAGCGACAGCGGCAGCCCGAGGAGCATCCATTTCCAGAACGGGATGCTGATGCCGAGCATCTTTTCGGCAACCCCTGCCAGTACCGCGTTGGGAGGCGTGCCGATCAGAGTGGCGACGCCGCCGATCGATGCCGAGTAGGCGATCCCGAGCAACAGCGAACGGCTGAAGCCGGTGCCGCTCTCGCCATGCCTGCCGATGACGGCCAGTGCAATCGGCAGCATCATCATGGTCGTCGCCGTGTTGCTGAGCCACATCGACAGGAAGGCCGTGGCCGCCATGAAACCCAGGATGACCCTCTCCATGCGGCTGCCGGCGATGCGCAATACCAGCAGGGCGATGCGCCTGTGGGCGTCGCTGCGTTGCATCGCCGCCGCGATCCAGAAACCGCCGAGGAAGAGGAACACGAGATGGTGGGCATAGTTTGCCGTCACGTCCTGCATGCCGGTCACACCGAGCAGCGGGAACAGCACCACCGGCAACAGCGCAGTGACGGCGATCGGCAATGCTTCGGTCATCCACAGCAGCGCCATCATGGCCGTGACGGCCGCGACGCTTTTCGCCGCGGCAGGCATGGCGCTCTCCGGGACGAAGAGCTGGATCAGCAGGAAGAGGCCAGGGCCGGCGAGCAGCCCGAGTCGGCGTATGGTCATGGTTCCCGGTTGCATTCCAGATCGTGTCTCCATGGTAGCGAAATGTACACGTC
This sequence comes from Gammaproteobacteria bacterium, assembly GCA_037385505.1. GTDB lineage: Bacteria > Pseudomonadota > Gammaproteobacteria > Chromatiales > Chromatiaceae > Sva-25. The sequence goes on along the minus strand of JARRMY010000002.1, from coordinate 125,340 downwards.
GAATCCCGTGACCCGCATCAAGTCGATCGTCGATGAGAAGGGGGCTGTCCAGGCTTTGCCATGCTCTGCGGCCAAAGGCTCTCCGGCTGAGCCTTGACCTGCTGCACAATGGCGACGTGAAACCATCAAGGCAAGGACACGACAGGCACGGGATGACGGCAATGGCGAGCCAGGCGGAGACAACAGCGTCCGCCGCGGCATTGCCGGCGATCGCCTATGTCGATCTCGAGACCACGGGGACACGGCCGACACGCGATGGCATTACCGAGATCGGCATCGTGCTCGAGGATGAGGGTGACATCACGGCCGAGTGGTCGACGCTGCTCGATCCCGGGGTGCACATCCCCTGGAAGATCCAGGAGCTGACGGGCATCAGCAACGCCATGGTGCGGGGAGCGCCGCTGTTCGGGGATGTCGCGGACGAGGTCGCCGAACTGCTCGAGGGCCGGCTCTTCGTGGCGCACAACGCGCGCTTCGATCTGGGTTTCCTGAAAAATGCCTTCAGGCGTCTCGGCGTCGACTTCACGCCGCGGGTGCTCTGTACGGTCAAGCTGTCACGCTGCCTCTTCCCGCACCAGTCGCGCCACAACCTCGATACCCTGAAACGCGTTCACGGCATCCATGCAGACCAGCGGCACCGCGCGCTGGCCGATGCAAAATCGCTGCACTTCGTCATGCAGGCATTCCGGCAGAAGGTCGACGCGGAAGCGCTGCAGGCGGCGATGCAGGCGCAGTTTCGGCGCCAGGCGCTGCCGCCGCACCTCGATGCCGCGATGCTCGAGGGCATCGGCAACACGCCCGGCGTCTATCTCTTCTACGGCGAGAACGACGTGCTGCTCTACGTCGGCAAGAGTGTGACATTGCGCAGCCGCATCCTGTCGCATTTCTCCGCCGATAGCGCGAGCGACAGGGAGATGCGCATGTCGCAGCAGGTGCGGCGCATCGAGACCATCGACACGGCCGGCGAGCTCGGCGCCCTGCTGCTCGAGGCGGAACTGGTCAAGAGGCTGCAGCCGACGTTGAACAGGCAGCTCAGGCGCTGCCGCAGCCTCTGCAGCATCCAGTGGGATATCAGGGGGGAGGGGCAGCCGCAGGTTGTCGCGCTCGACCACCTCGATGCGGAAAATGTTCCAGGCCTCTACGGCCTGTTCAAGACCAGGCGGGCCGCGCTGAAGGCCCTGAAGCAGGCGGCGGAGGACTACCGGCTGTGCCAGAAGCATCTCGGCCTCGAAAAAGGTCCCGGCGCCTGCTTCGGCTATCAGCTGCATCGCTGCAATGGCATCTGCGTCGGCGAGGAGCCGGAGATGCAGCACCGCATCCGCATGCTCGAGGCACTACTGCCGCTGAAGATCAAGGCCTGGCCCTACGAGGGCAGGATCGGCATTCGCGAGCGCCATGCGGGCACGGGTAAGACCGAGATTCATGTGCTGGACCACTGGTGCTATTTCGGCAAGGCCGGCAGCGAGAACGAGCTCGAGGATCTTTTCACGACCACTTCCGGGCCGCTCGATATCGATATCTACAAGATCCTCAAGCGTTTTCTTTCAGGCGACGGCAAGCTGGACATCATCCACCCGCAGCGCTGAGCGCTGCAGTCGCGCAGCCGCAAGCAATGCAACAGCCGGCGTGAGCCGGTCTCGAACATCAGGGAAGATATTGCTCCATGATTTCGGTGATGCGGCCGTTGTTGATGAAGAGCCAGACGATACAGAAGTCGCCCGGGCAGACTTTGCCTTCGCCCGGTCGCAGCCATGACTCGAGTGAAACGGGCCTGATGCTGTTCGACGGGGCCGAGCCCGGGTTGACGGCGTGGACCCGGATATCATCCGCCAGTGGCGCACGTCGCAGGCGGCTGTTCCTGTTGCTGATGTAGTAGTCGTTGTTGGCCTCTTCGCCGTCGCGCTCGGCAGCGACCTCGGCCGCTGCACCGAAATAGAAGCAGGCGAGGTCGAGGACAATCGTCTCGCTGCTGGCGTTTTTGACGAAGACGAACCAGATACCGTCGGGCAGGATGTCGCCGCCCGGGGCACATCCCGAGCCGGCAGCGCCGCGGCTGCCCGGCAGGTTGGGGGGAACCCAGCCGATTTGCGCATCTTGCGGCACGGAATAGGCGTCTGCGCCAGTTGTCTCTGCGGCGAGCGGGTGGACGGCCGCGAACAGAAGGGCGAACAGTGCAATCATGCTTTTCATCGAAGGGTTCCCCGTATCAGTGGTGCAGCACGACTCTATCCCCCTGGTGCAGCGATGTACAGCTGATAGACTCTGCCACAAGGTCCACCACAATGCTGTGCGGAGACAAGGTTATGACGCTCCTGAACATTCCACTGATCTCGATACTCGCCTTCTGTCTGGCGCTCGGCGTCCCGGTGTACGCCTCCTCGCTGGATCCCGACGAGGCGTGGTTCGAGGCCGACGAAGCGGTCGTCAACACGGGCGACCTGCATTTCCTGCCGCGGCCTGTCGATTCATCGGTACTGCATTCCCTCAGCCGTATCGAGATTTCCCCGGAGAGCCTCGGGAGCGGGTGGGTGTCGCTGCGACAGTGCTATTACAACCTCGACAGGGTGCCGCGAGTCGAAGTCGTCTACAACTACAACGAGATGCGCGATCTCGCCGTGATCGGCACGCGGGGCATTGGCAAGGCCGAGGTGAAGGGACAGGGCGTGGAGCTCGAGGATGTCTCGAAAAAGGCATCCATCTGCGTCGCGGCCCGCATCAGGAATTTCTATGCGCAGCCCGACGGCGGCTATGTCTTGAAAAACGGCCCCTACATGCGGCGTTTCCTCGACGGCTATTTCCCCTTCAGGGTCAGCCTCGAGGTCATCTATCCGCAAGAATTGCTGCGTTTCGATAGCATCGCTCCTGCCGCGCAGCAGGGTTTTTCCGTGGAGACAGGCAGCGGCAGGCTGGCATTCGACGCCTGGTTCGAGGGCAGACTCGAGACCCGGATCGGCTTCACCGCCGTTGACTGAACTCTCCGCAGGAACTCCCTGATGTTACAAAATGAGACATGCCGCACCTTTTTGAGACGGACCGCAGACACTGGCGCGAGTTGAAAAAGTTGCAGAAACAATGTCTTGTAAAGCTATGTACGCATGGCATGAATGTTGCATCATCTCCCTCGAGCCTGTGCGATTCCACACCTGACGGGAGAACGAATGATGACTATCGACGAATTCGAATATAATGATTCCCTGATCACCATGGGTGCGGAGGTGAGAACCCCGGACACCCCGCAACAGGGCCCGGAGGAGCAGTTGCAGCTGCAACTCCAGCCGCTGGAGATCGAACAAGAACGTCCGGTCAATCTCTGCGTCATCGAGGCGGCAATTGCCAGCCTGTAGGCGCCAGATCACCCGGAATCAACACATTTTCCGAGTCAACCAGGAGTCGTTACATGGCCGAGGATACCCCTGCGCCGAAGAAGAAGGTCGCCAAGAAAAAAGTGGCCGCGAAAAAAGTTGCCAAGAAGAGCGTCAAGAAAAAGGTCGCCAAGAAAAAAGTGGCCGCGACGAAGACGGCCTCTCCCGTGACATCCTCCACTCCGGCTGCTGCCGGAAAAACGGTCATCAGCCAGCATGAACGTCTCGAGCTGGTCGGCAGGGGGGCATACCTGATATCGCGAAAGCGTCATCCGCACGAGGGCTGCATGGAAAGTGACTGGGTCGCGGCTGAAGCCGTCATCGACATGCTGTTCGAGGTGAAATAAGGGCTTTCGGGCGCGGGGCGGGCCTCAGCCCTGCGCCAGTATGACGTCCTGGTCCCAGATACGCTGCCAGATCCTGTTCAGCAGGTTCCAGTCGCGCTCGGGCGGCAGATGCCTTGGTTCGACCGGCCTTGAATGCGGATTGGAGATCTCCGCGACAGCATAGCGGAAGACATAGTCAGGCTCGTACCCCATGCGCAGGTCGCTGATGACGACCTCGTCACGTTCCCGCCTGACGGAGTAGAAACCCTTGCTGAACCATTTCAGGCGCTGTGTGTTCCAGTCGTCTTCCAGCCCGGCCAGCAGCTGCTCCTCGCTGGCGTAGCGATGGAAGCGGATGGCGTTGTCGTCATCCAGCAGCGAGTAGTAGCCCTCGAAGTAGCCACCTTCATCCATGACGACGGTGCGCCACAGCAGGGAGTTGAATGGCGCCGGCGTCGTGAAGACCCTGTCGTGCGCGATGTCCTGCTGCGCCAGGGCGTCATTGACCTGCGCATCGACGTGGAGCTTCGCGCCGGCCGTCCAGCCGAGGTAGAGTGTGCTCAGCAGCAATCCCGCATGGTTCCAGGCCCGCCCGCGGGGCGCGTTGCGGCTCATGAGCACCGCGATGATGCCAACGAGCAGCGGCACGGTATAGAGCGGGTCGATGATGAAGATCGTCGACAGGGCGACCGGGGTATTGTCGATCGGCCAGAAGATCTGTGTACCGTAAGTCGTGAAACTGTCGAGCAGCACGTGGGTGACGAAAACGGTGTAGATCATCGCCGCCCAGCGCCAGGTCATGTCCCGATACTGAGGATGGATGCGGTTGACGAGCCACACCATCAGGGGCGTCAGCAAAGCGAGCACGAACAGCGAGTGGCTTGCCCCGCGATGGTAGGTGAAGTCCATGACGGCATTGCCGAGCGGCACGAAAACGTCGAGGTCAGGGATGGTGCCGCAGACGGCGCCCCACAGAAGGGCCTTGCGGCCGATCTGCTTGCCGATCACGGCTTCGCCGACGGCGGCGCCCAGCGCGATTTGGGTGACTGTATCCAAGGACAATCTGCCAGTTGTGGTGCTTTTGTCCACAGCAGAATCCTGTCGTGGGGGGCTTTTGTCAAGGGCCTTGTGTGACACGGCCCGGACAATCAACCCGATCCTCCAATGCCCCCTGTGCAAGGTTGCGGTTTGATTCTCATGCAGGCCATTCAGGGTCTGCTGTCGCCGGACGCGACATGCTGCGCATTCTCCTGCCAGCGATAGAGGTGTGAGTCGCCGGGCATACCGCCATGGCTCCGGGTTGCGGGCTCGAAAATGCCGTGGCTGGAAGGGAGTTGATGCGCAAACAGAGTGAGACGTGTCGCGCCAACACGCAAGAGGGTGCCCGGAGTGATGGTCCAGGCAGGTGCGAATCGGCTGTCAGCGGGAATATTCATGGGTCCGCTCCGGTGCAGTGGCAGGATAGTGAACTCTAGTCTTTGTGCCTCGGTGTTATAATCGACAAACCTCCCAGAGAGGGGCAAGCGGGACAAATGTCCCATGAGACATGTGTCCCATGCATGGCCAGACGACGGAATACCGAATCGTGTCATTTACTCACAAGTTATTGTTATCAATATATTTTTTCTTTGTCCTCGGTTTTGTCGCCTGGGAGCTGTTCGAGGCTCTGGAAGAGATGGGTCGGAACGGCGTGAGCTGGGAAATTCTTGGTGAGTTCGCGCTGCTGCTGATGACGACGGCCGGGCTTGCCTATCTTCTCTCTCTCAACGTCAGGCACAAACGGGAGAAGGCGCAGCTTGCGCAGCAGCTCGGCGTTGTCAGGGAGCAGCTCGCGACCTCAAACGCGCGGTTCAGGGAAGGCAAGAAAGAGTTCTCCAGACTCATCCAGTGGCAGTTCGGCGAATGGGGCCTGACGCCGAGCGAGCAGGAAATCGCCTACCTGTTGCTCAAGGGACTCTCGTTCCGCGAGGTCGCGGCGGCGCGTAACACCAAGGAAAAGACAGTCCGCCAGCAGGCGACCGCCATCTACACCAAGGCCGGGCTCCATGGCAGGAACGAACTCGCCGCCTGGTTTTTCGAGGACCTGCTCTGAGCTCCTGCCTCAGAGGTATGCTGGCAGGAGCACCAGCCCCCACGTCAGCATCGCCACGAGGATGGCCAGCAGGACGGTCGCCGAGCCGATATCCTTGGCGCGTCCGGAGAGTTCGTGGCTTTCGGGTCCTATACGGTCGACCACGGCCTCGATGGCCGAATTGAGGAGCTCGACAATGAGCACCAGCAGCCAGCTGCCGACGAGCAGGGCGCGTTCGACGCCTGTCTGGCCGAGCCACAGGCCGAGCGGGATCAGCACCAGGGAGACTGCGATCTCCTGGCGGAATGCAGCCTCGTGCCTGAAGCAGGCGGCGAAGCCCCTGGCCGAATAGCCAGAGGCCTTGAAGAGGCGCTTGATGCCGGTATCGCCGGGTTTCAAGAATTCAGCCTTGAGGCTGCCAGCGCAGGTCGAGTTCGCGCGCCGCGCGGACGTCATCGAGCCTGCGCACGGGCTGCGTGTGCGGGGCTGTCTTGACGATCTCCGGCTGGCTCTTCGCCTCCTCGAGAATCTTCGTCATGACCTCGGCGAAATATTCCACGGCCTCGGGCGATTCGGTCTCTGTCGGCTCGATGAGCAGGCACTCGGGCACGAGCAGCGGAAAGTAGGTGGTCGGCGCGTGCACCCCGTAGTCGAGCATGCGCTTGGCGAAATCCATGGCGTTGACATCGAGTTCCTTCGCCTGCTTCCTGAGCGTGATGATGAACTCGTGGCTCGCGCGCCGTTCCGGGTAGGCCGCATCGAAGCCGGCATCGGTCAGCAGCTTCATGAGGTAGTTGGCGTTGAGCGTGGCGTACTCGGCGACGCGCGTCATGCCGTCGCGGCCATGCAGCAGCGCGTAGACGTAGGCGCGCAGCAGGACGCCGGCATTGCCTGCGAAGGCCGACAGCTGGCCGATGCTGTCGGGACGCTCCTCCCTGGTCACCCAGTGGTAGTGGTCGCCGTCATAGTCGACCATGGGGACCGGCAGGTAGGGCACGAGGCGTTCACTGACGCCGACAGGTCCGGCGCCCGGGCCGCCCCCGCCATGCGGCGTCGAGAAGGTCTTGTGCAGGTTCATGTGAATGACGTCGAAGCCCATGTCGCCCGGGCGCACCTTGCCGAGGATGGCATTGAGGTTGGCGCCGTCGTAATAGAGCAGGCCGCCGGCCTCGTGCACGAGGTGTGCAATCTCGCGGATCTTGCGCTCGAACACGCCGACGGTCGAGGGATTGGTTAGCATGATGCCGGCTGTCTGCGGACCGAGGACGGCTTTCAATGCCTCGATGTCGACGTCGCCATCCTTCCTGGTCGGTATCTCCCTGACCTTGTAGCCGCACATGACGGCTGTCGCCGGGTTGGTGCCATGGGCGGCATCAGGCACGATGATCTCGTTGCGCTCGTTGTCGCCGCGGGACTCATGGTAGGCGCGGATCATGGCCACACCCGTGAACTCTCCCTGGGCGCCGGCGGCCGGTGTCAGCGAGACAGCCTTCATGCCCGTGACCTCCTTGAGGATGTTCTGCAGGTCGTACATGCAGGAGAGAAAGCCCTGGCTGTGGTTGTCCGGGGCGCAGGGGTGACGCCCGATGAAGCCCGGCAGCATCGCCAGCGTGTTGCAGGCGCGCGGGTTGTGCTTCATGGTGCAGGAACCGAGCGGGTAGAAATTGGTGTCGATCGAGAAGTTCTTCTGCGACAGCCGTGTGTAGTGGCGCACGACCTGCATCTCGGAAACCTCCGGCAGTCCGGCGGTCTCCTTGCGGCGCAGCCCGGCCGGGATGGCATCGAGGCCGGGTTGCTCTTTCGGCGCCTGCGCCATCGCGCGGCGGCCCGGTTGTGACTGTTCATAAATCAGCATGGTTGCTTCTGCTCTGGTTCCTTCGCGTCTGTCGTTCTCTGGATTGATCCCCGCGCGGCCGCCCACAAGGCGGCCGGAGAGGGGGCGATACCCTGCACAGAGGGATCGCGTCAGGCCGCTCAGCCGATGGCGTTCATGGCCGCGTCGTAGTCGGGCTCGTCGCCGATCTCGCTGACGAGCTGCGCATGCAGCACCTTGTTGTTCTCGTCGAGCACGACGACGCCGCGCCCGGTGATACCGGCCAGCGGGCCATCCTGGATCAGGATGCCGTAGTCCTTGGCGAAGTTCTTCGAACGCATCATCGACAGGGTGATCACGTTACCGGTGTTCTCGGCGCCGCAGAAACGGCTCTGGGCGAACGGCAGGTCGGCCGAGACAACCAGGACGACGGCGCTGTCGTTACCGCCGATGCGCTCGTCGAAGACCCTGGTCGAGGTCGCGCAGACGCCGGTGTCGAGACTCGGCACGATGCTGATAATCTTTTTCTTGCCGGAGAAATCGGCCAGCGAGACGTCGTTGAGATCCTTGTCCGTGAGCTTGAAATCGGGGGCATCGCTACCGACTGCGGGCAGGTCGCCGTTGGTGGTGCAGGCATTGCCGTGAAGCGTGATTGAAGCCATGTTTGTCTCCTAGGGTGTTAACTGAATTTGGGATTGACCGGGCAGGGCGCCTTGCGGGCGCGCCGTGAGTACACGGTCGAGGGTGTCGGCAAATTGTTGCATATCCGCCCCGGTACGTTTCTCGGTGGCGCATACCAGCAGGCAGTTGCCGAGTTCGGGGTACTCGTCGCCGAGGGCGTAGCCACCGAGGACATTCTGCGCGGAGAGTGCATGCAAGACCTCCGTGACGGGCGCGTCGAGCGTCAGCACCTGCTCGTGGAACACGGGTGAGTCGAAGCGCTTTCCGACGCCGTCGAGGGCGGTCAGCATGTCGACGAGTCTCTGCGTGTTGGCGTGACTCGCGCCCGCGACGCGCGCCAGTCCCTCACCGCCCATCAAGGCCATGTGAATCGTCGAGGCCGTCACCATGAGTCCCTGGTTGGTGCAGATGTTCGAGGTCGCCTTGGAGCGGCGGATGTGCTGTTCGCGCGCCTGCAGTGTCAATGCATAGCCGGGCTTGCCGTCGAGATCGACGGTGCGGCCGATGATGCGCCCCGGCATCTGGCGCACATGCTGCTGCTTGCAGCACATGAAGCCGTAGTTGGGGCCGCCGGACGACATCGGGATGCCGAGCGGCTGACCCTCGCCGACACAGATGTCGGCGCCGTTCGCTCCCCATTCGCCGGGTGGCTTGAGAATCGCCAGCGACAGTGGATTGACGACCGCGATGGCGAGCATGCCGTTGGCCGACGCCCACTCGGTCATGGCATCGACATCCTCGAGCACGCCGAAAAAGTTCGGCTGCGGGATGACCAGCGCTGTGAGGTCCTGACCCTCGAGGCACTCGAGCGCAGCGGGATCGGTCTTGCCCGTGGCGGCGTCGAACGGTACCTCGACGATTTCGATCCGCTGGTTGCCCACGATCGTTTCGATCGTCCTGCGGTAGGCCGGGTGCAGCGAGCGCGGCACCAGCACGCGGCGGCTCTTCGACTTGCGGTTCGCGCGCACGGCCATCAGCACGGCCTCGGCGAGAGCGGAAGCGCCGTCGTAGAGCGAGGCGTTCGAGACGTCCATGCCGGTCAGGGCTGTCATCATGGTCTGGTATTCATACAGCAGCTGCAGCGTGCCCTGGCTGGCCTCGGCCTGGTAGGGTGTGTAGGCGGTGTAGTACTCGCCGCGCGTCGTCAGCTCCCAGACGGCCGCCGGGATGTGGTGATCGTAGGAGCCCGCGCCGATGAAGCAGAGTCCGTTGGCGTCCCGGGCGGCGCGCTCGTGCATGATCGCGGCGACCTCCATCTCGCTGAGACCCTCGGGTATGGCATCGAAGGACTTGCACTTGAGCTCTTCGGGAATTTCGTCGAACAGCTCGTCGATGCTCCCGGCACCGATGACCGACAGCATGCGCCGGACGTCATCCTCGGTATGCGGAATGAAAGGCATCAATGCTCCTCTTCTTCGGCGTGGGTGGCATAGCTGTCGGCATTCATGAGGGCGTCCAGCTCGCTGCTGTCGGAGAGCCTGATCTTGCAGATCCAGCCATCGTCATAGGGCGAGTCGTTGACGCTCTCGGGCGTGTCGGCGAGTGCCTCGTTGGAGGCGATGACCTCACCGCCGACGGGGCTGTAGACGTCCGACGCGGCCTTGACCGACTCCACGACGGCGATTTCACCGCCGGACTCGACCTCGCTGCCCGCTTCCGGCACCTCGACGAAGACCAGGTCGCCGAGGAGCTCCTGCGCATGGTCGGTAATGCCGAGCGTGATGGTACCGTCGCCGTTGTCGCGGACCCATTCGTGGCTCTTGGTGTACTTCAGGTCGCTTGGGGTGTTGCTCATTGCTGCTGTTCCTCACAGTTCGATACAGGCTTGTCCGTGGCGGACAAAGGGGTACTTGACGATTCTGACGGGCAGGCGCTTGCCGCGGATATCCACCTCGAGATCCTGTGGCGCGTCCGCCGAAATGCGCGCGAGACCGATGCTGCGTTGCAGGGTCGGCGAAAAACCGCCGGAGGTGATCTCGCCGACGCATTCGTCGCCGGCATGGAGTTGCTGGTGCCCGCGGAGCACGCCGCGCCCCTCGAGCAGCAGGCCAACCAGCTTTTGCGGGATGCCTTCGTTTTTCTGTTTCTCGAGTGCATCGCGGCCGATGAAGTCGCGCCCTGCCGGCTCCATGGCGACAGTCCAGCCGAGCCCCGAGACGAGCGGCGTGGTTGTCTCGTCCATGTCCTGGCCGTAGAGATTCATGCCGGCCTCGAGGCGCAGCGTATCGCGTGCGCCCAGCCCGCACGGCGCGACCCCGGCCTCGGCCAGTGCTTTCCAGAGATCGGGCGCGTCGGCCTCGGGCAGCATGATCTCGAAGCCGTCCTCGCCGGTGTAGCCGGTGCGGCCGATGAACCAGCTCGCATCCCAGGTGGCGCTGAATGGTTTGAGACGCTTGCAGGCCTTGCCGAGCTCCTCGTTCATCTGCGAGATCGTGAGTTCGATCGCTTTCGGACCCTGGACTGCGATCATCGCGAGTTCGGGGCGCGGCTGCACCTGGATCTCGAAATCGTGCATCTGTTGCATGATCCAGGCGATATCCTTGTCCGCCGTGGCGGCATTGACGACGAGCCGGTACCAGGTTTCGTCGCAAAAGTAGACGATGAGGTCGTCGATAACGCCGCCGTCGGGATTCAGCATGCAGCTGTAGAGCGCCTTGCCGGGCTCCTTGAGCCTGGCGACATCGTTCGCCAGCAGGCGCCGCAGAAAACGCGTGGAGTCGCTGCCGTGGATGTCGATGATCTGCATGTGGGAGACGTCGAACATGCCGGCATGCTCGCGCACCGCATTGTGCTCGTCGATCTGCGAGCCGTAGTGCACGGGCATGTCCCAGCCGCCGAAAGACACCATGCGTGCCCCCATGTCCCGGTGACTCTGGTTGAGGACGGTTTTTTTCTCCATCTGGTTACTCCAGGTTCTTCTGTTGTTCAGTGCGTCAAACGAAAAAGGGGCGGTACCGGCAACAGGCCGGTACCGCCCCTCTGTCCTGAAACCTGAGAGTTTGAAACCCGCCGCAGCGCGGTTTCTGCCCCGTCGGTGGGCCCGCCGCGTGCGGACCGCTCTCCAGAGTCAGTCTGGCCGGTGTCGGCCGTCTCCGCGATCCTTTTGCCTGAGCGATTCCGGGCGGGTTTGCGCCTTCGGCGTCAGCAGTGCTGATCTCTCCCGCGGAGGTCTGACTGAATCGCGACTATATAACGAGTTCCCGGCGCCCGCAAACCGCGAAATGCAGCGGGATTTCAGGCACTCTCCAGATAATAGGCATTATCGATTGTTTTGTTTCGTAAAACCTGTTGGCAAAAGGCCGGGGCTCGGCTATATTCACCGGACATCAATCAGATCCTGACCATGCAAGCCACACGCATCGACCGCACAACCGATCGTGATGTTTCCGCCGGAAACAGGCTTTCACTCGCCTTCCTCCCGCTTCTCCTGCTGCGTCTACTGCCCTGAGGGGCACACAGACACGATGCCCTGGCGAGGGCGAAAAGCGACGCAAACCATTCAAAAGTTGATCGAATTCGAAAAGGCCGTAAACTCTGCGGCTCAGCAGGAGAGATACCACATGAGTAAGAACAAGCTCATCATATTTGACACCACGTTGCGCGATGGCGAGCAGAGCCCCGGCGCTTCCATGACCAGAGACGAGAAGGTGCGTATCGCCAGGGCGCTCGAGAAGCTGCGCGTCGATGTGATCGAGGCCGGCTTCCCGATCGCCAGTCCCGGCGACTTCGAGGCCGTCAAGGCCGTGGCCGAGGCCGTCAAGGATTCGACCATCTGCGGTCTCGCCCGGGCGCTCGACAAGGATATCGATCGCGCCGGCGAAGCCCTCAAAAACGCCAACTCGGGCCGCATCCACACCTTCATCGCGACCTCGCCGATCCACATGGAGCACAAGCTGCGCATGTCGCCGGACCAGGTCGTCGAGCAGGCCGTGCACTCGGTCAGGCGCGCACGCCAGTACACCGACAACGTGGAGTTCTCGGCCGAGGACGCCGGCCGATCCGACATCGATTTCCTCTGCCGCATCTTCGAGGCCGTTATCGACGCCGGCGCGACGACGCTGAACGTGCCTGATACGGTCGGCTACGCCATGCCCTGGCAGTTCGGCGAGACCATCAGGACGCTCATCGAGCGCATCCCCAACGCCGACAAGGCGGTCTTCTCGGTGCACTGCCACAACGATCTCGGGCTGGCCGTCGCCAACTCGCTCTCCGCTGTCATGAACGGCGCCCGCCAGGTCGAGTGCACCATCAACGGCCTCGGCGAGCGTGCCGGCAACGCCTCGCTCGAAGAGGTCGTCATGGCCGTGCGCACGCGCCCGGACGTCTACAGCTGCGATACCGATCTCGACACCACGCAGATCGTCACCTGCTCGAAGCTGGTTTCCAACATCACGGGCTTCCCGGTCCAGCCGAACAAGGCGATCGTCGGCGCCAACGCCTTTGCACACGAGTCCGGCATCCACCAGGACGGCGTGCTCAAGAGCCGCGAGACCTACGAGATCATGCGCGCCCAGGATGTTGGCTGGAAGCAGAACCGCATGGTGCTCGGCAAGCACTCCGGTCGCAATGCATTCCGCACGCGTCTCGACGAGCTCGGCTACAGCTTCGACAGCGAGGAAGAACTCAATGACGCATTCCGCCGTTTCAAGGACCTGGCCGACAGGAAACACGAGATTTTCGACGAGGATCTGCAGGTGCTCGTTTCCGAGACCGAGAGCGAGTCCATCAGCGAGCGCGTGCGCTTGATCGCACTGAAGGTCTGCTCCGAGACCGGCGAAAAACCCAACGCCAGCGTGACGCTCTCTATCGACGGCGAGGAGAAGAGGAGCGCTGCCGAAGGCGGCGGTCCGGTCGATGCAGCCTTCAAGGCGATCAAGGCGCTCGTCGGCACCGAGGCGAGCCTGCAGCTCTACTCTGTCAACAACATTACCTCGGGTACCGACGCCCAGGGCGAAGTGACCGTGCGCCTGGAACAGGACGGGCGCATCATCAATGGCCAGGGCGCCGATACCGACATCGTCATCGCCTCGGCCAAGGCCTACATCAACGGCATCAACCGTCTGTTGCAACCCGTGGTGCGCGAGCATCCGCAGGTCGCCGACGTCTGAGCCGCCCCATGCTCGATCAAAGGCGCAAACAGCTGCTGGATGCCATGGGTATCCGGCGCTGGGTGCGCCGCGAATTTCCAAGGGAGGCTGCTCCCGCGGTCGAAGCGACGCCGCCAGCCGCTGATGAACAGCCGCTGGCGCCGGCCGCAGGGCCCCCCGCGAAGGACTGGGATGCGCTGCGCGCACAAGTCGCGGCATGCCAGAAGTGCCCCCTGCACGCGAGCCGCACGCAGACGGTCTTCGGTACGGGAGACCCCGAGGCGGAGCTGCTGATCATCGGCGAGGCGCCGGGCGCCGACGAGGATCGCCAGGGCGAGCCATTCGTTGGGCGCGCCGGCCGCCTGCTCGACGAGATGCTGTTGGCGGCCGGTACTGCGCGCGACAGGGTCTACATCGCCAATATTCTCAAGTGCCGTCCGCCCGGCAACCGCAATCCCGCGCCTGAGGAGATACTCGCCTGCAGCGGCTATCTTGCCGCCCAGATCGCGATGATCGGGCCGAAGGCGATCCTCAGCGTCGGCGGCGTCTCCGCGACGAGCCTGCTGCAGACCGATCTCAGCGTCGGCCGGCTGCGCGGCGAAGTGCACCACTATGGCGAGCAGCGGATTCCACTGGTCGTGACCTACCATCCGGCCTATCTGCTGCGTCAGCCGGCACAGAAGGCCAGTTCCTGGCTCGATCTTCAGCTGCTGATGCGCGTGCTGCGTGAAGCGGGATGAACGCCGTGCTGATTACCGACAGTCTCGAGTTCCGCGTCATGACGCAGGAGGATATCGGGGAAGTCATGCAGATCGAGGTACGGGCCTATCCCCATCCCTGGACGAAGGTGATTTTTCGCGACTGCCTCAAGGCGGGTTATCACGGCATCATCGCCATGCAGGAGGGGCAAGAGATCGGCTATGCGATGCTGTCCGTCGCCGCCGGCGAGGCGCACCTGCTCAATCTCTGCATTCACCCGCGGCAGCAGGGGCACGGTTATGGCCGCCAGCTGCTCTACAGGGTATTCGAGGAAGCCGGCAGGCGCGGCGCCGGGACCCTCTTCCTGGAGGTGCGCGCATCCAACCGCGTGGCCCAGTCGCTCTACCTCGACAGCGGCTTCAACCAGATTGGCACCAGGCCCGGTTATTACCCGAATGGCAGGGAGAGGGAGGATGCCCTCGTGTTCGCGAAAGAGCTCTTCCCGGACAGCGACTGAATACCGCCTGCCGGCCCGCGGATGCCGCGGGCCTGCCGCTGACGGCTCCTTCTGAGCACGGCCAGCCGGTCAGGTCGGGAAGTGGTCGTTGAGATAGTCGATGATGTCGCGGGATTCGTAGAGCCAGGTGACGCTGCCGTCGGACCGCGTGATCTTGAGGCAGGGTACCTGCCACTTGCCACCCTCTTGCCTGAGTTCCTCGCCCCAGGCGCCGTTGCGTCGCGCGTCGCGCCTCTCGATATTGAGGTTCTTGCCGTGCATCACCTTGCGCACTTTCATGCAGAAGGGGCAGGACCTGAATTCGTACAACGCCAGGCTGGATGTCTCGGCATCGACGAGCGCCTGCTGTTCCATTTCGCGCTGTACGGGTTCGGGCCGCGTCAGCCGCTCGTAGCCGAGCACCCCCTGCCCGATGATCCAGCGCAGTGGTTCGAGGAGCATGCTCACGACTCCTGCCTGAGGTTGCCGTCGCCGCCGAGGCAGGGCGGCGATTCGGGCGCCACGCCGCCTTTCTCGAACCACTCCTCGGGGGTCATGGTGTGCAGCGCCAGCGCATGCACGCCTTGCGAGAGCTCGTCCGCGAGCGTTTTGTTGACGGCGCGGTGCCGCTGGATGAGGCTCTGCCCGTCGAACTGCGGAGTGACCAGCAGCACCTTGAAATGCGACTCTGACCCCTCCGGTACGTTGTGGTTGCTGCTCTCGTCGACCACCTCGAGATGAAAAGGCTTGAAAGCATCGGTCAGTTTTGCGGTGATCTCTTCGCGTCTTGTCATAGCATGCCGCTCCAGAACTCCGAGTCCTTGGCGAGAAATTGTTCGTAGGGGATATAATGCGAGCCATCGCAGGAAAAATTCAACCCGACGATTCCGTTGAAAATATTGACGGAACCCGCGCGCAGGTAGATGGTCTCGTCGGCGAAGCGCAGGTACTGGAACGTCTCGAGAATTGGCCGGATCAGGCTCGAGGGCACCTTGGCGTCCCCGGGATAGGGGCGATGCGGATAGGTCAGGCAGATATCCGGGTCCATGAGCGCCTCGTAGCCGAGAATGCGGTAGCGGAACGGGTCGTCGATATGCCAGATGGTCGCCCGGCTCGACGAAAAGTGGATTTTCCCGTGAAAGACGCCGCTCTCGATCATGAGTTCCTCGATCACCGGCAGGATTTCCGCGATGTGCCTGTCCATGAGGCTTTCGACACGCTTCTGCTTGAACAGCTGTCCACGGATCGCCGGATCACCCTTGATCTGCTGCCACGTCGGCGGCTCCTCGTAGAGGTCCCGCGTGATCGGCAGGTCGCGCAAGTCGACATCGGCGCCGAGAAAGCCCAGCAGCCCGTCCTTCTTCGCCCTGACGGGCTGGACCGCCGTCAACGAGGGACGCTGCGCCCTGAGGCTGATGTAGGACTCCGACAACGACATCTCGGTCTCGGAGGGGTAGGGCATCATGTAGGGGCGGGTCGAGCGGTCGCGCCCCAGGTCCGTGGCCAGCAGGCCCTCGCCGCGCGCAGCGCTGTTGCTGATCTGGATGCCGCCCGGGTCCATGAGGTAGAGGAACTTGACATAGGGCAGTGTGCCAAGCTCGGAGAGCAGCACCTCGTTGATCCTGTCGTTGTCGCCCCAGACCGCGCGCAGTTCCGCGGCGATGCGGTGCATCGGATCGACGAGCATGTTCCTCAGCGAAGCGCGTTGCACCTCGATACTCTTTTTAAGGGTCTCCATCAGTCTTTCTTGCTGCCGGTTGTCGTGAAGGGGCCCGGAAAGGGCGTCACACTCGAGGCGCCGTCGGCATCGCGAATCTTGCTGACGCCCCTGCGCGTCACCTCGTCGATACGGATGACCGCGTGAAAGGGCACATGGACCTGCTCCACACCGTCGAATTCCGTCCTGAGTTTCTCTTCGGAGGGATCGATCACGACACGCGTCTGTTCACCGAAGCGCAAGTCGCCGATGGTGACGAAGCCGGGGAGGCTGCCGGGCTCGACGCTGCCTGCGTAGAGTTCGTAGACCTTGCCCTGGTTCAGGAACGCGATGCGGAAGAGTTTCGATTTCATGGGGCGGATTTTACCAACTCGCAGGCGGTTCAGTGCATAATGTTGACCAATTCGTTTTCATTGCCCGAACCATGTGCGACTTCAAGACCCTCGAACAGGCCGCTGCAGGGAGCCGGCACTCGCTGGCCAGAACCCTCGATAACCTGAAATACAACGATGACGGCCTCGTGCCGGCGATCGCCCAGCAGTACGACACCAGGGAGGTCCTGATGATGGCCTGGATGAACCGCCCGGCCATCGAGGAGAGTCTCGAGACCGGCCGCGTCTGCTACTGGTCGCGCTCGCGCCAGCAGTTCTGGCGCAAGGGCGAATCCTCCGGCCAGGTGCAGCGGCTGAAGTCGATGGCCTTCGACTGCGATGGTGACACCATCCTGTTGCAGGTCGACCAGACGGGGCCGGCCTGCCACACCGGCCGCAGGAACTGCTTTTTCATCGAGGTCGATGGCGACAAGGTCACCATCGCCACCGAACCCATGATCGATCCAGCGGAGCTCTACAAGTGACCGTGACGCCGATCCCCGCATTCGACGACAACTATATCTGGTGTCTGACCGAGGCAGGTTCGGGCTACGCCGTGGTCGTCGATCCGGGCGATGACGATCCCGTGCGCGACTACCTGCGGGCGCACGCCCTTCGCCTGGCGGCGATTCTCGTCACCCACAAGCATGGCGACCACACGGGCGGCATTCGCGCCTTGCTCGCCGACTGGCCGGGCATCCCGGTCTACGGGCCGAAGAACGAGCCCATCGCGACCCTGACGCACCGCGTCGGCGAAGGCGACAGGATCGAGATTCCCGAAATCGCCACGGCCTTCGAGGTGCTCGATGTTCCGGGACACACGGAGGGGCATGTGGCCTACCTCGCCGGCGAGGCGCTTTTCTGCGGCGACACCCTCTTCGCGGCCGGCTGCGGACGCGTCTTCAGCGGCACCCACGCGCAGCTGCATGCCTCGCTGTCGAAGATCGCCGCGCTGCCGCCCCGGACGAAGCTCTACTGCGCGCATGAATACACGCTCGACAACCTGGGTTTCGCCGAGTGGGTCGAGCCGGAAAATGCGGCGCTGCAACAGCGCATCGAGCGTGACCGCGCGACGCGCGAACGCGGCGAGCCGACCGTGCCGTCGCTGCTGGCCGATGAACTCGAGACCAATCCCTTCCTGCGCGGCCATGTCCCGCAGGTCATTGCGGCGGCCGGGAAATACGCCGGCAGACCCCTCGGTCAAGGGGTGGAGGTCTTCACCGCGATCCGCACCTGGAAAGACAGGGAATACGACTGACCCTCCATGACAGACATCCTCATCAGGCATAGCCTCATGCACGAGGTCGACTCGTCGGACAGCGCGCTCCCGGGGCGCCTGGAGTTCGAGATCACATCGGCGCCGGCTTCAGTCACGGCAGGCATGACTGTACTCTGCATCTCATCCACGATCCGAATGCCGGCTGCGGGAAGCCAAACCAGGGTCTCGACATGGTCATGATCAACGACAGCAACAGCTTCCAGCCCAACAGACTGAAAAGACATCTTGGATACGCATAAACGACACATCCAGTGCCCCCATTGCGGTGGCGATATCGACGTCAACGACCTTCTCTATCACCAGGTCGAGGAAGAGCTCAGGACGCAGTTCCAGCAGAAGCTCGCGGACGAGAAACTCCGTTACCAGGAGATGCAGCAGGCGCTGACCGCCGAGAAAGAGGCGCTCGACGAGGCCCGGCGGGCGCACCGGCAGTCGGTCGCCGAGGCGATTCGCGCCGGCATCAGCGAGCAGAAGAAGCGGTTGCAACAGGAACTGCGCAGCGCCCTCGAACAGGAGCAGTCCGAGCGTTTCGAACTGCTCCAGAAGGAGCTCGACGAAAAGTCGGTACGCCTGCGGGAACTCAACAGGGTGACGGCCGAGATGGAGCGCCTGAAGCGCGAGAAGGAGGAGATGCGTGACCGGATCGAGGCCGAATCCCAGAAACGGCTGACCGCCATGCTCGGCCAGGAGCGTCAGAAGATACGCAAGAGCGAGGAGGAGAAGAGCCTGCTCAGGATCTCCGAGCGCGAGCAGGTCATCGAGCAGCTCCGGCAGCAGCTTGGCGAGGCGCAGCGCAAGGCCGAGCAGGGCTCCATGCAGATCCAGGGCGAGGCGCAGGAGCTCGTCATCGAGGAGTTTCTCGCCTCCACCTTCCCGCTCGACAGTGTCGAGGAGGTCAAGAAAGGCGCGCATGGTGCGGATTGCCTGCAGATCGTCAATACGCGCACGCGCAGCAATTGCGGCAGCATCTACTACGAGAGCAAGCGCGCGAAGAACTTCTCGCCGGCCTGGATCGAGAAGTTCAAGCACGATATCCGCGAGAAAGGCGCCGACATCGGCGTACTCGTCACGGCGGCCATGCCCGCAGACATGCCGCGCATGGGTCTGCGCGACGGCGTCTGGATCTGCACCTTCAGCGAATTCCAGGGACTCTCCGCCGTGCTGCGCGAAACGGTCATCCGTCTCGACCAGGCCGTCACGGCGCAGGACAACAAGGGCGACAAGATGGGCATGCTTTACGATTACCTGACTGGCAACGAGTTCCGCATGCAGGTCGAGGCGATCGTCGAGGGTTTCACGCAGATGCAGGCGGACCTGGAAGCCGAGAAGCGCGCCATGCAGAACATCTGGAAAAAACGCGAGAAGCAGATCCGCAAGGTCTTGCTGAACACCACCCACATGCACGGTTCCATCAAGGGCATCGCCGGCAGCGCCGTGCAGAGCGTGCCCTTGCTCGAACTCTCCGGCGACGACGAGGAGTAGGCGCCGGGCCCGCGTCAGCCGTCTATCGTCTCTTTCCCCTCCCGGTAATTTCCACGTCCGGCTGCCGGCAGTGCCGTTTGGCGTCAATTCCTGTCGGAATTCGGCTGAATCTTCTGTCCCGCACTTGATTACCCCGGTTTCCTCGTGGAAATTTGCTTGCGCAAACGGATTGCACCCGATTGCCCGCGCGACAGCGGCGAGCACCGGTCTCTGGATCACTTTACATGGAGGAAACAATCAATGACTCTCGCCAGACAGCTTCCCTTTCGTTCCACCACTGCCCCGATACTCGCGGCATTCACGCTCTCGCTTGCCATGACAGGCACGGCGCAGGCCGCTGCTGCTGGCGCCAGGAACAGCGATGCAGCTTCTTCCGCAGGCAGCCTGATCACCTACCTGACCCGCGAGCACGATGGCTACGCTCACTACAGCGATGTCACCATCCCCCCCGCGCCCGAGGCGATCAACGGCAACCAGATCTACTGGGATATCGAGGCTGAAGACGGGACGCATGCCGAGAAGCTCGGGGCGCACATCCGCTTCATGGCCGATGCGCTCGAGCAGGGGGCCTATCCGCGCAACTGGGACAAGTTCTTCGTCATCGACGCCGCCATGCATGCATACGTGCATACAGACGTGAGTGTCGACGGGCGCCGTGTCCAGATTCTCAAGGAGGCCGACAACAGTTGTGCCTACGCCGTCATCAAGGCACATGCGGAGGTCGTCAGCAGCGAATTCTTCGCCACGGGAGACACCAGCACGGACCACTCTTCCGTGGCCGACGCCATCATCGCCTCCGCCGAGTGCAGCGGGTTTCGCGACTATCTCGAGGCGGAAGTCGCGGAGCACTGGGAGCCGCGCTGAACCGCGCCGTCCGGGTGACAGCCGGGGGCCGCCAGCAAGCGGCCTCCTGCTTCAGGGGGCGAGTCGCTCTGCGAAAACCGCCGGGTTCGCCGCAGCGGCTGACCGCCATTGAGCGGCAGCCGGGGCCGGCGCGATGCCGTGCCTGCCCGCTGCAACGGGAATCGCAAAAGCCTGCGCCATCCTTGCCATGCGGAGCGGAAAATCTCCTGTAAATTGCTGATCTTTGCTATGATCGCGTTTTTTTCGGGGCAGGCTCCAGCGGGCCTCACCGATCCGAGATTCAGCCTGACTGCATGACCGATCTGAGCCATATCCGCAATTTTTCCATCATTGCGCACATCGACCACGGGAAATCGACCATTGCCGACCGCTTCATCCAGCTGTGCGGCGGCCTGAGCGAGCGCGAAATGGCCGATCAGGTGCTCGACTCCATGGATCTCGAGCGCGAGCGCGGCATCACCATCAAGGCGCAGAGCGTCACGCTGAACTATAGCGCGCGCGACGGCGAGACCTACGAGCTCAACTTCATCGACACGCCCGGGCACGTCGATTTCTCCTACGAGGTGTCACGCTCGCTGGCCGCCTGCGAGGGTGCGCTGCTCGTTGTCGATGCAGCCCAGGGCGTCGAGGCCCAGAGCGTCGCCAACTGCTACACGGCCATCGAGCAGGGGCTCGAGGTGATCCCGGTACTGAACAAGATCGACCTGCCGTCGGCCGAACCGGAGCGCGTCATCAACGAGATCGAGGAGATCATCGGCATCGACGCACAGAATGCGTTGCGCGTCAGCGCCAAGACCGGTCTCGGCATCGAGGAGCTGCTCGAGCAACTCGTCGAGCTCGTTCCTCCTCCGGAAGGCGACGAAAATGCGCCGCTGCAGGCGCTCATCGTCGACTCCTGGTTCGACTCCTATGTCGGCGTGATCTCGCTGATCCGCGTCTTCAACGGCAGCATCGGCAAGAAGGACAAGATCACCATCATGTCGACCGGGCGCACGCATCAGGTCGACAATGTCGGTATCTTCACGCCCAAGCAGACCCCGACGGGCCGGCTCGGGCCGGGCCAGGTCGGCTTCCTGATCGCCGGCATCAAGGAGATCGACGGTGCGCCGGTGGGCGATACCATTACGCATACAGACAACAAGGCGAGCAAGCCGCTGCCCGGGTTCGAGGAGATGCGGCCGCGGGTCTTCTCCGGTCTCTATCCCGTTACTTCCGATGACTACGAGGACTTGCGCGAAGCGCTGCAGAAGCTGCGCCTGAACGATGCCGCACTCTATTTCGAGCCGGAAGTCTCCCAGGCGCTCGGTTTCGGTTTTCGCTGCGGCTTTCTTGGCATGCTGCACATGGAGATCGTACAGGAGCGCCTCGAGCGTGAATACGACCTCGACCTTGTCACGACCGCGCCGACCGTCGTTTACGAGGTGCTGATGCGCGACGGCGAGATCGACAAGATCGACAACCCGGCCGAACTGCCGGATCCGTCGAAGATCGAGGAGATCCGCGAGCCCATTATCGAGGCGACCATCCTCGTGCCGCAGAACATGCTCGGGCCCGTGATGACCCTCTGCATCGAGAAGCGCGGCGTGCAGAAGAACATGCAATATCTCGGCGGCCAGGTACAGATCACCTACGAGCTGCCGATGAATGAAGTCGTGCTCGATTTCTTCGACCGGCTGAAATCGGTGAGCCGCGGTTATGCCTCCTTCGAGTACGAGTTCCGCCGTTTCCAGCCCGCGCCGCTGGTCAAGATCGATATCCTCATCAACGGCGAGAAGGTCGATGCGCTGTCGAGCATCGTGCACCAGGAGAATGCGCACACGCGCGGCCGTGAGCTGACCGAGAAGATGAAAGAGCTGATTCCGCGCCAGATGTTCGAGGTGGCGATCCAGGCCGCGATCGGCAGCAAGGTCATCGCGCGTTCCACCGTCAAGGCGCTGCGCAAGAATGTCACTGCCAAGTGCTACGGCGGCGACGTGACTCGCAAGCGCAAGCTGCTCGAAAAGCAGAAAGCGGGCAAGAAGCGCATGAAGCAGATCGGCAAGGTCGACATTCCGCAGGATGCCTTTCTCGCCGTGCTCAAGGTCGGGCAGGACAACTGATGCCGTCCGCGCCGCAAGCAACATGAAACTGGACTCATTATGGCAATAAATATCGGACTGATTCTCGTCATCGTGACACTGGCAATGGGACTGATCCTGCTGCTGGACAAGCTCTTCTTCGCGCGCCGTCGGACCGGCAAGATGCCGGTCATCGTCGACATCTCGCGCTCCGTCTTCCCGGTCATCCTGATCGTGCTGCTGATACGCTCCTTCCTCGGCGAGCCTTTCCGGAGTCCCTCCGGCTCCATGATGCCGACATTGCTGGTCGGGGACTTCATCCTCGTCAACAAGTTCGCCTATGGACTGCGCCTGCCCGTCACGCACACGAAGATTCTCGACACCGGTTCTCCAGAGCGCGGCGATGTTGCCGTGTTCCGTTACCCGGTGGATGACAAGACCGACTTCATCAAGCGCATTGTTGCGGTGCCCGGCGACACGGTCGCCTACCGCAACAAGCGGCTCTACATCAATGGCGAAGCGCAGCCCGTGACCGTGATCGGCAGGTACCGAGGCGTCGGCTCCGGTGCGCTGGAAACCAATGACCTGCATGCCCGCGAGAATCTCATGGGCCTCGAGCATGAAATTCTCATCGACGAGCGTTATCCTGATTTCAATCCGCAATGCAGGACCCTGGCGCACGGGACGATCACGGTGCCGGAAGGTCACTACTTCGCCATGGGCGACAACCGTGACAACAGCAATGACAGCCGCTGCTGGGGCCTCGTTCCGGAAGAGAATCTTGTCGGCAAGGCGACCTTCATCTGGATGAACTTCGATATGGAAGTGAAGGGGTCGCCCATCAACTGGGGACGTATCGGAAATGCGATTGACTAGCCTGAAGAGGCAACAGGGCGCTTCGATCATCGGCAGTCTGATCATCCTGCTGATGGTGGCAGCGCTGGGGTTTTTCGCCATCACGGTCGGGCCGGTCTATCTCGATAACTGGACCCTGAAAAAAATGATGCAAGGGCTCGAGACCGACAGGTCACTTGCCGGCCTTCCTCCCGTTACGCTCCGCCAGAAAGTACTCAAGCGCATCAGGGCCAACGGGAATCATGACCTGAAAGCGAAAAACCTCGGGATTGTCCGCAAGAACGATACTCACGAGCTGACAATCGATTATGTTGTCTCCAAGCCGCTCGCGTCCAACATGCAGGTGGTCATGACATTCTCTGAACATGCCAGGATACCTGCTTCAAATTGAGAAAATCCTCGTCTGAACTTGCGGCTTTGCTGGGTGTTGTATTTGAGGACGACACGCTTCTCGAGCAGGCACTCACGCATCGCAGCCACGGCCAGCCGAACAATGAACGCCTCGAGTTTCTCGGCGATGCGGCGCTGGGCATGATCACTGCGGAGCGGCTGTTCCAGCGCTTTCCCGACGCCAGCGAGGGCCAGCTCAGCCGCCTGCGTGCGCAGCTGGTCAGGCGTGAGACCCTGGCCGCTATCGCGCGCGACATCTCGCTCGGCGACTACCTGATCATGGGTTCCGGCGAACTCAGGGCGGGCGGGCAATCGCGCGATTCGACACTCTCTGATGCTCTCGAGGCCGTGCTTGGCGCCGTCTACCTTGAGCAGGGATTCAGGGCCTGCGAAAAGGTCTTCGAGAGGCTCTTCGGCAGCCGCCTCGACAAGCTCGACCTGTCGCGCTCGATCAAGGATCCCAAGACGCGGCTGCAGGAGTACCTGCAGTCGCGCAACCTCGAATTGCCCGAATACGAGGTGACGAATACGACTGGCAAGCAGCACCAGCAGATGTTCCATGTCGATTGCACGCTCCCCGACCTGGGAATTTCAGCCTCAGGGGAGGGAAGGTCGCGGCGCAAGGCGGAGCAGGACGCGGCCTCGCGGGCGCTCGAGGCAATTGGAGTGAAAGAGAATGGCTGAGAACCGCTGCGGATATGCCGCGATTGTCGGACGGCCGAATGTCGGCAAGTCGACCCTCCTGAACCGGTTGATCGGGCAGAAGATTGCCATCACGTCGCACAAACCGCAGACGACGCGGCACGCGATTCTCGGCATCAAGAGCCGTCCCGACGGGCAAATCCTTTTTGTCGATACGCCAGGTATCCACAGGCGCGGCAAGAAGGCGCTGAACAGGCTGCTGAACCAGACGGCCGAGAGCGTGCTCTCCGATGTTGACGTCATCCTGTTCGTCGTCCAGGCGGGTGTCTGGACCGAGGAAGACGAGGCCGTGCTGAAGGCTGTCAGGCGCTCCACGAGCCCGACGATTCTGGTTGTGAACAAGATCGACACCCTGAAGAGAAAAGAGGAGATGCTTGGCTATCTTGCGCGCCTCTCGAGCATGGCCGACTTCAGCGAGATCATCCCGGTCTCGGCCAGAACCGGCGACAATGTCGATCTCGTCGAACAGAAGGTGCTCGAGTTGCTGCCGGAAGGGCCGAGTTTCTATCCTGAAGAGCAGGTCACGGACAAGTCGGAACGCTTCATGGCGGCCGAACTGCTGCGCGAGCAGCTGACGCGGCGCTACGCCAGGGAGATTCCCTATGTCCTGACGGTCGAGATCGAGCGTTTCGAGGAGCATCCCGAACACTACAGCATCGGTGCAGTCATCTGGGTCGAGCGCGAGGGGCAGAAAGCCATCATCATCGGCAGGCAGGGCGAGGCGCTGAAGGAGACAGCGCGCCTTGCGCGTGAGTCCATGCAGAACTGCTTCGAGAAGAAGGTCTGGCTCGATGTCTGGGTCAAGGTCAAGAAAAGCTGGTCGTCCGACGAGCGGGCGATGGCGAATCTCGGCTACACCGATCCATGACACCGGCTTTCATCCTGCACCGGCGTCCCTTCCAGAATACAAGCCTGT
This sequence comes from Gammaproteobacteria bacterium, assembly GCA_037385505.1. GTDB lineage: Bacteria > Pseudomonadota > Gammaproteobacteria > Chromatiales > Chromatiaceae > Sva-25. The sequence continues at coordinate 100,172 of JARRMY010000002.1, read as the reverse complement.
TGCTGGAGTGTTTCGTCGCGGGAACGGGGCGCCTGCCGCTGATCGCGAAAGGGGCTGCGCGCAGCAGGCTCAAGGCCGAACTGCAGCAGTTCCAGCCACTCTCGATCGGCTGGCGCGGCAGGGGTGAGGTCCGGACACTCGTCAATGCGGAAATCACCGACAGGCCGCTGCCGCTGAGTGGCAGGAAGCTCTATTGCGGTCTCTACGTCAACGAACTCCTGATCAGGATGCTGCCACGTGAAGAGTGCCACGACAGCCTGTTCGAGAGCTACTGGAAAACACTCGTCACCCTTGCGCATGTCGACGACATCGACTGGCAACTGCGTCTGTTCGAACTCCGGCTATTGCACGAACTCGGATACGGACTCGCGTTGACACGGACCAACGACGGGCGCGAGGTCGAAATGGATGCCTGCTACATATACACCCCTGACCTGGGGTTTGCCCTTGCGCAGAATGGAAACAGCAGTGTCTCTGGTGCTACATTGCGGGCACTGCAGGAGGGGGTCTGGCACGAAAGCAGGCACCGTGTCGAAGCGCGCAACCTGATGCGCAGGGTGCTGGATCATCACCTCGGCCACAGGCCGCTGAAAAGCAGGGAATTGTTTCAATAGCAAACCGGATATCCGATGACTGACAAGAAACTCGGGGTCAATATCGACCATATCGCGACCTTGCGCCAGGCGCGAGGCACACGCTACCCGGAGCCGATCCAGGCTGCGATCCTCTGCGAGGAGGCGGGTGCCGACGCCATTACCCTCCATCTGCGCGAGGATCGCAGGCATATCCAGGAGCGGGATGTCGAAATGCTCGCGGGCATTGTGCAGACCCGCATGAACCTCGAAATGGCAGCGACCGGCGAGATGCTCGACATCGCCACGCGCATCGCTCCTGCCGACTGCTGCCTCGTGCCCGAGAAGCGCGAGGAACTGACCACGGAGGGCGGTCTCGACGTGCTGTCACAGCAGTCGCATCTCGCGGACTACTGTGCGCGGCTGGCAGATGCGGGGATCCGGGTCTCGCTGTTCATCGATGCGGACAGAAGACAGCTGGATGCAGCAAAAGCGGCCGGGGCCCCGGTTGTCGAGATTCACACGGGCCATTACGCGGATGCCCGAGGCGAGGCGAAACTCGCCGAACTTGCGAAAATCGCGGATGCCGTGGAGTACGGCAATGCAATCGGACTGCAGGTCAATGCCGGGCATGGACTCGATTATCACAATATCGAACGGGTGGCATCGATTCCCGGCATCGTCGAGTTCAATATCGGGCATTCGATCATATCAAGAGCGGTTTTCACCGGACTGAAAGAAGCTGTAACAATGATGAAGTCCATGATCTGTAAAACATAGATTGAACATTTACGAACAGTCAGCATCATATATATACATTGCTAGGCGTAATTTTTTAGATAACTTATGACTGTTATTGATCGGTATCTGGAATTATACTATCGTATGTGGCACATACGGATGCCTGATCAATTAACAAAATAAACATAGACTGACTGCGAGGTTTTTATACATGGGAAAGAAAGACATACAACAGATGTCTGCCGAAGAGTTATACGCACTGGCTCAGAAAAAGGAAAAAGAAGAGGAAGCCGTGCAGAAAGAGAAGGCAAAGGCAGAGCTCGCCAAACTGCGCGATGAGAGAAAGGAACTCATTGCGAAGCACAAGAAGAAGCTTGCGGCGCTCGATGCGCAGATCCGCGCCATGGGCGGCAGGACAGGCGGTGCCAGCAAGGGCCGTCAGACAGGAGCGAGCGCAACCATCCTCAAGCTGCTCGCCGACGGTGAGATGGATACCAAGAGCATTCGCTCCAGGCTCGAGAGCATGGGGATTTCTGTCAGTAATCTCGGGCAGACCATGGCCTATCTCAAGCGCAACGGAAAGGTAAAATCTGCAGCGCGCGGCGTTTACAAACTCGCCTGAGCGGATTTCCTGATCGATAAAAAAGCCCTGCCTTGCGGCAGGGCTTTTTCATGCGCAGGTGCAGGTGTTTACGGCTTGACGGTGGAGAGGCCAAGGATCTCCCAGTCTTGCATGCCGCCGCGGTACCACTTGAGCTTTTCTGCCGGGTAACCGAATTTCAGCAGGTTCAGGATGTTGTTCGGGGACTGGCCGCACCACATGCCGTTACAGAACATGACGAGTGTTTTCGCACCGGAGTAGTCGAACTGTCCTGAGGCATCGCCTTGAGCCACCGCTTCATCGACCGTGAAGGCGTCGGCGCCCTCGGCGAGTTTCGCGCCAAACTCCTGGGTCATGACTTCGATGATGCCCTCGGTCGTGGCGCCTTTGCTTGGATTGAGTTTTGTCCACGGGATATTCTTTGCGCCGGGAATGGTGCCCTTGGCGACCCAGTCGGGAGTGCGCGAGTCAACGACGAGGATGTTCTCACCGTCGGCCATCTTCCTGATGGAGTCGATCACCTCGAGCTCTCCGAGTGTTTCGACGCCCGGCGCCACGCTGGCCGGCTGGATGCAGAAAGGCGGACACTTGCGGGAGGTTTTTGCGAAATCCTCGCTGATGGTGTTTTTCTGATCCTGGTTGCGCATGATGGTATGGGTCTTGCCATCGTGCGTGAATTCGAGTTTTTGCATGTCGCGTGTGATGCCGACCGCGAGTTTGTCGTCATTGTCTGCGAATGTCGCCGACGGTAACGAAAGCGCAAGCGCTGCAGCTGATGCAGTAATCAGACGATGAATGTTCATTTGGGGATTCTCCTCCATCTTGATGTTCGTCATTTTCTGCCCGGCGTCAGGTAAACAACGAGGCCTGCTGCTGGTGAGCGGTTGTTGTTGATTGTCCTGCCGTTGACCTCCCGGCCTATCCGTTCGGATACGGCCTTTGTGTTTGCTCGCCGGGATGAGGTAGCTTATGCTGTTTGCCGAGCCGTGTCCATAGGAGTTCAGTCATGGATTTGCAACGATATCTATCGGTTTTTATTCTTGTTTCTCTCGCCTTCACGCCGCTTCCGCTCTCCGCTTCCGACCTCGAGCGCGAGAAGCGCATGGCATCGGAAATCGTCGACAGCATCATGGACGGCGAGCCCGTCATGCTCGATGCCGACGGTACCGATTTTCTCGCCATCTACGCCGAAACCGATGCCGACAAGCCGCGTGGCGCGGTGCTGGTGCTGCATGGCCGCGGTTACCATCCGAACTGGGTGGATGTCGTCTATCCGGTCCGCACCGCTCTTCTCGAGCATGGCTGGAATACCATGTCGATCCAGTTGCCGGTACTGGAGAAGGACGCCAAGTACAACGACTATCTGCCGCTATTCGATGAATCGGTGCCGCGCATCAACGCCGCGCTCGATTACCTCAGAGAGCAGGACAATGAGTTCATCGTGCTCGTGGCTCACAGTTGCGGCGGTCATATGGCGAACCGCTGGATCAAGCGGACTGGCGGCAAGGGCATCTCGGCCATGGTTGTCATCGGCATGGGGGCGACGGACAAGGGACAGCCGATGCAGGACGAGTTCAACCTCGACAAGCTCGATGTACCGGTGCTCGATATCATGGCTTCCGACGACTTCAATGCGGTCAAGCGCTATGCCCCGATGCGCCTGATGCAGATCACGCAGGCAAACATGGACAAGTCGAAACAGCGCATCGTGCCTGACGCAAACCACTACTTCACGGATCGCGGCGATGCGCTCGTCGAGGTGATTTCGGACTGGCTCGACGAGAACTGGCCTGCCGAGTAACGCCCGTCAGTCGATATAGCGCCTGAGGATATCCTCGTAGGCGTCGATGCGCCGGTCGCGCAGGTAGGGCCAGATGCGGCGCACGGCCTCGCTGCGCGCGAGCGGCAGTTCTGCCAAGAGTAATTCCTCCCCGTCACCGGACTCCAGCAGCAGCTCGCCTTGCGGGCCGGCCACGAAGGAGTTGCCCCAGAATGTGATGCCGGGACTCTGGCCGGACGGGTCCTCCTCGTGGCCGCACCTGTTGCATGACATCAGCGGGATGCCGTTTGCGACGGCATGACTGCGCTGAATCGTGATCCAGGCGTCGAGCTGGCGCTGGCGCTCGGCGTCGTCGTCACGCCTGTCCCAGCCGATGGCTGTCGGGTAGAGCAGCACTTCGGCGCCGGCTAGCGCCATGAGGCGCGCTGCTTCCGGGTACCACTGGTCCCAGCAGACCAGGACGCCAAGCATGCCGATGCTCGTCCGGACCGGCCTGAAGCCGAGATCTCCCGGCGTGAAATAGAACTTCTCGTAATAGCCGGGATCGTCCGGGATGTGCATCTTGCGGTAGATGCCGGCCATGCTTCCGTCCCTGTCGAAGACGACCGCGGTATTGTGATAGAGCCCTGCCGCGCGCCGCTCGAACAGCGAGGCCACGATGACGATGTCGCCCTCGGCCGCTGCCCTGGAAAGTCGCTCGGTGGAGGGGCCGGGGATGGATTCGGCAAGATCGAAGTTGGCTGTGTCCTCTACCTGGCAGAAGTAGTCGCTGTTGTGGAGTTCCGGCAGCAGGATGAGCTCCGCTCCGCCGGCCGCAGCGTCGCGGATGTCGCCGAGAAGTCGGTCCATGTTTTTGTCGCTGTCGTGTGATGAGGCGCGCTGCGCGAGCGCGACCCTGAGGCTCTTCTTCATCTGGATTGGTTCCTTCCGCTGCTTGCGAGCGGACAAGCGGTTTGCATGGTGGCGCAGTGGATACTACCGTTCTGCGCAATCAGCGCGCGGCTGTCGACAGGCACGATCTCCCTGCCGGGAAAGGCGTGTCGCATGATATCGATGGCTTTTGCATCGTTATCCTGCGCATAGACGGGCAGCAGCACCTGCGTGTTGGCGATCAGAAAGTTTGCATAGCTGGCGGGCAGCATGCGTCCGTTTGCATCCCGGTGAATGCCAGGACAGGGCAGGGCGATGGCACGGTAAGGGCGGCCGTTGCGCTGTCGCAGCGCCAGCACCTGCTGCTCGAGATGCGCGAGGACAGCGTGGTCCGGATGCTCCTGCGAGCAGGTTGCGTAGAGCAGTGTCTGCTCATCGGCGAAACGCACGATGGTGTCGATATGGCCGTCCGTATCGTCGCCGTGCAGGCCGTCGCAATCGATCCAGAGAAAATGCCCGATGCCGAGCAGCTCGCCGACTCTCTGCTCGATCTGCCGCTGGCCCAGGCCGGGATTGCGGCGCTCGCAGATGACCGAGCCGCGGGTTGCCAGCAGGGTGCCGCGGCCGTCGGTCTCGACGGCGCCTCCCTCGAGCACCAGCGGATCATGGCGCATCCCGCAGCCGAACAGGCCCTGTTCGTCGAGTCTCTTGCTGACGGCGTTGTCGAGCCTGGCCTCATACTTCCCACCCCAGGCGTCGAAACGGAAGTTGATATGCGCGATTGCGCCGTTGCTTTCCAGGCTTAGCGGGCCGTAGTCGCGAATCCAGGTATCGTTCGTCGGCGCCAGGGCGAGAGTGACATTCCTGCCGGGCAGCAGGGTCGAGAGATGCCGCTCGAGGTTTTCATCATGCGCCACGACGATAACCTGCTGATCACGGGAGAGGGTCCTGGCCATGTCGAGGTAGGTGCGGGAGATGCTGTCGAGCGTCTCCGCCCAGTCGCTGCCGGCGTGAGGCCAGGTCAGCAGGACGGCGGACTGCGTCTCCCACTCGGCGCGAAAACGAATTTCTCTGTTCAAGGAAACAAATCCCCAATAAAGGAGTCAGTGGTGGTCAGACTTGTGTTTTAATGCGCCCATGTACCAGCCTTACGAATATTTTCTCGGCTTCCGCTATACCAGGGCCAAAAGCCGCGACAATTTTATCTCATTTATCACCATCGCATCGATGCTCGGCATCATGATCGGCGTCATGGCTCTGATCGTGGTGCTCTCGGTCATGAACGGTTTTCACAAGGAGATCCGCGAGCGCATTCTTGGCATGGTCTCGCACGCCACCATCACCTCGTTCGAGGGTGGTCTCGAGGACTGGCCGCGGGCAATGGAGCTTGCCAAGCAGCATCCCGACGTTGTCGACGCCGCACCCTACGTCGAATCGCAGGTGATGCTCGTCAACGGACAGAACGTCGCCGGCGCCCTGATGCGTGGCATCGATCCAGCCATGGAGCCGCGTGTCGCAGACATCTCCGAAAACATGAATGTCGGCACGCTCGACGAGCTCACCGACAAGTCCTACAACATCGTGCTCGGCAAGGAGCTTGCCGCCATGCTCGGCGTCGCGGTCGGCGACAAGGTGACGGTCATCACGCCGCACGCCATGATCACGCCCGTGGGCACCATGCCGCGCCTCAAGCGTTTCACGGTCAGCGGCATTTTCGAGGTTGGCATGGGAGATTTCGATTCCGGCGTGGCGCTGACCCACATCCGCGACGCGGCCAGGCTCGGGCGGCTCGGCGATGCCGTCACGGGAGTGCGGCTCAAGGTCAAGGATCTCTACGAGGCGCAGCGCGTCGCATTCGAGCTGGCCGACCAGATGTCGAACATCTACTACATCAAGGACTGGTCCTACTACCGTCGCAACTTCTTCGAGGCGCTGAAGACCGAGAAACGCATGATGGGCTTCATCCTCTTCCTGATCGTGCTGGTGGCTGCCTTCTCCGTCATCATCGCCATGATCATGGTCGTCAAGGAGAAGCAGAGTGACATCGCGATCCTGCGCACCATCGGCGCCTCCTCGCGCAGCATCATGAAAATCTTCCTTGTCCAGGGGGCGACGATCGGCGTCTTCGGCGTCCTGCTCGGCGTCATCGCGGGCGTGCTGCTGGCCGTCAATGTCGAGGCGATCGTCTCCTGGCTCGAGGAGCTGTTCGGCTTCGAGGCGATCGATTCCAACCTTTACTACATCAGCAAGTTGCCATCGGACGTGCAGGTCGCCGATGTTTCGCTGATCGCAGTCGTCGCTTTCGTGATTACCGTGCTGTTTGCATTGATCCCGGCGTCGCGTGCGGCAAGGGTCCAGCCGGCGGAGGCCTTGCGCTATGAGTGAGATTCTCAGGTGTCGCAACCTGCGCAAGACCTATCGGGACGGCTCACTGCGCGTGGAGGTCCTCAAGGGCGTCGATCTCGATGTCCACCAGGGCGAGAGCGTTGCCGTCGTTGGCAGCTCCGGTTCGGGCAAGAGCACACTGCTGCACTGCCTCGGAGGCCTCGACAAGCCAACAGAGGGTGTCGTGACCCTTCTGGGGCACGAGGTGTTCTCGATACCTGCGGGCACACGTGACAGCCTGCGCAACGAAGCGCTTGGCTTCGTCTACCAGTTCCATCACCTGTTGCCGGAACTGACGGCGCTCGAGAATGTCGCCATGCCACTGCTGATCGGCGGCGTTCCTGCGCAGGCTGCGAGGGGCAGGGCGCTCGAGTGGCTCGCTGCGATCGGCATGCAGGAGCGGTCGGGGCATCGTCCCTCGCAGCTGTCGGGCGGCGAGCGCCAGCGTATCGCCATCGCGCGCGCGCTCGTCAACGAGCCGCGGTGCGTACTGGCCGACGAACCGACCGGTAATCTCGACAGCCAGAATGCCGACAGGATCTACGACCTGATGCTCAAGCTGACGCGCGAACGCGGCACGGCATTTGTCGTCGTGACGCACGATCATGATCTCGCCAGGCGCATGGATCAGCAGTACGAACTCCACGATGGAATCCTGAACGCGCTGGACATCCGCGACATCGCGCTGGCGAGCAGTTGACGGTTGATCTGGCTCCCGCACTGTCATCTTTGTCATGACATTGGCTCACAATCATGCTGGAACAGATGGCTATTCCTGAGCCCGGCACCCGGCTCGTCGCCAGCAAGCCCGGATGCACGACAGCAAGCTTGCTCTCATCATGTCAGCACTGCGCGAACGCTTCGGCAAAGCGGCGCAGGATGCGACCGATCCCGCCTGCTGGCTTCGAAACAGGATCGACAACGACGGCCTGCTGGGCATGGTGTCTTCCTGGCCCGGCGATGCGCCATCGATTCCGTCGACAGCATCGAGGTCACCGATATTTTCGGCCACGAGAGAATCGACACTTTCGCGGCTGAAATCGGCGTCGATGCGACAACCGCGGTCGAGTGACTCACAGAGGCATTGTCCGAGATGATCGACAAAAACAGCCGTGGCGGTTCCCTGCTGGACGTCGCCCGGGGCTCTCGCCGTAAAGGTCGGCAAACGCTTCTAACCCGGCTGCATCCTGCTCACAAGAGCGCCTTCAAAGTGCTCTATTTGTTTGCGAGCCGCTCCAGACGGAGCCGGTGTCGATCGTCGAAGAGACGCCTCGAGCCCAGCCAGACGGCGGCAAGGCTGCCGAAACCCGTACCGGCAGTGATCAGGTACATGATCAGCAGCTGGTACTTGGCCGCCTCGTAGGGCGGGGAGCCGGCGAGGATCTGGCCCGTCATCATGCCGGGCAGGCTCACGACGCCGGCAGCGGCCATGGCGTTGATGATCGGAATCAGGCCGCTGCGCAATGCCTCCTTGCGAATGTCCGCGATCGCCTCGCTCCACTCCTGGCCGAGAATCAGCCGCGCCTCTATCTGGTTGCGCTGCTCCCAGGTATTGCGCGTGAGGTTGTCGAGGCCCACTGCGACGCCGGTCATGGTGTTGCCGAGCAGCATGCCGAGCAACGGAATCGCGTACTGTGGCTTGTACCAGGGATCGGGCTGGATGATGACGAGCAGTGTCAGCAACATGATGCTGAATGCGGAGATGAACATCGAGACTGCGCCGATGCCGTATCCCCAGAGCCCCCTGAAGCGCCGCTTCTGGCGCGCCATCACCTCGTAACCCGCGACCGACAGCATGAACAGCGACAGCAGTGCGATGAAGGGCAGGCTGCTGCTCTCGAACAGCAGCTTGAGCACGAAGCCGAGCAGCATGAGCTGGACGGCGCTGCGCGCCGCCGCAATCAGCAGCTGCATTTCGGAACCCAGGTAGAGCCGCCAGGAGAGCAGCGCGACGAGCACGACGAGCGCGGCAGCGATGAAAAGATCCGTGATCGACAGGGCGATGAGCGTCATGCCGTCTCCTCCACGAGGCTGCGCTGCTCGATGCGAAAACTCCTCTTCCCGATCCGCCGGCGCTGTTCCGGGCTGTGCGAGACCCAGAGGACGGGCGCCTCGTGCCGTGCCTGGTAGTCCCTGAGGAGCTCTTCGGCCATCTGGGTGTGCTCCGGGTCGAGATTGGCGGTCGGCTCGTCGAGCAGCAGGGCCTGCGGAGCGTTGTCGAGCAGGCGCGCGATCCCGAGCCGCTGTTTCTCGCCGGTCGAGAGGCGGCCTGTTTCCCACTCGAACACCTCCGCGGGAAGTCCGAGCCGTGACACCAGTCCGGCATCCTGCGTGTGGAAGTGGTCGCCGACGCGCCTTGTCCACCAGGCGGTTTCCGCGGTCAGGTAGCCGACGCGCCTGCGCCATTCGGGCGCTGCAAGGGCGCTGCATGGGGTGTCGTCGAGCATCACCTCGCCGCTGTGGTCGTCGAGGTCGGCGACGGCGCGCAGCAGCATGCTCTTGCCGCTGCCCGACATGCCGTGGAGCATGACGGTTTCACCGCCCTCGATGACCAGGTTGACGGGGTCGAGCAGGGCGGTGCCCAGCTCCGCGAGTGTCAGCCTCGGCATCATCGCCGCCTGAAGAGGAGGTCCCGGACGCCGTGCCCGAGGCGCTGGCCACGCTGCTCGAACTTCGTCAGCGGACGCGTTTCGGGGCGTGCTGCAAAGACTCCTTCGCCGGCCGTGTTCTCGAAATCTTCCGAGGCGCTGAGTACCTCCATCATGTGCTCCGCGTAGTTCTCCCAGTCGGTGGCAGCGTGAAAATAGCCGCCGCGCCTGATCAGGCGCGCCAGCTGCGCGACGAAGGCGGGCTGCAGGATGCGCCGCTTGTGGTGCTTCTTCTTGTGCCAGGGGTCCGGGAAGAACAGCATGACACCGTCGAGAGAGGCATCCGGCAGGGCGGCCAGGACCTCGACGGCGTCGTGTTTCATGACGCGCAGGTTCTTCAGGCCAAGCTGCTCGATGCGCAGCAACAGGTGACCGACCCCCGGGCCGTGCACCTCGATACCGAGGTAGTTGATGTCCGGGTTGTTTTGCGCGTAAGCCGCGAGCGACTCGCCGTTGCCGAAACCGATCTCGAGCCAGACCGGGTTGTCGTTGTCGAAAAGCGTGCGTGGATCGAGTATCCGGTGCGCGTCGAAATCGACTCCCCAGGCTGGCCAGAGCTCGCGAAAGGCACGCTCCTGCCCGGGCGTCAGGCGGCCCTCGCGCAACACGAAGCTGCGGATGGTGCGGCGGCGTCTCGGGGGATGCCGGTGGTCGTCTTGCATGGCGCGCATGATACCATCCTGCCGGCCTCGGGCCGACTCGAATCGCGCAGTCGCCGCAAGCGCAGAAGCCGGGCCGAAGAGGGACGGCAGACCTCCCTAGAAGTGTACCTCGAGACGCAGTGCCATCGTCGGCTCGAGGTCGTAGTCGGCCTTGTAGTGCCAGGAGAGACCCGGTTCGAGCTCGTAGAAGAGCCAGTCGCGCCAGAAGTTCCTGCGGAAACGGAAGGTGGTCCAGTACTCCTTGATACTGCGGTCCAGGTCGGTCTCGCCGCTGATGCCGAGGCGGACGCTGATCGCGTTCCTGGGACTAAGGCGTCGCAGCCAGGTTCCCTGTGTCGACCACTCCAGTCCATTGGATATCTCGCTGTAATTGCCGAAGAGGGTGTAGCGCCAGATGGTCAGCTTATCGCGCGAGAATTCGTAATCGAGAAGGTTGCTGAAACCGGCGCCGTCGTCCGTGATCCAGTAGATGGTGCTGGTCAGGCGGACGCGTGAATTTTGCTCGATAGGACGCGTATAGCGGTAGCGGAGCTTGGTATAGAAATCCGGTCCGCCCTTGATGCCGCCACCGAGCGAGAGGTCATGATTGTCCCCGTCGGGTAGCAGCCAGCTCAGCCCGAGGCCCCTGTCCCGGTCGTCGGTGGTTCCGCGGGAGACCGGTTCGTTCTCGACTGCATCCTCACCCGAGATGGCCGCGTCGGCATCGCTGCTGTAAACCAGTCGCACCCGGTTCTCGAATTTCGGCAACGAGACATAGCCCCTGGCCTTGACCTTGTATTCGCTCTGGCCATCGACGCCGGAGTAGAAGTTATCGAAGGTGATGCGCAGCGAAGCCTCGGCTTCTCCCTCGACCTCGTAGCGCGGATCGCCGAAGAATTCATCGAACCAGGTCACGCTATCATCGAGCGATTGCGCGATTCGCCCCTGCGCGGTGTCATACCATGTCGAGTTGCCCGTTTCCGGTTCATCTGCGCCGACGCTTGTTGCGAAGAGCAGCAGGATTCCCGCGAACGGGGCAAGCGGTGCCCTGCCCGGATTGCTTGAATGTGCTCGCTGCCGCATGGAAATTAAATGGCTCTATAAGATAATAATATTATATACTTAAACAGACTTATTAGAAAGGTTCTTAACAGGCCTGGTGAATCACGCGGGCCAGTCGCCATCCCCCTGTGCGACGACCTGTTGCGCAGATGCGCGACCCCGGCACGGGACGGAGCCGCCGGGAGCGGGAACCTCCAGCCGAGGTACAGCCATCGCCGGGTGCGTGATGCCGTGCCTTTCTAGGGGCCCTTGTCATAGAGTGTGACGACCATGTCCGTGATGTCGATGCTCTCCTCGAAATAGAGAATCCTGTCGCCGCGGACCTTGTTCAGCACGAGCTGGATGCCCTCGCGTTTGGCAACCTGCTGAATCAGTGGCCCGAGCACTTTCTCGATCTCGCGCAGCATATTCTGGCTTCGCCTGCTGTGTTCCGCCTGGGTGTCTTCCGTGAAGCGCCTCAGATTCAGTGTCTTCGTCTGCAGCTCTGTCGTGAGTTGCGCCTGTTGTTCGGGGCCGATGGCGGGATCAGCGAGCTGATTCTGAAGCGATTTGATCTCGGTCATCAAGGTCTCGGCTGCCTGCTGTTTCGTTTTCGACCACTGTTCAAGCTCTTGCGTGATGGCATTGGCCCGGCCCGAGTGTTGCAGAAAACGGTCGGTATCGAAAACCCCGACGCTGGTATTGAACGCTGCCTGCAATGGCGGAATCCAGAGTGCCAGAAGCAGTAGCAGAGGAAGCGTGTTTCTCATGGTTGACCTCACTATTGACGATGACCTGTCGGTGTGGGGGCCAGCATAAAACAGAAACGGGCTTGCGTCCGCTTTATTGCAACCCGGAGATCATCCCATGCGCAGAATCCGGTACGGCAGGCGGCCGCCGGCTGGCAATGCTTCAGGGGCAGGAGTGGAGGGGAGGGCCTTCAGTCCGGCGCGCGCCGGCAGATGAACCTGCAGAGCCAGTAGTCGAGGCTTGTGTACCTTCCGCTGCCGAGCGCAAACAGCGCCAGCAGCATGACAAAATAGGTGGCAGCCCACTCGATGCCGTTGTTCGAGATAATGAAGCTGCCGCTCTGCGTGAGCCAGTCGTAGTTGCCATGCTCCTGCAGGATCGAGCGCGCGCGCTGCAGGCGTTCCGCGGCTTCCGAGGCGTCCTCGAACTGCAGAAAACCGAGCTTGTCGGAGGCGAAGGCCGAAGAGCTGTCGGCAACTGCTTGCCAGCCGTTCTTCCAGTGTACCGAGAAAGCCGCCACGAGCATGGTGACCATGAGGGGCAGGGTGGCATAGCGCGTTCCGAGGCCGAGCAGCAGCAGGAGTGCGCCGATCACCTCTGTGGCCGTGGCGAGTGCGGCCATGAGCCATGGAAACGGCAATCCGAGTCCCCAGTCAGGATTGCCGAACCAGGCGACGGTGCTGTCGAAACTGGCGAGCTTGTTGGTGCCCGCGACCCAGAAAACGGGTGCCAGATACAGCCGCAGCAGCAGCGACGGGAGAAAGGCGCTTTTATCCGCGATGCCATCGACAAGGCCGTTGATTCTTGTGATGACGTTCGTCATTGTCTCGTTCCCAGAATGATGTTGCGGGCCTTGAGGTCGTGCAGGAGTTGCGCGCCTGCGTTCATGACGACCTGCGGATCGGGATGCTGCATCTCGTCGGCGATCATCTGCAGGATCTGCATGCCGGTGGCGTCGCGGTTCTGCTTGATGAGTTCCAGCAGGCGCTGCGTCACAACGTTGATCTCGAGGAAGTGGATGGTGTCGAGGCGGTCCCGGTAGACCACGAGGTGGTGCGGTTCGGCGGACGGCGCCTCCGGGATCATCTCCGGCGAGATGCGGTGAACGGGGTAGCTGTAGCTCAGGTTCCAGGCCACCGGGGAGACGAGCGGAACAGCGTCGAGCAGGTCGCCGTTCGGATCGTGGGCCGGCAGATCGGCGTCATCGTCGCTGATGCCGAGGGCCATCTCGACCCATTCGTAATGCGCGAGCTCGAGCATGAAGGGGTAATCGTCACTTTCCGCCTCGCGGACCTCCGAGAGGTAGGCGATGAATTCCTGCGCGATCTCCGGGAAGTGCGGTGTTTCGCAGCGATGTGTCACGAAAAAGTCGCGCACGAGACGGTGCCACTTCTCCTCGGGTGTGATCTTGCGCAGAACCGGAAAATTGCCCGACAGGAATCCCTCGATGTTGTTGTAGAAGAGATCACGGTAGATCGCCATGCGGCGATCCTCGATGCCATCCGGCCCCCTGGCATGACGGGGATCGCGAATGTGCGCGGCGAAGGCGTATTGGAGTTTCCTGAAATCGGATTCAGGCGCGCGCTTCATTGTGGATGGCCGTCCATTTCTTCTGTCGTCCCGCGATCTGCCTCACTTCTGCGAGCAGATCCTGCATCGGCGGAATATTGAAATCGCGTTCGAGCAGGGTCGGGAAGACGCCGAACTGCTCATAGGCAGCTTCGAGCAGCTCCCAGACCGGATCGATCACATCCGAACCGTGTGTGTCGACACGCAGGTCCTCGGCTTCCTCGTAGTGGCCGGCCACATGGCAGTAGACGATGCGGTCGCCGGGCAACCGGCTCAGGAAGTCGTAGGGGTCGTAGCTGTGATTGATGCTGTTGACATAGATGTTGTTGACGTCAAGGTGCAGGTCGCAGTCGGCTTCGCGAATGACGGCATTGATGAAGTCGATCTCGTCAATCTCGCGGCCGGGAGCCGCGTAGTAGGAGACGTTCTCCATGGCGATGCGTCGTTCGAGAATATCCTGCACCCGGCGAATGCGTTCGGCCACGTAATGCACGGCCTCTTCTGTGAACGGGATGGGCATCAGGTCATAGAGATGACCATCGTCCGAGCAGTAGCTCAGGTGTTCCGTATAGCAGCGAATGTCGTGGTCGTCGAGAAAGGTCTTGAGTTCGCGCACGAAGTGCTCGTCGAGGGGCGAGGGACCGCCGATCGAGAGGGAGAGTCCGTGGCAGACGAAGGGATACTGTTCAGTCAGGCTGCGGAACTTGCGCGCCATCGGCCCGCCGATCCGCATCCAGTTTTCGGGTGCCACCTCCATGAAATCCACCTCCGGGGGTGGATTCGCGACCACGGCGTCCATGAAAGAACGCCGTAGCCCGAGTCCGGCACCATGAACAGGATAGCTGTTACTGTTCATGGCTGGTTCCAGTCCGGTCAAAGCGACTTACTTGCTTTCGCCGCACTTGCCTTCCGAGGATGCGGCCTTTTCATCGCTATCGCTGGCCATGCCCTCGCCGCACTTGCCTTCGCCGCATTTCCCTTCGCCGCACTTGCCCTCGCTTTCAGCGGCCTTGGTCTCGGCCTCGCCACACTTGCCCTCACCGCATTTCCCTTCATGGGCGCCGGCCAGTTGCATGTAGCCGCTGCCGAGTTCGGAGAGCCCGAAGGGGTTTTCGGCTGCATTGGCTGCACCCAGGGTTAGCGAGCCGGCCAGGGCGGCACCGATGGCAGTTGCAACAGGTTTCATGGTCGTTTTCTTGGACATGTTTCTCTATCTCCAGTTGTTGGTAATCAAGCCGTATCAGTCGCAGGTGATCATTGGCATTCCCTGCTGGTGCCGGCGTCGTGGCCGGCGGTTGACACTGCTCTGCCCCGTGTGGGTCAGGGCAGTGTTAGTGGAGTAGACAGGCATTCGTGCATTTTTCTTACTCGATAGCGAAAAAATCTTTCACTTGGGCGTTTTTCAACATAGAAATAAATCTCGATTAGCATTATAACTAATTGTAATAATTATAAATTAATGCTGTATCTCTCTCTTTTCTGTACACGGGTCGATCCGGCGACGTCTATTTGGTCAATGCCGTGACAGCCTCTCCACGAGGCAGGCCAGCGCCTTGCCACGATGGCTCAGACTGTTCTTTGTCTCTGCGTCGAGCTCGGCGGAGCTGCAGCCATGCTCGGGAACATAGAAGACCGGATCGTAGCCAAAGCCCTTGTCGCCACGCGGCGCATGCAGGATGGCGCCTTCCCAGGTCCCCTGGCAAATCAGCGGGGTCGGGTCGGCTGCATGTTCCATGTAGACCATGAGGCACTGGAAACGGGCCGTGCGTCTTTCGTCGGGAACGCCCTCGAGCGCATCGAGCAGCTTCATGAGGTTGGCCTGATCGCCCGCCCCGGGGCCGGCGAAGCGGGCCGAATAGATTCCGGGTGCGCCCTTGAGCGCATCGACCTCGATGCCGGAGTCATCGGCGATCGCGGGCAGGCCGCTGTGTTGCGCTGCATTGCGTGCCTTGAGGATGGCGTTTTCGACAAACGTCAGGCCCGTCTCCTGCGCCTCGGGCACATCGAAACGGGACTGGGGAATGACCTCGTAGCCGTTTCCCGAGAGGAGCTGATTGATTTCGCGAACTTTTCCGGGGTTTCCCGAGGCGAGGACGATTTTTCTCATATATTCACCGGCAATTCTGGATTTCAGCGGAGTTTACCTGAATCCCGTTGCCTGGTAGATACCACTGCACGGACATGGAATAACTGCTTGACTTGTATGGGATTGGGAATAAAATCCCAGACATGCAAAAAACCATATATGCATCACTTTACCGTCTTTTTACGCCACTGGTTCGCCTGCTGGTGAAAAAGGGTATTGCGCACAAGGAACTCGGCGACCTCATCAAGAGAGCATATATCGACGTTTCGGAACAGGAGCTCATCGACACGAAAGGGAAGGCCACGACTTCGGCCATTGCGATCATGACAGGTATGACCCGCAAGGAGGTCGCCGCACTGCGCGACATGCCGCTCGATGAAGGGGGGCAGACGAACCGCTACAACAGGGCGGTGCGGGTCATCAGCGGCTGGCAGGTCGACAGTGATTTCACGACGGCGAAAGGCAAGCCTCGCATTCTCCCGCTGCATGGCGAAAACGGCAGCTTCGAGGCGCTGGTTGCGCGCTACAGCGGAGACATGCCCGTCAAGGCGATGCTCGATGAACTGGAGCGCGTCAATGCGGTCGAAATATCGGGCAGTGGCGGATTACGCCTCATCGCGGAGGCCTACCTTCCCACCAACGATGAAAAAGAGGGTCTCGCCATTCTCGGTGTCGATACCTCCCTATTAATTGATACCATCAGATACAACCTGGATCCCGACAACGAGGAAAAGCGTTATCAGCGCAAGGTCGCCTATGACAACCTCCCGGAGGAGGCCCTGGCGGAATTCAGGCCCTACATGCGCATTCAGGCCCAGAAGCTGCTGGATCAGTACAACCAGTGGCTTGCAGATCATGACCGGGACGTCACGGGAGACACAGATGGCACCGGCAGGATGCGTGCCGGTGTCGGGATCTACTATTTCGAAGAACCGGTCGACAAGTCAGAATCATGAAACCATTTAGCCAGGTATTCACCGTCTTGCTGTCACTCTTCCTGCTGTCGTGCGGGGCGGGCATGGTTGCCGAGGGCGGCACTGGCGGCACCGGTATCACCACCGGAACGCTTCAGGGTTACGGCAGTATCTTCGTCAACGATGTCGAATACGATGTCTCTGACGCCGTCTTTCTGAGGAACGGGCTGCCGGCGTCCAACGGCGAGGACGATTACTCGGTCGGTGAAGTCATCACTATCAGGGGCAACGTCTCGGCCGACGGAAAGACTGGCACAGCCGAGGAGGTTGTCTACAAGGACCTTCTCAAGGGGCGTGTGACGCTGGCCACGCCGGACTACATCCGGGTTCTCGGGCAGGACGTCATGGTCGATGGCAAGACAGTCTTCGTCGGTTTCACGAGGCTCGACAGAATTGAAGGCCGTTATGTTGAAGTCTCGGGCTTCACGACGGCCGACGGCGCCATCCTGGCGACCAACATCAAGGTGAAGTCCGAGTCCGAAGGGGAGAACGAGATCAGCGGGGTCATAACCGCTGTCGGCAGCGACAACAGCTTCTCCATCGGCAGCCTCGTCGTTGAATACAGCAGTTTCCCGGGCGGTACACCCGAGGTGGGCCAGATCGTCGAGGTCAAGATCCAGGCCGTCATCAGCATTGACCGGGTGCTGGCCCTGGAGATCGAGTTCGTCGAGTCCGAGGACTACGAAGAGGAGACGCGAATCGAGATCGAGGGTCTTGTCACCACGTTCGAGTCCATCACCGATTTCCAGGTTGACGGTTTTCGCATCACGACAGACAGCGGCACAGAGTACGAGGACGGAACCTCCGCAGACCTGGGCGTGGATGTGCGCGTGCAGGTCAAGGGCCTTGTCGATGTCGACGGATTCGTGCTTGCCGAAGAGATCCGGATCAAGGTCTACACGATCGACAATCAGGAGGTCGAGGTCGTTGCAACCATTGATAACCTCAATCCGGGTTCCAGTTCCTTCGTGATCCTCGGGCTCGTCGCCGAGACAGATGTCTCGACCGAATTCGAGGACGAGAGCTCCGCCGATGATGAATCCTTCGGCTACGAGGATCTTGCCGTCGGTGACCGTGTCGAAGTCGAGGGCATGGTCACGGGCGGAAATACCATGCGGGTCGAGGAAGTCAACAGAAGAGATCCCTCGTCAAGGGTCAGTCTGGAGGCTGCGTTAACGCAGTACTCCGAGGGGACCGGCGAACTCGTGATTGGCGGCATCAGCGTGCACACAGACTCCTCAACGGAGTTCCAGGGGCCGAACGGCAAGGAGATTACAGCCGAGAGCTTCTTCAAATCCCTGGTCGAAGGCGTGACCGATCTCGAAGTTCGCGGCACGGCGGAGGGCTCGTCGATTCTCGCCGACACCATCGAGATCGATGACTGAGCATACTCTGTGCGGGCGCGTTACGCGCAGGAAGGAGCGTGGCATATCATCCTCCTCTTATATGGCCGGGAACTGACTGATATCACACACCGGATTTGCCTGCGTATGCCGATTACTATAGCCTTTGCGCACCTGAAGACAACCTGAAGCCCCATCCACATACGTGTCAAAGCAGTCCGTATCCCTCGAAGCCGACAAGCTGAGTTGCATCCGTGACGACAGGGTGCTGTTCGAAGGTCTGAGTTTTCGCCTCGGCAGCGGCGAGGCGATTGTGCTCGAAGGACGCAACGGTACCGGAAAAACCTCCCTCTTGCGGATACTCTGCGGTCTTCGCAGGCCCGACGCGGGCGAAGTGCGTTGGCATGGTGCCTCGATCGAAAAGAACTACGTGGATTACTACACGCACATGGCATTCGTTGGCCACATGGACGGCATCAAGAAGGAGCTCAGTGCACTCGAGAACCTGCGCCTGTCACGCTCGCTATGCGGAAGCGGCGACATGACCATCGAAGAGGCGCTGCAGACCCTCAATCTCACGGGCTACGAGGATATCCCGACCTTCTATCTCTCCGCCGGCCAGCGCCGTCGTGTCGCGCTCGCGCGGTTGCTCGCGACGGACGCGAGGCTGTGGATTCTCGACGAGCCCTTTACCTCACTCGACCGGGAAGGCATCGCGCTCGTCGAGCGCCTGATGGACGCGCATATCGACGCTGGTGGCGCCATGATCATGACCTCGCACCACGAGGTGCACCTGACCACACCGAATGTTCGTGTCCTCAACCTTTCAGAGAAGATGGCCGCATGAGCTTCGGCACCGCCTTTCTCGACCTGTTGCGGCGCGACCTGTTGCTGGCCATGCGTCGGCGCTCTGAACTGGCCAATCCGCTGCTCTTCTTCGTCATGGTGATCGTGCTCTTTCCGCTCGGCGTGGGCGCAGAGCCGAAGCTCCTGCAACAGATGTCGGCCGGCGTCGTCTGGGTCGCGGCCCTGCTCGCAGCGCTGCTGACCCTCGACAGTGTGTTCCGTTCCGATTTCGAGGACGGCACGCTCGAGCAGATCCTGATCGGCGCGCACCCGGTCTCCGTGCTGGTGCTGGCCAAGGTGATCGCACACTGGCTCGTCACCGGGCTGCCGCTGCTGCTCGTGGCGCCGGTTCTGGCAACTTTTCTGGGGATGAATCCTGACGCAATCGGCGCTTTAATGTTGTCCCTGTTACTGGGTACGCCTGTCCTGAGCCTGATCGGCTCCATCGGCGTCGCCCTGACCGTCGGCCTCAGGCGCGGCGGTGTGATATTGTCCCTGCTGGTGTTGCCGCTCTATGTGCCCGTGCTGATTTTCGGCGCGGCGGCGGTTGACTCGGCCGCCTCGGGTCTGCCTGTTACCGGACAGATGTACATCCTGGCGGCCTTCCTGGTGCTCGCGATCACGCTGGCGCCCATGGCTGCCGCTGCAGCGCTGCGCATCAGCCTGAGCTGAACAGATTAACGATGGAATTGCGAGATCGATGAACATTTTCGTGAAATGGTTTCACCGCCTGGGTTCGCCGCCCTGGTTCTACCGTGTCAGCGGCAAGCTGATTCCCTGGTTCACGGTCGTATGCGTGGCGCTGCTGGTATATGGCCTCTATGGCGGTCTCGTGCTGGCTCCGGCGGATTACCAGCAGGGCGACAGTTTCCGCATCATCTACATCCACGTGCCGGCCGCGATCCTGTCGATGTTCGTCTACGTGGTCATGGCAGTTGCCGGCGCTATCAGCCTCATCTGGCGCATGAAGATGGCCGACATCGTGCTGATCTCCAGCGCACCGATCGGCGCCATCTTTACGGCCATCGCGCTGGCGACAGGCTCGCTCTGGGGCAAGCCGATGTGGGGCACCTGGTGGACCTGGGATGCCAGGCTGACCTCGGAACTGCTGCTGCTGTTTCTCTATCTCGGCATCATCGCGCTGCACAACGCTGTCGAGGACCGGCAGTCGGCGGGCCGGGCGGTGGCCGTGCTGTCGCTCGTCGGCGTGGTCAATATCCCGATCATCCACTACTCTGTCGTCTGGTGGAACACCCTGCACCAGGGCGCCACCATCATGCGCCTGGATGGCCCGGCCATCGACGAGTCGATGCGCTGGCCGCTGTTCGCGATGATCGGTGCTTTCTACCTCTACTATTTCATCATCCTGATGATCCGGGCGCGCGGCGAGATATTGAACAGGGAATCGCGCAGTCGCTGGGTGCGCGAACTTGTGGGAGGTGCATAATGTCAGAATTCTTTCACATGGGCGGTTACGCCTTTTACGTCTGGACGTCTTTCGGGTTGACGGCCCTGTTGCTGATCGGTCTGCTCGTCTGGGCATCCATGGGACACAAGCGGGAACTGTCACGCATCTCCCGCCGTTTGCGCAGAGAGAAGAGTAGCGTATGAGAGCTCACAGAAAACAACGTCTCAGCCTGGTTCTGGCGCTCGTGATCGGTGTCGGCGCAGCCGTCGCGCTGATCCTGATGGCGCTGAACGAGAACATCAATCACTTTTACGACCCGACCCAGGTCGTGGCCGGCGAGGCGCCGCAAGACCACACCTTCCGCATCGGCGGCATGGTGGTCAACGGCTCCGTCAACCGCGACGAGGGCAGTCTCAAGGTGCGTTTCGACCTGACCGATTACAGGGAGAGGGTCACCGTCGCCTACGAGGGCATTCTTCCCGATCTCTTCCGCGAGGGGCAAGGCATCGTCGCGATCGGCAAGCTGCACGACAACGTCTTCGTCGCCGAGGAGGTGCTCGCCAAGCACGACGAGAACTACATGCCCGTCGAGGTCAAGGAGTCGCTCAAGAAACAGGTTGCCGATAACGATGGCGGCCAGGAGAACCTTGCACAATGATCCCCGAAATCGGCCATTTCGCGTTGATCCTGGCGCTGGGCATGGCGGTCATCCAGACCCTTTTCCCGCTGGCCGGAGCGCAGCTCCGCTACCAGGGCTGGATTCACGTTGCCAAGCCGGCCGCGCGCCTGCAGGCGTTTTTCCTCGTCATCTCGTTCGCTGCACTGGTGTGGGCCTTCCTGGCCAACGACTTCTCCGTGCTCTATGTCGCTACCAATTCCAACACCAAACTGCCAACGCTCTATAAGATCTCCGCCGTCTGGGGCGCGCACGAGGGCTCTTTGCTGCTGTGGGCGCTGATCCTCGCCGTCTGGGGCATGATGGTTTCCATTTTTTCGCGCAGTATCCCGGAAGTGATGACGGCGCGCGTGCTCGGCATCCTCGGGCTCGTCAGCATCGGCTTCCTGCTGTTCATGCTGCTCACATCCAATCCTTTCGATCGCATCCCTGCGCCGGCGGAGGGCCGCGACCTGAACCCCCTGCTGCAGGATTTCGGCCTGGCCGTCCATCCGCCAATGCTCTACATGGGCTACGTCGGACTGGTCGTGCCGTTCGCCTTCGCGATCGCCGCGATGCTCGGCGGGCACCTCGATGCGGCCTGGGCTCGCTGGTCGCGTCCATGGACCAACGTCGCCTGGATGTTCCTGACCCTGGGGATCGCACTCGGCAGCTGGTGGGCCTACTACGAGCTCGGCTGGGGCGGCTGGTGGTTCTGGGACCCGGTCGAGAACGCCTCCTTCATGCCCTGGCTCGTCGCCACTGCCCTGATACATTCGCTTGCCGTGACCGAGAAGCGCGGCGCCTTCAAGGCCTGGACCGTGCTGCTCGCCATCTTCGCATTCTCTCTGAGCCTCCTCGGAACCTTTCTCGTGCGCTCGGGCGTGCTGACCTCGGTGCATGCGTTTGCCTCCGATCCGGAGCGCGGCGTCTTCATCCTGGCATTCCTCGCGCTGGTCGTCGGCGGTTCGCTGACACTGTTCGCGATGCGCGGCAAGCAGATTCGCAGCTTCGTGCATTTCAGCCTGCTCTCCAGGGAGAGCGGGTTGCTGTTGAACAACATCCTGCTGGTCGTGATCACGCTGGTGGTCCTCATGGGCACTGTCTACCCGATCCTGCACAACGCGGCCGGGTGGGGCAACCTCTCGGTCGGCAAGCCCTATTTCGATCTCTTCTTCGCCATTCTCTCGGTGCCGCTGGTGCTGGCCCTCGGTGTCGGCGCGCTGTTGCGCTGGAAGCGGGATGACGGCGCGTCGCTCGTGCGCAAGCTGGTGCCGGCACTGATCGCAAGTGTCATCGGCGGCGTACTCGTGATGCTCTACTTCGGCTTCAGTCTCGGCGCCATTCTCGGCGTTGCGCTCGCGGTCTGGGTCACCTGGCTCAGCGTGGTCGCCCTGCGCGATCAGCTCAAGGGCAAGCGCAAGCTTTCATCGGTTCCGCGCGGCTTCTGGGGCATGCTCCTCGGCCATCTCGGCGTTGCTGTCTTCACGATCGGCGTCACCCTGACCTCTATTTACAGTGTCGAGAAGGATGTCGGCCTCGGTGCGGGCGACAGCTATGAGCTTGCCGGCTACACCTTCACGTTCAACGACATCAAGTCGATCGAGGGGCCGAACTATCGCGGCACGCGCGGTATCGTCACGGCCTCGAACGAGGATTACACTGTGACGCTCTACCCCGAGAAGCGCACCTACTTCTCGAGCGCCATGCCGATGACCGAAGCGGGAATCGACGCCGGCCTCACGCGCGACCTCTTCGTGGCGCTCGGCGAGCCGCTCGGCAACGGACAGTGGGCCGTGCGCCTCTATCACAAGCCATTCATCCGCTGGATCTGGCTCGGTTGCCTGATCATGGGCATCGGCGGCCTGCTGGCCGCGACCGACAGGCGCTACCTGCGCATGGCTCGCCGCAGCCGCTCTGCCGCGGCGGTTTCTGCACAAGGCGCAACTGCATGAAATCGCTGCGCTACGTCATACCTCTGGTCATCTTTCTGGCCTTGCTGGGCCTGATGTATAAAGGCCTGTACCAGGATCCCAAGCTCGTCAATTCGCCGCTGATCGGCAAACAGGTACCGGACTTTTCGCTGCCCGAGTTGCTTGATCCGTCGAAGAGCGTCGAACCGGAACAGTTCCTCGGACAGGTCTGGCTCCTGAATGTCTGGGGCTCCTGGTGTCCGGAGTGCTGGCGGGAGCATGGCTATCTCAAGCAACTCTCGACGCGCCACGGCCTGACGGTCGTCGGTATTAACTGGCGTGACGAGACGGCCGACGCCGTCGACATGCTCAGGCGTGCCGGCAACCCCTATACGGCAATCGGCGTCGATCCGGAGACCACTGCGGTTCTCGATCTCGGCGTGTATGGCGCGCCGGAATCCTACCTGATCGACAAGCAGGGCATTATCCGTTTCAAGCAGGTCGGGGCGGTCACACCGCAATTGTGGAACAGCGAACTCGAGGCACTGGTGAAGAGGCTGCAAAGTGAAGGATAAGATGCGCGTTTACAACAGACTGCTACTGCTGCTGGTCCTGCTTCTCGGCAGTCCGGCGATGGCGGTCATCGAAACCTACGAGTTCGACACGCCCGAACAGGAGGCGCTGTTCAAGAAGATGACCGTGGAACTCCGCTGCCTCGTCTGCCAGAACCAGAATCTCGCCGATTCCAATGCAGACCTGGCAAGGGACCTGCGCCAGAAGACCCACGACATGATCATGGACGGCAATAGCGAAGCCGAGATCGTCGACTACATGGTCGCGCGTTACGGCGATTTCGTCCTCTACAGGCCCCCCGTCAAATCCACGACCTATTTCCTCTGGATCGGTCCCGTGCTGTTTCTCGTGGTGGCGGTCATCATCGCGGTGCGTTTTGCGCGCAGCCGCCAGTCCCCCGATACCGATCCCGAGCTCTCCGAGGCGCAGCTCGAGAAAGCACGGCAACTGCTGAACAAAGAGAAACAGACATCATGATCATCTTCTGGTTGATTGCCGGCGCCATGCTGCTGGTTGCCTTGCTGTACCTGGCGGTTTCCCTGCTCTCGCGCAAGGACAGCATCGAGGTCGACAGGAACGAGCAGAACCTGCTGATCGCCGAGGAGCGTCTGCAGGTCGTCGAGGCCGAGTATGCCGACTCCCTCATCAGTGAAAACGAATATCATCAGCTCAAGGCCGAGATCGAAAAGACGCTCGCCGATGAGCTCGTGCAGAGCGCCGGCAAGAATCGCAGCAGAGCCAATGCAGGCGCGATCGGCCTCGCCGCGGTCGGCATCATGCTGCCGCTCTTCGGCCTGGCGATGTACGGCCTGCTCGGCAACCCCGATTTCATCCAGTCCGGAAGCAACGAGAGTCGGCAGGCCGTTGCCCAGCACTCTCCGGCCGCTGGCGCGGGGACGGAAGGGCAGTCCATGGACACGCTGGTCGATCAACTGGCACGCAAGCTCCAGGAGAACCCGGACAACCTCGAGGGATGGTTCCTGCTCGGCAAGAGTCTCATGAATCTCGGACGCTATGGCGAGGCCGTGAAGGCCTTCGAGATCGTCAGTGAGAAACTCCCGGAGCCGCAGTCCGGAGTCCTGCTGGCGCTGGCCAACGCGGTCGCCATGAACCAGAACGGGCGAATCGGCGGCCGGCCGGCGGAACTCGTGCAGCAGGCGCTCGAACTTGATCCGCAGAGTGTCACAGGGCTCTGGCTCGCGGGCATGGCGGCCGAGGAGGCCGGCGAACACGAACAGGCACTGGCTTACTGGCAGAAGGCCGACCCATTGCTCGCGGATGATGTGCAAAACCGCGCCGAGTTGCGCAACATGATGCGCGCCGTCGCCGGCAAGCTTGGCCGCACCCTGGTGTTCGACGAGGCCCCGGCCATGCAACCCCCGGCCATGCAACCGGAAGCGGCTGTCGTGCCGAAGGCAGCGCCGGCGCCAGGCGCCGCGAAAAGCGTGCGCGTCAAGGTGTCGCTGTCGCCCGAGGCGCAGGCGCAGGTCTCCCCGGATGACACTGTCTTCATCTTCGCCAAGGCGGTCGAGGGGCCGCCGATGCCGCTGGCCGCCTCGCGTCATCAGGTGAAGGATTTGCCGGTCGAGGTCACGCTCGACGATGCCATGGCGATGATGCCGCAGATGAAGATGTCGGCGTTCGACGAAGTCAATGTCAGCGCGAAAGTCTCCAGCAGCGGCAACGCGGCTGTCTCCGAGGGGGATCGCAACTCATCGGTCGTCACTGTCGCGTTTCCGGCCGGCGATGTCGTCGAACTGATTATTCAATAGCGCGGCTGCCCCGGGAGACACTGTTCCAGGACGCCGGGTCAGCTGCCACAGGT
Organism: Gammaproteobacteria bacterium; assembly: GCA_037385505.1. Lineage (GTDB taxonomy): Bacteria > Pseudomonadota > Gammaproteobacteria > Chromatiales > Chromatiaceae > Sva-25. Next base: position 74,951 of record JARRMY010000002.1, on the reverse strand, counting down.
TGATCAATGCAGGCAGGCTATCTCTATCTCGAAACGCGCGACGATCACCCTGGCCTCGTGCGCGTGCGCAAGTCGATCGACCTGCCCTCGACGCGGCAGGGCGAGAAGGGTGCCGGCATCCGCGCCATCAGCAGTTACATGGACGTGGAGGCTGCCGCCATGCATGTGCATGAACATCTGAGGCGACACCTCATCGACATCGATTCCCATCTCTACGCGGTGCCACTGGCGGAGGCGCTGGCGGCGTTGCACACGCTCTCGCTGACCTGCCGCATCGTCTGGATCGATCCCGCCATCGACAAGCAGACGCGCGACGCCATGGAGGCTTATCTCGAACGGCACAAGAGACAGCGGAGGCATCGCAACATCTGGATTCGCATCCTGACCTGGATTGCGATTGCGTTGCTGGCCTTCAACCTGCTGAGCGGCTTGCTCGGTGGACGGGCCGGATTCTGGTTCTAGCCCGGATATTTCACCCGGTCGCAGCGAAATCAAGGCAAGTATTTGTTGTGTGGGTAAATTCAGCGAACATTAGCAAAGTACAAAGTGTCACCGTGCTTCGCTGAACGCGCCCTCGCACCGGTCTCGCAGCCCAGCTGCGGTATTTGCTCAATCATCAATAGCTTGGGCTATTGACTCAATCGCAAATCCGCATCTGAACGACGATTCCGTCACGATCATCGCGTTCCCGGGTGAAGTATCCGGGCTAATTCTCCCGAGTCTCGAGCAGTTCATCCACGGCATCGAGAACCTCCGGTGAATCCCAAGCGAATGCTCCGAACACCGCGTAGCGGATCCTGTGATCGCGATCGAGCACGAAGGTTGTCGGGAAGGCATAGGTGTTCCATGCCACGAAGGCCCCGGCGTCCGGATCGAGTGCGACGGGGTAGCCGACCGGCTTGTCCTCGAGAAACTGGCGCACCTTCTCCGGCTCCTCGCCGACAGCGACACTGATGACATCGAGTCCCCGCGCATGGCGCAGCTTGCGCAAGCGTTCGAGCGACGGAATCTCCTCGACGCATGGCGGGCACCAGGTCGCCCAGAAATTGAGCACCACGACCTTGCCGCTGTAGTTGACAAGCTCGATGGTCTCGCTGTCGAGCGTCTGCAGCGAGAGCGGCGGTGTTACCCGGTTTCCCCTGTAGGGTTTCAGCAAGGCAACTCGCGTCGATTCCCGCTCGCCGTGACGGGCAGTGTTCCCATCCTGCGGCATCGGGGCGGGAGTCAATGAGACCTCTGTCGTTTCGGCAAGCAGCCTGGTCGCCCGCTGCAGCAGCTGTGGTAACTGGCGCGTCAGGCTCTCCTCCACGGCGGAGTAGTCGGACCTGGCGTAAAAGCCGTCGCCGGCATCCTTGAGGATATGCAGGTAGACTTGTGCGCCTCCTTCCTCGAGCCTGTTGCGGACCTGCTTGCTGCGCCAGTAGTAGGCTGACTGCTCCGGCTGCAGCAGGTAGAGCGGGACATTGGTCGCCGATGCGGCCGGAATGAACGCCGCGGCCTCACCACCCTGGGGCGTCTGCGTGTAGAGGTTCGGATGCAGCAGGATGGCGCCGCCGAAGGCGCCCGGCGGCATGCCGGCAACCTGCCAGCCGCGAATCGCCTCGAGTCCGAGCGCGGCCGTCCTGCCCGGCGCCATGAGATAGACCCGCTTGCCGCTCTGCTCCTGCGCCGCCCGCATGATCTGCATGAGAGCGTCCGGATCGACATCGCCAAGACTGTAGCGGCCGACGGGCAGGAACCAGGTGGCGTGCAGGTCCGGCATCCACACCTCGATGCCGAGCGACGCGAGTGCCTGTGCGATCGGCGGCAGGCGCGGACTCGGGCCGAATTCCGACGGGAACCAGACGATCAGCTCCTCACCATCGGCGGGGAAGCGCGTGATGAAGGCGTCGGCGCCGTCGCCGAGCGGGATTTCGATCTCCTCTGCAAGCGCTCCCGAGAGCGGAATCAGCAACAGCGTCAGCAGCAGGCAGAGGTTTGCGGACAGCATGGTCAGTCGATGTTTCATTCTGTTGCCTGTTAAGACTCCCCAAGTCGTCCACTGATTGCGGGCAATGGTGCAAGCTGCCGACGCATGGAATGAAAACTGCCTCGCATCATCGCTCGATCGGCTTGTACTTGATGCGATGCGGCTGGTCGGCTTCGTCGCCGAGCCGGCGTTTCTTGTCTTTCTCGTAGTCCTCGAAGTTGCCCTCGAACCAGACCACCTGGCTGTCGCCCTCGAAGGCGAGGATGTGCGTCGCGATGCGGTCGAGGAACCAGCGATCGTGCGAGATGACGACGGCGCAGCCCGGGAAGGCCAGCAGCGCCTCCTCGAGGGCGCGCAGGGTCTCCACGTCGAGGTCGTTGGTCGGTTCGTCGAGCAGCAGGAGATTGCCGCCGGACTTCAGCAGCTTGGCGAGGTGCACACGGTTGCGTTCGCCGCCCGAGAGATCGCCGATGCGCTTCTGCTGGTCAGAACCCCTGAAGTTGAAGCGGCTGCAGTAGGCGCGTGACTGCACCTGGTAATTGCCGACAGTGATGATGTCCTGCTTGTCGGAGATCTCTTCCCACACGCTGTTGTTGTCATTGAGTGCGTCACGGCTCTGGTCGACGGCAGCGATCTGCACGGTATCGCCGATGCGCAGCTCACCGTCGTCCGGCTGTTCCTGGCCGGTCATGATGCGAAACAGCGTGGTCTTGCCGGCACCGTTCGGGCCGATGATGCCGACGATGCCGCCGCGAGGCAGGTTGAAGCTCAGATTCTCGAACAGCAGTCTGTCGCCGAAACCCTTCCTGAGCCCCTGCGCCTCGATGACGAGTTCGCCGAGGCGCTCGCCCGGTGGAATGTAGATCTCGTTGGTCTCGTTGCGCTTCTGGTAATCGGAGGATTGCAGCTCGTCGAAACGCGCCAGTCGCGCCTTGCTCTTGGCCTGGCGTCCCTTCGGGTTGGAGCGCACCCACTCGAGCTCCTGCTTCATCGCCTTGATGCGCGCGGCCTCGGTTTTCTCTTCCTGTTCCAGGCGCTTCTCCTTCTGTTCCAGCCAGGAGGAGTAGTTGCCTTCCCAGGGAATGCCGTGGCCACGGTCGAGTTCCAGAATCCAGCCGGCGACGTTGTCGAGGAAGTAGCGGTCGTGGGTGACGGCGACGACGGTGCCGCTGTAGTCGTGCAGGAAGCGCTCGAGCCAGGCGATCGACTCGGCGTCGAGATGGTTGGTCGGCTCGTCGAGCAGCAGCATGTCGGGTTTCGACAACAGCAGTCGGCAGAGCGCGACGCGGCGGCGCTCGCCGCCGGACAGCTTCGTGACGTCGGCGTCCCACGGCGGCAGGCGCAGGGCGTCGGCCGCGATCTCGAGTTGCCTGTCCATGCCGTGGCCGTCGGCGGACTGGACGATGTTCTCGAGTTCCGCCTGGCGTGCGGCCAGGGCGTCGAAATCGGCATCGGGCTCGGCATAGGCGGCATACACCTTGTCGAGTTCTTCCATCGCCTCCTTGACATTGCCGAGTGCTTCCTCGACATTGCCGCGCACGTCCTTCTCCGGGTCGAGCTGCGGCTCTTGCGGAAGGAAACCGATGTTGATGCCGGGCTGCGGGCGTGCCTCGCCCTCGATGTCCGTGTCGATGCCGGCCATGATGCGCAGCAGCGTCGACTTGCCGGCGCCGTTGAGGCCGAGCACGCCGATCTTGGCGCCGGGGAAGAAGGAGAGCGAGATGTCGCGCAGGATCTGTTTTTTCGGCGGGACGATCTTGCCCACGCGGTTCATGGTGTAGATGTATTGAGCCATTCTGTTCAACCGGGTCTGGATCTGTTCAACCCGCTATTGTAACCATGAAGGGGATGCGGGGCATGCAGAAATGCTGTTGCGGCCTTTCCCGGAACGCGAACCGCACCCGGACCTGCAGAGGGTTGGAGAGGCTTTCACTTCCTGCCGGTTTGAGCCGGCCTGCATCACGGCCTGTTTGCGGCTCTCTTGCGCGTGGTGCATGCCGCTCCTGCGTTGCGCGTCTTCTTTTCGTCAGCCTGTCCGCTGCTTGTAGGCCTGGAAGGTGTTCTCGAGCAGTGTTGCGACCGTCATCGGCCCGACACCGCCCGGGACGGGTGTGATCCAGGCCGCGTTTTGCTGCGCCGAGTCGAAATCGATGTCACCGCAGAGGCTGCCGTCCTCGAGGCGGTTGATGCCGACGTCGATGACGATCGCGCCCGGCTTGACCCACTCTCCGGGAACGAACTTCGGCACACCGACGGCGGCGACGAGCACGTCGGCGTTGCGCACTTTCTGCTCGAGCTCCCTGGTCTTGCTGTGACAGACGGTGATGGTGCAGCGCGCGGCAAGCAGTTCGAGCGCCATCGGGCGTCCGACGATGTTCGACTGGCCGATGATCACGGCATCCTTGCCGACGAGGTCCTGCCCTGTGCGTTCGAGCATGGTCATGACGCCCCTCGGCGTGCAGGGGCGCAGCAGCGGCGCGCGCAGCGCGAGGCGGCCGACATTGTAGGGATGGAAGCCGTCCACGTCCTTGTCGATGGTGATGTGTTCGATGACGGCGTGTTCATCGATATGCCCAGGCAGCGGCAACTGGACCAGGATGCCGTCGATGGCGTCGTCGCCGTTGAGCATGTCGATGCGAGACAGCAGTTCTTCCTGCGTGGTGGATGCAGGCAGCTCGATCAGTTCCGAGAGAAAGCCGGCCTGCTCGCAGGAGGTGCGCTTGTTGCGCACGTAAACCTGCGAGGCCGGGTTCTCGCCGACGAGGATGACCGCAAGACCGGGGCGACGTTTGCCTGCCGCGACCAGTGCCTCGACCTCGGACTTGAGATGCGTCTTGATATCCGCAGCGATGGCTTTTCCATCGAGAATTTGCGCTGCCATGTGAGTGCCCTGATTCTGTCACTGTTCGAGGGCGCCAATGATACAGCTTTACCCCCGGGTGTGCATGAATGCGGGCGTGGCAAGTGCCGGCATTCATGCGCCGCAATCCGGCCGGCTGCCGTCGCTTTCTCGCTCCGAGAGGCGAATCCGGCCGCTGTTCTGCAGCAGCAGGATCCGCGCGGGTGCGGCATTGCCGGGCGCACAGAACCTGATGGAGATGGTGTAGCCAGCCGCCGAGCCGGATGGGGAGAAGACCACGCGTTTCCTGCTCCGGCCGGACTCGTCCGGAGAGGAGCCGGAGAAGATCTCGAGCCGTCCGTTCGTCGACCGGTATTTCAGCAGGAGTTCGTCATCATCCCGCCGGCGGTTGCCATTGTGGTCGGCGAAGACCATGGCGCCGTGTTTCCAGTCCGCGGCACCGGCGCAGGCTTTCCTGTCTGTCGTCGGGCAGAGCGTGATCCTGCGGTTGCGTGTGATCGCCTCGCTGCGCGCATAGGTCATGAGCGAGGCGAGGCCGTTGATCGCGAAGGCGATCCTGGCGCCGGCGATCATGCCCTGCATCGGCGGGATAACGATGGCGATGAGGATGGCTGCGATCGAGATCGCGATCAGCAGCTCGAGAAGGGTCAGCCCCCGGTTCGTTGCTTGCATGTCACATCCCTGTTGTGTTCGTTGGTGAGGTTCGCTTCCTGCGACCCCCTGCCGACTATAGCAAGCCGTCTGTGGCCAGGCGAGTCGCGCGGGCGCTCCCGCGAATGGCGAGAACAGCGGCATTCCTTGCGGCTAACGACAGGCTCGCAAAAGCAACCGCCTCCTGGTCTCGCCAGGAGACGGCCGCTGGCGCAACAGGAGGGTGCTTACCTGCGGTGCAGTCTCATGTAGAGCTCGCGGTTTCTTTCCCGCTCCCTGCGATCAGCAACGGGATCGATCCTGTGATGGTGCCTCACGCCGTGGCGTTTCCGGTGTTGATGCTGGTGGGCCCAGGGCCTGCCGTGGGGGTGTTTGACCACAACACGGTAACGATCATCGATGCGATAACGCGACGGCAGTGTCCGTACGCTGACCCAGGTGCTGCCGCTGGGATAGAAGTAAAAGCCGGTATAGGGTTGAAAGTAGATGCCTGCCGTCGGGTAATAGTAATAGTCGTCGTAACCGACCCCGTAATTGCTGTAGTAGGCAGTGACGGGGACCGTGTCGCAGGCGGTCAGGCCCGTCATCAGGACGAGGCCGAGCAGCGCGGCAGCCAGCGGGGATTGTCCGGTCTGTGGCATCAGGCTTCTCCGTACGGCAAACAGGTGGCGCGACGGTATCGTGCAGATGGTCTTCGCGCGCTTGTCTCACATGCGGGAAGTATGATCGCTGCCGGCACCTGGAGTTTCGCAAGCGCCGGCAATTTGCGCTGTGCGCCTGATCTCGATCAATCCCGTGGGACTTTGGTCAGGACAACTCCCGGCAAAAACACGGAAACGGCGTGCTTGTCATGGCGGCCGGCTGACTCAACCGGCGTGCACGACCTCGTGCCATACCTGCATGAGCGGAAAATAGAGGGCAGTGCGTGTTTCACGCCCGTCGAGCAGGCGCATGGCCCGGGCATAGGTCTGCAGCTGCTGCCGGTAGCGTTCCTCTTCCTGTTGCAGGAACGCCTCGAGATCGGGATCGCGGTGGTACCCGCTCTTGTAGTCGACAATCCAGCGCACGCCTTGCTCGTCGATGAAGGTGCGATCGATGACGATCCGGCGCACGCGCCTCTGCTCGCGGATGGTCAGGGCATATTCGCAACGGGCGTCACGATTGTCGGACAGGATCCAGCGCCCGGTCGCGTCGGCGAGCGTCTTGCAGATCGCATCCACCGTCCTTGCGCTGGCGCGTTCGAGCTGTTCGCGCGACACGCCGAGTGTCGCGAGGCCTGCCCGTATCGCCGGCGCGGACCGCCGGACACGCTCGCTGCTCCAGCAATCGAGCCCCTCCGTGGCGATCCACTCCAGATAGCGGTGCACCATGGTGCCGACGTGCCTGGCAGTGACGCCGGCCCAGAGGAATTCGGGCCGCTGCGCCTCGTCGGGGGCGGCATGCTCGAGGGTGAGCGACCACTCCAGGGGCGCCGGCAACCGCGGTGTCCAGGCGGCCGGCGTGCGCTCGAGTTGCGGCACGCTGCCGGCAGTCGCGTCCTCCTCCTCTGCGACCGGGCGTTCGAGCGAGCTGCAGGCATCCCTGAAGGCCGGCCAGAGTCTCTCCAGCAGGCTCCGCGCGACCGGGGCGGGATCGTCGTTCTTGTCGAACTCGACGCCTGCGATGAGGTGCAGGCGTTTCCTGGCGCGCGTCGCGGCCACGTAGAGCAGGCGCTCGTCCTCGAACTGCTGCTTCTGCCATTCGACGTGACGGATGAAGGCGCCGATGGGTTCGTTCTCCTCGCTGGTCGCGCGAATCGGCGCCATGAGCATATGCTCGTCGCCCTGGTCGTCAGGGTAATGGGTCCATTGCAACAATGCAGGATCGTCATTCCGTGGGCGCCTGCCGAGGCCCGGAAGAATCACGGTGTCGAATTCCAGCCCCTTGGCCTTGTGCATCGTCAGCACCTGGATGGCCGGGTCCGCGTCCGGGTCCACCGGGGCGAACAGGCTGTCGAGCTCGCTCTCGAGTTGCGTGAAACTCTCGAGGTCGCCGCTGACCGATACCGCCTCGAGCGTATCGAGGAAGAGCGTCGCTGCGTCCAGCTCGGCCGCATCCCGGACGAGGGCCGCGCCACCGAGCCTGATCCATGTTCCCTGCACGAGCGCGCGCAGCGGCTGGCGCCCCTTCAGGGCGAGGGCGTTGTCGAGGACCGGAAGCAACCGCTGCAACCGCTCTCTGCCGTCCTGCGAGAGCATGCGGGCGACTTCCCGGCTCTGTAGCGATGACCACAACGGCAGCCGTCCGGCATGCTGCGTGACAGTGTGCAGGTCGGCCAGCCGCATGCCGCACCAGGGCGCGCGCAGGATGCCGAGCCATGCGATCCTGTCCGCCGGGTGCACGAGGGCGCGCGTCAGCGCGAAGAGATCGCCAACGACGGGGTAGTGGCCGAGCGCCTCGGCCTCGATTGCGTGTACCCGGATCCCGGCCTGGCGCAAGGCAGGCAAAATTCGCGCGAGGTGCGGGCGCGAGCGCACGAGGATCGCGATGCTCTCACCGGGGTGCCGCTCCCGTGTCTCGCTGACGAGGGAAGTGACCAGCCCGGCCTCCTCGCGCAGCTGGCTGCGCTCGAGCGCATGCAGTTCAACATGGTGGGATGCAGCGTGTTCATGAACAGCCACCGAGGGCGCATAACTCACCGCGCCCATGAGCGGCTGGTCACAAGCCGGGAACATCTGGCTGAAGGTCTGGTTGATCCACTCAATCAGGGTTGCGCTGGAGCGGAAATTGACCTCGAGCGTCAGCGGCTCGAGACGGACATCGCCGATGCCGTGCTCGCGGGCCTGCAGGTAGAGACCGACATCGGCCTCGCGGAAACGGTAGATCGATTGCATCGGGTCGCCGACGCAGAAGAGTGTGCGACCGTCGCCGGGCTGCCAGCCGGCGGTCAGCCGTTTCAACAGCTCGAACTGGCCATGGCTCGTGTCCTGGAACTCGTCGACCAGGAGGTGCGAGATACGGTAATCGAGCATCAGGGCGAGGTCCGTCGGTTCCTGCTCGTCGCCGAGCGCCCGCTGCGCGCGCAGCATGACCTCCGGAAAGTCGATCTCGCCCCGGTCGGCGAAGACCAGCTGCAGCTGTGCGACGGCCAGGCGGAGCACACGGCCGAGACTCTCGAGACGTCGCCACTGATCGTCCGTGTAGGTCGATGGCGGCAGCTGGCGAACGCCATGCAGGCGGTCGAGAAAGGCGGGGTGGTCCGCGATTTCCTGCAGGAGCCGCTTGAAGTCCTCCTTCGCCTGCTTGCCCGCGTCGCCGGCAGGGAAGCCGATGTTTTTGTTGACGCCCCTTGCGCTGCGCAGATTCGCCTGCTTGCCACTCTTTGTCAGTAGCAGTTCAGCGAGTCCGAGCCAGTGGTCCATGCGGTCCGGCTCCGTTCCCGGCATGCCCGGCATGTCGAGGCAGGCCGTGATCGGGCTGTCGGCACTTTCCCGGACGAGATTCGCCGCGGCATGGCGCGCGGACGCGACGAGCTGTTCGCGGCAGGCATCCGGCACGAGGCGTTCGAGTTGCTCGAGCTCGGTGCGCACGAGAGTCTGCAGGCTGTGTTCGAGTTCGCTGCGAAAACCCGCGTTGTCGACCGCCGCGAGGCGGCGCAGCCACTGGTCGCGTGTCGCAAGCATGGCGGTGATCAGCGCCTCGAGTTTCTCGAATCGGTTGTCGAGGTCGATCAGCAATGTCCGGATATCATCGGACCAGCCGTTCTTTTCCTCGAGCTGCAACAGCGTCTCCATCGCTGCGGTCTTGTAGAGATGCCGCGCATCCTCGCTGATGGCCGGCTGTCCACCGAGATGTGACAGCAGCGGCAGCATGCGCGTCAGGCCCGTGCAGAGACTGTCGATGGTCTGGATGTGCAGGCGGTTGGGGCTCTCCGCGAGGTTCCACTCCAGCGTCGCCGACCTGGCCATGGCGGCTTTCGCGAGCTGCCAGGTCAGCTTCTCGTGGTCCTGTTGCGGTTCGGGTTCCGCGGCCGATTCGAGCGCCTTCAGGATCCTGGCGCGCATCTCGGCCGCAGCCTTGCGCGTGAAGGTGATGGCGACGATCTCCTCGGGCGTCGCGACGCTGCCGAGGAGCGCCAGGTAGCGCTGCGTCAGCAAGGAGGTCTTGCCCGATCCCGCCGGGGCCTGGACGATGAACGACGTCGTCGTGTCCAGCGCCCGCAATCTCTGCTGCTGGTCGCTGATGGCGCTAGGCATCGTCGTTCTCCTCGAGGGCGACGAGATGCGCGTCGATACGGCACATGCCGCGGTAGTTGCACCAGGTGCAGCTCTTCGCGGGCCTGGCGGGATCGACGGCGGCATAGCCGCGCATGAAATCGGCGGCAGTCGCCGTCAGCGATTGCCGCCACTGCTCCAGCAAAGCATCCCATTCGAGCGCGGGTTGCCTGACCCTCCTGCCCGGCAGGATGCCCTTTTCTGCGGCCAGCCCGCTGAAGAAGGGGGTGCTGCCGGTCCAGGCCAGTACCGCGGCCGCGGTTTCCTCGTTGCTTGCGATCGCATAGAGCGGCAACTGCGGCTCCTCGAGGCGTTCCGACTCCCAGTCGCAGCTGAAGTGTGCGCCGGTCTTGTAGTCGATGATGATGCGCTGTCCGTCCTCGAGCCGGTCGGTACGATCGGCGCGCAGCGAGAGCCCGAGCCCGGCGAGCTCGATCTCGAGCGCGGCTTCGGTCTCCTCGACGCGGAACGGCTGTCGTTGCTTTTCGAGTTCCAGCCAGTTCCACAGCAGTCGCTCAAGGCGCAGCTGCTCGATGTCGCTGTAGTTCTGCCTGAGCCCCGTCTCGCTGCGCTCCTCGTCGAGCGCCTGCGTGACGGCGATGCGAATCGCTGCCCGCAGGGCCTCTTCGCCGAGACTGACCAGGCGTGCGTGGCTTTCGACTGCCTGCCACAGCAGTTCCAGCGCCCGATGCGTCAGGGTACCGCGGCTTCTGGCATCGAAACCCGTCACGGGTTCCTCGAGCCGGTCGGCCGCGAGCCGGAAATGGATGTATGCCTGGAACGGACAAGCCGCCTGCTCCTTCAGGATATTGCTGCCGCCGGGAGGAATAACGGCCGGATCGACTGGCGCTGCAAGGGTGTCGTCGACCGACTCGGTTTCTGCAGTGGCAACGAGGCTTTCCAGGGCGCCGCAGCCGATGCCTTCCGGCTCGGCAGGGGGTAGGGAGTCTATGAACGGCCCGGGACGCAGTTCCCGATCGCCATCGCGCCTGGACGAGCTGAAGATGATTTCGGGCGCGCTCGCGAGCAGCCGCTCGTGGAGCGCGCGGTAGTGGGCAGTTTCGACTTCAGGGCTTGCGTGCGGCAGTCCGCGGGCTTTCTGAATACCCACGGGCAGTAGCGGATTCGGCCTTGCTGCCGGCGGCCAGACCTCGTCGTTGACACCAAGGACCCAGAGCGCGTCGTATGACTGGCCGCCAGCCTCGAGTGGCCCCGACACCTGGATCGGCGCGTCCGACCCGCCCTCGGGCTGGAACAGGCTTTCACGGGCAAGGCGCGCCAGGCGCGTCAGCGCCTCGGCATAACCAACGCCCGAGGCAGCGATGTCCAGGGCGCCGAGCTGTTCGAGCAGCGTCGTGAAATGTTCGCGGCACTGGTACTCGCGGCTGTCGAGTTCGCGGTCGCCGGGCCAGCCGAGGCTCTCGAGCATGTCGTAGATGGTTTCGCCCCAGGCTTCGTAGGTGCGCGCCTGGCTCTGCTCGCGCACGGCGATGGCGGCCTCGAGCCTGTCGGCGAACGCCGGGCAGGCCGCAGTGTCGTCGCCCATGCCGCTTTGCAGCGCCTGCAGGAATTTCAGGTGCCGGATATCCGGCGGCGCATACCTGCGCAGGCGCAGGTCGAGCAGTGCACGCCGCTCCCACTCGTCGCGATGACCTCCAACGTGATTCGAGCGCAGCAGGCGGCCTGTCTCCTCGAAGTGCAGGCCTTGCGCGATCAGCCTCAGCAGCAGCAGGGCGTCATGCGCCAAGGGTTCGTCCGCGAGTGGTGTGCCGAGGGTGATGTTGAAGATGCGCCTGTGCTCCGCCGGGGCGGCGGCGAGGGTTTCCGGATGCAGTACGCTGTCGAAAACCTGCTCGATGCGGGAGCGGAGTTCGTGCAGTTGGGGTACCACGATCCCGATGCGCGCGATCTCGCCCGCTTCGAGCTTGCGGCGCGCCCACCACGCAGCCTGCAGGATCTCCTGTCCGATGTCCGCGCAGAGGAGTTGCCGGGCCTCGCCATCGTGCGTGCCGGTATCGAGCAGTCGCAGCTGCGCATCCGCGCCCGAGAGCGCGCGCAACAGCGCCTGCTGCGCGCGGGTGAATTCATCGAACCCGCCGAGCAGGAGTGTTTCCGGCGGGACGATGGTTTTCCGGCCGAGGGCGTGCGAGATCTCCCTCGTCAGCCGGTCACGGCTCATCCAGCTGTTCTCGCGGCAGCGCGACGCAAAGACGTCCGCCCACTGCAGGAACTGCCTCGTCTCGGGAACATGCAGCTGCCGCAGCTCCTCGAGCGCGATCTCCCAGTCGTGGATCAGCCGCCAGGCCTGCCGGGCCGAAGCCGCCGCGGCGGCCGGGCGCAGCAGCATCTCGTCGGGGCCCTGGCTGGCGTTCCAGTCGTCCACCACCAGCTCCCACAGCAGAGTCTCCTGTGCCGGTTGCAGGAGTTGGGCGACGGCTTCCCCGCGGATCAGCAACTCGTCGTATTGCCGCGCGAGCCATGCGCCCAGCGGCAGGATATCCGGCGTAGGCCAGACGTCGTCCTGACGGCTGCCGGCATAGGCCTCATGCAGGTAGGCGGAGAGACGATTGTTGACCGTCAGCAGGGTCGCGCCCTGTTCCAGCAGCCGGAACGCTGCGTCGAGCGAGATACCGGCGACCGTCCTGTCATCCTCTGGTTTCATAACCGGATTCTATCGTTCCGCAGGCTCAGGCGGTGAGTTCTTTCAGCGGGAGCCGGCTCTGCGAAGCCGGCAGGCCGAGCAGGCCGTGACAGGGTCAAGCTAATGGCGGTGACAGACGCTGGGAGCCCCGGCCTGCTGTTGCAAATTGTGTTAATAAGAACAATAAAATAATAAATAAAACAATAACAAAAGGACGATAACTAGAAACTGAATGATATATTCGAAGTGATTCTGTTCCTGTGCCACCGTGCTGGCTGCCTTTGCTGGCCCGGTGCCTCTTTTCAATGGCCCCAGAAAAATATCTTGGGCCGAAAAGCCCTGCCAATGTGGTAGTTTTTCGTGGTTTTTTTGACAGGGGGCCGGGCACCAGTGCCCGCCTCCAGCGAACAATACCAATTGAGGAGACGGTCACCATGATCAAGCCAATCGGCTCCGATGAGCTACAACCCCTTTTCGACTACGATGCCGCAGAGCGCGAGGCACTCACTGCCGAAGCCGAGAATATGCCTTCCGTCGTCATCAGTTCCCAGGCGGCGGGCAACGCCGTGATGATGGGCGCCGGTTACTTCAACCCGCTGAAGGGCTATATGAATGTCGCGGACGCCATGGGCGCGGCCGAGAGCATGACCCTGACCGACGGCAGCTTCTTCCCGGTGCCGGTACTGTGCCTGCTCGAATCTGCCGAAGGTTTCGGTGTCGGTGACCGCATCGCGCTGCGCGACCCGAACCTCGACGGCAATCCTGTGCTCGCCGTTATGGATGTCGAGGCGGTCGAGGAGGTCTCCGACGACCAGATGGCCACCATGACCAGCAAGGTCTACGGCACTGACGACATGGAACACCCGGGCGTTGCCGCGTTCAACTCCCAGGGCCGCGTCGCTGTCTCCGGCCCGATCAAGGTCCTGAACTTCTCCTATTTCCAGCTCGACTTCCCGGATACCTTCCGCACCGCGGTCGAGATCCGCAACGAGATCCAGGAGCACGGCTGGAACAAGGTCGTCGCTTTCCAGACACGCAACCCGATGCACCGCGCCCACGAAGAGCTGTGCCGCATGTGCATGGATGCCGTCGATGCCGACGGTCTTGTTATCCACATGCTGCTCGGCAAGCTCAAGCCGGGCGACATTCCCGCGCCGGTGCGCGATGCTGCCATCCGCAAGATGGCCGAAGTCTATTTCCCGCCAAACTCCGTCATGGTCACCGGCTACGGCTTCGACATGCTCTACGCCGGTCCGCGCGAGGCCGTGCTGCACGCCTACTTCCGCCAGAACATGGGCGCGACGCACTTCATCATCGGCCGTGACCACGCCGGTGTCGGCGACTACTACGGCGACTTCGACGCCCAGACCATCTTCGACGAGGAGGTGCCCGAGGGTGCGCTCGACATCGAGATCTTCAAGGCAGACCACACCGCCTATTCGAAGAAACTCAACAAGGTCGTCATGATGCGCGACGCGCCGGATCACACGAAAGAGGATTTCGTGCTGCTCTCCGGCACCAAGGTGCGCGAGATGCTCGGCCAGGGCATTGCGCCACCACCCGAGTTCTCGCGTCCCGAAGTGGCCAAGATCCTCATGGATTACTACCAGTCGCTGAACGGCTGATCGCTGTCCTGCGCATCATGAAGCCCGCTCCGGCGGGCTTTTTTCATGCCTGTGCCGATGCGGGATTGGCCGGTATAAAATTAATAAAGAAAGTTAAGTAATAATTATAACTCATTGATAATAAACACTTATTATGTAGTCAAGTGTTCCCTGTTGCGGGTCTCCAGGCATCGGGCTCGTCTGGCCGGCCTCGTCAATGACGAGGGAGAGAAGCGACAAACCGAAACCTGATGCTGTCTGCCCGGGCTGCCGCAGCGGAATGGCCGGGACGGAGCCCTGGAGCGGGGCCGCGGGCGCAAGACACCTGAACGGCGATCCGCATCGCGCCTTCACCGACAGATTCTTGCAGTCCGTGCCGGAGCCGGAGCCTTATCCTGCCCTAGCTCCGGCGGCCGCTCCCGCTGGAGCGCCGCTGATCATCCAGACGGCGGATCCGGATCAGGTCGTCGTCATCGGGTCGTGCAACGCCTTCTGATAGGATGCCTGCTCACCTGCAACTCGTCGACATCCAGAGGGTCCCGGAGACATGCTGAAAAAAATTGCTGTCGTGCTTCTCATCCTTGTGCCTTGTTCACTGCAGGCCGAATCCGCGACCGCACAGGAGGGAGGGCTTGAGGGCCATTCCGAAGCGCTCGGTGCAACCGGACCGCTTGCGGCTGCCGACGCCGAGCGGAACATCGAGGTGGCCTTGCAGTATCGTGCAGAGGGTCATCTGCCCCAGGCGATCAGGCTCATGGAACAGACGCTGCAGCAGCATCCCCGCCATGCGACGTCCCGCGCCGTGATGGCCGACCTGCTGAGAGAGAAGGGCGATCACGAGGCAGCGCTTGCGATGATCGACAAGGCGATCGCTCTCGATGACAGCGTCGCACTGTTCCATGTCTCACGTGCGCTCATGTATTTGCCGTTCCAGCGCTATGACGAGGCGCTCTCCGACCTCGACCGGGCCATCGCCCTCGATCCGGACCTCATTGCTGCGCGCTTCAACCGCGGCTCGCTGCTGGCGCAGCGCGAGCGTTACGAGCAGGCGCTGCAGGATTTCGATTACTGCATCGCCGCCGATCCTCACCTCCCGGCGCCCTATTTCAACCGGGGTTCGGTGCGCTATTCGCTCGGCATGAAGGAGCAGGCTGTTGCCGACATCGAGCACTTCATCAAACTCACGGACAACGAGGACTGGAAGCAGAGCGCCCGGGAGTTGCTGCAGACATGGCAGGAACGCCAGAAAGAAGCCGGCGAAACGCATGCAGGAACCCCGTGAAAACGCCCTTATTGCTCCCCCGGTTTAACATCGTCCGCGGCATGGTGTTTCCCCGACGCTCTTTGGCACAATAGCCCCCTCATATCAATCAACAGGACGGAGAGAATCACATGCCGGAACTCAAGGCGCTGCTTTTCGATGTCGACGGCACGCTTGCCGACACCGAGCGCGACGGTCATCGCGTCGCTTTCAACCGCGCATTCGCGGATGCCGGACTCGACTGGCACTGGAGCGTCGAGGACTATGGCTGGCTGTTGCAGGTGACCGGCGGCAAGGAGCGCATGCGTTTCTTTATCGAGCAGCGCAAGCCACCGCTGCCCGAGGGTGTCGATATCGACCGCATGATCATCGACCTGCACAAGGCGAAGACCGGCCACTACACGCGCCTGCTCGGGGAGGGCCGGATTCCGCTGCGCCCCGGCATCGAGCCGCTGCTGCGGGAGGCGCACGAGCAGAGGATGCGCATCGCCATCGCGACGACAACGACACCGGACAACGTCACGGCGCTGCTCCGCAACACCCTCGGCCCCGCGAGTATCGACTGGTTCGAGGTCATCGGCGCGGGCGACATCGTGCCGCACAAGAAACCGGCCGGCGATATCTACACCTGGGTCATGGAGAAGATGAACCTCTCGCCCGGGGAGTGCCTCGCTTTCGAGGACTCGGAGAACGGCGTGCTCGCGGTCCACGATGCCGGCATCCGGGCCATGATCATCACGACCAACGGCTACACGACCGATCATGACTTCGATGGCGCCACGACTGTCATCGACACGCTTTGCGGCGACGGGCAGTCGCCGCTGAAGGTGCTGGCGGGTTTCGACCCGCAGACCGGCTGCATCGACGTCGCCGCGGCGCGTCGCGTGCATGCCGCGGCGCATGCAACTGCTGGTAAACTGACTGCCTGACTATCCACAGGCAGGTATGACCAGCGAATGCCCTCGAAAAGAGTCGATGCGATACAGCCCTTCTATGTGATGGACATCCTTGCCCGCGCGCGCGCGCTCGAGGCGCAGGGCAGGGACATCGTTCACATGGAAGTCGGCGAGCCCGACTTCCCGACCCCCGAACCCGTCGTCGAGGCAGGGCAGCGCGCCCTTGCCGAGGGCAGGACGCGCTACACCCCGGCGCTCGGCATTCCGGAACTGCGCGAGGCCGTCGCCGGCTGGTACCGCGAGCGATTCGGTATCGAGATCTCGCCGCAGCGCATCGTCATTACGCCGGGTTCCTCCACGGGGCTGCAGATGCTGATCGCCGCGCTCGTCGACAGCGGCGACAGGGTGCTGCTTCCCGATCCGGGTTATCCCTGCAACAGGAACTTCGTGAGCCTCTACGACGGCGTGCCTGTTTCGCTCCCGGTCACGATGGAGCAGGGCTGGGTGCCGACGCCGGAGCAGATCAGGCAGCAGTGGGATGCCCGCACGCGTGCGCTGGTCATCGCGACGCCGTCGAATCCGACCGGCGCCGTTCTGACGCTCGAGCAGCTCACCGACATCGGCGGCAGCGTTGACGCACTCGGCGGCTCGCTCATCGTCGACGAGATCTACCAGGGGCTCAGTTACGATGCGCCGCCCGTGACAGCGCTGGCGCTCGAAGCCGATAACCTCTTCGTCGTCAACAGCTTCTCGAAATATTTCGGCATGACCGGCTGGCGCGTGGGCTGGCTTGTCGTGCCCGGTGCTTTCGTGCCGGTGATGGACAGGCTTGCGCAGAACCTCTATCTGTCGGCGCCGACGCTCGCGCAATATGCGGCGCTCGCCGCGATGCGGCCAGAGAGCGTCGCCATTCTCGAGGAGCGGCGCGCTGCCTTCGAGCGCCGCCGCGATTATCTCTACCCGGCATTGCAGGAGCTCGGTTTCGGCCTGGCCGCCAAACCGCAGGGCGCCTTCTATCTCTACGCTGACTGCTCGCGACTGACCGATGACAGCTTTGCCTTCTGCGAGCGGCTGCTGGAGCAGGCAGGTGTCGCCATCACGCCGGGCAAGGACTTCGGCCTCAACGCCCCGCAGCGCTATCTGCGCTTCTCCTACACGACCTCGATCGAGCGCATGGAGCTTGCCGTGCAACGCCTGCAGCGGGCGCTCGGGTGAACGGATCGGAGGATTCCGGCGTTCTCGACCAGGCGGGGCATTACGATCCGGACAGGCATCCGCGCGCCTTCGGCGGCTCCGCGGGAAGTGGCCTGCTGCGTTGCAGTCCCGCGGATTTTTTCGTCGAGGAGACGCTGCCGTTCACGCCGGCAGGCGAGGGCGAACATCTCTACCTCTTCGTCGAGAAGAGCGGGCTCAACACGGCCGATGTCGTGCGGTTGCTGTCGAAAGCCGCCTCGCTGCACCCGCGCGACATCGGCTTCGCGGGCATGAAGGACCGTCATGCCGTGACGCAGCAGTGGTTCTCTCTCTACCTGCCGGGCAAGGCCGATCCCGATCTTTCCGGTCTGCCCGGGAGTGTCAGGTTGCTCGCGTCCATCCGCCACAACCGCAAGCTGCGGCGCGGGGCCGTGAAAGCCAACCACTTCAGGCTGGCGGTGCGTGAACTGGCCGTTGATAACGACCTGCTCGAATCGAACCTGGCATCCATCGCGCGGCAGGGGTTCCCGAACTATTTCGGCAGCCAGCGTTTCGGTCGCGGTGGCGGCAATCTCGAACGCGCGGTCGCGGTGCTGGCGCGCGGCAAGACGCGCAAGGCTTCCGAGGGCATCTATCTCTCGGCGGTGCGTTCCATGCTCTTCAACGAGGTGCTCGCAGAGCGTGTCAGGCTCGGCAACTGGAACCGGCCGCTGCCAGGCGATGTCATGCAGATCGCCGGTTCGAACAGCCTCTTCATCGCCGATATGGAAGACGCGACCCTGCTGCCGCGCCACGAAGCCTTCCTGGTCGGCGCGACCGGTCCGCTGTGCGGCCGCGAGGCCCGCCTGGAGCCGCAAGAGGAGCCGCGGGTCATCGAGCAGTCTGTGCTCGCCGACTACGGCTGGTGGATCGAGGGACTGGCGCGTTGCCGTCTCGATGCGGATCGTCGCATGCTGCGCGCGAACGCCAGCGGCCTCGATCATCTCGTTGCTGACGGCCGCCTCGAGCTGATGTTCAGCCTCGACAGCGGCTGCTATGCGACCTCTTTGCTGCGCGAGCTTCTGGACGTGACCGACGCGACGCGCACGCCACAGGCCGGCAGCTAGCCGTGCCCGCTCGATCGCAGAGTGTCCGTCCGCCCATGGCCGGTCGCTAAGCGGGGCGTCTGCGTGCCGTGGATCGGCAGACAGGCGGTCTCCCCGGGAGCGGCTGAGGAAGATACCGCGCGATCGGCGGTCCTGCCGCTGTTAACGCCGGCAAAAAGAGTTGCTCGTGATGATTAAAAAAACAAATTTATAAAAATGACGGAGAGGCACTATAAGTAATTCTGTTTATCCCACTTTATCGTGATTCAGACAGGGCAGATTCAGAGTGAACAGGCATTTCTATGCGGACCTCGACGAGGAGATGGACGAAGAGATCTTCAAGTCCCAGAAGCCGCGTCAATTGGCGGCGGAGCATCGTGTAAGGAAAATGCGTCAGGAGCGGGAGGAGGGGCGCAAGAAGCGGCACGCAAAACGCAGAAGAGCGAGCGAATAACGAAAAAGGGCCGGCAACCGCGTGGTTGCCGGCCCCGTTCTTTACCACTCGAGATCCTCGAGGCCGATGCTTTCGTCCAGTTCCCTGAGCCGTTTCAGCTCCATCATCTGCTCGATCCTGCGGCGTGTCTCCAGGCTGTTCCTTTTCCTGTCGGCCGCGGTCGGGATGACGGTTTCGAAATCATCGTCCACATCGATCTCTTCGCGATCATCATCGTCGTCATCGTAGAGGTCGGTCTCGCTCATCGTTCGTCGTTGCCGTTGGCTGCAATAAAAACTTAATAATCCATTTTCCGGGCCTTACAAAATAAAAAATATCGATTGAGACAATCGATATTCTTCATCGATAATATTCCTCCTTTCTTTAACCTGAGAGCACTTGCCCGACTGCTTCCGGGTGACCCTTGCAAATGAGACCCGAGTGGATACCAGCCTGCTGAAGACATTTCTTGAAGTTGCCAGAACGCGCCATTTCAGCCGTGCGGCCGATGCGCTGTTCCTGACGCAGTCTGCGGTCAGTGCGCGCATCAAGCTGCTGGAGGAGATGCTCGGCGCGGAACTCTTCGTGCGCAAGCGCAACGACATCCAGCTGACACCGGCCGGCAACAGGCTGCTGCAGCATGCTGAAACGCTCGTCAAGGGGTGGGAGCGGGCGCGCCAGGCCGTCGCGCTCGATCCGGATCTCTCGGCATCGCTTTCCGTCGGCTGCCTGTTCGATCTCTGGACCATCACGGTCGACCGCTGGGCGCAGCGATTCAGGAAGCTCGCCCCCGATGTCGCCCTGCAGATAGACATCCTCAGCAACGAGGTCCTGGTGCAGCGTCTCTCCCTCGGCATGCTCGATTGCGCTTTCATGTTCGACCCGCCTCAGACGGCGGGACTCGAGATCATGCAGGTGGCCGAGGTGCCCTTGCGCCTGCATGCGACCAGGCCGGCCATGGATGTCGAACAGGCCATGAGCAGGAACTATGTCATGGTCGACTGGGGCAATGCCTACAGCATCACTCATGCAGAGAAGTTTGTGGATCTGCCGCCGCCCGCCCTGCGCACCAATTCCGGCGTGGTGGCTGTCGGGCTGTTGCTCGACAGGGGCGGCGCGGCCTATCTGCCGGATGCCATGGCCCTGGAGCAGGTCGATGCAGGACGCCTGTTCGCCGTGGAGCATGCGCCAGTTATCAACCGGCTTGCCTATATCGTCTACCGGCCCGAATGCCTCGAGCGTACTTCGATGCAACTTGCGATCAAGGCCTTGAAGGGCAAGTGAGGCTCTAGAGGATCTGGCGCGTTCTATACCAGCCGGTCAGACTCAGCCGTTCGCGGCGCGATGGCAGCACCTCGTGCGGGAAGAGTTCGCTCAGGAAGCACACCAGGGTGCCAGCTCTCGGCAGGACCGCGACGGGTTCCGAATCGTCGTTGCCGTTCGTATAGAGCAGGAGCTGGCCACCGTCATCGGACCTCCACTCCCGGTTCAGATAGAGAATGATCGTCAACTTGCGCCTGCCGCCATGGCGGAACTGGTCCAGATGCTTCTCGTAGAAAGCGCCCGGCGGATAGATCGCGAAGTGGGTCTCGAGATCGAAGAGACCGAGGTAGAGGCGTGCGTTGACTGCCAGGCGCAACGTCTCGAATCGCTCACCGCACAGCTGTCCGTACTCCGCGTCTTGCGGATCGATCCAGCGGATCAGGTCGGAACGTCGCTCCCGGTCCATTTCATGCCTGCTGCCATTGCCGATACCGGCGGGTATGAAGCCATCTGCCTCGAGATGCGAGTGCGCATGCCTGCGCAGCTGTTCGATATCCGCGCCTTCGATGAAGTCAGGAATCACACACCAGCCGCTGGCTGCGAGCGCCTCGGCAATGGTTTGCATGCAGTTGGCTTGCAGGGGTGTGCCGATGCGTTCGGCTGTTTCAAGGAACATGTCATTGGAGAGGCGGGTCAGGGTGCACAGAGTCTGCACCAGAAGGGAGGCAGGCTTGATTCGGGTTTTTGCTCGCCGCGATCGCTATTTCCGATCGTGCCTGGAACCACGGGGCTGATGCCCCGTGCCGAGAAGCTCGATGTAACCTCTTCCTTCGTCTGACAACACGGGATCCGGCACGGCGAAAAAGCAATCGCTACTGGCCTGATTAGCCACTCTTACTCCTGATTCCATGGCTCACAGGCGTGATTGAGGGGCGTGCGTCGATGCTGATTTTTGAATCAGTCATTCAGGAGCAAGGGCGCATACCTGCTTACAGTGTGCACCGAGAGCGGCTGCAGAGGTCAGGACGCCACTGTCCGATCAGGCATTCGTAACAGGAGGTACCATAGCGAATCGAAACAAGGTGACATGGCGACTATCGATGACCGGGCAGCAAATGGCTGACAGATAATCGCCACTCCCCTTGTTGTTGCCTATTGGCGTATTGCGATCCAGGCGACGCCTATCGAAGTACATCCACTGGCCTCGCTGCCGTAGATCGCTATATCAACACTGCTGTCACCGACGAAGAACGAATTCATCACCACATTGAGATTGCAGCCAGTCGAAGAATCCGGCATCACAACCACCGAGCGGACGGATTCCCCGATATCGATGGTGCAGGTGACCGGTGACGTGCTGGTTGCGCTACCGACACAACTGCCTCCTTGCGCTCCGTAGAGTACGACATCATTCCCTGCGGGACCTTCCGGTCCCTGTGGCCCCTGAGGACCTTGTGGTCCCTGTTCACCCTGCGGCCCCGCTGGACCGGCAGGTCCTTGCGGGCCCGTGGCTCCCGTCGGGCCGGTCAGACCGATGGGACCCTGTGGTCCCGCCGGACCAGCCGGTCCACGAGGGCCTGTTGGTCCCATCGGTCCCACGGCACCGATTGTGAGGTCGTAACTTGCCGAAGCCGTCGCTGAAACACCGATACTGACCACAAGTCGGTAATCACCATCGAGAATGCCCGGTGGCAGACTGGCATTGATCTGCCAGGCATCATAACTGTCGACGACCAGGGGTTCGCCGGCAAGTATCACCGTGGGCACATCATCACTGGTGAAATCACCGCCGACGATGGAGATCTCATTGGTGATGAAATCGATCGATACCGAGTCAATACTGATTCCGGCCGCTCCCGGTCCCGTCGTCGCAGGCGGTCCCGAATTTGCCGGTGGCTTTGCAATCGCGAATGCGCTGTAGAGAGATAGAGCGAACAGCAGGATCAGGTGGTTTACAGGTCTCATACGAGTCATATCGGTTTCCTCATGGCCACGAAAAAAGGGGGGGCCGGCATGGCACCTGGTTGTTATCAGTGAGAGCCATTCGGACGAGTGGTCGCCAGCAGAAACCGAGCACAAGAAGGCGATGGTGGCATCATGGATGCTTCATCGCCATCGAGTGATCTTCCGGTATCAACCCGTCCTGCAACCCCGACAAGCTGTCTCGTTGCGCCGTCGTCTGCTCGATGTGAAGATTCATCACGGCACAGATACTCCCGGCGCCACGCAGATCCTTGCGCACCACCAGCCACTACGGATCCTTGAGCACGGGCTCGGGCCACAAGCGGACCAGATCAGGGTCACTGTCAGCAAGATAACATTCCAGTATGCAATGTGCTATCTCCGGCTTGCCTAACAGATCGGCGAACATGCCCGGCAGCACCGGCATGTCGGCCTCGGATGCGGCACCAGTCCATTCACGGGGCCTGCTATCTTCACCGCGGAATAGGCCGATCTCTTCTTCGGAAGTCAGCAACAAACCTTCGCTGCCTTGACACTCTCCAGCTGACAGGAGGGCCTCAACCGGACGAGCAGACTCGCTCCCGGAGCCACAACCATCTCCGGGTGAAGGTCTACGGCAACCCGGGCGTCGGTGAGTCGTCGATCGTGAATGCCGACATGCTGACGGTGATCAGGGATGGCGCCCTCTGGAGCCGGACAGGCATCCGGGAGTGGATCCACATCGGGCATCGCATCCTGCGTCAAGAGCTTGCCCGCTGATCATGCCGAATGGTCAGACGCAGTTGGTTCTGTCCGGTCTGACTGCATTTCAGTCGCCTGTGCGGATGAAAACCCGGCGATCTATCAGCATCGCCGGGTACCGGCTGGCGGGGATTCGCCTGGCGTATCAGAACGACAGGGTCGATGCGCCTTGCGCCACTTCTCCGAGCATTGCCGCGGAACCTGCGATCTCGACACCGTCGAAGAAGTCATCGGCTTCGTAGCCGCGCATTCTGGCGCAGGGCGGGCAGACGTAGATGTTGGCGCCGCTCGTGACGACGTTATCGACCATATCGCCAACGGTCGGATCGTAGGGGTTCAGTCGGGAATGCGCCGCGGCGCCTTTTCGCACCCAGTCGACGCCGTTGCTGACCAGGAACATGGTGACCTGGTAATCCATGCCGATCGCGCCGTTGGCGATGCTCCAGGCAACCGATGAACGCTCGTTGTCGAAACCGTTGGTGACGACGATGACGATTTTTTTGCTATCAGACATTTTCATTTCCTCATTGAAGTTCGGTCGTTGTGACCGTTTGATAAATTCAGCAATGGAAGTGGATCCTTCTGTGTCTCTGTGACTTGCCACTGCTGTCGTTGCAGACCTGAATACCGATCAGGTGAAGCTTAACCATCCCGTGAGCCAGGCTCCCGGGTTCGTAATTTCTGCCGCCTCAGGCGGCATTCAGGTACCCCATGCCTGCGGGTTGACCCTGAATCTTGCGTTCGATCCAGCGCTCGAGCTCATCGAACAGTTGTAGTTGCGCAAGGCTGCCATCGAGTTGCGCCAGGCTCGGCCGCAGGGCGCTGAGGCGCTTGCCGGCCTCCCCGAAACGCCTTCGGGCGATTGCAGTGCAGAATTTTGAGAAGTCGCTGATGAGTCGATGCTCCCCCGGGGTGGCCACGACCGGGGAGCAGTTTTCGATGGAAACGGCGTCACCCGCTCCGGCGATTGCCAGAAGGTTGTGAAGTTGAACGAAGGTCGAGTTGCCATGTGAGAGGGCGGTCATCGCTGTCCGGCGCAGCGGGTGCCATGGCAAAACGACGGCCTCCGGCGCGGTCATCCCGAGGCGCCACAGCAGTGCCGGCGCATCGGTCAGGGCATCGAGGCTATTTGTCGCAGTTGGCAGCAGCTCTTTCCAGAAGCGTGCGCAGGCGGCCTGCCACTCCCCGAGTTCGAGTTCGAAAAGCGCCATGTGGAACTGCAGGTGGACCCAGTCGCTGCCCTCGCCGTGGTTTTGGGACAGGAATTCACCGAGCCGTTGATGGCCGTGGGTGATGTCTCCGGCATCGAACATTGCATGGGCAATGTGATGCGCTTTGCCGATTTCGCCTTGACTGAAGAGTTGGTAGCCGCGAATATCGAAGACATTCGCCTCACCGGCCTGTGCCGCATTGAAGTGCCGCTGTTGTGTTGTGAACCGGGTCATGCCTGCCTCCGGGAGTGGTTTGCGTTTTCGTTGGTGTCATGATCGGCGCGGGCCGTCTATTCACCTGCTTGCCCGGTATCTTTTGTGCGTCTATTTAGCGTCTATTTTGCTGAAACATGGAAAATCGCCCCGCATTTCACCTGCTTGGGCCGTTCCAGGCACAAAATTCTTCTGGGACGGCCATCGATTTCGGTCATCGCAAGGCTTTGGCTCTGCTGGCCTATCTGGTGGTCGAACACCAGCGCCCACATGCACGGGAACACCTGGCGACGCTCCTGTGGGCGCGCACCGGAGAGGAACGCGCACGCCACAACCTGCGTCAGGCGCTTTCCAAGTTACGCACCCTCTGTCCCGGCCTGGTACAGACACCCACCGATCTTGTCACGCTCGATAAGGAGATTTGCGATATCGATGTGTTGCGTCTCGAGGCGGCTGCAGGTTCCAGCGATGTCGACGAGCTCGAGCAGGCACTCAAGCTGTACCGCGGTGATCTGCTGGAGGGGTATGCAGCACGCGAGTCGGACTACCAGGATTGGCTGGAGCTGGCACGGACTCGACTGCGCGCACGGGCCTGCGACATCGCCCGCCGCCTCGCCAACCTGCTCATTGAAGAGGGTCGAGATGTCCAGGCCATCGATCAGTTGCACCGCCTGCTGGATCTGGACCAGGTCAATGAAGCTGCCCACCGCGACCTCATGCTGTTGATGGCGCGCAGCGGCCGGCGCTCGGATGCACTGCGTCAGTACCAGTTGTGTACCCAGGCGCTGGAAGAGGAACTCGATGCCGAACCGGCGCCGGAGACTCGGCATCTGTTCGAGGAGATCAAGCGCGGCAGGGTGCCTCCAGCAGGGAGCGCCGCGACTCCGCAATCCAGTGAATGCGCTGCGAGCAAGACCTCCACCGCGGAGACGACTGTGCTGGCATTCACGACTGCATGCCCGAAAGGGGAGTGTGCTGATTCACTTCAAGAAGCGCGCTCTGTGCTGGATCGCCATGGCGCGGAAACCCTGCTGTACACGGATGACAGGTTGCTGGCCGGATTCGTGGACCCCGGGTCGGCCCTTGATGCCGCTCTGGAGATAGTGAATGCCAGCAGTGGGGAAGGAGTGTGGCGCATGGGGCTCGATCGCGGCGTGTTGAGCCGCGAGCAGGGGCAATGGCGTGGAAACCCGCTGAGCATGGCTCAGCGGCTCGCCGCGCTGGCCACGTCCGGCGGCATCTGCGCCTCGGCCGCCGCGGTCGAGGCAATTGGTGAGCGCGCTGATCTCGACTTCCAATTCATCGGCGAGTACCAGGCTCGTGATGTGGCGCAACCGTCGAACGCCTTCCTGGTGCGGCCTGCCGCTCATCAAGCGAAGACTAGATCACCGGCTCATCAACAGCCGGCACTGGCGCTTCCCGGCAAACCGTCAGTCTTGCTGAAGCCTTTCGACAACATCAGCAACGACGCCGAGCAGGACTATTTCGCCGAGGGGCTGACGAAGGACATCAGCATTGCGCTGACCAAGATTCCCGGGCTTTTCCTCGCCCTCGACGAGACGCCGCATGCCCGGGCCTCACAGGGACAGACGACCGCTGAACTGGGCCAGCTGTTTGGCGTGCGCTACGTCCTTTGCGGCGGCGTTCGCCACCATGGAGACCGCGTCCGGGTCAATGCCGAACTGATTGACACAGAGACGGGGCAGTGCATCTGGGGTGAACGTTACGATCGGGAGCTCATCGACCTGTTCGCAATCCAGGATGAAATCACCGAGGAGATCGTCACTGCAATGGATGTCAAACTGGTACAGGGCGAGGCCGCGCGTTTCATGCGCAAGTCGCTGGCGAATCCCTCGGCACTGGAGGCCTCCTATCGAGGCTGGTATGCGCTATACCACGGCACTGACCACGTGGACGTGCTCGAAGCGCAACGCTCGTTCGAACGCGTCATCGAGCTTGAACCAGATGCACCGTTTGGATATGCATGCGCGGCGCTGGCTTATTGGGCCGAGGCCGGATTCGGGCGCGTCGTAGTGAATTCGCCAGCGATGCAGCGCGCCGCCGAACTCGCCCGCAAGGCGCTCGAACTGGGTGATACCTCCGGCTATGCCAACCTGGTGCTGGCTGTGGAGTACCTGGGACAACGCGACTTCGACAGGGCGTTCAGCCAGATCACAGAGGGAGTTGCGGCAAGACCCAACTGCAATGGTGCCTACGCCATCAAGTCGAGCATCCTCAACTTTCTCGGTCGTCCGGAGGAAGCGATCGAATTCGCCCGCTACGCGGTGCGGCTTACGCCCGTTTACCCGGCCGAGTTTCCCGCCGTGCTCGCCGCCTGCTACCACGACTGCGGCCGATATGCGGATGCGATCGAGGCCGCAGAAACATCCTTGCGCTTGCGCGACAATGATGTCGATCCGATGTTGATGATGGCTGCGTCCAGGGTTGCGCTGGGACAAGTCGACGAGGCGCGCGACATTGCCGAACGGATCAGGCGCCTCGACCCGCAGTTCAGGCTGTCGGAGTTCGCCCTCACCCAGCCTTACCGTGATCAGGAAAACCTTCGACGACTGATCGAGCAGTTGCAAGAGGCGGGATTGCCCGATTGAGTTAGTCAAGACGCAGGCCGTAGAGCGCGACTTCGATACCCCGATGAGCGCCAAGAAGCGCAAGCCTGGTCTGCAAAGCGGTTGGCTGGCCACGAATGGATGTGCCGGAAGGATTGCTGCAGGAAGGAAGGGCGGTTTATGGTCCCCGCACGCAGGTGCGGATGGTTCCGTGACCAGCGACCATGCACAGCCCGGGTGCAATCAGTCTGACTGGAGTTGGCTTCTTGCAGGACAGCACGTTGAACGACTCGCAGTCCAGGGCATTCTCCCGCTCCTGTCACAGGGAACTCAGGCCGCGCCTGTGCGGGTCTTCGGGATCGGTATTGATACTTGACCGGCCTGCGGCGGGGCTGTGCCAATCCTCGCCCGATTCGAGGACCCCCGACGTCATCGAGAAAAATCCTCACCCGACTGGATACGAAAGTGGCTGAATTTCTGGTCTCGTGGCGGCCGGCGGGCCAGCGACGCCCGAGCGGGACTGTTCGACAGCAGAGGGTGAACCACCCGCGACCCTCCCTGGACTGTGACACCAGCCGCAGGCGGATGACGAGTCGGAGCGGGCACTGACCGCGGGTGCCCACAGCAGCGAGGAGAGACCGCCGTCTGCCGAAAAGGTGGCTTATACTGACCATGTTTGCAGCGCGAGGGAAGCATGACGCAGATAGGATAGGCCGGCGCAGTCATCGCCACGCGGTGTGACTCTGTCTCAAACCTCACAGAAGGGAACAACAATAATGGATGCCAATGAAATCGCCCGCGATATCCTCAAACGCCTGATAGGTGTCGCTGCCAGCAAGGCACCTGGTGGCAGCGGTGTGGTCATCAATGCCATCGTTAATGATCTGATCTTTCCCGAGTTTCTCGACAAATGGCTATTCCCCAAGGCCAGAGAAGACGAGTTCGATAAGTTCAAGGAACGCATCGATCTGATGATCGACAAGACGCTGGAGGTCAGGATTGGCGAGGCCACCTTCAACCGTGTGAAAAGTCGTCTCACCGGCCTGGCCAATGCCTTCACCGCCTATGCCAATGCGGGCGATCTGTCGGACCGCAAGGCCAAGGCCGGTCAACTGCTGACCATGGCCGACGCCACCATGGCTGAGGTTGAAGCTGTTCCTGATCGTTACCTCTACCTGCTGACGGATGTTATTCAGATCATTGCGGTACTCAATATCGCCATTCTGGTGGACCAGGTGAAGATGTACCCGGACCACTATGAACATCAACTGGCGCTCAACAAGGCCGCCATTGGTTATTCAAACTTGGCCGGCAGGATCCGCGACCGTTTTCTCTGGTACCGCCTCGGGCAGATTGCGGAAGGCCGCGGTGTCGTCATCGAGCAGGAAATCGATCACAGACTCTGGAAGGGCAATACACCACAAAAGCTGATCAAGTTCTATGCCGATGATGCGCTCTTTGGCTGGCCGGATCTGGACGGTTTCAACTCCGATTTCCTCTACATCTTCAACCTGGAACCGGTCTGGATGCCGACACAGGGCTACTCGAAAGAGTATTTCGAAGCAAAAAAGAAGGCTCAGGCAGCGGTGGAGACCTACGCCGCTAAGGAAAAGCAGAAGCTCTACGATTGGTGGGGCGAACACCTGACCGGCGCCACCGAGGATTTCATGCAGTTTGTGGACTGGCCCGGTGAAAAAGGCGAACGCAAACCCAAGGACCGGATGGTCGTCCGGGCCTATCCAGTGCAAACGGTGCCAGCCGTCAGCACAAAGCTGGGTGTGCTGGAGCGTATCGATCTGTTTCTCGGCCAGCAGATGGACCAGTTCAGTGTCAGCGGACCGCGGTATGTACAGACCTACCGCCTGCCAGGCGTGATCCACTATGGTGAGCAGGAGAATATGTTCCACCGCGCGGACACCTACGATACCTCCGTCGCAGCCATCTATTTCACACTGCGCGACGATCTGCAGCGTGCGTGCGATCTGGTCGACGGACTCTGTACAGCGCTGGAGCATGACCCGGTCGGCGGGGGACGCATTGTGGCAGCGACCAAGGCCACGGCCATCATCGACCGGGAGAACAGTTACGCCACCTCCCTGTTTCATCCCGATGGCGGGACTCGGGACATCGGCAACATGTGCTGGGCTGGTATTGCCTTGACCCGGCTCTATGCCAGGGTCCAGTGTCCACGCTATCTCTACAACGCCATGCTGATCGGTCAATGGATTATTGACAACTGCAGTGTTGACGACGGCTGGCAGGGTTTTTCCGGTGGTGAGGATAGCTGGGGGAACAAGCGCCTGTGGCGCTCCGTGGAGCATAACGTCGATGCCTATGCACTGTTTCTGAATCTGCATGCGCTGACTCAGGATGCCGGTTGGCTGGACGCGGCTCACAGGGCAAAAAACCTGGTGATCGCCTGTCGTCTGCCGGATGGCTACTATGTCACCGGCACCGGCGAGGATCAGTCGCTGAACGCCGGCGTGGTGCCAACGGACACCCAGTCCTGGACTGCGCTGGCCGGCATCGACCCGGAGGCCAACGAGCGGAGCCTTCGTTACATGACCAGGGCCTGTGGCACCAAGACTGGAGACTATCCGGGCTTCAGATTCGCGCTGGGGGGCAGGGAGATCCAGAACGAGGTCACTGCCGGCGCCGCCATGGCCCTGCACCTGCACGGCGGGGCACTGGCGGCAGAGGCTTCCGCCTATTACGACAGCCTGGCCCGTCAGCAGAACAATGCGCCCAACACCGATGGCCTGGGACTGGTGGCCACTCCTGGCAGGGAAGCAGACACAGGCCAGGGCCTGGGCTGGAAATACTTCAACTGGCTTCACGTGGCCTCGAGCGCCTGGACCGGGTTGGCATTTCTGGCACGCGACGATCCTTATGCCAACCCATACAGTAGCGTGCAGCTGCAGCAATAATCCACAAGGCTTGAATCCAGAAGAGCTTCCCGAGCAGAGGTCAGTTAAGAAAGTGGAATCGTCTGCTCGGCTCCAGAAACGATGGCGGCAACATCGCCGGGCATGGCGCGCAGAATGACCGGGTCGCCACAGAAGAGAGCGAATGAGAAGGATGCAACTTCCGGCCTCACTCTCTCGGTTCTGGTCGCTTGAGCACACGAGCCGCCAACCCCGGGCTTGATGGGCGTCTTGGCGAAATTTGCTGTGCTGGTTTACAGCGATGCATTCGCATGCAGCTCGCGCTCAATATGTTCTTGCAGCAGGAACGAACACGATGCGAACGTTACCGCCAGGCGCAGAGCCTCAAAGCGCTCCCCGCAGAGTTGCCGGTATTGCGCGTCCTGCAGGGCGATCCAGTTGATAATGTCGGAGCGTCTCCCGCGGTCCAGCGCGTGAGCCTCACCATTGCCGATGCAGGCCGGGCTGAGGCATGTGTAGCGATGCGCTCGGCTGTTTCGATGAACATGGCGACTCAGAGCAGGTCGAGGTGCGCAGAGTGTGCACGATAATGCATGACGGCTTCATCGGATTTTTTTGCCGCGATCGACAATGACGATGGTGCCGGATAAGCCGGGGCGGGCGCCCCGGCGGGACAAGATCAGGGCCGGCGCATCAGTACTGCGACGAGCCTGTCTCTTCAAGCATGCTTTCGGTTTCTGCGCCTTCGGCAGGCATCTCCTCGAACGAGGCGATGCAATCCTGCATGTAGCCGGCGTAGTCCTCTTCGATCACGCCGTCCTCCCTGGCGTATGACTCGCACAGCGCTTGCGGCGAGAGTTCTTCCTGCTCGACTTCGTCCGGGTTGGCGAATGCGGCCTGCGTTGCGAGCAACGCCAGTGCGGCGGCAATCATCGGGAGAGTCTTCATTCAATAATCCTCGAGATACAAATGTGAGATGTGCTCATGGCAATGCCCGATCCTGCGTTGTCGTGTGTTCAGGCGGGATCGTCATGGCGGCAGGATTATTGGTGATCGTGTGGCGCTGTGCCAATGAAAGTTTTTGTTCGCTGTCAGCAGGGATATCGATCGATGCGGCCTCGGGTGCTCCTTCGGTGACACGGCGGCAGCGGGGGCTTTCAGCGGTTTTCGCGACGCGGTTTCGCGCGGATGCTAGACTTGCAAAAGATTCATGACTCGCGTTTAATAGCGCCCTTTCCATAGAACGGCTAAATACTCAGTATTGAGGATTTTAATACACGAAATTCCCGGCTTTTTCGTGTATTTTCAACCGGACTTCGCGGCGGCTGGTGATCCCGGCCTGCATCGGCACGTTTCGTGCATTCCGTGAATGATACAAACAACAACTGTCACAGGAAGAACCCAATGACAGATCAGAAACACGATCTCGACCCGCAAGAAACGCAGGAATGGCTCGATGCCCTCGAGGGCGTCATCGAGCACGAGGGCTCGGAACGCGCCCACTTTCTGCTCGAAAAACTCATCGACAAGACGCGCCGCGCCGGCGCCTACCTGCCGTTCAGCGCCAACACGGCCTACCTGAACACCATTCCCGTCTACAAGGAGAAGCCCTACCCGGGCGACCGCGCCATGGAACGTCGTGTGCGCGCGATCATCCGCTGGAACGCCATGGCGATGGTGGTGCAGGCCAACCGCAAGTCGACGGAACTCGGCGGGCACATTGCGAGTTTCGCCTCGAGCGCGACCCTGTTCGACGTCGGGTTGAATCACTTCTTCCACGCCCAGGGAAAGGAGCACGGCGGAGACCTGGTCTTTTTCCAGGGACACTCGGCGCCCGGCATCTATGCGCGCGCCTTTCTCGAGGGGCGCCTGACCGAGGAGCAGCTCAACAACTTTCGCCAGGAGGTCGACGGCAACGGCCTATCGTCCTATCCGCATCCATGGCTGATGCCGAACTTCTGGCAGTTCCCGACCGTCTCCATGGGACTGGGTCCGATCATGGCGATCTACCAGGCGCGCTTCATGCGCTATCTCCATGACCGCGGCATCGTCGACACGCTGACGCACGACCGGACCGTCTGGGCCTACATGGGCGACGGCGAAATGGACGAGCCGGAATCCCTCGGCGCCATCACGCTGGCCGGGCGCGAAAAGCTCGACAATCTCGTGTTCGTCGTCAACTGCAACCTGCAGCGGCTCGATGGCCCGGTGCGCGGCAACGGCAAGATCATCCAGGAGCTCGAGGCGATTTTCCGCGGCGCAGGCTGGAACGTCATCAAGGTGATCTGGGGCAGTTACTGGGATCCGCTGCTGGCGCGCGACAAGAAGGGGCTGCTGGCGAGGCGCATGGAAGAGGCCGTCGACGGCGACTACCAGGCCTACAAGTCGCGAGGCGGCGCCTATACGCGCGAACACTTCTTCGGCGCCTACCCGGAGCTCAAGGACATGGTTGCAAACATGTCCGACGAGGATATCTGGCGCCTCAACCGTGGCGGGCATGATCCGCAGAAGGTCTATACCGCCTATGCCGAGGCGATGGCGCACAAGGGTCAGCCAACCGTCATCCTGGCCAAGACCGTCAAGGGCTACGGCATGGGCGAGGCTGGCGAGGGTCAGAACACGACGCACTCGCAGAAGAAGATGGGCGACAAGGCCCTGCGTGCGTTCCGCGACCGTTTCAATATTCCGATTCCCGACGACCAGATCGCTTCTGCGCCTTACTACAGGCCGGCCGACGACAGTCCGGAGATCCAGTACCTGACAGAGCGACGCAAGCAGCTCGGCGGTCCGTTTCCGTCGCGCTCGCCCGAGGTCGAGCAACTCGAGATTCCGCCGCTCGAAACCTTCAAGTCGCTGCTCGAGGACAGCGGCGAGCGCGAGATGTCGACCACCATGGCGTTCGTGCGTTTCCTGACGATGCTGATCCGCGACAAGAACATCGGCAAGCGCGTCGTGCCCATTGTGCCGGACGAGGCACGTACGTTCGGCATGGAGGGCATGTTCCGCCAGCTCGGCATCTACTCCTCCTCGGGACAGCTCTACGAGCCGGAAGACTCCGACCAGCTCATGTACTACCGCGAGGACAAGAAGGGACAGATACTGCAGGAAGGCATCAACGAAGCCGGCGCCATGGCTGAATGGATCGCCGCCGCGACCGCCTACAGCAATCATGGCGTCAGCATGATTCCCTTCTACATCTACTATTCGATGTTCGGCTTCCAGCGCGTCGGCGATCTCGCCTGGGCCGCCGGCGACATGCAGGCGCGCGGTTTCCTGGTCGGCGGCACGGCGGGCCGTACGACGCTCGCCGGCGAGGGCCTGCAGCACCAGGACGGCCACAGTCACCTGGTTGCCGGCACCATCCCGAACTGCGTCTCCTACGATCCCGCGTTCGCCTATGAACTCGTCGTGATCCTGGTGGACGGCATGCGCCGCATGTACGAGCAGAAGGACAACATCTTCTATTACGTCACCGTCATGAACGAGAACTACCACCAGCCGGCGATGCCGAAAGGCGTGGAGGAGGGCATCCTCAAGGGGCTCTACCAGTTCAGCAAGGGCGGACGCAAGAAGACGCGCGTGCAGCTCATGGGCTCGGGCACCATCCTGCGCGAGGTCATCGCGGCCGCGGAGATGCTCGAGAACGACTGGGACGTCTCGGCCGATGTCTGGAGCGTCACGAGCTTCAACGAGCTGCGGCGCGACGGCATCGACTGCGAGCGCTGGAACATGCTGCACCCGGGCAAGAAGAAGCGTGTGCCCTACATCAGCAAGCAGCTCGACAAGAGCAGCGGGCCGATAGTGGCCGCGACCGACTACATGCGCACCTATGCCGACCAGGTCGGCAGCTATATCGATCGCACCTATCTCGTTCTCGGCACCGACGGTTTCGGCCGTTCCGACATGCGTTCCGCATTGCGCCGCTTCTTCGAGGTCAACCGCTACTACCTGGTCGTCGCCGCACTCACCGCACTGGCCGAGGATGGCGAGATCGACGCCAAAACCGTGACCAAAGCGATCAAGCAGTACGGCATCGATCCAGAGAAGCCGAACCCGGTAACAGTCTGATAACGGAGAAGCATGATGACCATTGACGTGAAAGTCCCGGACATCGGCGATTTCTCCGATGTCGAAATTATCGAGGTCCTCGTGGCCGAGGGTGACGAGGTCGAGGAAGAAGCCTCGCTCATCACGCTCGAGAGCGACAAGGCCACCATGGAGATTCCATCCCCCGTGACCGGCCGCGTCGTCTCGCTGCAGATTTCGGTTGGGGAGAGGGTGACCCAGGGTGACATGATCCTGACCATGGAGCCGGCCGATGCCGCCGCGACCACCGCCGACGAGACGGCCGAATTCGTGGAGGGAGACAGGCCGCTGGAGGAACCCGAGCCATCGGTGACGTCGTCTCCGGCGCCTGCCCCGGCTCCCGCTGCTGCGCCGCCCGCAGCGCCAACTCCGCTGCCCGGCGAGACTCAGGAGCGGCCGGCCCCGGTCGAGGCCGCTGCACCCGAGCGCATCACGAGCGGGATCGCGCACGCGAGTCCGTCCGTGCGCCGTTTCGCGCGCGAACTCGGCGTCGACATCTCGGCGGTCGAAGGCTCCGGCCCCAAGGGCCGCGTGACCAAGGAGGACGTGCAGGACCACGTCAAGCGCGTCATCGCCAGCGGCCAGGTCGCCGCACAGAGTGCCGGCGGCTTCCAGCTTCCCGAAGCGCCGCAGGTCGACTTCTCGAAGTTCGGCGAAACGGAAACCGTCGAGCTGGGCCGCATCAAGAAGATCAGCGGTGCCCACCTGCACCGCGCCTGGCTCAACATTCCGCACGTGACCCAGTTCGACGAGGCCGATATCACGGAACTCGAGGCGTTTCGCAAGGAGTCGAAGCAGCGCGCCGAGAACGCCGGCATCAATCTGACCTTCATGCCGTTCCTCATGAAAGCGTGCGCCAACGCGCTCAGGGCCATGCCGGAGTTCAACAGTTCGCTGACACCGGACGGCGAGAGCCTCGTCATGAAGAAGTACGTCCACATCGGCGTCGCCGTGGATACCGACAATGGTCTCATGGTACCGGTGGTGCGTGACGTCGACAGAAAAAGCATCTTCCAGATCGCTGCAGAACTCATGGAGATCTCCGGCAACGCACGCGCAGGCAAGCTCTCGCCATCGGACATGCAGGGCGGCTGTTTCTCCATCTCCAGCCTCGGCGGCATCGGCGGCACCCAGTTCACGCCGATCGTCAACTCCCCCGAGGTTGCGATCCTCGGTGTGTCGCGTTCGCAGATGAAGCCCGTGTGGAACGGCGAGGAGTTCGAGCCGCGGTTGATCATGCCGTTCTCGCTCTCCTACGACCACCGTGTCATCGACGGCGCACAGGGCGTGCGCTTCACGAGCTACCTGGGTGGCCTCCTGAGTGACATCCGCACGCTGTTGCTCTGAAAAAAGGCGCCCGCGTCCCCGGCTTTGAAAATATCAAGGGTCAGCATTAAAGACCTGCGGAGCCGGTTGCAGTAGGATAGAGCCAGAGTAGAGATTCCGCCGCCGCATCCATCCAGTGACATCCGG
The DNA here is from genome assembly GCA_037385505.1 of Gammaproteobacteria bacterium. Classification (GTDB taxonomy): domain Bacteria; phylum Pseudomonadota; class Gammaproteobacteria; order Chromatiales; family Chromatiaceae; genus Sva-25. The sequence goes on along the minus strand of JARRMY010000002.1, from coordinate 39,703 downwards.
CGGCAAACCATTCACGAGGAAGAGGCATGAGCAATACCGTAGACGTCAGGGTGCCGGACATTGGTGACTTTGAAAAGGTGGAAATCATCGAGGTGCTGGTCTCCGAGGGCGACACCGTCAATGTCGAGGATTCGGTCATCACGCTCGAGAGCGACAAGGCGACCATGGAGATTCCCGCGCCCAACAGCGGCACCATATCCGGCATTGCCGTCAAGGTTGGCGATCGTGTCTCCCAGGGCGACCTCATCCTGACCATGACATCCGACTCGGCCGAAGCCTCGATCGATCACGTGCACGAGGCGCCCGGCGGTTCGGATCTCAAGCCGGAGACGGTCGCCTCCTCCGGTACTGCGCCCGGCGAGGCCGACCTGCATGCCGAAGTGCTGGTGCTCGGCGCCGGCCCCGGCGGCTATACGGCGGCCTTCCGCGCGGCCGATCTCGGCAAGAAGACGATCCTCGTCGAACGCTATGCGACACTCGGTGGCGTCTGCCTCAACGTCGGCTGCATCCCGTCGAAGGCGCTGCTGCACACGGCCGAGGTGATCAACGAGGCGGCCGAGCTGGTGGCGATGGGGGTTGATTTCGGCAAGCCGAAGATCGACCTCGACAGGATGCGCAGCGGCAAGGAGAAGGTCGTCGCCAAGCTGACGACCGGGCTTGCCGGCATGGCGAAAGCGCGCCAGGTCGATGTCGTCGAGGGCGTTGCGACATTCACGAGCGATCACGCGGTCGTGGTGGACGGCGCAGAGGGCAGGAAGAGCATCTCCTTCGACAACTGCATCATCGCGGTGGGTTCGCAGGCCGTGAGGATCCCCTCCTTCCCGAACGAGGATCCTCGCCTCGTCGACTCGACAGGGGCGCTGGAGCTGCCGGATATCCCCAAAAAGATGCTCGTCATCGGCGGCGGCATCATCGGTCTCGAAATGGCGACTGTCTATGCGACGCTCGGGTCGAAGATCGACATCGTCGAACTGCAGAGCCAGCTCATGCCGGGCGCCGACAAGGATCTCGTGCGGCCGTTGCAGAAGCATCTCGGCAAGTCCGTCAACAGCTTCATGCTCGAGACGAAAGTGACAGAGATCAAGCCGCAGAAAAATGGCCTCAAGGTCAGTTTCGAGGGCAAAAACGCACCCGACAAGGCGCAGCTCTACGACCGCGTGCTCGTCGCGGTGGGCCGTTCGCCCAATGGCGGCAAGATCAATGCCGGGGCCGCCGGCGTCACGGTCAGCGAGCAGGGCTTCATTCCCGTCGACGGCAAGATGCGCACCAACGTGCCGCACATCTACGCCATCGGTGATGTCGTCGGCCAGCCGATGCTGGCGCACAAGGCGACACACGAGGCCAAGGTGGCCGCGGAGGTCATCGCCGGCCTGCCGAGCCTCTTCGACCCCTTGTCCATCCCCTCCGTCGCCTACACGGACCCGGAGGTGGCCTGGATGGGCGTCACCGAGGCGCAGGCGAAAGAGGAGGGCATCGCCATCGAGAAGGGCGTCTTTCCGTGGGCTGCCAGCGGCCGCGCGCTCGGCATTGGCCGCGACGAGGGCATGACCAAGCTGATCTTCGATGCCGAAACCAAACGTATCATCGGCGCCGGCATCGTCGGCCCGAATGCCGGGGATCTCATCGGCGAGGCGATGCTCGCACTCGAGATGGGCGCCGACGTGGAGGACATCGGCCTGACGATCCATCCGCACCCGACACTCGTCGAGACCATCGGCATGGCCGCCGAGGTCGCCGAGGGCAGCTGTACGGACCTGCCGCCGCAGCGCAGAAGGAAGTAATTCCCGCTTCATGCAACTGCTTCACTACAGGGAGTACGGGGACTCCGGGGGTGGAGGCATCCCGCTGCTGTTCCTGCACGGCCTGTTCGGTTCCGCGTCGAACTGGGGCCGTGTCGTCACCCATTTTTCGGCGCAGCATCGCTGCATCGCACCCGACCTGCGCAATCACGGGCGCTCCTTCCATACCGGCGAGGTCGGCTACCGGGCGCAGGCCGAAGACCTGATCCGCCTGATGGATCATCTCGCGATCGAATCCGCGAGTCTCATCGGCCACAGCATGGGCGGCAAGGTCGCCATGCAGCTCGCGCTGGAATATCCGCAGCGCTGCCGCAAACTCGTGGTGGTCGATATTGCGCCGCTCCGCTACCGCCACGGTTTCGGCGACATCATCGAGAGCTTGCGTTCGATCGATCTCGGCCTGCTGGGCTCGCGCCATGAGGCGGACGTCCTGCTCGCGAAACACCTCGCCGATCCCGGCTTGCGCGGCTTCCTGCTGCAGAATCTCGTGCGCCACGACGGCAACTGGGAGTGGCGGCTCAATCTCGAGGCGCTGGCGGCAGGGCAGGAGAAGATCGTCGGCTTTCCCCCGCAGCATGGACGCCACTTTGCCGGCGAGACGCTGTTCGTCGCCGGCGAGCAATCGGGCTACATCAATTTCCAGGATCACGCGACCATCCACGCGCTCTTCCCGGCGGCCACGATCGTCACCATCACGGGCGCCGGCCACTGGGTCTATGCGCAACAACCGGCGGCCTTCATCGAACAGCTCGAGCTTTTTCTCTAGGCGCGTATGCCTCGCGACGCCCCGTTTCGCCGGCCCCCGCAAGGATGCCGGCAGGCGGCTTCGCGCTGCTCATCCTGTCGCGCAGCACAAAAGCAGATTCGTTATAATCGTCCTCTGAACTCCAGCATCGACAGGTCCGAAACATGTCCCAAAGCGTCAAGAAGGTCGTTCTCGCCTACTCGGGCGGCCTGGATACTTCCGTCATTCTCAAGTGGCTCGAGGATACCTACCAGTGTGAAATCGTCACTTTCACCGCGGATATCGGTCAGGGCGAGGAGGTCGAGCCGGCGCGCGCCAAGGCCGAGGCCATGGGAGTCAGGGAGATCTACATCGAGGACCTGCGCGAGGAGTTTGCGCGCGACTATGTCTTTCCGATGTTTCGCGCCAACGCCGTTTACGAGGGCGAATACCTGCTCGGCACCTCGATTGCGCGTCCGCTGATCGCCAGACGACTCGTCGAGATCGCGAAGGAGACGGGCGCCGACGCCATCTCCCACGGTGCGACCGGCAAGGGCAACGACCAGGTGCGCTTCGAGCTTGGCGCCTACGCCCTGATGCCGGATATCAAGGTGATTGCACCCTGGCGTGAGTGGGACCTGCTTTCGCGCGAAAAACTCATGGCCTATGCCGAGCAGCACGGCATCCCGGTCGATTTCGCGAAGGCCGGAAAGAAGTCGCCCTACTCGATGGATGCAAACCTGCTGCATATCTCCTACGAGGGCGGCATCCTCGAGGACCCGTGGGCCGAGCCCGAGGAAGAGATGTGGCGCTGGAGTGTTTCGCCCGAGAATGCGCCGGACGAGCCGACCTATATCACCCTGACCTTCGAAAAGGGCGACATCGTTGCCGTCAACGGCGAGGCGATGACCCCGGCAGCGGTCATGGAGACACTCAACAGGATCGGCGGCGCGAACGGTATCGGCCGCGACGATATCGTGGAGAACCGCTTCGTCGGTATGAAGTCCCGCGGCTGCTACGAAACGCCGGCCGGCACCATCATGCTCAAGGCGCACCGCGCCATGGAATCGCTGACCCTGGATCGCGAGGCGTGTCATCTCAAAGACGAGCTCATGCCGCGCTACGCGACCCTCGTCTACAACGGCTTCTGGTGGAGCCCGGAACGCGAGATGCTGCAGGCGGCGATCGACCAGAGTCAGCAGGTTGTGAATGGAGAAGTGCGCGTCAAGCTCTACAAGGGCAACGTCATCGTGGCCGGACGCCGCTCCGAGACCCACAGTCTCTTCGACGAGAGCATCGCGACTTTCGAGGACGATGCGGGGGCCTACAATCAGAAGGATGCCGAGGGGTTCATCAAGCTGAACGCGCTGAGACTCAAGATCGGCAACAGGATCAAATCCCGTTAATCGACCAGTCGACATCTGCTTTTCGTCCCGGCGGCGCAGGGGTGCAGTGTTCCGCTCTTGTTGACAATCCGGATGTGGATTAATACTCTCGGATCAGGCTTCAGCGTTCGACAACAACAAGACCAACAAGCGTGATCAAGGAGAGGTCACGCCAGCATTGAAGCATCGGCAGAAAAGTCATTTCTCTCTGTTGGCGCAGTCACAGGATCATGCTCAGGATCAGGACGATCACAGGCTTTACTTTCATCGAGCTTCTGCTGACGACAAGGATCGCGCAGCTGCCCTCATTATTGCCATCTCCGCCGTCTTGCATCACCCGCGTCACCCTCTTCGGGGCGTCGCAGGAACGCATCGAGAGCGTGCGATGAAGGCCATCCGCTTTGCTGCATGCAGAAGGGCAATGACTGCGGCGAGAATCTCGCCGGGGCCAGTTCCCGAGTCGCCGGCTTTTGCCGGAATTCCGATATGCCCGATCCGGTTGCTCGGAGGTCGGGAACGATGAACAGCCGCGCCATGGCGGAATCCCCGTTCCTTTCTGTCGGGTACAGGCGTGTGCCCGGAGTCAAGGGTGGGTATCCTGCTCACTCTCGATGTCACCGGGAAGCGGAGCAGGGGCCGGAGCGCGGCCGGACAGCTGCCTTGCCGTCTGTCGGGAGTCCGCCGTCGGTGACTGGCATGCCTTGCAGAAGCGTATCGGGATTCACACTGATGGAGCTGCTGGTCACGCTCTCCATTATTTCCATCCTGATCCTGGCCGCCATGTCGTCCTATCGGCCCTTCGTACTCGAGAGCAAGCGTGTCGATGCCATGGATGCACTCCAGGACCTGGCGGCCCGGCAGGAGCGCTATTTCTTCCTGAATGACGCCTACACGGCCGATGAATCCGAACTCGGCTTCGTCGCTGACGGTCCACAGGCATCCGGGATGGAGCATTACCGGGTGCGTGTAAGCGCGGCGGACGCATTGAGCTACACCCTCGAGGCCATACCCGTTGGTGACCAGGCGGAGGACTCGGTGACGGGGTTTGAACTCGATTCGGCCGGCCTCAAGCGTCGACGCGACAGCCTCGGCGTCTGGACTGAAGGCTGGGGCGAATAGCAGGCTGATGCGCCGAAGAGCAGAGTGATACGCCTGGTCCATGGCTTGCCATGCGGCTGGCAACAATGCAGAATCAATGAAGACATCAACGGCGCGATGGCGCAACGGACGCTCACAAGCCGGCCATCGCTCTCACATCGCCTGTTAAGGACAACGGGTCAGGCACACGAAGATCAGGAGGATAGAATGCATCCCGCTCACCCACGCTGACTGATCCCGCTTTTCTTGCCTGTCGCCTGGCGCTCGTCGCTGGACGGCAGTCGCAGGCCAAAGGAACCAGGTTTCAATTCCATCAACATCCAGGAGGGATGACGTGCTGTATGGAACAAGGAAGTGGAACAGGGGATCGAGCCTTCTCGAGGTGATGATTTCACTGTTCGTGCTCGTGACGGGGCTACTGGGTTTCTCGGCAATGCAGCTCGACAGCATGCAACGCCTGTCACACAACAAGCTCTATTCCAGGGCGATCTGGATCGCATGCTCGATCGCGGATTCGCTGAGGGCGAACCGTGATGCGCTGCAAAACGGCCACTACGATGGCCGCGTGACAAGCCACCCGGGAGCCCGGGATTGCCGCTCACGCGCATGCTCGAGCAGCGAGCTGGCCGATTTCGACAGGGCTCTCTGGCACGAGGCCGTCTCCGTTCTGCCGCGCGGACAAGCCTTTATCGAGCGCACGCCATCGGCTGACGGCCAGGCGGTGACGATCACGCTCTGCTGGGGCCCCGAGCTTCAATCCGATAGTGCCGACTGCGCGCGCGATGCAGGGATGCCTGCGCAAGCCACGGACGCCTTTCGGCTCCGGCTCCTGCTATGAGCAGGCGCAGACAAGCCGGGGTGGGGCTCATCGAGGTGCTGATTTCGGCATCGATCGGACTCCTGCTGGTTGTCGCTGCCGCGAGGCTCTACGTGACCAGCACGGTCAACAGGCAGATTCAGTCCGAAATCGAGGGGCTGCAACAAAACGCGCGCCATGCGCTCGGCCAGCTCGTCAGGGATACCAGACGCAGCGGCTATTTCGGCGGCTCGATCGATCTCTCCCCGTTGTCAGGCACCGAGGCTCCATTGCCTCCCGACGGTTCCTGCAGCACGACGAACAACAGCTGGGGACGCATGCTGCAGCGCCCTCTGTACGGTATCGACGACGGGCGCGAGGGCTATGACTGCATTCCCGGGAAGGAGTATCTGCGTGGCGACCTCCTTGTTGTGCGCTACGCCGATCCGCTGCCCGTTCAGGCCATCGATCCTCAGCGCCTCTATCTCAAAAGTGCCGCAACCGGGGGCAGGCTCTTCGCCGGACGCGATCGCGGACATGCCGCCAACAGCCTGGAGGGAGGCAACGCCGCGACACGCACGCTCGTCGCGCGCGCCTACTACATCCGTCAATCGAGCAGCGTGCTTTGCCCCGACGGTTCCCGTCCACCCTCACTCTACCGGGAGTATCTCGGCAGCAGGGGGCTTCCGCTTTCCGAGGAGATCGCGGCCGGCATCGAGAACCTGCAAATCCAGTACGGCGTCTCCGGTTCGTCCGGCGACAGCATCCGCCTGGTCGATGCCGATGGCGTCGAGGCGTGGGATTCGGTCGTCCTGGTGCAGCTCTGGCTGCTCGCCCGCCAGGAGTGCGCGCATGCCGGCATGCAGGCAAAACGGCGGCAATTCGGAATGGGCTCGCGGACCTATGTTCCTGCAAACCCTGCGTATCACCGCGAGCTGTTCCAGGCGACTGTCATGCTCAGGAATCCTGCACCATGAAACATCCGCCTGGCCCCTCAAGCGCGGATGGCGCGACGCTCGTCATCATGATGGTTTTCCTGCTGATCCTGTCACTGATCGCTATCGGTGGCCACGAGACGGCCATGCTCGAAACCGCCATGGTCGCAAACAGCGCCCGGACGCACCGGGTGCAGGAGAATGCCGAGCATGGCCTGATGCTCGGCGAGCTTGCCATACGCCGGATCACGGCCGATGGGGTGCCACTCGATCTCGCCAGCAGGGATCTTGTCTACCCGCTCGAGGGGCCCGGCTCCATCGATCCCCTCGGCCCCGACTGGACGGCGATTCCTGTCAGGGCGGAAGTGCCGGACCTGGGCGTCGAATATGTCATCCAGTATGCCGGCGCCATCGAGGTGCGGGCCGCCGGCGCTTCCGTCGTGACCGGCAGGGAGAACAGCGGGGAGACGGCCCGGGCCCACCTGTTCGTCGTCACGGCCAGGGCGGAGCTGTCCGGAACAGTGAGGCTGTTGCAGTCCGTTTTCCTGGCGGCCTCACCGCCATGAAGGCCCGCAATGCAGAGCGAATGCCGACAACGGCAAAGGAGACATCCGTGACAGCAAAAGAAGCATGGAGACATGTTGTGATGACACTGCTCCTGCTGCTGGCCAGCAGCATTGCAGCAGAGGCGCAGGAGCCGCTGGAGCCTTTCTGGTCCATCGCTCCCCTGGTGTTGACAGACGATGATCTCGCCAGCAGCGATGTCGGGGTCTTTCAGCCGCTGCTGCAGGTTTCGGACTGGTCCGGGGATCTCGTCCGCTGGCGTCTCGGTGCTGCCGCAGACCTCTCGGGACGGGAGTGGAGCGCCCGCGCTGTCATGGCGGCACGCGAAGCCGCAGACGCCGGGCAGTGGAAAAAACGCCGCATCCTGCTGCTTGACGAAGCTGGCCGGCAAGTGCCGTTCCAGTGGGACCGGCTGTCAGCAGAACAGCAGTTGCTGCTCGACAGCAACAGCCTCGGGAGCCCGGGCCCCCATGCCAGCCCGGTGCTGAACTATCTGCGCGGCGACCGCTCCGGCGAGACCGGCAATCGCTTCCGGCGGCGCAGCAGCCTGCTCGGCGATATCATGCATTCCGTCCCGGTCCACGTCGGCGCGCCCGGCCAGGATTTCGACAGGCCGCCACTGGGTCTCGAGAGCTATGCCGGCTTTCGCGCAGCCCACGCCGAGCGCCCGGGGCGCCTCTACGCCGGCGCCAATGACGGCATGCTGCATGCCTTCGACGCAGTGACGGGCGAGGAGGTCTTCGCCTACGTTCCCTCGATGATCGATTATGCGAAACTCGCCACGCTCGCCGACCCCGGTTACCGGCATGCGGCATTCGTCGACGGCACCCTGGCAGCGGGTGACGTGCAGAGCGACGGCGGCTGGAAGACCCTGCTGTCCGGCGGTCTCGGCGCCGGAGGAAAGGGTCTTTTTCTGCTCGATGTCACGCAGGCGGGCGCCGAGCGCATCCTCGCGGAATTCGGCCCCGGCGATCCCGATCTCGGCCACATCAGCGGTCCGCCGTCCTTCGCGATGCTGGAGGATGGAGAGTGGTACCTGGTCGCGGGCAATGGCACCGGCTCGACAAACGCGCGGGGTGTCCTCTGTCTGGTCTCCCTTGCCAGTGCCGAAGCGATGCGGCGAATCCAGCGCATCATCATTCCCGGCTCGCTCTCCGCCGGACTCGCCGCGCCGGCGCTGGTCGATACGGATGCCAACGGCAGGGTGGACACGGCGTATGCCGGAGACCGGCAGGGCAATCTCTGGAAGTTCGATCTCGCACGGCGCCGCGTCGAGCAGCAACCGCTCTTCGCCGCGGGCCGCTCGCGACCGATCACATTGCAGCCGGAGGCGAGCGAGCATCCGGACGGCGGCCACATGGTCTACATCGCCACTGGCGGCGGGCGCTCGAGGCAGGATCTCGACGACAGGTCCACGCAGGCGGTCTATGCGCTGCACGATGCGCCTGACCGGCAGGGCACGATCCCCGCGTCCGGGCTGGACGACAGCGGCAGGATTCGCGAGTTTCTGGCTCATGGCAAGCGCCTGCGCAGCGTCGAACGCAACGGCGCAAGCACGGCCTCGCAAGGCTGGGTCGTCGAGCTGCCGCGCCCGGGCGAGCGCGTGCTCGAACCGCCGCTGTTGCATGCAGGGCGGCTCAATTTCATCTCGACCTTTGCGAACACCGCGGACAGTGACGCCATGCCCGGCAACTGGTTCATGGAACTCGACTGGCTCACCGGCGGCAATCCCGACACGCCCGCCGGCGATTACTCGGGTGATGGCCTGCTGGATGAGAAGGACGGCGTCATGCAACAGGGGAGGCTCGACTACCCGGCCGGAGAGTTTCTGGACAATGCTCTCTTTTCAGCGATTCGCGTCGCGCGTCTGGCGTCCGGCATGAGCGCGGTGCTGTTCAATGCCATGCATATCGCATCGACCGGGGAGATGGGCCGCTCGCCTGTCGACCTGGACGCGGATACGCCCGGGAGCGGGCTCGGTGGAGCGAGTGAACACCACTCTCACGGCTACACGGGCATCGCGCCGGCATCGGCGGCCATCGACTATCTCGCTCCCAAGGCCGGACAGCGGCACCTCTTTCCCGCCGGCGACGCCATTGGGGGCGACTTCATGATCATGCTGGCCAATGCCGACCTGTCGCCTGCCGCAGAGCTGGTGATCGGCGCCGGCGGGCGTGAAAAGAGCTGGCGCCTGCCCGATTTCCAGGCAATCATGCAGAAGAAGCTGCTGGCTTATGACGGCAGCCTCGATCCCGCCGGGCATTTCATCGACGACGACGGCTTCCCGCTGCTCTTTTCCGGCGGAGCGTCAGGCCAGCCGAACCGGCTGAGTAGACTCGAGATCCGTTTCGATCCGCGCGCTGTCTCCCTTGGCGGCTTGCACGCCACTCTGCCGCGCTGCGTCAACAGAGACCCCGGCATCACGCACGGACGCTGGCGCAACGGCGCCCTGACACTGCAACTCCACGCCGCGGACATCCTGAGCAAGCCGGAGGCATGGCTGGTCCAGCAGCCCGGGGATCTCGCATCCGCGGCAGGGGGAGTGGGCGGTGTGCGCGGAGATCCGGCCAATGACAGCGCCTTCCTGTATGAATCCGCGATCTACTGGCACTATCCCGGCAAGGCCTGTTACGGGGACGCCGACTGGGGCAGGGAGGTCGCCGCAGCGACGGGCATGCTGAGCGAGGCCGTCATTTTCGCGCTGCTCGACGACAGCGGGGATTTCACGGCCGCAAACCTGGCCGCGATCGATGCCGCCGTCGCGCTGATTTCCTCACTCAGGTGCGCGCAGGGCAGGGGGTTCGACTGCGTCCATGCAGAGGCCTATGCCGCAGCGGATGAGGTTCTTCGGGAGCTACTCGACAGCGAGGCGCTCGGCGAGGCCGCGAAAGCCAACGGCGGCATCCTGCAGGGTCCTCTCTCCGAGGCGCCGTTGCCGGACCGGGCGCCCGACAGCTTGCGGATCCTCAAGCCGAAATCGCCGCCACAACCCGCGGGCGTCAACAGGCGGCGCGCCTGGATCGACCTGGAGCAGTAGCCGTCTTCACGTATGCCCGTCGGCTGCGCTCCCCGCAGGCATGGCGCAGCGTTCAGGGCTGGCGTGCGGTCGGGCGATGCTGGCGGCAGTTTCCGGCGCCATGCATCCTCTATCGAGGGTGTTGCCGGCTCAGCTGGGCCGCCGCAAGGCCTGCCTCCTGCCGGAAGGAGCGGGCGATCGGGGAGGGCTGCAGGAGGCCACGAAACCGATTCCCGGCTGCTCTCTTTTCGATTTCCCCTCTTCACTTTCCCTGAAAAATCAGTACAATGCCCGGTTTACTCGCTCTCGCGGGTTCATGATTAATTTTTTACAGGGTAAAACATGGTTACCATTCGTCTTTCGAGAACCGGCGCCAAGAAAAAGCCGTTTTATCATGTTGTCGTTACCGACAGCCGCAATGCGCGTGACGGCCGCTACATCGAGCGCCTCGGCTTTTTCAACCCGATGGCCAAGGGCGGTGAAGAACGCCTGCGTATCGCCCTCGATCGTGTCGATCACTGGATCGGCCAGGGTGCCCAGACGAGTGAACGCGTCGGCGATCTGCTGAAGGGCTACCGCAAAGAGGTCGCTGCTTCCTAAACAGCGGGCTGCCGATGTCCCCGAACCCGCAACCTGACCAGCGTCTCATCACCCTGGGCCGCTTGACAGGAATTTACGGGTTGCGGGGATGGCTCAAGGTCTTCTCCGAGACGGAGCCAAGAGAGGGGATCGTCAACTACCCACTCTGGTGGGTCAGGCAGCACGGCGGCTGGAAACGGTTCCGCGTCGAGCAGGGCAGGCGCCACGGCAAGACGGTCGTCGTCAAGCTCGAGGGTATCGATGATCGCGACGAGGCGGCCAGGCTGTTGAATGCGGACATCGCGGTCGAAAGGGAACAGCTTCCCGAGACCGCAACCGATGAATACTACTGGACAGACCTCGAAGGCCTGTCCGTCGTGTGTCAGGACGGCACCGAACTCGGCAGGATCGATCACCTCCTCGAAACCGGCGCCAATGACGTGCTGGTGGTGCAGGGCGACAGGGAACGGCTGATTCCCTATATCCCCGGGCAGGTGATCAGGGAAGTCGATCTCGAAAACGGTCGCATGGTCGTCGACTGGGATCCGGAGTTCTGACGTTGCGATTCGACATCGTGACGCTCTTTCCGGGGATGTTCGATGCCATCCGGGATGGAATCACGGGACGCGCGCTCGATCGGGAATTGATCGAGATGCACTGCTGGAATCCCCGGGACTACACCGAGGATGTCCATCGCACCGTCGACGACCGGCCCTATGGAGGCGGTCCCGGCATGGTGATGAAGGTCGAACCGCTGCGCGGCGCGATTCGTGACGCGAAACGGGCAGCGCCGGACAGCAAGGTCGTCTACCTGAGCCCGCAGGGCAGGGTACTGACCCAAGAGGCGGTCAGCGCCATGAGCGCGCTGCCGGGGCTCGTCCTCGTTGCCGGCCGCTACGAAGGCGTCGACGAACGCCTGATCGAGAGCGAGATCGACGAGGAGTGGTCGGTAGGGGATTATGTCCTCTCCGGCGGCGAGCTGCCGGCCATGATCCTGATTGACGCAATCACCCGGCTGATCCCCGGGGCCCTGGGCCACGAGCTCTCGGCAGAACAGGATTCGCATGTCGACGGTCTGCTGGATTGCCCGCACTACACGCGGCCCGAGGAGATCGACGGCATGCCGATACCGGAGGTTTTACGCAGCGGCAATCACGAGCTGATCCGCCGCTGGCGCCTCCAGCAGGCGCTCGGGCGTACCTGGCAGAGGCGTCCCGATCTGCTGGAGAAGCGGCAGTTGAATGCCGAAGAGACTGAACTACTAAAGACTTATCTTGCTGCCCGGGAGCAGCAGACCAATGAGGAACGATGACATGAGCAACATCATTGAACAACTTGAAGCGGAACAGATGGGACGCGATGTCCCTGACTTCGGTCCGGGCGACACTGTCGTCGTGCAGGTCAAGGTCAAGGAGGGCAACCGTGAGCGTCTGCAGGCTTTCGAGGGCGTCGTGATCGCCAAGCGCAACCGCGGCCTGAACTCGGCGTTTACCGTGCGCAAGATTTCTCACGGCGAAGGCGTCGAGCGTGTCTTCCAGACATACAGCCCGAGCATCGCGGAGATCAAGGTCAACCGCCGCGGCGATGTCCGCCGCGCCAAGCTCTACTACCTGCGCGAGCGCTCCGGCAAGTCGGCAAGGATCAAGGAAAAGGTCTGAGCGGGACTTCCGGGTCAAGGAAACCGCGGCCAGCGCCGCGGTTTTTTTATGCCTTCCTGTCGGGAGACCGGTCGTCCCTGACGACTTCACCCTCGATGACGGAGGGGTCGGCGGGTGTCTTCCTGTCCCGTCCTTCCTTCTTCCAGGAGGCGAACAGCAGCGTCAGCAGTCCGAGCACGAGCTCATCGAGCAGCGGTATCGGGTCGGGGGTCAGCAGGTCGAACAGGAACAGCGCGCCTGTCAGGAAGAAGAGGTACCTGAATTTCAAACCACTCGCGAAGCGCATCAAGCCCGCGACGAGGGGTGTTTTTGGGATCGCCATCGGTTAAGCTCAAAAAACTTAGAATCTTCAGCAATATATCATGTCCCCAAAGACCCTGTTCTGGCACGACTATGAAACCTGGGGCGTCGATCCCCGCTTCGATCGACCCTCGCAGTTCGCCGGTATCAGGACCGACCTCGAGCTCAATATCGTCGACGATCCCGTGATGATCTACTGCAAGCCGCCGCGGGATTATCTGCCGCAGCCGATGTCGGCGCTCATCACGGGCATGACGCCGCAGCAGCTCGACCCGCAGGGAATGTGCGAGGCGGATTTTTTCGCTGTCATTCACGCCCAGCTGTCCGCACCGGGCACCTGCGGTGTCGGTTACAACAGCATCCGTTTCGATGACGAGGTGACGCGCTTCGGCTTCTACCGCAACTTTTTCGATCCCTACGCGCGCGAGTGGCAGAAAGGCAACAGCCGCTGGGACATTCTCGACCTGTTGCGCATGACGCATGCATTGCGCCCGGAAGGCATCAACTGGCCGGAGAGGGACGACGAGCCCGGCATCACTAGCTTCAGGCTCGATCAGCTGACGGTCGCCAACGGCATCGCCCACGAGGATGCGCACGATGCATTGGCCGATGTGCATGCGACCATCGCCATGGCACGTCTGGTCAGGGAACAGCAGCCGCGCCTGTTCGACTACTATTTCGACCTGCGTCTCAAACGCAACGTGCAGCAGCAGATCGACCTGCGAAACCACTCGATCCTGCTGCATGCCAGCGGCATGTACCCGGCGGCGCTGGGTTCCATCGCGCCAGTCGTGCCCTTGATGCAGCACCCGGCGAACAGCAACGGCGTCATTGTCTACGACCTCAGGGAGGATCCGGCGATGCTGCTCGAGCAGGACAGCGACACAATCCGTGAGCTGCTCTACACCAGGCGCGACGATCTCGCCGAGGGGCAGCAGCGCCCGCCGCTCAAGACCCTGCATATCAACAAGTCGCCGGCGATCGCGCCGGTCTCGACCTTGACGCCAGAAGCCGCCGAGCGCTGGCATGTCGACCTGGAGCAGGCCGAGGAGCACCGGCAACGACTACTCGGCGATGCCGCACTCGCAGACAAGCTGGTCCAGGTCTTCAGCGAAAGGGTCGGCCAGGACGGCCCGCAGGATGCGGATATGGCGCTGTACGGTGGATTTCTGCAGGATGCCGATCGCAGGCTGTGCGAACGGGTGCGGCGAAGCAAGCCGGACGAACTCGCGGAGTGGACGCCGGCCTTCAGGGACGAGCGTTTGCAGACGCTCTTTTCCCGCTACCGCGCGCGCAACTGGCCGGAGAGCCTGACGGGCGAAGAGCAGCAGGGGTGGCGGGAGTTCTGCGCGCAGCGGCTCGAGAGAGGCGTCGACGGCGCCGGCCTGACGCTCGAGAGCTATGCGAAAGAGATTGCCGAGTTGCGCAACAGCAGCGATCTCACGGAGGCCCAGGTCGCGATTCTCGATCGCATGGAGGAGTGGCCGGAGATAATCCGGCCATGATGCGGGTTCAGTCCTTGAGCCACTCGGTCAGTGCCTCGACGATTTGCTGCGCCTGGTCCCTGCTGGAGATATTGAACTTCGATTTCTGCTGATACTGGCCGCTGCGTTTCTGGTAGCGCCGGATGCTGTACTTGTCGCCACTGTACTCTCCCTTGCTGCGGTTCCACTCCTGGTAACGGAAGAGGATGGTGGTCCAGGCGCCCTTGGAGAGAATGCGCTTGTCGAGTTCCTTGACGATTTCGATGCCGTCCTCTTCCCAGGTGACGCTCAGTTCGTCGGGTGTTTCTGCCATTGTCCATCAACTCCGTTGGTCTAAAGGTGGCCAATTCTGATCGAATGCCCGTGAATGTCAAGCATCGTCCGTGGATCTCCTGATCCCCACATTGAACGCGACAGAAAGCCGGACGCTCCCGCTGCGGTTTTTCCGCACCTCGTGCGGCAGGGACGGCGCAAAGAGGTAGAGATCGCCTTCGGCGGGCATGCAGGCGACGCCTTCGCTGCCGGAGTGAAAAACGATCTCTCCCGATGCTTCGGGAACCACCAGGTAATAGACGCCCGAGAGCAATTCGTCGGCGTCGTTGTGGGTGTGCAGCGTGGTGATGTTGCCGGGCTGCATTTCGTTGAACCAGAAGGCGATGCCGAGCGGCTCTTGTGCCAGCAGGAGGACTTCACGGCATCTCTCCTCGATCCACGAGAGCAGGGGCTCGATCTCCGGAAAATGCTCACGCGGCGGATAGATGTTTTCGTAGCGGCCATGAAAGAGGTGGCTCTTTTGCGTCTGCGGATCTTCCCTGAGTGCTTCATATGCTGCGATAATGCGTCCATCCAGCGCTTCGTGGTGCGCGAGCCGGAAGTGCCGGACACCCACTTTTTCAGTCTGACAGGCTGTACCCAAATGTGAACTCCCGTGATGCCGGAATGTCTGAGGCCAGTGTAATGCGACACATATCCAGGAACAATATGAGAGCGATCCTCGCGGTACTCCTTCTCCTGCTGAGCGGCGCCCTGAATGCGGAAACCCTCAGATACGACGTCAGGTACAAGGGCGCCTTCACAGCCTTCAGCTGGGCGAACATCGCGGATGCGACCCTCTCGACGCGCAAGCAGGTCCCGTGCGGTAACGCGCAAACCTGTCTCAATTCAAGGGTGACGATGACCTCCGAGCACCACAAGGTGCTCGAGTCGCTCTACCCGATGCGTTTCTACTACCAGAGTTTTTTCCAGCAGAACCCGGCGCGCACGCTGGCGTTCGAAAAGCGCGAGAAAAAAAGCAAGTCGAAGTACCAGCCTTACGGCTACCGCCACAAGCTCGTGACCATGTCGGGTGATGGCAAATCCGCGACCATGCACGAACTCTGGTCGAGTGGAAAGCCGCTCGCCTCGAGCGAGAAGCGCTATGTTTCCACCGACCACAACGGTGGCAAGCCGCCGAGCGTCAGGAAGCGCTCAAGCTCGCCGGTCGCAAAAAATGCGCTGGACCGCTGGGCCATGATCTACACGGCGCGCTTCCTGCCGTACAGCAAGGGCTTCTCGCAAACCTTCCCGGGAACGACCGGCACGCACAAGCTGACCTACAAGGTGAGTCTCGAGGGACAGGAGACGGTCAGGGCGCGCGGCAGGGACTTCGAGGCCTGGAAAGTCTCGATCGTCGAGACCAAGTCCGGCAAGCGGCAGCCGACCCTCTACATGTGGATATCCGCCGACGCCTCGCGGCTTCCGGT
Source organism: Gammaproteobacteria bacterium (assembly GCA_037385505.1). GTDB lineage: Bacteria > Pseudomonadota > Gammaproteobacteria > Chromatiales > Chromatiaceae > Sva-25. Next base: position 23,623 of record JARRMY010000002.1, on the reverse strand, counting down.
GCGCATCGAGATGGAGGAGGAGATCGGCAGGCTCCGCTTCGTCCTGAAATAGGCATCGAGCCGGCGCACCAGTCGCCTTCCCCGGTCACGCTTGCGGGTCATGCCTGCACCAGACGCACGTTCTGGGCGACGAGTCCGTCCTCCTCCTGCGGGCTCTCCTGAATATAGAATTCCAGCACGGTATCGCCGTGCACCAGATCCTCCTCGGTCACGTCACTCGCAACCTCGTTGATGTGACAGAAGACGCTCTTCCAGGGCGAGTCTTTCAGGCGGGTGTTCGTGATCCAGCTGTTGTCATCGATGCGGTCGAGAAAGCTCAGGAAGCCGTAGCCCTTGTCGGGAAACCACTTCGAGCAGATGCCGCGCACGCAGGAGCCGACGCGGCCCCACTGGTTCTTGGCTTCATAGGCGATCGGGATCAGGTTCGGAATCAGGAAGCCCGAGTGAAACTGGTCCACCTGGCGTTGCAGGTGCCGCGAGACATTGTCGAATCCCATGAGCTCCACGCGGCAACCCTGGTTCTGCAGGGCGTTGACGAGCGGCTGGAAATCGCCATCCCCCGTGACGAGCAGGATTTCATCGAGATGTCGCGCCTGCGTCAGCGCATCGACAGCGATGTCGAGATCGGTATTGGCCTTGATGGTCGTCTGGCCTTCCTCGTTCGTGAAGCGGCGCACGTTCTTGAGATTGACCTTCCAGCCATACTGGCGCGCCTGCTGCTGATAGGTGAAGGCCTTCTTGGCGTATTCCGGGTCTGTGCCGGCACGTTCCTGGTCGAAGGTGACGTAGGTGTTGAGCCTGATGGGGGTGCGGCCATCGCGGCCGGCAAAGCGCCTCAGGACATCGTAGCGAAGGTGGTAGCCACCGTTGTAGCGGACGTTTTCCGCATCGACAAAAACACCGACTTTCAGATTCATTGTAAAGGTCTCCCGTTAATGCCTTGCAGCCGTCGGCCGCCAGGCTGGCATGCTTTGAAAACAATAAAAAAGGCCGGTGCAAAAGACGGCGCATCCGGCACTTGGCGTCCTCTTCTAACAATGAGGGCGCAGCGGCATTGTACAAAAAAACCTGCGGAAGGACGGTGTTGTATCGGCATGCTCGCCGCGTGGTTATTTACCGCGAACGAGAAACTGCTTCAGGGGGAGCCTGTGCGCATTGCCGATGTAATCGAGCTGTGCCAGGAACAGCTCGGCGGTCGAGAGTGCATCGGTCAGCGCATTGTGGGCAGGATAGCGCGGCAGGCCATAGCGCTCGCGCAGGTTGAACAGCCGCAGTTCATTGGGTGTGAAATGCATGTTGCGGCGGTCGAACCACTGGCGCGCCAGTTCGAGCGTATCGATCATCGGAAAGACGGGCGCGTAACCCCACAGCTCGAAACAATGCTTCTGCAGGAAGGTGCGCTCGATATTGGCATGGTGGGCCAGGATCACCTTGCCTTTGAGATAGGCGAGCAGGTCGGTCATGATCTCCCTCAGCGGCTTGCCCTCGTCGGCGGCCATGTCGTCCGTGATGCGATGGATCACGGCGCTCGCCTCGGGGATGTCCTGTTGCGCCTGCAGGTAGATATGCACGGCCGTGCCAAGCTCGATCGCGCCATGACTGATCTCGACATAACCGATGCTCAGGATATCGTCCTTGCGGGTATCAAGCCCCGTGGTCTCGAAGTCCATCGAGACGATCCTGGTCTCGAAGATCTGCATCTTTTCGTCCGGGAAGGGGTGCGCCAGGTAATCGCGCACCGGGCCTTCCGGAGCCCTGGCGAGGAGCCGCAGGCGGCGCTTGTCGGCGCTGGCGAATCGCCTGAACATCAGCCGATGCGACCTGCCTGGTAGCGCGACGCGAGCGTCTCCTGCATCGTGTGAATGACGCGGAAGGCGTCCTTGAGATGTTCGCGCTCGAGCTTGGAGAGATTCTCGGGCGGCAGGAAATTGTCCGCCTTCTGGCCACGCCGGATCTGCGCCGCCTGGTGCTGGACGCGCAATGTGCCGATGAACTCGAATGCATCGAGCAGATTGGCCGCGCCCTCGCTGCTGAGCGTGGGCGTGCCGCCGGCATGCGCGAGGCGATTGACGGTGTTGACGTTCGGGATGCCTTCGGAGAGGGCATAGATGCGCGCCAGGTCGATGATCGGGACCGTGCCGTTGTGCTTGAGATCCAGCGTGTTGTCGTGCTCGCCGTCGTGCACGAGCACGAAATCGCGGAAGAAGCCGAGCGGCGGCCGATACTTCAGTGCATTGCTCGTGAGATGGGCGAGGAAGATGCCGTTCTCCTGCGTCTGCCTGAGCATCTTGCGCTGGATGCCGCTCCAGAGGTCATGGTCTCCGGCTATCACCCGGAGATCGAAAAAGACGCTCGAGAGCATCAGCGCCATGGGCTCGGGGGTGTTGATCCACTTGTTGAAATAGCCCGCCCAGACCGTCTGCGTCTGGCGCCATTCCGGGTTGATGGCCATGACGTTGCCGGGGCAGTAGATATATCCGCAGGCGTTGAGGCCATCGCAGACATAGCGCGCGAGCGCCTCGAAATAGTCATCATCCCCGGGCTTCATGTCGTCGGAGATGATCATGCCGTTGTCCTGGTCCGAGTGCGACGACTGCTCCTTGCGCGCCTGGGAACCGCCGGCGACCCAGGCGTAGGGGACGGGTGGCGGACCAAGCCTTTTCTCGGCCATTTGCAACAGCCTGATCGTCAGGGCGTCGGTGACGGCCGTGACCGCGTTGCCGATATGCTGCGCGGTGCCGCCGGCCTGTACCAGGCAGAGCTGCAGCTCCGGCAGCTTCTTGCTGGCCTCGATGATTTCATCGAGGGTTTGCGCCTTGCGTACCCGGCCCGCGAGATAGACGGCGCTGGTACTCTCCTGGCGGATCAGGTCGGAGACAGTCAGCATTCCCCTGATGTCGTTCCCCTCGATGACGGGCAGGTGATGAAAACCGGCCTGGGTCATGGTCATGAGCGCATCGAATGCCGAGACATCGCCGCTGATGTGGCTGATGTTGCCGGACATGATGTCGCTGACAGGACGCTCCGGATCCACGCCGGCTGCGACGCAGCGGGTGCGGAAATCCTTGTCTGTGAGGATGCCGCTGAGATTGCCGTCATGCGTGACGAGCAACGACGAGACGCGCTCGTCCGTCATTTTGCGCGCCGCCTCGCGGATCGTCCTCTGCTGCTCGATGCAGACAGGCGCGCGCTCGATGATGTCGCGCACCGGGGTCTTCATCATGGTCGAGGTCCCGAAGCTGTCGCTGGAGAGCCGCGACAGTGCCGTTTTCAGGCGCTTGCCCTCGCCCTCTTCGAAGAAGGCGTCGAAATCGCTGAACTCCTTGCGGAGCCGTTCGAGTTCGTCGCATGGCAGGGCGTAGAGCAGGGTGTCCTCGGTGGCCTCGCCCTCGTGCACCTTGCTGTCGGTCACGATGCAGTGCATGCCGTGCAGGTCGCCTTCTCCCATCTTGCTGATGAGCTTCCTGCGCTTGTCGAAGAGCGAGATGGCGCCCTGGCGCACCACGTAAACCGAGCCGGGGTCGCCGTCCTCGGGCGGGAATTCACGTCCGCGCCGCAGATAGCGGACCGAGAGTTTCGGCGTCAGCGCCGTGAGGGTTTCCTTCGGCAACTGGTCGAACGGATGGTGCCCGGAGAGAAAATCACGAATCTCAAGCAGTTCAACTTCCACGATAGTTTCCTGGTGATCTGGTTAGCGGGTCCGGTTCTTGTTGTTGTTCCATCGCCGGAGAGATGGACGGAAGTTCAATAGCCCTGAACATAGCGGCCATTCTCGCATATTCCGGATTCACGACAAGTGGTTCCGCTGCGGTCAATCTCCTGTCGCGCCTGCACGCGCCCCGAAACTGCCGGCGGACACAAAAAAGCCCCGCGGTGCGGGGCTTTTCGGGAGCCTGCGTCGGATCAGTGATCCACGGCGGTACCGGCGCCGGCGGGGACACGGATGTCCTCGACCAGGTGCTGGATATGCTCCGGAGGCGGCGATGTCAGCTTCGCGACCACGAAGGCCACCACGAAGTTGACGACCGCGCCGATGGCGCCGAAGGCGTTCGGCTCGATGCCGAGGATCCAGTTGCTGCCGAGGCCTTCCAGGTACTTCCACTCGGGGATGAAGAAGATGCCCTTGTGCTGGAAGACGTAGAACAGCGTGATGCCGATGCCCGACAGCATGCCCGCGATCGCGCCCGCCTTGTTCATCTTCTTCGAGAAGATGCCCATCATCAGCGCCGGGAAGATCGACGAGGCCGCCAGGCCGAACGCCAGCGCCACCGTCCCGGCCGCGAACCCGGGTGGATTCAGGCCGAGATAGCCGGCCCCCGCGATCGCGCCGGCCATCGCGATGCGTGACGCCATGAGCTCCGCCTTCTCCGAGATGCTCGGCATGAAGATGCCCTTCAGCAGGTCATGCGAGATCGCCGAGGCGATCGCCAGCAGCAGGCCCGCCGCCGTCGACAGCGCCGCCGCCAGGCCGCCGGCCACCACGATCGCGATGACCCAGTTCGGCAGCTTCGCGATCTCCGGGTTCGCCAGCACCATGATGTCGCGGTCGACCTTGGTCATCTCGTTGCCCTGCCAGCCCCATTCGCGGGTCTTGGCCAGGAACGCCTCGTCCTTGCTCTGGTCGTCGTAATACTGGATGCGGCCGTCACCGTTCTTGTCCTCGAACTGCAGCAGGCCCGTGGTCTCCCAGTTCTTGAACCACTGCGGACGCTCCTCGTACAGCAGGTTGCCCTCCGGTGAACCGACTTCGCCGATCTGGATGGTCTCCATCAGGTTCAGACGCGCCATGGCGCCAACCGCCGGCGCCGTGGTGTAGAGGATCGCGATGAACACCAGCGCCCAGCCGGCCGAGGTGCGCGCATCCTTGACCCGCGGGACCGTGAAGAAGCGGATGATGACGTGCGGCAGACCCGCCGTGCCGATCATCAGCGACATGGTGTAGACGAACATGTTGAGCGTACTCAGCCGTTTCTGCGTCGAGTATTCGGCAAAGCCGAGATCACGGATGACCTGGTCCAGGCGGTCGAGCATGTAGGTGCCGGACGGCAGGTTCGGGTCCGCCATGGTGCTGCCGAGGCCAATCTGCGGCGACGGGTTGCCGGTCAGGTTCATGGAGATGAAGACCGCCGGAATGGTGTAGGCGAAGATCAGCACCACGTACTGCGCGATCTGCGTGTAGGTGATGCCCTTCATGCCGCCCATGACGGCGTAGACGAAGACGATCGTCATGCCGATGTAGAGGCCGGTGGCATAGTCGACCGCGAGGAAGCGCGAGAAGGCCACGCCGATGCCCTTCATCTGGCCGATGACGTAGGTCACCGAGGCGATGATCAGGCAGATGACGGCGACCACGCGCGCCGAGTTGCCGTAGTAGCGCTCGCCGATGAACTCCGGCACCGTGAACTTGCCGAACTTGCGCAGGTAGGGCGCCAGCAGCATCGCCAGCAGCACGTAACCGCCGGTCCAGCCCATCAGGAAGACGGCGCCGCCGTAGCCGTAGAAGGCGATCAGGCCGGCCATGGAGATGAAGGAGGCCGCGGACATCCAGTCGGCCGCGGTGGCCATGCCGTTGAGCACGGGCGGGACACCCTTGCCGGCGACGTAGAACTCGCCGGTGCTGCCGGCACGCGCCCAGATGGCGATGCCGATGTAGAGCAGGAAGGTCGCGCCGACGACGACGTAGGTTAAGGTCTGTAGATCCATCGGTGCCTCCGGTCAGTCTTCGTGGACGTTGAATTTGCGATCGAGCTGTCCCATGCGCCAGGCATAGAAGAAGATCAGCACGACAAAGGTGTAGATGGATCCCTGCTGGGCAAACCAGAAACCGAGTTTGTAGCCGCCGAGCTGGATGGTGTTCAGCGCATCCACCAGGATGATGCCGAACAGGAACGAAACGATGAACCAGATGACGAGACAGATTGCAACCAATCTGATATTCGCCTTCCAGTAGGCTGAAGCGTCACTCATGAGTGCCTCCTCGTGATGAAAGATGATCGTTATTATGAATTTCCAGGTCGGGCCGTTATGATGTTGGCCGTTTGCCGGAGTCGCCTCTTCCGCTCTGCGCAGAACGCAGATGACTCGTAGATTACCAATCTCTCTGCAACATTGCAGCAAACCGGACGCATATGAGCGAAACAACATACACTGATGAAGGTATCGAGAAGCTTCCGCTGAGCCATTTCACGGAGAAGGCCTATCTCGATTATTCGATGTACGTCATTCTCGACCGCGCCCTGCCGAACATCGGCGACGGCCTGAAGCCCGTGCAGCGGCGTATCGTCTATGCCATGTCGGAACTCGGCCTGTCGGCGACGGCCAAGTTCAAGAAATCCGCCAGGACCGTGGGCGACGTGCTCGGCAAGTTTCATCCCCACGGGGATTCCGCCTGTTACGAGGCGATGGTGCTCATGGCACAGCCGTTCTCCTATCGCTATCCCCTGATCGAGGGGCAGGGCAACTGGGGCGCGCCCGACGACCCCAAGTCCTTTGCGGCCATGCGCTATACCGAGGCGCGCCTCTCGCCTTACGCCAGGCTGCTGCTCAGTGAACTCGGCCAGGGCACGGTCGAGTGGCAACCCAATTTCGACGGCACCCTCGAGGAGCCGAAAGTCCTGCCGGCGCGTGTGCCGAACCTGCTGCTCAACGGCGGTACCGGGATCGCGGTCGGCATGGCGACCGACATTCCGCCGCACAACCTGCGCGAGATCGCTGCCGCCTGTATCCGCCTCATCGAGCAGCCGAAGGCAACGGTCGCCGAACTCTGCGAGCACGTGCTCGGTCCGGACTACCCGACCGGCGCCGAGATCATCACGCCGCGCGACGAACTGGTCAAAATCTATTCAACAGGCAATGGCAGCGTGCGCATGCGCGCCCGGTGGGAATATCTGCAGGGCGAGGTGATCATCCAGGAGTTGCCCTACCAGACCTCCGGCGCAAAAGTCCTCGAGCAGATCGCGGCCCAGATGCGCAACAGGAAGCTGCCCTGGGTCGAGGATCTGCGCGACGAGTCCGACCACGAGAACCCGACGCGCCTCGTCATCGTGCCGCGCTCCAACCGTGTCGATATCGAGCGCATGATGTCGCACCTCTTTGCCTCGACCGACCTCGAGCGGACCTACCGCGTCAATCTCAATGTCATCGGCATCAACGGCCGTCCGCAGGTCAAGAACCTGCGCGAGCTGCTGAAAGAGTGGCTGGATTTCCGTTTCGAGACCGTGCGCCGGCGGCTCGAATTCCGCCTCGGCAAGGTGCGCGACAGGCTGCACCTGCTCGAGGGGCTGCTCATCGCCTTCCTGAACATCGACGAGGTGATCCGCATCATCCGCAGCGAGGACGAACCGCGGCCGGTGCTCATGAAACGCTTCGACCTCACGCAGGTCCAGGCCGACTACATTCTCGATACCAGGCTGCGCCAGCTGGCCCGGCTCGAGGAGATGAAGATCCGCGCCGAGCAGGAAGAACTCGAGAAAGAGCGCAAGACGCTCGAGAAGATCCTCGGCTCGAAGGCGCGCATGAAGACGCTGATCCGCAAGGAGCTGCAGGCCGATGCGGAGGAGTTTGGCGACGACCGCCGCTCCCTGATCGTCGAGCGCGCCGCGGCCGAGGCGCTCGACGAAACCGAGCTCGCGCCGAGCGAGCCCGTGACCCTCGTGCTATCGGAGAAGGGCTGGGTGCGCGCCGCCAAGGGACACGAGATCGATGCCGCCGGACTCAACTACAAGGCCGGCGACACCTATCTCGACAGTGTCCGCATGCGCAGCAACCAGCAGGCGGTCTTCCTCGACTCGACCGGCCGCAGCTATTCCCTGCAGGCACACACGCTGCCGTCGGCCAGAGGGCAGGGCGAGCCACTGACCGGCCGCCTGTCTCCGCCCGCCGGGGCGCATTTCGTCTGCGTGCTGGGGGGTGACCCCGAGCAGTGGTATCTCGTCGCCTCGGATGCCGGTTATGGCTTCCGCGTGCAGCTCAAGGACCTGATCGCCAACAAGAAGGCCGGCAAGGCAGCCCTCAGGGTGCCCAAGAACGCCGGTGTGCTGAAGCCCGCGCCGATCGAGAGCGAGAAGGATCGTCTCGTCGCCATCACGAACGACGGCCGCATGCTGACCTTTCCCGTCGGCGAGCTGCCGGCGCTGAGCCGCGGCAAGGGCAACAAGATCATCGGCATTCCCGGCAAGAAGTCCGAGACGCGCGAGGAGTTCGTCGTCGCCATCGCCTGCGTGCCCGAGGGCAAGAGCCTCAAGGCACTCTCGGGCAAGCGCCATGTCAATTTCAAACAGGCCGACCTGGACGCCTATGCCGGCGAGCGCGGCCGCCGCGGCAGCAAGCTGCCACGCGGCTTCCAGAAGGTCGACGGGGTCGAGGTCGAGTGAGGCCGGTCGTCATTGTCAGCGCCTGCCTGCTCGGCCAGCCGGTTCGCTACGATGGCGGGGACAAGTCCGACAGGCTGGTCCGGACGCAGCTCGCCGAACGCTTCGACCTCTTTCCGCTGTGTCCCGAGGCCGAGGCCGGTCTCGGCATCCCGCGCCCGCCGGTCCAGCTCGTGCGCAACAGCGAGGGCCTGATCGAAGTGCTGGGAGTGGAACAGGCGCTCGACGTGACAGGCGCGCTGCGCGACTTCTCCCACCGCAGCATCGCGAAACTGGTCGGCCGCATCGACGGCGCCGTGCTCAAGTCACGCTCGCCGAGTTGCGGCATCGCCACGGCTCCTCTCTTCGATGCACAGCGCGAGCAGGTCGATACCGTTTCCGGCGTCTTCGCACAAACGCTCCTGCTGCACATGCCGCGCCTGCCCGTGATCGACGAGGAGCAGTTTGCCGATCAACAGCTGCGCAGCGCATTCTTCGGCGCGGTCGAGCGCCAGTTCCGGAGCCGCGATCACATCGTCTGAATGCCGCGGAGACCGCGTCCTGCAGCAATGCTGCTTCTACGCCGCCTTGTGGCACGAGACTGCCCGGCCGAAGGACCTGGAACACATGCTTGAAGCATCGATCTATTGACGTCTAGTCGGCTTGCAATTGTATGTGCAAGGTGAACTTGCATGCTATGTTGGCGGCGGAGTCGATGCCTTCCTGCTCGCTGTCGATACCTCCGGTACAACCTGCAGCGCCGGCGGTGACAATGACTTCGCATTCCATCTCCTGTGCGGCCATGGCGTCAACCGGCATGTTTCGCTGACCATGATGGCGAGATGCAACTGGCGCTCCAGTGTCAAGCCTGGCCTCGACTACTCGGACCACAGCTGGCGCCGGGGCAGCCTGGAAACCGACGAGTGGGGATGCGTCTTCGCGGGTATCGTTCTGGAGAAGTTTTTCAATAACGAGGATTAGTCCTGCGTGCCGGGTACACGGCCTGTGCCGAGGACGCCCGGGCGCTCAATCAATGTCAGCCTCGTCAGGTATACAACGACCAGAGCAGTTGCAGAACAAAAGAGTGATTCGTTCGCATCCCTCTTGCTGTCGCTCCATCCCGCTGCTGCTCTCTCGAGCCTGACCATCAGTGGCATGATCCTGAGCCCTTCCTTCAGACCGGATGTCCTGACATCGCTGCCTGAGTCACCAGGACAGTCGATGCACGGGTTTCCCTCCTGGCTGTCGGAACGATTGCTGCGTGGAGGCCGGATCCCGCCTCCGGCGGTTGAGTGCTTCAGGTACAATCTCACCCAACCGGCGTGCAGTGCCTGATAGTCGGATGGAGAGGTTGCAGGTCCCGCTTTCTGCCAGCGCTGATTGCGGGGAAGAGCCGAGTATTGGAAACTGTACTTCAACAGAACATCACAGGAACACAACGAACGAAATGACAGCGGAAAGCAAGCCAGTATCGGTATTGTTCGTCTGCATGGGCAACATCTGCCGCTCTCCGACCGCGCATGGCATCTTTCGCCGCATGGTCGAGGAGGAGGGACTCGGCGAGAGTATTCGGATCGACTCCGCTGGGACCCACGCCTACCACATCGGCAAGCCCCCGGACGAGCGCGCCCAGGCAACGGCCATGAAGCGCGGCTTCGATCTCGGCGATCTGCGCGCGCGGCAGGCGGCAGCCGCCGATTTCGAGCGCTTCGACTATGTCCTGGCGATGGATCGCGAGAACTATTCGCTGCTCGCCGACATCTGCCCGCGCGGTTACGAGGAACGCCTCTCGCTGTTTCTCGATTATGCTCCCGGCCTCGGCATTCGCGAGGTGCCCGATCCCTACTGGGGCGGCGAGCAAGGCTTCGAACGTGTCTTCGACATGATCGAGGCCGCATCGCGCGGCCTGCTCGACGACATCAAGCGTCGTCTCTGATAACGGGGGTGCGGCGTGGCTTCCTCCGGCGATGCCGGCGATCCAGGCTTCATTGACGTCCGTGCCGGAAAGACGAAGCCTTCTTGCAGCTGTCGGCTTTCCGGGAGGGCGCGTGTCCAGGCGCCCCGGCTCTAGACTGCTGATACTGCTTCTCGTGGCGCTCCTCGCGGGCTGTTCCGGCAGGCCCGTCAGGCAGCCGGAGCCGGTGGCAGCGGCTCCTCCACAGGGGGTATCCGAACTGGAGAGGTGGGCGAACCGGCAGGCAGGGAAGCATCCGGGCAGATCCGGCATCCTGCTGCTCGGCAGCGGCACCAATGCACTCGATGCGCGGCTCTCGCTGATCGACCATGCGCGCCGTACCCTCGATGTCCAGTATTACCTCATCCGCGACGACGAGAGCGGGAAGCGTTTTCTCTGGCACCTGCAGAGCGCAGCGAAACGCGGCGTTCGCGTCAGGTTGCTGCTCGACGATATACACCTGCCGTTGCGCGAACGTCTTCTGGCCCGGCTCGATGCGCACCCGAACGTCTCGGTGCGTGTCTTCAACCCCTTCGATCGCAACATGTTGCGCCTGCCGCAACTCATCCTGCGTTTTTCGACGCTCAACAGGCGCATGCACAACAAGGTACTGATCGCCGACGGGGCATTCGCGATCTCAGGAAGCCGCAACATCGGCGATGAATATTTCGAGGTCAAGCCGACATTGACCTTCGGCGACCTGGATGTGCTGGCTGCAGGCCCGCTGGTCAGTGAGATGAGTCGCCTCTTCGATCGCTTCTGGCATTATCCCGCCTCGCGCGCATACGCCGAGCTGAATCCACGGACGGATCCGGCAGGCGCGGAACTCGCCAGGGTCGCTGCACCTGATCACCGGGATATTGCCGGCGAGCTTCTCGCCGGACAGACGCGGCTGGAGTGGAAACGGGCCAGCCTGGTCGCGGACAACCCCGAAAAAATCGAGTCGAGGTCGCGGCAGGGGGATTTCCTCGATGCGACGGGGCTCAGGCCCCACTCGGAGAAACTCGCGGATCAGCTGTTGATCATCACGCCCTATTTCGTCCCCGGCGAGGAGGGGGTGCGATACTTCCGCGCCTTGAGGGAGCGCGGCATCGCCGTCACCATCTTTACCAACTCCTTCGCCTCGACGGACGTTCAGCTCGTGCACTCCGCCTACAGGAAATACCGCGCCCGGCTGCTGGCGATGGGCGTCGAGATCTACGAACTCAAACAGCTCAAGCAGCACCTGCGCATCATGGAGAAACTGCGCAGGCTTCGGGAACACCGGGCGGGATCGCGGGCATCCCTGCACGCCAAGGTCATCGTCTACGACCGGGAAAGGCTCTATATCGGTTCCATGAACGCCGACCCGCGTTCGATCCACCACAACACCGAGATGGGGGTGCTCGTCGAATCCCCGGGCCAGGCGGAAGCTATCGTCGACTGGTTCCTCGAGAACCGCGCCGACATCGCCTACCGTCTGGAGCTCGGCGGCGAAGAGGGCAAGGGGAGGATCACCTGGAACGACACGGCTCTGCAGCGGGCAATGCCGGCCGAACCCAACATGAACAGTTTCCAGATGCTGTGGATCGGCTTTCTCTCCCTGCTGCCGGGGGAGAGCCAGTTATAGACGGACAGTGCCGCCCGGGTGACGCGCATCCTGCGCCATCGGCTCCCGCTTCGCGATCCGGTCGGGTCTCAGTTTTACGGCATCGGGAACCACTGTCCGCCGGCTGGCGGGGCGGCTGCTGCCGGCATCCTCTCCAGGTGTGGCGCCGAGGGCCTGATGGCTTCAGGGCTTGACGCCTGCGGCTGCTGCGGTGCCTGTGGCACGGGTGGCGGCAGTGGCTGCAGACGGTCGAGACTCGCCAGCAGCGTCCGGTCGGGATAGCCGTCGGCCGGCAATCCCAGCTCCAGTTGCGCATAGCGCACGGCGGCGCGTGTCCTGGCGCCGAGGATGCCGTCGATACCGCCGACATCATGGCCGAGTTCCTCGAACCTCGACTGCAGCAGCTTCATCTCCTCGAGACTCAGCGGAAAGACTTCGCCGCGTCCCGGATGCACCTCTTCCGCGCCGGCCAGGCGCGTCGCGAAATAGGCCGCCGTGGTCGCGTAGACCAGCGAGTTGTTCCACTCCAGGTAGACCTGGATGAAGTTCGGATAGGCCAGGAACGCCGGTCCGTCACGCCCCATGATCAGCAGCAGCGAAGCCTGCATCTCGTCGGCTTCGAGTGGTGTGCCGTCGGCCCGGGTCACGCCCCAATCCGCCCACTGCCGGCGGCTGTGCATCACATCGGTGCCGCTGTGCTCCCAGGGCAGGCTGGCAGGAACGCGCACTTCCTCGAGCCATGGCTCTCCGGGTTGCCAGCCGAGCTCGCGGATCGCGCGCGCCGTCGAGGCCAGGACGTCGGGCGTGCTCCTGATCAGGTCGACGCGCCCGTCATTGTCATAGTCGACGCCTTTTTCGAGGTACTCGCTCGGCAGGAACTGGGTCTGGCCGAGTTCCCCTGCCCAGGCGCCCAGCATGGTGTCGACATCGAGGTCGCCACGCTCGAGAATCCCCAGCGCGGCCAGCAACTGCTCGCGGAACAGCTCGGGACGGCGGCAGTCCCAGGCCAGTGTCACGAGGGAGCGGATGGTCGACATGTCGCCGGTATTGGCGCCGTAATCGGTTTCGAGTCCCCAGAAGGCGCTGATGACCGGGGCCGGAACCCCGTATTCCTGCTCGATGCGTTCGAAGGTGTCCGCGTACCTGCGCATATTCCTCTCGCCGTGCCGCAGGCGGTAGTCGTTGACCATGCGGCCCGCGAAGGTCAGGAAGTCCTGCGTGAAGACATGCTGGCGGCGGTCGAGTCGGATGATTTTCTGGTCGGGCGCGATGCCCTCGAGCGCCCGGTCGAGCGTTCTGTCGCTGATGCCCTGCGTGCGCGCCTCTGTCCTGAACGCCTCCAGCCAGGCCGGGAAGTCGTTCTCGTTGATACAGTCGCGGTCGTTCTCGGTGGCCGTCGCAGGCGCCGCCAGCAGAGCGAGCAGAAGGGGAAAAAGGCGTGATCCTGATAACATGGCAAAAGATGATTGCTGGAAAAATAGCCTTATTGTATCTGAATATCAGCAAATGCTGATAATCTGCTGTTGCGGCCGCAGCCATCCCGCATTTTTTTGGCCGCATTGCGGGAATTCGCGCCTCGCCGCGGGCATTTTCCGATATAATTCGTCACTTCATGGTGGCCCGCATGGGTTCCCTCGCAACGATAGGTTGTGAACCCGGTCAGGCCCGGAAGGGAGCAGCCGCAGCAGCTGATTCGTGTGCCGGGGTGCAGCTTGTGCGGGACACCTCCAGATTCTCATAAAACAGATACTTGTCTTTTCATGTCCTACGAGGTGCTTGCGCGGAAATGGCGTCCTCATCGCTTTGACGAGCTGGTGGGGCAGGAGCACGTCGTACAGGCGCTCTCCAACGCGCTCGACAACAACCGCCTGCATCACGCCTATCTGTTTACCGGCACGCGGGGCGTCGGCAAGACGACCCTGGCGCGCATCTTCGCCAAGTCCCTCAACTGCGAGGAGGGCGTCTCCTCGCATCCCTGCGGCAAGTGCAGCATCTGCCGCGAGGTCGACGAGGGGCGTTTCGTCGACCTGCTCGAGGTCGACGCGGCCTCCAGGACCAAGGTCGACCAGACCCGGGAACTGCTCGAGAACGTTCCCTATGCGCCGGTCAGGGGGCGCTACAAGGTCTACCTCATCGACGAGGTTCACATGTTCTCGGACAGCAGCTTCAACGCGCTGCTGAAAACCCTCGAGGAACCGCCCGAGCATGTGAAATTCCTGCTGGCGACAACCGACCCGCAGAAGCTCCCGATGACGGTGCTCTCGCGCTGCCTGCAGTTCAGTCTCAAGCGCATGACGCTCGAGCAGATCGGCGGCCAGCTGCGCCACATTCTCGAGAGCGAATCGATTCCGTTCGACGACAACGCCCTGCTGGCGCTGGCGGCGGCCGCCGACGGCAGCATGCGCGACGGCCTCAGCCTGCTCGACCAGGCGATCGCCTTCGGCGGCGGCGAGGTGCGCCAGCAGCAGGTCGAGGCCATGCTCGGCTCGGTTTCGCGCGACTATGTCTTCGGCCTTCTCGATGCGCTCGCGACGGGCGATGGCGAACTGCTGCTGCGACGCATCGCGGATATCGCCGGGCGCGCACCGGATTTCAGCGGCGTTCTCGACGAGATGCTGCGAGTCCTGCACAACATCGCGCTGACGCAGATCATCGGCACGACCGGCGAGGAGACGCCGGAATCGGGCAGAATCGATGCATTCGCCGACACCCTGCCTGCCGAAGACGTGCAGCTCTATTACCAGATCGGGCTGGCTGGCAAGCAGGAGATGAACCACGCACCCGACTTGCGCAGCGGTTTCGAAATGGTCCTGTTGCGCATGCTGGCATTCCGCCCGGAGACGGAGACGCGTTCCGGGAGCGCCGCACCCGCTGCGCGCGATCAGGGCGGCCCGCCTGCCGGAGCTTCCCGGGCGCCGCAGTCGTCCGCAACCAGGAGCGGACCCGCGGCCCGCGATCAGGGCAGGGCGCCAGCCGCCGATGCCCCCGCACCGCCCGCGCCTGCCACGCAAGCCCCGCCGGGCGAGACGGGCGCCGACTGGAGCGCGCTCATCGAAGACCTCGATCTCGGCGGCATCAGCCGGCAACTGGCCGACAACTGCGCACTCGAGAGTTTCACGGAAAACCGCATCAGGCTTTTGCTTTCCGAGCAGCACCAGGCCTTGAAATCCGAGCTTTCCGAACGCAGGTTACGAGAGGCCCTGCAAAAGAAATACGGCGAGGGTCTGACCCTCGAGATCCGGGTTGGCGAGGTGCGGGCCGAGACGCCGGCGCAGCAGACCACCCGTGCGCAGAACGAACGCATCGAGGAGGCGCGCCAGCAGATGGCGGACGATCCGTTCGTCAAGGCGGCGCAGCAACACTTCGATGCTGTCATGCTCGAAGAGTCAGTCAAACCAGTTACACGCGGAGAATGAGCCCATGATCAAAGGTGGCCTCGGAAACATCATGAAACAGGCGCAGAAGATGCAGGAAGAGATGAAAGCTGCGCAGGAACAACTCGCCAGGGAAGAGGTGACCGGCGAAGCCGGCGGCGGCATGGTCAAGGTGACCATGAACGGCAAGCACGAGGTGCGCCGCGTCGAGATCGACGACAGCCTCGTCGGCGATGACAAGGAGATGCTCGAGGACCTGATCGCTTCCGCCTGCAACGATGCCAACCGCCGCGTTGCCGAGAAGATGGAACAGAGCATGTCGGGCCTGACCTCGGGACTCAACCTGCCGCCGGGCTTCAAGATGCCGTTCTGATGGCGGGGAGCCTGCTGCAACAGCTGATCGACTCGCTCCGCTGTCTGCCCGGTGTCGGCCCCAAGTCGGCGCAGCGCATGGCGTTTCACCTGCTCGAACGCGACCGCGAGGGCGGCCGGCATCTCGGCGACACCCTGCTGCGCGCAATGGAGCGCATCGGCCAGTGCGGCCGTTGCCGGACCCTGACCGAGGAGCCGCTATGCACCATCTGCAGCAGCGACAGGCGCGATGCCTCGCAACTCTGCATCGTCGAGACGCCGTCCGAACTCAGCGCCATCGAGCAGGCCACGGATTACCGCGGGCTCTATTTCGTGCTGCACGGCCGGCTGTCGCCGCTCGACGGGCTGGGGCCGAAGGAACTCGGACTCGACGGGCTCTCGCGGCGGCTCGCGGAGGGGGAAGTCGAGGAGATCATCCTCGCTACCAATCCCACCATCGAGGGGGAGGCGACAGCACAATACATCTGCGACCTGGCGTCCAGCAACGGCATAAGAACCACGCGCATCGCCCACGGCGTGCCGCTGGGTGGCGAACTCGAGTACCTCGACGGAGGAACACTGGCGCACGCGTTTTCGGGACGCCGGGAACTGTCGTGAATCGAACCCTTGAAACCGGTGGATGACAATGGCTGACAACTGTCTTTTTTGCAAAATCGCTTCCGGCGAAATCGGCGAGCTCGTCTACGAGAACGACCATGTCGTGGCTTTCCGCGACATCAATCCCGTGGCGCCGACGCACGTGCTCGTGATCCCGAGAAAACACATCTCCACGATCAACGACCTCGATCCCGGGGATGCGGAAATCGTCGGCAATCTCTACCTGGCCGCCAAGGAGATTGCCGCTGCCGAGGGCCTCGCGGAGCGCGGCTACCGCGCGACCATGAACTGCAACGCCGATGCCGGCCAGAGCGTTTTCCACATCCATCTTCATCTCACCGGCGGACACGCCATGGGCTGGCCGCCCTGGCCCGAGAAGGGCTAGGCGGAAATGCCCGGGCCGGCCGGTGCCGGCTACTTGCTCAGGCGAGCAGTTTCCCGATGATGCGCTCGTAGATGGCGCTGAGCCTGTCGAGATCCTCGACGGAGACGCATTCGTTGACCTGGTGAATGGTCGCGTTGACCGGGCCGAGTTCCAGCACCTGGGCGCCCGTCGGCGCGATGAAGCGGCCGTCCGAGGTGCCGCCCGAGGTCGAGAGTTGCGTCGGCTCTCCCGTGATTCCGGCGATCGCTTCCTGCGCGGCCTCGACGAGCTCGCCCTCGGCCGTCAGGAACGGCTTGCCGGAGAGCTTCCACTCGATGTCGTACTCCAGCCCGTGACGGTCGAGGATCTCCGCCACCTGGCGCTCGATGCGGTGGTGGTTGGTCTCGGTGCAGTAACGGAAATTCATCAGCAGCTCGACGCTGCCGGGGATGACATTGGTCGCGCCGGTGCCGCCGCTGATGTTGGAGACCTGGAAGGTCGTCGGCGGGAAGAAGTCGTTGCCCCTGTCCCACTCGGTTGCGGCGAGCTCGGCGATCGCCGGCGCCACGAGGTGAATCGGGTTTTTCGCCAGCTGGGGATAGGCGACATGGCCCTGCCTGCCATGGACCACGAGCCGCGCGTTGTGCGAACCGCGGCGGCCGTTCTTGATGATGTCGCCGAGCCGGTCGGTCGACGAGGGTTCGCCGACGAGGCACCAGTCGATTTTCTCGCCGCGCGCCTCGAGTGTCTCGACGACTTTCACGGTGCCGTCGACGGCCGGGCCCTCCTCGTCGCTCGTGATCAGGAAGGCGATGGAGCCCGGGTGTTCCGGGTGCGCCTTCACGAACGCCTCGACGGCCGTGACCATGGCCGCGAGGCTGCCTTTCATGTCGCAGGTGCCGCGTCCGTAGAGCAGTCCGTCGCGGATCTCCGGCCTGAAGGGATCGCTGTCCCACTCCTCCAGCGAGCCCGGGGGCACGACATCGGTGTGGCCGGCGAAGGCGAACAGCGGCGCCTCTGTCCCGCGGCGCGCCCAGAAGTTGTCGACCTCGCCGAAACGCAGGCGCTCGACCACGAAGCCGATCGCCTCGAGGCGCCTGATCATGACATCCTGGCAGCCGGCATCCTCCGGCGTGACCGAGGCGCGGCTGACGAGATCGATGGCGAGTTCGAGCGTGGCGGACATCAGCCCAGCAGCTCCTCGTAGCTCTCGGGTTTGAAGCCGACCGTGACCTTGCCGCGGGCCTCGAGCACGGGGCGCTTGATGATCGAGGGCGTCTCGAGCATGAGCTCGATGGCGCTGGCCTCGTCGATCGACGCCTTGACCTCGTCCGGCACCTTGCGCCACATCATGCCGCGGCGGTTCAGCAGCACTTCCCAGCCGACGGCCTCGATCCACTCACCGAGCTTGTCTCTCTCGATACCGAGTTTCTTGTAGTCGTGGAAGAGGTAGTCGATCTCGTTGTCGGCGAGCCACTTGCGCGCCTTCTTCATGGTGTCGCAGTTCGGGATGCCGTAGAGCGTGATCATGGTTCGGCCTCTCGATCAGATATCGCGCAGCAGTTCGTTGATGCCGACCTTGCCGCGCGTCTTCTCGTCGACGGTCTTGACGATGACGGCGCAGTAGAGGCTGTAGGTGCCGTCCTTCGACGGCAGGTTGCCGGACACCACGACCGAACCGGCCGGGATGCGTCCGTAGCTGATCTCGCCGGTCTCGCGGTTGAAGATCTTGGTGCTCTGGCCGATGTAGACGCCCATGGAGATGACGGAACCCTCCTCGACGATGACGCCCTCGACGACCTCGGAGCGCGCGCCGATGAAGCAGTTGTCCTCGATGATGGTCGGCGCGGCCTGCAGGGGCTCGAGCACGCCGCCGATGCCGACGCCGCCCGAGAGGTGCACGTTCTTGCCGATCTGGGCGCAGGAACCGACCGTCGCCCAGGTATCGACCATGGTGCCGGAGTCGACATAGGCGCCGATGTTGACATAGGAGGGCATGAGCACGCAGGAGGGCGCAATGTAGGAGCCCTTGCGCGCCGTTGCCGGCGGCACGATACGCACGCCGCCCTCGCGGAAGTCGCGCGAATTGCAGTCGGCATACTTGGAGGGCACCTTGTCGTAGTAGTTCGTGAAGCCGCCCTTCATGAAGACGTTGTCCTCGATGCGGAACGACAGCAGCACGGCTTTCTTGATCCATTCGTTGACGACCCAGTCGCCGTCCTGCTTCTCGGCAACGCGGATCTCGCCGCGGTCGAGCTGTTCCATGGCGGTCATGACGGCGTCCTTGACGAGGGTATCGACGTTGCGCGGGGTGATGTCGGCCCGGCGTTCGAAGGCGTCGACGATTATGGATTCAATGTCACTCATCGGAATTCTCCGGAAATTCAGTCAAAAAGAAAGAGTCGAAAAATCGGTCAGCAGGATTCTACACAGGTTTTGATGCGCTGTGCGGCCTCGACGCACTCCTCGAGCGGCGCCACCAGCGCCATTCTCACCCTGTTCTTCCCGGGATTGCCGGCGGCCGTCTCGCGCGACAGGAAGCTGCCGGGCAGCACCGTCACATTGTGCTCGGCATAGAGCCTGCGCGCGAATTCTGTCTCGGCCACCGGCGTGCGCGGCCAGAGGTAGAAGCCGGCGTCCGGGCGCTCGACCTCCATGCTGCCGCCGAGCATGTCGAGCACGGCGTCGAACTTGGCGCGGTAGAGGGCGCGGTTCTCCTGCACGTGCTTCTCGTCGCGCCAGGCGACGCTGCTCGCGGCCTGGTGGTGCAGCGGCATGGCGCAGCCGTGGTAGGTGCGGTAGCGGAAGAAGGCGTCGAGGATCCTGGCATCGCCGGCAACGAAACCCGAGCGCAGTCCGGGCGCGTTCGAGCGCTTCGAGAGGCTGTGGAAGACGATGCAGTTGCTGTAGCTGTCGTTGCCCATCTCCGCGGCCGCCTGCAGCAGCCCGGCCGGAGGCCGTTCCTCGTCGAAGTAGATCTCCGAGTAGCACTCGTCGGAGGCGATGATGAAATCGTGCCTGTGGGCGAGCTCGATGAGCGTCTGCAGCGTCTGCATGCCGGTGACGGCGCCCGTCGGATTGCCCGGGGAACAGAGATAGAGAATGCGGCAGCGCTCCCAGGTCGCCGCGTCCACGGCCTCGAAGTCGGGAATGAAACCGTTCTGCTCGTCGCAGTTCAGATAGTGCGGCTCGGCACCCGCCAGCAACGCCGCGCCCTCGTAGATCTGGTAGAAGGGATTGGGCATCAGCACGAGCGAGCGGGCGGCCGGGTCGATCATCGCCTGGGCGAAGGCGAACAGCGCCTCGCGCGTGCCATTGACCGGCAGGACGTTCTTCCCGGTGGAGAGCGAGCCGTAGGGCAGATCGAATCGGTTATTCAGCCAGTCGACGATGGCCTGGCGCAGTTCGCCTAAACCGCGCGTCGCCGGGTAGCTGGAGAGGTGGTGCAGATGCGCCAGGACGGATTCGCTGATGATCGACGGCGTCGCATGCCTGGGTTCGCCGATGGAGAGAGCGATATGCGACAATGCCTCCGGCGGAGTGGCGCCGTCCTTGAGCGCCTGGAGTTTTTCAAAAGGGTAGGGGTGCAGCCCCTCGAAACCGGGATTCATGCTGTTTCCGACTGACCAAAAGGCGGTTATTCTAACGTGACAGGCAAGGCCTCTCCAGAGAATCATTGGCTGCCCGTGGTGACGCTGCTCTATGCGGCGGCATTCTGGGGCGTCGTCTGGTATCCGACGCGCTATCTCGAGGTGAACGGAATCAGTGCGTTCTGGCTGACGGCCATCGGCTACTCGGCGGCGATCCTGCTGGCCTTGCCCTTCATCCGCGGCTATGGCCGCATCGGTAGTCACTGGCCGCATTATCTCGTCATGATGTTCGCGGCCGGCTGGGCCAACCAGGCATTCCTGCTGGCCATGATCGAGGGCACGGTCGTGCGCGCCATGCTGCTGTTCTACCTCTCGCCGGTCTGGACGCTGCTGCTGAGCCACTTCATCCTCGACGAGCATATCGAGCGCCGCAACTACCTGCTCATGGCCGTCGCCATGGCCGGCGCACTGCTCATGCTGTGGGACCCGGAGCTGCGCAATCCCTGGCCGAACTCGACCGCGGACTGGCTGGCGCTCTCGTCCGGCATGGCCTTCGCGCTGAGCAATGTCATGATCCGCAAGATCCAGGATCAACCCGTGCTGCTGAAGACTGCCAGCACCTGGCTGGGTGTCGCGCTGATCGGCGCGGGGGCGATCCTGCTGCGCGGCGAGCCCGTCCCCGACGCCACTGCGCAGACCTTCGGACTCGTGGTGCTGCTCGGCATCGCCGGCTTCATGGTGGCGACGCTCTGCCTGCAGTACGGCGTCACCCACATGCCGGCGCAGAAGTCCGCCGTCCTGCTGCTGTTCGAGCTGATCGCCGGCGGCGTCTCCTCCTGGCTGCTGGCGGGCGAGGAGCTCGGTATGGCAGAGTATGTCGGCGGCACCATGATCATCGTCTCCGGCTACCTCGTCGCGACCTGGGGACACAGGATGAGTCAACCAATACCCGAGGGCCATGCATAAGATCAACGCCATTCACCATGTCAGCCTCGTCGTCGAGGATACCGGACGCGCGCTGGCCTTCTATCGCGACCTGCTCGGCATTCCGCAGTGCGCACGCCCCGAACTCGGCTTTCCGGGCGCCTGGCTGCAGCTCGGCGACCTGCAGATCCACCTGCTCGAGCTGCCCAATCCCGACCCGGTGGAGGGGAGGCCGCAACACGGCGGCCGCGACCGTCACGTGGCGTTCGGGGTCTCGGGACTGGACGAAATCCGGGCCTTGCTCGAAGCGCGGGATGTTGCATTCACGCTCAGCAAGTCGGGCAGGAAGGCGCTCTTCTGCCGCGATCCCGACGGCAATGCCGTCGAGCTCATCGAGCAGGGATGAAGCGCCCCTGGCAATCCCACAGCCCGGCATCGCCACGTCGGCTTGCAGCCTGCTTGCGACGCTTGCGAAGTTCATGAGCAGTAATCAGGGCACGGTGTGCCACCGGGGATAGTGGCAAGTAAGACACAGGATTCCTCTGCGATCTCTGCGGTTCTCCGCGCTCTCTGCGTCCGGAATCAGGGACGCGGAGGATGCAAAGGCCCGCAAAGGGCGCAAAGTTCGGGGGTTGTCATTGCGAGGGAGCGAAGCGATCGTGGCAATCCCACAGCCCGGCATCGCCACGTCGGCTTGCAGCCTGCTCGCGACGCTTGCGAAGTTCATGAGCAGTAATCAGGGCACGGTGTGCCACCGGGGATAGTGGCAAGTAAGACACAGGATTCCTTTGCGACCTCTGCGCTTCTCCGCGCTCTCTGCGTCCGGAATCAGGGACGCGGAGGACGCAAAGGCCCGCAAAGGGCGCAAAGTTCGGGGGGTGTCATTGCGAGGGAGAGAAGCGACCGTGGCAATCTCTCTGCCTGAAATCGCCCGAACTGCGGGCAGCAGCGAATGCTGCATGGTGAAAAGAGAGAAACTGCAGGTCGGGCTTCAGCCCGAGATGTCGCCCTTGAGGGCGACACGCAAACAAGGCATCAGACAGGATGAAGCGGTTTGCCTTGATCCTGCATCGCCGGCCCGAGCCGCTCGACCCACCAGGCCGTGGCACCTGCAACGGCCGTCGGCATGGCAATGAAATTCAGCACCGGCACGGCCGTCATCAACATCACGCCGCCACCGAATCCGTAGGTCGACAGGCGCCGCTTCTTCAGAAACAGCCG
This sequence comes from Gammaproteobacteria bacterium, assembly GCA_037385505.1. Taxonomy (GTDB): domain Bacteria; phylum Pseudomonadota; class Gammaproteobacteria; order Chromatiales; family Chromatiaceae; genus Sva-25. The sequence goes on along the minus strand of JARRMY010000002.1, from coordinate 1,291 downwards.
CTGCTCCCTGAACAGAATGCCGTGCAGGCCCATCGGGTACTCCGCGTACTCGTTCGCCAGCATCCAGGCGCTGTAGAGACCCCAGACAAGCGGCGCGATGATATTGATGCCCGGGATGAGAAACAGGAGCAGCAGCGGAATCCCGCGTGTCAGGAAATAGACCGCCTTGTACAGCTCCGATTTCACGGACGGCCAGATGGCCGCCAGGATCGACTCGTTGGCATCCTCGGGCTTCTTGCCGGTCAGGTGCTGCTCCACTTTCGAGGACAGCAGCTCATTGAATGGTGCCCCGATAATATTGGCGACAAGCGTGAAGCCGTAGATGAGGATCAGCAGGAACGCGAGCGCGAAGAGGATCCACAGGAGCCAGCGAAAGGGCTCCACGATATAGATAAAGGTGGCCTGCAGCCAGCCCCACTCAGGCAGCCATGACGGCGGTGTGCCAGCCGGCAGGTAGTCGTTCATGAAGCCCTCGAACCAGTCGATGCCGAACCAGAGCATGGCCGAAAAAATCAGCATATTGATCAGCAGCGGAATCAGGACGAAGCGCCGGAGTCCCGGCAGACGGATGAGTTCCAGGCCACGCGCGACATAGCCGAAACCGATGACAGGGTTGTTGCTGTCTTTTTTCATGACGCAAGCGCATGGCCGGAGAGGGCAAGCGCGGGAACCTTTTCGCAAAAAAACGCGATTATAACAGCAGGCGCAGCAGGCTTCGCGGGGAGTCTGAATTGCGCATCTGGCGGGAGGGTGGCCGCACTGGCAGGGAATCAGGTCCATCGCGCGCGGAAGAACCTGCGCTGCAATGCCTCGCTGCCACACCATTCTCCCGAAGAGATGCCGGACACGATCGACAGGATTTCATCCCTGGGGGCATCATGATCATTCTGCTTAGCGGCGCTGTCGGGTTGGGATTGGAAGCAGTACAGCCATGCCATGTGATCCATCCGCCAAGCGGTGCTTCAGTTCTGAAGCAGATGGTATTTCACTACTGGTTGGCTCACCGTAAACGCTGGACTCTGCGTGGCTGGTGAAGCAGTGGTTCAATTCAACGCCAAGGCAATCTGGCAGCTGAACAGGATTTGTAAAGCCATTTCCGATATGCAATGTGCCGAAATGGAAAAAAATTGCGAGATGTCAGTGATTTTTTCGCAGTGGATTTCCGGGGGGGATGGATTCGAAATCCAGTTGAGGCTTCAGGCACTAGAATCACTTTATTGCCCCCAGGTCTGTAGGACACGTCTGACTATCGGTAGGATTCTATCGATTTATTTCTTGATTTAAGCGAAAT
>JARRMY010000001.1:0-190032 GCA_037385505.1 Gammaproteobacteria bacterium | reverse complement strand
CTTAGTGAAGTACTCAGACAGCTTAGCAAAGTACTTAAGGAGCGAAAAATGGCATCACCTTACCAGGGCAGGCGTCTGTAGAAGTGTCAAATGAAGATGCTGAACAGGCATTATCACAAGTATTTACGGAATTTTATCTTGTCTTTAACAAATTGCTGCATCCAAATCAAAAAGAATATTTTCGCATCATTTTGAACTCAGAAACTAAGCTTCGGGTAAACGAGCTAATAGTAGGTTTTGATAGAAACAATAAAGAACATATTGGTGCATTACGTGCGCTTCGAGGACTAGGGTTGATTGAGCCAAAAGGGGGAGGCTCTTGGGAGGGCGACTCTGTAATTGAGGTCACGAAGTTTGGTAGCGTCTTCGTTAGTTACTTGAAGTTGAACGATGCTGTCGCCTAACAAAGCCATAAACTCGGACTACAAATTGCTGCGCTGCGCTCTGCTTTTTGCGTCCGGTTATAGCAGTCGTTAAGCACCAAATATAAACGTGAAAATATTCCCAACAGAAAATGCGGTGTAACCGGGGACGGTGTAACCGGGGACAGACCACGATAAATCTAGTTCGAACGACCGCTGCGGGTCTTTACCAGACGATAACCTCTGATACACAGATCCTGTTCCTCGATACAATCAACTGTTATAAATCATGTGGCTTTGTCATGACTTAGGAGGCATCGTTTCGATTCAAAAACTTCCGTCGTTGACAATAAAAAAACGGGCCGCGAGGACCCGTCGAAGTCTCATTTGAGGAGATCAGAGACAAAATCAGATCAAGTACATGCCGCCGTTGACCGGGAGATTCGCGCCGGTCATGTAGGCATTTGCGTCGTCGGTCAGGAAGGCGACAGCCTTCGCGATCTCTTCGGGCTGCGCCATGCGGCCGGCCGGGATCTGCTTGAGAATGGCTTCCATGATTTCAGGAGCGATCGCCCTTGTCATCTCGGTCTCGACATATCCCGGAGAGATTGTGTTGACCGTGATGTTCTTGTAGATGGTTTCCTGCGCAACAGCTTTTGTGAAGCCGTGCATTCCGGCTTTTGCCGCGGAGTAGTTGGCCTGGCCCATCTGGCCTTTTTGACCGTTGACCGACGATATGTTCACGATGCGGCCGAACCCGGTTTCCAGCATGCCGTTGATGACTGGCTGGGTGACATTGAAGACGGAGTTCAGGTTGGTATTGATGACGGAGTTCCACATTTCGGGCGTCATGCGCTTCAGCATTTTGTCTCGCGTGATGCCGGCATTGTTGACCAGGATCTGGATTGTTCCGAATTTCTCGGTGATCTCGTTGATCATGTGAACCGAGTCTTCGTAGTCACTGACGTCTCCGGAAACGATTTCTACAGAGTATCCTTCGTCAGCTCGTCGCTTCTGCCAGGCTTCCGCGGATTCTTTCTCGGGTGGATAGTAGCCCGCCACGACCTTGCGGCCCTGGTCGACCAGTGTCTTGCAGATAGCTGTTCCGAGGCCACCGCTCCCGCCGGTAACCAGTGCGACTCGTTGTGTCATCAATTCACCTCTTTGTTCAGTTGACGAGTTATTTTGTCGTGACCGGGGGCTTTAACAAGCGAGCCCCCGGTTTGTCATGAGGATGCCGGTTCAGGCGGCCTTGCGGGCCCTCGTGGCCTGCTTGACGTTTTTCTCGGCGGTCTTGACGTTCTCTTCGAGCAGGGAAGTGTATTCGTCACGCGCCGTGTTCATGACCTCGACCACCTCGTTGAAGTTGCTGATCGACTTTTCGCTGCAAGCTTTCGCAAGTTCGAGCTGCAGCTCGACCACCTGCTTCACATCCTTGACGCCTGCCAGTTTCTCGGTTGTTTCCTGTGCCGAGGCGACACAGCTGTTCATCATCGCCATCTGGTGGTCGAACAGGGTCTGCATGGTCTTGACGTTGGTCTCGCCGAGTTTTTTCATGGCGGCGTAGGACTCTTCTGCGACTTTTGTCGCCATTTCGAACATTTCGTTGTGCATCGTCGGTATCCTCGTGTTTGGTACGGGAGGGGGGAGGGACGGCTGAGAGGCTCCGGGCTACTTCTTCTTGTCGTCCGGGGTGAGGCCGAAAGCCTTCATGAAATCCTTTTGCATCGACTGCCACATCTCGAGATTCTTCTCGGCGGCATCGTTCCAGGCTTTCACCGGGCTGTTGTCCATGAGACCTTTCATCTGTTCCTGGAGCATGGCCTGCTGCTCGTGGAAAAAGTTGAGGCTCTGTTCCATGAAGGTCGAGAATCCCTCGCGTGAATTCTCGCTGTAATAGCGGATGAAATCCTGCAGGTGGGCGTTGCTGAAGAGCGGGTCCTGGTCGGACTCCTGCTCGAGGATGATCTGCAGCAGGATGTTGCGCGTGATGTCCTCGTCGCTCTGGGTGTCGACGACCTTGAACGGGGTGTTGTTGATAACCAGATCACGGACTTCAGGCAGCGTGACGTAGCGGCTCTGCACCGTGTCGTAGAGACGGCGGTTGGGGTATTTCTTGATGATGCGAACGTCGCTTTCTTCTGTCACTGGAATGAATTCCTGCAATCCTCGTCTGGATATTTTACCCCATAAACTGACCGCCGTTCACCGCGATGTTGGATCCGGTGATGAAGGCGGCCTCGTCCGAGCAGAGGAATGCGACAGTCGCTGCGATCTCCTCGGGAACGGCCATGACCATCTCGGTCGCAATGTAGCCGGGCGAGATGGTGTTGACGGTCAGTCCCTTGCGCGCCGTCTCCTGTGCCAGTGACATCGTGAAACCGTGCATGCCTGCCTTGGCGGCGGCATAGTTGGTCTGGCCGAACATGCCTTTCTGGCCATTGATCGAGGAGATGTTGATGACGCGCCCGTGGCCGCGCTCGACCATGCCGGGCACGAACTGGTGCGTGACGTTGAAAACACTGTCGAGGTCGGCCTTGATGACATCCGACCACATGTCGGGCGTCATCTTCAGGAAGACCTTGTCGCGCGTCAGACCGGCATTGTTGACGACAATGTCGACCTGGCCGTGATCGGCCAGGATCGCTTCAGCCATCGACTGGCAGGAGGCGTAGTCGCCGACATCGCACGCGGTGATCGTGAAGTCGCGCCCCGCCGCGGCGTGCTCCTGTTGCCACTGCTGTGCCTTCTCCCTGTTGCGGTAGGTCGTGATGATCTTGCAGCCGGCGGCAGAGAGCCGCATGCAGATTGCGTTGCCAATGCCGCCGGTGCCGCCGGTGACGAGTGCCGTCTTGCCTGTCAGGTCTGTCATGATGATTTCCTCGTGTCAGTTTCTCTCGACTGCCATGGCCACGCCCTGGCCGCCGCCGATACAGAGTGTCGCCAGGCCTTTCTGCGCATCCCGGCGTTGCATGCCGTGCAGCAGGGTGACAAGGATGCGCGCACCCGAGGCGCCGATCGGGTGGCCGATCGAGATGGCGCCGCCGTGGACATTGACCTTGTCGAGATCCCAGCCGAGTTCCTTGTTGACCGAGATCGCCTGGGCCGCGAAGGCTTCGTTCGATTCCACGAGATCCAGCTCGTTGATGTTCCAGCCTGCCTTCTCGAGACATTTGCTGGTCGCCGGGATGGGACCGGTGCCCATGATGGCCGGATCGACGCCGGCGCTCGAGAAGCTCCGGATGGTCGCCATGGGCGTCAGGCCGAGTTCCTTCGCCCGGGCTGCCGACATGACGACAACCGCGGCCGCACCGTCATTGATGCCGGAGGCGTTGCCGGCCGTGACCGATCCTTCGCGCTTGAAGGCAGGGCGCAGCTTGCCGAGACCCTCGGCCGTGGTGCCGGCGCGCGGGAACTCGTCGCGATCGAAGATGACGGGGTCGCCGCGTCGCTGCGGGACCTCGACGGGCACGATCTCCTCGCTGAACATACCTGCGTTCTGCGCGGCCTCGGTCTTTTGCTGCGAGCCGGCCGCGAAGGCGTCCTGCTCCTCGCGCGAGATGCCGTACTTCTCTGCGATGTTCTCGGCGGTGATGCCCATGTGGCAGTCATTGAAGGCGCACCAGAGGCCGTCCTGAATCATGGTGTCGACCATCGACCAGTTGCCCATCTTCTGGCCGCTGCGCGAGTTCGGCAGGATGTGCGGAGAGGCGCTCATGTTTTCCTGGCCACCGGCGATCATGATGTCGGCGTCGCCGCACATGATGGCCTGGGCCGCGAGATGGACCGCCTTGAGGCCGCTGCCGCAGACCTTGTTGATGGTCATGGCCGGGGTGCTGTCGGGCAGGCCGGCCTCGATGGCGGCCTGGCGCGCCGGGTTCTGGCCGACGCCGGCCTGCAGCACCTGGCCCATGATGACCTCGTCGATCTGGCCGGGCTCGAGACCGCTGCGCTCGAGCAGTGCCTTGATCACGGTGGCGCCGAGGGTGCTTGCCGGGATGCCGGCGAGGGATCCGCCGAAGGTGCCGAGCGCGGTACGCGCAGCTGCGACAATGACTACGTCGTTCATCGAAATAACTCCAAAGGGTAGATGTTCAAGTTCTGTGTCTGTAATTGTTGTGGCCGGTCTGAGCCGGGCGCCGTGGCGCTGTTCCCTCTTCAAGACAGGGGAGCATAACCGGATTCGCGCACCAATTGAAAGGGCCGCGCGAAAGATTCGGAAATCAGTCTAACTACTTAATTGTTTAACTATATTTTCATGAACTGATGGTTACCATTGGACAATGAAATACAGGCTATTTATTTTTGATTTCTTCTGTTGTCACGCCATGCCAAGGATGGCAAGATCTTCTGTCTTTCGACATGAAGAAGCCTCCTGCCGTTGCAGTCTTGCACCGCGACAGCAGGGCGGGCTCAGAGATAGAAGAACAACTCCCTTTTCAGATTAGATATCAAGACCACGCTAGGAGAAGTCGATGTCCGATGTAAAAACCTACCCGGTTCCTGCCGAATTCGCAGCCCAGGCCAATATCAACGCAGAAGAGTACCAGGCCATGTACGCGCAATCCGTCGAGGACCCGGAAACCTTCTGGGCAGAGCAGGCCGACCAGTACCTGACCTGGTTCAGGAAATGGGATACCGTGCTCGACTGGAGTTTCGACGAGGACGACCTGCACATCAACTGGTTCAAGGGCGGAACCCTCAACGTCTCCTACAACTGTCTGGATCGCCATCTCGAGACGCGCGGCGACCAGGTCGCCATCATCTGGGAAGGCGACAATCCCGAAGAGGACCGCAAGATCACCTACCGTGAACTGTACGAAGAGGTCTGCAAGTTCGCCAACGTGCTCAAGGAGCGCGGTGTGAAGAAGGGCGACCGGGTCTCGCTCTACCTGCCGATGATCCCGGAGGCGGCCGTCGCGATGCTGGCCTGCACCCGCATCGGCGCGATCCACTCGATCGTCTTCGGCGGCTTCTCGCCCGATGCGCTCGCCAGCCGCATCCAGGATTCCGACTGCAAGGTCGTCATCACCTCCGATCAGTCGATGCGCGGCGGCAAGAAGGTGCCCCTGAAGGCCAATGCCGACAAGGCGATGGCTGACTGTCCGGATGTCCACACCTGCATCGTCGTGCAGCGCGGAGGCGATCCTGTCGAGTGGAAAGAGGGACGCGACGTCTGGTATCACGAAGCCGTTTCCGCGGCTTCCGCCGACTGCGAGCCAGAGGCGATGGAAGCGGACGACCCGCTCTTCATCCTCTACACCTCGGGTTCCACCGGCAAGCCCAAGGGCGTGCTGCACACCACCGGCGGCTACCTGCTGCAGGCAGCCATGACCCACAAGCTCGTCTTCGATTACAAGGATGGCGAGGTCTACTGGTGCACGGCCGATGTCGGCTGGGTCACGGGCCACACCTACATCGTCTATGGCCCGCTGGCCAACGGCGCCATCACGCTGATGTTCGAGGGCATCCCGACCTACCCGGACATCTCCCGTTTCTGGCAGGTCTGCGACAAGCATGATGTCGCGACCTTCTACACCGCGCCAACGGCGATCCGCTCGCTCATGGGCGCCGGCGACGAGCCCGTCAAGAAGACCAGGCGCTCCGCGCTGCGCCTGCTCGGCACGGTCGGCGAGCCCATCAACCCGGAGGCCTGGGAGTGGTACCATCATGTCGTCGGCGATGAGCGCTGCCCGATCGTCGACACCTGGTGGCAGACCGAGACCGGCGCGCACATGCTGACGCCGCTGCCCGGCGCGACTCCGCTGAAGCCGGGCTCTGCGACGAACCCCTTCTTCGGCGTACAGCCGGTGCTGCTCGATGACCAGGGCCACGAGATCGCCGGCAACCCGGCCGAGGGCAACCTCGCGATCAAGTCTCCATGGCCCGCCATGATGCGCACGGTCTTCGGCGATCACAAGCGCTTCTACGAGACCTACTTCTCGATGTTCAAGGGCTATTACTTCACGGGCGACGGCGCCCGCCGCGACGAGGACGGTTACTACTGGATCACGGGCCGTGTCGACGATGTCCTGAACGTCTCCGGTCACCGACTCGGCACCGCCGAGATCGAGTCCGCCCTGGTGCTGCACGATTCGGTGGCCGAGGCCGCCGTCGTCGGTTACCCGCATGACCTGACAGGGCAGGGCATCTACGCCTATGTCACGCTCATGGCGGGTGTCGAGGGCACGGACGAGCTCAAGACGGAACTGGTGAAACTCGTGCGCAACGAAATCGGCCCCATCGCCAAGGTCAACATCATCCAGTGGGCGCCGGGGCTGCCCAAAACCCGTTCCGGCAAGATCATGCGCCGCATCCTGCGCAAGATCGCCGCCAACGAGATCGATGGCCTCGGTGATACGTCCACGCTGGCCGATCCGGCCGTCGTCGACGACCTGATCAACAACAGGGAAAACAGGTAATCCGCATCCGGCGCATCCTGCCCTGCGGCAACCGGAACCCCGCCCTCAGGCGGGGTTTTTGCCTTTCAGCAGCGAGGCTGTTTCGAGTGCCAAGTGTCAACAAAACTGTACTTGGTTATGGTGATTGACTAGAATATCAGGCCAGACAGACCAATATTGTCGACACATCTGCTTTGACCGCAATGCTGCGGCCCATGTCCAAACACTTTCGATAACGGAGAGATCCCGATGCTTGAAGCCTACAGAAAACACGTGGAAGAGCGTGCCGCCGAGGGCGTGCCGCCAAAACCGCTGGATTCGGAACAGGTCGCGGCGCTCGTCGAATTGCTCAAGAGTCCACCCCCGGGCGAAGAGGCGTTCATTCTCGAGTTGCTGAAAAATCGCGTGCCGGCTGGCGTCGATGAAGCCGCCTACATCAAGGCAGGCTTCCTCGCGGCGCTGGCCAGGGGCGAGGCCGAATCTCCGCTGATTTCGAAAGCCGATGCGACAGAGCTGCTCGGCACCATGCTCGGCGGTTACAACATCGAGCCCATGGTCGAGCTTCTCGACGACGCCGAGCTGGGAGCGATCGCGGCCAGGGGGCTCTCGCACACCCTGCTGATGTTCGATGCCTTCTTCGACGTCAAGGAGAAGGCCGATGCCGGCAATGCCAACGCCAGGGCAGTCATGGAATCCTGGGCCAATGCCGAGTGGTTCACATCCAGGCCGGAGCTGGCCGACAAAATCACCGTCACCGTCTTCAAGGTGCCCGGCGAAACCAACACGGACGATCTCTCGCCGGCGCAGGACGCCTGGTCGCGGCCGGACATTCCACTGCATGCCAACGCGATGCTGAAGATGGCGCGCGAGGGCATCGAACCCGACAATCCCGGCGAGATCGGCCCGCTGTCGAAGATTGCCGAGCTCAAGCAGAAGGGCTTCCCGCTGGCCTATGTCGGCGACGTTGTGGGCACGGGTTCGTCGCGCAAGTCGGCGACCAACTCGGTGCTGTGGCACATGGGCAATGACATCCCATTCATCCCGAACAAGCGCGATGGCGGCTTCTGCCTCGGTGGCAAGATTGCGCCGATCTTCTTCAACACCATGGAGGACGCCGGCGCGTTGCCGATCGAGATGGATGTCTCGGAGATGGAGATGGGGGATGTCATCGATGTCTATCCCTACGAGGGGGTCGTCAAGCGCCACGGCACCGACGAGGTGATCAGCGAGTTCACGCTGAAAACCGACGTGATTCTCGACGAGGTGCGCGCCAATGGCCGCATCCCGCTCATCATCGGCCGCGGCCTCACGGCGCGCGCGCGCGAGGCGCTCGGTCTGCCGCCGTCAGAGCTGTTTCGCATGCCGAAGGATCCGCAAGCCTCGGCCAAGGGCTACACGCTGGCACAGAAGATGGTGGGCAAGGCCTGCGGCATGGATGGCGTACGCCCCGGCATGTACTGCGAGCCGCGCATGACCACGGTCGGTTCCCAGGACACGACCGGGCCGATGACGCGCGATGAACTCAAGGACCTGGCCTGTCTCGGCTTCTCGGCCGATCTCGTCATGCAGTCCTTCTGCCATACGGCGGCCTATCCGAAACCCGTCGACGTGGAAACGCATCACTCGCTGCCGGATTTCATCATGAACCGTGGCGGCGTTTCGCTGCGCCCGGGTGACGGCATCATTCACTCCTGGCTGAACCGCATGCTGCTGCCCGACACGGTTGGCACGGGCGGGGATTCCCACACGCGTTTCCCGCTCGGCATCTCGTTTCCGGCAGGCTCGGGCCTGGTCGCCTTCGCGGCCGCTACCGGCGTCATGCCGCTCGACATGCCGGAGTCGGTGCTCGTGCGCTTCAAGGGCGAGATGCAGCCCGGTATCACGCTGCGCGACCTCGTGCACGCGATTCCCTACTATGCGATCCAGAAGGGTCTGCTGACGGTCGAGAAGAGAGGCAAGAAGAACGTCTACAACGGCCGCATCCTCGAGATCGAGGGACTCGAGAACCTCACTGTCGAGCAGGCCTTCGAACTCTCGGACGCCTCTGCCGAGCGTTCCGCCGGCGGATGCACCATCACGCTCTCCGAGGAGTCCGTGAAGGAGTATCTCGAGTCCAATATCGTCATGCTGAAGTGGATGCTGTCCGAGGGTTATGGAGACGAACGCACCATCTCGCGCCGTATCGAGGCGATGGAGGAGTGGCTTGCGAATCCGACACTCATGCGAGCGGATCCGGACGCGGAGTATGCAGAGGTGATCGAGATCGACCTCAACGAAATCAGGGAGCCGGTTCTGTGTGCGCCGAACGACCCGGACGACGCGCGCCTGCTGTCGGAAGTCGCCGGCGACAAGGTGGACGAGGTCTTCATCGGCTCCTGCATGACCAACATCGGGCACTTCCGTGCCGCCGGCAAGCTGCTCGAGCAATTCGGCAAGGAGCTGCCGACCCGTCTGTGGATCGCGCCACCGACCCGGATGGACCAGGCGCAGCTCACGGAAGAGGGGTACTACAACATCTTCGGCCGCATGGGCGCGCGCATCGAAACGCCAGGCTGCTCACTGTGCATGGGCAACCAGGCGCGTATCAAGGAGAACAGCACGGCCGTCTCGACCTCGACGCGCAACTTCCCGAATCGTCTCGGCACGGGCGCCAACGTCTACCTGGCGTCTGCCGAGCTGGCTGCTGTGTCGGCGATTCTCGGCAAGCTGCCAACGGTCGAGGAGTACATGGCCTATGCCAGTAATATCGACACCATGGCGGGCGAAGTCTACCGCTACCTCAATTTCCACCAGATGGAAAACTACACCAGCGCGGCGGCAAACGTGACCATTCCGGTCACGGAAATCGCATCCGCCTCCTGATTCATCCTGCCCAATGAAGAGACCCTCTTCCAGCCGGGAAGAGGGCCTTTTCTGCGTCTTACCACGCCCCGTTCAGCCGGAACTCTGCGGTTACTTGCCGAGCAGGACGAAACCGCTTGCGATCAGCAGCACGCTGATGGCACGCTGAAATGCCTGCTGGCTGAGGCTCGTATGGATCTTGCCGCCGGCCCAGAGTCCGAGCGCCATGACCGGAATGGTGAACGCGACCAGCGGCAGGGTGTTGCCGTTGAAGAACCCCAGTCCGAGATAACCGAAAAGGCGCACGGTGCCGTCCATGATGAAGATGGTGGCGAAGGTCGCGCGAAACCTGGTCTTGTCGAGTCCACGCAGTTTCAGGTAGATGACGTAGAAAGGCCCGCCCGTGCCGAAGAGGGTTCCGATCAGGCCGCCGAAGCTGCCGGCCGGAACTGCCCACTTGCGCGAATAACCCGACTTGACGCTGACAGACAGCAGGGTATAAATGGCGAAGATGATGATGAAGGCGCCCATGATTTTCGGCAGCAGATTGGCGTCGACATACTTGAAGACAAAGAGTGCCGTGAAGACGCCGATCAGCGTGAAAGGGAGTAATGGAATAATCTCTTTCCACTGAACCGCTTCGCGGTTCTTCATGCCCTGCGAGAAAGAGGAGATATAATCCAGCAGTACGACGATCGGGACAGCGACCGAGAGCGGCAGGAAAAAGGCGAGCAATGGAATTGCGATCAGCCCGGAACCGAAACCGGCAATTCCACGTACCACATAGGCCGCAGTGATGATGAGTGCAACTGGCAAGAGTTGCGAGAGTTCGATTACTTCGTTCATAAGAGTATTCCTTCTGTTCGGGAATGGTTTGAAATCTTTAACTATCCCGGGTGGCCCATTGTGACGTACATCTTTAATCTGGGAGCCGGATGTGGATAAAGTTACTGAAACTTTTCGCTGTCAACCACAGGCTGGCTGCCACTGCCGCTCGAGCAACCAGCCGGCATCCATTGTCACGGAAGTTGACGGGAGAGCGTCATACAGTCTTTGACCAATACTCTGGATCGGGAAATCGCGTGATGGAAATGGCGGCTCGGCGATGAGAGGAGGATCGGCCAGCCCCTGAAGTGGCGATTGAAAAATTGCGAGCGGCATCCTCCAGCTCGCAGGCCGGCAATCAGTTCGACGACTTGCGAATGACATGTTATCTACCTCTTGGAAAGATAAGAGTGATACATCGTCATCTTGTCGCCACCCAAGCCAGAACCGGGAGACTGCAAGCTACTGATTTTTTGTTATTAACCTTGCGAGCCTCTCTGCATGCATGCAGATCGATCACCACCGGTTTCCTGCGAATTATAGTGCAATTGCCTCGCGAACATCCAAAAATGGTTGTTCCCGGTCAACCGGGATCGAAACGGTGGCGCTCACTCCATCGCGATCAGGCTTCGCAATCTCCCTCTGTTGACGAGCCGGAATCCGGGCTGACCGTCTCGAGAGCACGCGCTGAAACGCGTCATGACCGAACCCCGGTTTCCTGACGGGTTGTTCCTGGAATGGGGTGAAAACGCGTTGATGTTGCCGTCAAACGGGTTGACGACGAACGTCATGATTCGAGAGCAAGGGGGAATCGAGGTGTGTTGTCTGCGTTCAGTGAGCGGCAGGCCGGAGACGCGGCTGGCGACAATGCGGCTGCCGGTTCAACACTGCTCCCACGGAAGTCCATGGTAACGCCAGCCCCCGACGCTGCTGCGCTGGTGCTTGTCGTCGAGTTCGCCCTCGAAGCCCTCGTCGACATGGAAGACGTGCTTCAGGCCGGCCTCGTTGAGTGCACGGCCTGCTTCCTTCGAACGCTTGCCACTGCGGCAGATCAGGATCACGGGCGCGCAGTTCTCCTCGTTATCGCAGGTCTGGCCGCCGAGCATGAGCTTGCGCACCTCGGTGACGAAGTGGGGGTTGATGTCCCAGTCGGGTTCGTCGATCCACGGGATATGCACGGCGCCGACCGGATGTCCAACGAAGAGAAACTCCATCGAGGAGCGGATATCGACCAGCACCGCGCGCGGATCCTCCTGCAGCATCTGCGCAGCCTGCCCGGGTGACAGGTCGTGGACGTCGTTTGTCATTTTGAATCCTCCTTCAACGAGTGCGGCGCCGGAATGAATGGCAGATAATCGGCCTTCCATGCCCTGGAGCGGACATAGTCAACCAAGTCTACACCATTGAGGTCGGTGCGCGACGAGGAGCCTTCAGCGAGCGCGACGCGCAATACGCGCTCGGTCACGCAGAGGCTCACCTCGCGCAACTCCGAGATCGGCGGAAAGAAAAGCCCCTTGTGCAAGTGATGCTTCTGTGTGTAATCCGCCACTGCGTAGGCCGACTCGATGATCATGGCATCGCTGATGCGGCGGCACTTGCCGAGCACCGCGGCAAAGCCGATACCCGGGAAGACGAAGGCGTTGTTGCCCTGGCCGACGGCGTGGATCTCGTCCTTGTAAGTGACCGGCGCGAACGGGCTGCCTGCCGCAACCAGGGCCCTGCCGCCGGTCCAGTGGATGATCTGCTCTGGCGTCGCCTCGCAGTTGGTGGTCGGGTTCGACAGCGGGAAGATCATCGGGTGGTCGCAGTTGGCCGCCATCTTCTCGACGATCTCCTGCGTGAAGAGTCCGCCGACGCCAGTCAGGCCGAGCAGGATTGTCGGCTTCGCCTGATCCAGAACCTCCATGAGCGACGGGCGGTCGCCGGCGATGCTCCAGTCCCTGCAAGTGTCGGAGAGCTGGGAGACCGGAACCTGGTAGCTGTCGGGATCGATCAGCTCCTCCAGCACGAGGCCAGCGGCATCCATGACGAACATCTGGCGGCGCGCCTGCTCGCGTGTCAGGCCGTCCCTTACCAGCCCCTCCTGGATGGCGCTGGCGACGCCGACGCCGCCGGCTCCGGCACCGACCACGACAATGCGCTGGTCGGAGAGCTTCTGCCCGATCTTCTTGCAGGCCGAGAGCAGGCCGGCGAGCACGACAGCGCCGGTGCCCTGGATGTCGTCGTTGAAGCATGGGACCTGGTCCCTGTAGCGCTCGAGCACCTTGAACGCCACGTCCTTGGCGAAGTCCTCCCACTGGATCACGGCCTTCGGCCAGCGGCGTTCGACGCTGTCGACGAATTTGTCGAGCATGTCGAAGTAGGCGTCGCCCTTCAGGCGCCTGCGGTGCAAGCCGAGGTAGTTCGGGTCGTTAAGCAGCCTTTCGTTGTCGGTACCGACATCGAGACAGACAGGCATGGTATGGAACGGGCTCAGGCCGCCACCGGCCGTGTAGAGCGCGAGCTTGCCGATAGAGATCGCGAGGCCGCCGACGCCCTGGTCGCCGATACCGAGAATGGCGGAGGAGTCTGTCGCCACGATCATGCGCACGTCGTGCCACGGATAGTCGTCGACGACCTGGTCGATGTGGTCGATGCCGAGCATTGAGACCGTCAGGCCCCGCGGCCGCTGGTAGAGATCGCTGAACTGTTGCACGGCCTTGCCGACCGTCGGCGTGTAGACGATCGGCATCATCTCCTCGAGGTGTTGCTCGAGCAGCTTGAAAAAGACCACCTCGGAACGCTCCTGACAGGCGCGCAGGTACTGATACCTGTCGATGTCGTCGTCGAGTTTCAGGTAGCCCTGGTAGACGCGGCGCACCTGGTCGTCGAGCGTCGTGACGCGCGGTGGCAGCAGCCCCTCGAGACTGAACGCAGCGCGCTCCTCGCGCGTGAAGGCGGTGCCCTTGTTGAGCGCCGACATGCGCAGCATCGGGAACCCGCGCAGCGCGACCTCGAGATAGCCCTGGCCCTCTTCGTCGGTTTGGTAGGTGATATAGGGACTCAGTTGTGGCATGGGATTGCGACTCGACGTTATTCCGATGCTGCCTTGAGTTCGAGGCGGCGGGCATGAAGGATGGGTTCGGTGTAGCCGCTCGGCTGTTCGCGGCCCTTCAGCACCAGGTCGAGGGCGGCTCTGAAGGCGACGCCGTCGCAGGCCGGCGCCATGGCGCGGTAGGTCGGGTCAGTCGCATTCTGCGCATCGACGACGGCCGCCATGCGCCTGAACGTCTCGATGACCTGCTCCTCGGAACAGATGCCGTGGTGCAGCCAGTTGGCCATGTGCTGGCTCGAGATACGCAGTGTCGCGCGGTCCTCCATGAGACCGACGTCGTTGATATCCGGCACCTTCGAGCAGCCGACGCCCTGGTCGATCCAGCGCACCACGTAGCCGAGGATGCCCTGGGCGTTGTTGTCGAGTTCCTGCTGGATGTCCTTCGCGCTCAGCGATGCCGGGTCGGGAATCAGCGGAATCGTCAGGATATCGTCGAGACTGGCGCGCTCGCGTTTCGCCAGCTCGGCCTGGCGCTCGCTCACATCGACCTTGTGGTAGTGCATGGCGTGCAATGTGGCGGCGGTCGGGGAGGGCACCCAGGCGCAGTTGGCGCCAGCCAGCGGGTGTGCGATCTTGGTCTCGATCATGTTCTTCATGAGATCCGGCATGGCCCACATGCCCTTGCCGATCTGCGCCTTGCCGCCGAGACCGCAGGCGAGCCCGACATCGACATTCCAGTCCTCGTAGGCGAGGATCCAGGGCGCGCTCTTCATGTCACCCTTGCGCAGTACCGGGCCGGCTTCCATGCTGGCGTGGATCTCGCCGCCGGTGCGGTCGAGAAATCCCGTGTTGATGAAGATGACACGCTCCCGGGCGGCACGGATGCACTCCTTGAGGTTGACCGTGGTGCGGCGCTCCTCATCCATGATGCCGACCTTGAGGGTGTTGCGCGGCATGCCAAGGGCATCCTCGATGCGTCCGAAGAGCTTGTTCGTGAAAGCGACCTCGGCCGGTCCGTGCATCTTCGGCTTGACGATGTAGATACTGCCGGTGCGGCTGTTTGCGAGTGTGCCGGTGCGCCCGAGGTCGTGCATGGCGGCGAGGCTCGTGATCATGCCGTCCATGATGCCTTCCGGAACCTCTTCGCCGTTGCAGAGGATGGCGCCTGACGTCATCAGATGGCCGACGTTGCGCACGAGCATGAGGCTGCGACCGGGGAGGACGAGCTCGCTGCCGTCGGGGGCGGTGTAGCGGCGGTCCGGGTTCATCCGGCGCGTCATGACCTTGCCCTGTTTCCGGAAGGTCTCTTCGAGGTCGCCCTTCATGAGCCCGAGCCAGTTGCGGTAGACGATCACCTTGTCTGCGGCATCCACAGCCGCAACCGAATCCTCGCAGTCCTGGATGGTCGAGACGGCGGCCTCGAGCACCACATCCATCACATCGGCTGGATGCACCTTGCCAACCGGGTTCTCCGGGTCACGCTGAATCTCGATGTGCAGGCCGTTGTGCCGCAGCAGGATGGCATCGGGCCTCTCTGTGCCGACATAGCCGACGAACGCGGAGGGGCTTCTCAGGGATGTGCGCTCGCCACTCGCCAGCGTCACGGCAAGCTCCTTGCGACCCTCCATGTCGACGAGGCTGTAGTCGACCACGTCGGCGTGACTGCCGGTCGCCAGCGGCACGGCCTCGTCGAGAAATGCCGCGGCCAGTTCGACGACTCTCGCGGCGCGCCGCATGTTCAGCGAGGGGCCTTTCTCGAGCCCCTCGCTCTCGGGAATGGCATCGGTGCCATAGAGGGCGTCGTAGAGGCTGCCCCAGCGCGCGTTGGCCGCGTTGAGCGCATAGCGCGCATTGTTGACCGGTACGACGAGCTGCGGACCGGCGATGCTGGCGATCTCCGGATCGACATTGTCGGTCTCGATGGAGAAATCCTCGCCCTCGGGCAGCAGGTAACCGATCCCGACCAGAAAGTCCTTGTAGGCGGTGAAGTCGAAGTCGTCGCGGTGCGCGCGGTGCCAGGCATCGAGCCTGGCCTGGATGTCGTCGCGTTGTGCGAGCAGGGCGCGGTTCTCGGGCGCCAGGTCGGCGACGATCGCCTCGAACGCCGTCCAGAAGTGTTGCGGATCGACGCCGGTGCCCGGCGCGATCTCGTTGGCAACAAGGTCGTGGAGTTCCTGGGCAATCGCGAGATTGCCGATCGAGACTCTGTTGGTCATAGGTGCCTCATGTCAGAAATATTGTCCGGACAGCGGCTGCGGCATCCTCGCCGTGACTGCTGTCAATGGTCAAATCGCGATCAGTTGCCGGCTTGCGCCCTGGCGACCGCCCTGGATGTCTCGCGGATGCGTACGACGATCTCGCGTAGCGCAGCATCCATCGGCTGCGCCGTCTCCATCATCCAGTCGAATATTTCCTGATCCTGATAGCCCAGGAGTCTCTGGAAAGTCAGTTGTTCTTCCCTCGGTGCCGTCGCGTAGGCGTGGTCGAGGTAGTTGAGGAACCAGAAGTCCAGTTCCCGCATACCGCGGCGGCATGCCCAGCGCAGTTTCAGCAGTTCTTGCTGGAGTTCTTCGGGGTTCATCGTTGCGGGTTCCCCGCGATGAACCGGCGGGTTTCGCCCGTTGTTGTCTTCGGCCAGCTGGCGTCTGGCATGCCTCTCGTCCCTGCTGTCGCTCGATGTCCGTCGCTCAGATGCATGGCATCTAGATGCCCTTCTCGAGCATGCGCTTGCGGATGTTGCCGATCGCCTTCGTCGGGTTGAGCTCCTTGGGGCAGACGTCCACGCAATTCATGATGCTGTGACAGCGGTAGAGCTTGTAGGCGTCGTCGAGCTGCTGCAGGCGCTCCCCGGTCGCCTGGTCGCGGCTGTCCTCGATGAAGCGGCTGGCCTGCAGCAGCGCGGCCGGCCCGAGGAACTTGTCCGGATTCCACCAGAAGGAGGGACATGCGGTCGAGCAGCAGGCGCAGAGGATGCATTCATAGAGGCCGTCGAGCTTGTCGCGGTCGGCCGGGCTCTGCAGGCGCTCCTTCTCGGGATCCGGGTCCATGGTGATCAGCCAGGGCCTCGCCGCCTTGTACTGGTTGAAGAAGGGCGTCTGGTCGATGACGAGATCACGGATGATCGGCTGGCCGGGCAGGGAACGCACTGTGATGGGCTCTTTCAGATCATCGAGATTCATCAGGCAGGCCAGCCCGTTGCGGCCGTTGATGTTCATGCCATCGGAGCCACACACGCCTTCGCCGCAGGAGCGCCTGAAGCTCAGTGTCGGATCGATGCCCTTGATCAGGAGCAGGGCGTCGAGCAGCATGGTGCCGGGCTTGACGTCGGGAAGATCGTACTCCTGCAACCAGGGCTTGTCGTCCTTTTCCGGATTGTAGCGTTGAATGAGGAATTTCATATTCGTCTCTCTCTGTCGCCGGTCAGTAAGTGCGCGCCTTCGGCGGGAATGAGTCGACCGTCAGCGGCGTGAGGTGTACCGGCTTGTAGTCGATCTTCTGCTCCTCGAGGAAGAAGAGGGTGTGCTTCATCCACTTCTCGTCGTCGCGTTCCGGGTAATCGACGCGGGAGTGCGCGCCGCGGCTCTCGGTGCGCGCCTGCGCAGAGACGATGGTCGCCAGTGCGACGTCCATGAGGTTCTCGAGCTCGAGCGCTTCGATGCGCGCCGTGTTGAAGATCTTGCTGTGATCGGCAAGGCGCGCGTTCGGCAGGCGCGCCACGATCTCGCGCACCTTCGCGACGCCGGTCGTCAGGGTCTCGTCGTCGCGGTAGACGCCGCAGTAGTCTTCCATCGCGGCCTGCAACTCTGCCTTGAGGACATCGACCGATTCTCCGTCACTGGTATCGTCCCAGCGCGCGATGCGCGCCATCGCCTTGTCGACGCTGACCTGGTTGAGAGTAGTGTGCGCCGGCATGGACTCGATGTCCTCGAGCATCTGGATGGCCGCGGCGCGGCCGAAGACGAGGATGTCGAGCAACGAGTTGCCGCCGAGACGGTTGGCCCCGTGGACCGAGACGCAGGCGCACTCGCCGGCGGCATAGAGGCCGGGAACCACCTCTTCGGGGCCGCTGCCCATAGGGGAGACGACGCGGCCGAAGCGGTCGGTCGGAATGCCGCCCATGACGTAGTGTGCGGTCGGGTAGATCGGGATGGGTTCCTCGACGGGGTCGACGCCGATGAAGGAGATGCTCGTCGCGCGAATCGCCGGCAGGCGTTTCCTGACGATGTCGCCGATGTGGTTGAGCTTCAGCAGCACATGGTCCTTGTTGGGGCCGCAGCCACGCCCCTCCTTGACTTCGGTGTAGATCGCGCGACTCACGACGTCGCGGCTGGCGAGGTCCTTCGCGTTCGGTGCATAGCGCTCCATGAAACGCTCACCCTCCGAGTTGACAAGATAGCCGCCTTCGCCGCGAGTACCCTCGGTGATCAACATGCCCTTGCCGGCGATGCCGGTCGGGTGGAACTGGTAGAACTCCATGTCCATGAGCGGGATGCCGGCCCGCAGCGCCATGGCCATCCCGTCACCCGTGTTGATCAGCGCGTTGGTGTTTGTGCGGAAGATCTGGCCACAGCCACCGGTGGCGAGCAGGGTGGTCTTGGCGTGGATGACCAGTGGTTCGCCGGTCTCGATGCTGAGCACCACGGCGCCCTGGATGTGGCCGTCGGGGGCCTGGATCAGGTCGACGGCGAAATACTCGTCGAAGAAGTGCGTCTGCGCGCGCAGGTTCTGCTGGTAGAGCGTATGCACGATGACATGGCCGGTACGATCGGCCGCGGCGCAGGTGCGCGCGGCCTGCTCGCCACCGAAGTTCTGGCTCTGTCCGCCGAAGCGGCGCTGGTAGATGCGGCCGTCGTCGAGGCGCGAGAAGGGCACGCCGGTATGCTCCAGTTCGTAGACAACCTGTGGCGCGACCCTGCACATATACTCGATGGCGTCCTGGTCGCCGAGGTAGTCGCTGCCCTTGACGGTGTCGAACATGTGCCAGTGCCAGTTGTCGGGCAGCACGTTACCGAGCGCTGCGTTGATGCCGCCCTGCGCCGCCACTGTGTGCGAGCGCGTCGGGTAGACCTTGGAGATAACGGCGACCTTGGCGCCTGCTCGTGAGAGTTGCAGCGCGGCACGCATGCCGCCGCCGCCTGCGCCGATCACGAGAGCGTCGAATTGGCTGATAGGTGTGGACGTTTTGATATCTTGCATCTGAGTACGTTAGGGTCTGTTAACACGATGTGGATGCCCAGCGTTGGCCCACAAATCAGGCCAGACAAGGCGCACAGCGTGCAGTTTGGTTGCTCCAAAGAAGCGGCGATGTGCAACACCGGATGGCCTGATTTGAGGGAGAACCCGAAGGGCCAGGCATTTTTTTCCCCAGGCCGGTGTTGCGCTTTCACTTATGTACGGCAAGTACATGGCGCTCAGCGCGCCTTGTCCTGCGAAAAAATGGTCTCTGGCGATGGGTATCCACATCGTGTTACCAGACCCCCAGCAGGACGCGCGCGGCCCAGAGGCCGCAGACGATCAGGAAGATGGCGGCCAGTGCCAGCACCGTGAAGCGTGCGGTCAGCGGGTGCACATAGTCGACGATGACGTCGCGCGCACCGACCCAGGCATGCAGCAGCAGGGCGACGAAGAATGCCATGAGCGCGAGGTTGATGAACGGCGACGCCAGCAGCGCCTTCCAGGCCGCGTGGCTGTCCGGCATGCCACCCAGCAGCACGGCAATCAGGGCGACAATGACGAAGAGGGCGATGTAGATCGCGCTGACTCGCTGGATGGTCCAGGCGCGCAGGCCGCTGAGTTGCATGCTCACCAGATCACCCCCAGAAAACCGATCGTCAGGATAATGGAAACGACGAAGACGCCGACGGCGCTCTGTCGCGCCTGCTTGCGCTCGATGCCGATGTCGATGTCAAGCAGCAGGTAGCGGATGCCTGCCGCCAGATGATGCATCAGCGACCAGAGCATGAGCGTGGCGGCAAGCTTGAACAGCAGGGTGTCTGCCACGGCGGCGGCCTGTGCAAAAGCCTGCTGGCTGGTTGCCGCGAGTTCGAGCAGCCAGATTCCGAACGGGATTGCGATGATCATCAGGACGCCGGAGATGCGGTGCAGGATCGAGACCACACCGGGCAAGGGCAGGCGGATCTTCGTGAGATCCAGAAATCTTGGTCGTTTAAGCGTGCTGTTCATATTCGTGCTGCTGGCTGTGGTTACTGTTTCGACTGCGGCATGGCAACGGTCCCGTCGGCCTGCATGACCTCAAAGCTCTGCCTTGCGTTCTCCCTGGATGCGCGAACGTGGTGGCGCATCAGCAGTTCGGCCATCTCGCCGTCGCCGCGCTCCATGGCGGCCACGATCGCGTTGTGTTCCTCGCAGGCCGCCTCCGGCCGCGGGCTCGATGCGCTGAAACTGACCCTGTAGAACCGCACCAGGTCATAGAGATCCTTGCACAGCAGACGAATCAGACGCTTGTTTCCGCTGCCCTGGATGATCCTGAAATGGAAGTCGAGGTCGACTTCTTTCAGGAAGTAGGCGTAGTTCCCGCTTGAGATCTCGTTGCGCTGGGTCTCGACGATCTTGCGCAATTCGGCGATCTCCGCCGGATCCATGTTCTGCGCCGCGAGGCGTGCAGCCATGCCCTCGAGGGCTTCGCGGATGTGGTAGATCTCCATCAGTTCATCGATCGACAGGGTGATCACGCGCGCACCGACGTTGGGTTTGCGTTCGACGAGGTTAGAGGCCTCGAGTCGGGCGATCGCCTCGCGCAGTGAACCGCGGCTCACGCCATAGCTGCTGGCGAGTTCGGGTTCGCTGATCTTCTGGCCTGGTAACATCTTCCCTCCAAGAATAGCTTCGCGCAACTGGTTAAACACCCTGTCGGCGATGGTGACGGGATCTTTCTGCTGGCAGGTACCGGCTGTGGCCATTGTTGTTCTCGATTTGTCGACAAAATAGCATAATATGTCGACAATAATAGGCATTGAAAGCGATGCGTCAAGGGGATGAAGCGCAATTGTTGGCATTTAAAGTTTAAATTGTCGACATGTGCGGTTGCAGCAGGATTCTTGCGAATTCTTGCTACCATTGCACGGATGAATGTTCAATTCATCGACAATTCGGAACGATCAATACCGGGATTTTCGCTTCCTGTGTCACGCGCCTGGCCGTCGAGCCGATGATTCCCTTGCCGATGTGGTGATCGCTGGCGCAATTCCCCACGACGATGAGATCCGCGCCATTTGCCACGGCCTGCTCCGTGATGATCTTGCTCGCATCCCCGCATTCCACGACCAGGTCCGAGACCCTGCTGTCGCCGGCGCAGATATCCGCCTCGTCGCGACAGTAGTTCTCGAGACGCTGGCGCATGGTCGCGATGACCTCGTCCATGCCCTCGTGTTCGATGGCGTCGAGTTTCTCCTTCGGCAGGTAGAGCGATAGCATGGTCTCGGCGCTCCTCGAGATCGGCTCGACGACATGCAGCATGATGATGCTGGCGCCGAATTTCCTGGCGAGCGTCACGGCGTGGCGGAATACGGGGCGCATGTGCTGCCCGAGGTCGGTCGCGTAGAGGATGGTGTTGATCTCGGCGTTTGCGCTCATGAGTTGCACCTCGCTGGAGTCTGTGTCGCTTTCATGGTCTGCCTGCCAATCATGCTACCTCGCCTCTCTTCCTGAAATATTTCATCCAGATGCCGCTCAGCAGCCAGGAGTAGAGCCAGGTTCCGATGACGATGAGCGCAAAGGCGACGCCAATATCTGCCGCGCTGCCATCGAGCGAGAAGGCCGGCACGTAACCGAAGAGGAACGGCGCCAGGTAAAGAAACTTGGCGAATTTGAATGCCGTGAAGGCTGTCTTCCACATGTTGGCCCTGGCGATGGTCGCGCCGGCGAAGGCAGCGATGCAGACCGGCGGCGTGATGTTGGAATCCTGCGACAGCCAGTAGACGATCATATGCGCGGCGATCAGGTTGACACCCAGATGCGTCAGCGCCGGGACCGCGACGACAGCCGTGATCAGGTAGGCGGCTGTCACCGGCACGCCCATGCCGAGCACGAGCGAGGCCAGCGCCACGAACAGGATCGTCAGCCACAGCTTGCCGTCGGCAGCCTCGATGACGATGTCGGCGAAAGTCAGCACCAGGCCGCTGTAGGTCAGCACGCCGATGATGATGCCGATGACGCCGAGCGTCGCGCCGATCTGCAGGCTGCTCAGTGCTCCCTGGCGCGCTGCTTCGACGAGGCGCACCGGACCGATGCGCGTCTCTCTCTTGACCCAGCTCACGGCGAGGCAGGCGAGCAGACCGAGAATCGCCGAGTAGCCCGGCGAGTAGCCGAGCAGCATGAAGATCGTGATGACGACGAGCGGCGTGATGTAGAACCATTCGCTCTTGAGGATATCCATGGCGTTCTTGTCGGACTTCTCGCCGACGATGTTGTGCTTCCTGGCCTCGTAGTGAACCATCATGAAGACGCTGAAGAAGTACATCAATGCCGGGAAGATCGCGATCAGCATGATCTGCGAGTAGGGCAATCCGGTCAGCTCGGCCATGATGAAGCCGCCGGCGCCCATGATGGGGGGCATGAACATGCCGCCGATGGAGGCCGCCGGTTCGATGCCGCCAGCGATGTGCGGTTTGAAACCGGCCTTCTTCATCATCGGGATCGTGAAGGCGCCGGTCGAAACCGTGTTGGCGATAGCGCTGCCGGAGATGGAACCGAACAGGCCGCTGGCGATCACCGACACCTTGCCGGGGCCACCGATCTTGTGGCCGACTGCCGCCAGCGGGAAATCGATGAAAAAGCTTTGTGCGCCGCTCTTCTCGAGGAAGGCGCCGAAGATGACAAACAGGATGATATAGGTGGCCAGCACGTTCGCCATGATGCCGAAGACGCCATCGCTCTTGTAGAAGATGCTCGTGCAGAGGCCGACGAAGGTGTCGCCGGCATGCTGCAGGTCCTCGGGAATCCAGCTCGCATAGCCGAAGACGCCATAGAGCAGCAGGATGGTGCCGATGATCACGAAGACGTTGCCGACCACGCGCCGTGCGACCTCGATGCCGATCAGCACGCCGATCACGGCGATGTACTGGTCGAGCTCGGTCTCGGCGCCGGAGCGGTAGTTGATGGCTTCGAAGTTGATGATCCAGTAGCCAACGCTGCCGATCGACAATGCCATCAGGATGTAGTCGACCACGCGCATGACAGGATGCCGCGAGCGGTAGATCAGGAACACCAGGACGTAGGTGATGATGACATAAACGCCCCGGTGGTATTGCGTCGCAGCCGGCTGGATCACAGCGGCGTAGGCGTAGAACCCCACCAGCAGCAGTGCAAGGATGTCAAAAAGGTACTGTTCGATCCTCGACAGCTTCTCATAGAGGGCGGCGCTGTGACTCATCTGGCTTCTCTCTGTCGTGCTCCATGAATGGCATGGAGCCGGTCGGTCTCGATCGGGCCGGGAACTCCCTGTGGGACTGGCGGGTTCCGAAGACCGTCAGTACGGCCGCCGGAACCCTGTCAGTTTCTTTTTACTGGGGAGCGGGGTTTGAGGATGCGAAGATGCCTTTCTCTTTCCAGAACTTCTCGGCGCCCGGATGCAGCGGCGTGACGATGCCGTTGATGCCGCTCTCGACGGACATCTCCTTGAAGGTCTTCTTCTGCGCCTTCATGTGCGCCAGCCCTTCATCGGTGTAGATGGTGCTGAGCATGTCGTAGACGACGTCGGCAGGCACATCCTTGTTCGCGACCCAGAGGGCGGAATCCTGGAAGGAGGGGGTCTCCTTGTCGACGCCCTTGTAGGTGCCGGCAGGAACGGAGAGCTTCGAGAAGTAGGGGTATGTCTCGTAGAAGCCGCTCTCGGTCGCGTCCTTGCCGAGATCGACGAGATCGATATCGTTGGTCTGCGCAGCCATGATGACGGCGCCACTCGGGAACGCCGTGAATAGCCAGAAGGCATCGAGCTGGTTGTTGCCGAACGCCTGTGCGGCGTCATTGTAACCGAGGGCGTTGCGCTCGATCTTGTCCCAGATGCCCATGTGCGTGAAAAAGAGCTCGCAGTTGGCGAAGGCGCCCGAGCCCGCGTTACCCACTCCGACCTTCTTGCCGATCAGGTCCTTGGTACTGGTAATGCCGGAACCCTTGCGCACGACGAGCTGTGCCGGCGCGCCATAGAGGAAGGAGACAGCCATGACGTCTTCGTATTTATTGGTGTCGTGCTTGAGTTTGCCTTCACGGCCCAGAAAGACGTGTCCGGAGTAGACGACCCCGAAGTCCGCCTTGCCGGAATTCACCTTGCGCAGATTCTCGACGGAGCCGGCCGATGACTGGGCGCGGACGCGATACTTGTCGGAGTTCTTGACGGGGTCGTAAACCTGCACGGCGTTGGCGACGATCTGGAACGTGCCGCCTGCCGGTCCGCCGCTGAACACCAGGTTCTTCTTGGCGAACGCAGGGGCAGTGACGGTCATGGATGCTGCGACAACCGCAGCGGTCAGAAACGATGAAGGTCTCATGCTTTTCTCCTCTTGGTTGGTCTTGCGGATTTCGTTCGAACCCGTTATCTGTAGCTTGATACTACTCCGGAGTGACGTTGCAACAGTTGTGCCAATCACCACCGCACTCCAAAAAGCGTTTTAAAACAGTAGCATGGATTTTCAGTGTATGCCTGAAAGAGGGCCAATGTGCAGAAATTCGCCCATTTCCTGCCAAGCGAATGGCGGGAATCCGCCAACTTGATGCCCAGAAGGATACATTTGTGAGGCAATCAACGCTCATGTAACCTCTGCCAAGGAGGCGCCTCTTCAAACGCATCCGTTCAGAAATCGTGAGCGGGATGCGATGAAGTTTCCCGCCAGATGCACCAGCCCGGCCAGCTAGAAAGCGCACCACGTCCAGAAGCATGAATCCAGACAGAGTCATACGTTCCTGCACATGCAAGCTGACAGACCTGCCGAACGTGGGGACTGCCATCGCGCGGGAACTGGAGTCGATTGGAGTCCGGGCGCCTGCGCAGCTGAGAGGCCAGGATCCTCTGGCGCTCTACGAAGCGCTCTGTGCGAAGAGGGGGCGCCGGATCGATCCCTGCGTGCTGGATGTCTTTCTCTCCATCACGGATTTCATGAACGGGCATCCGCCACGGCGCTGGTGGGAGTACACGCAAAAGCGCAAGCAGCGTTATGGCGGCTTGCTCGAAGACGGAAAAGCGGGGAGTGAGGCCTGATCGCGGCCGTCAGCCGGTCGCGATGCCAACCGCGCCCTTGCCGACGCCCTCGTAGGCAAATACCCTGATCTCGTCCCGCGGGCTGCGCTCGCCGATCACTTCCGCGACGTGCGCGGCAAGGTTCTCGACAGTGGAGTCCGTGTCGATGAGGTAGCAGCGATCAGCCGGTATCACGAGATCGTATTCCCCCTGCGACGCCTTGTAGCGGTAGTGATGCCTTTCAGGGGACTGCTCGACGAGATCCTCCCTCGAGCCGATATAGATGTCCCGCCAGCGTTCCGCCCACTGCTCCTCGAGCAACAGGTCGCGTTCGCCGTTCCTGAAGATTTCAATTTTGGATCGATGCCCATGCGCGATGCGCTGGCAGTTGCCGCAGTGCTGCTTGAGGCCATGGCTGTAGTGATAGAAGGCCCCGTCGATGGTTTCCTCGCAGAGGGTGATCTCGATCTTCTCGACGTTGGCCGGCATGATATCCATGAGATCTGTCTCGATGGCGTCCGCGACCGTTTCGGTCGTGACGGCGATGGCGTCGAGCAGGCACAGCGCCGATGGCGGCGAGCGATGGACGATGGCCTCACCATGACTGCCGTAAGAGAAAGTGACGACGGGCTGCTCTGGATCGCTGTCGATCTTCGTGCAGCCTGATTCGATCGGCACGATGAGCTTGTGGTCGAAGCGTTCGTCGACGAGGCGCTTGACCTGCTTCTTGACGTCGGAGAAATCCAGCACCATGCCCTGTTCGTCGAGCGAGCCATGCAGTGTGACATCGACGATCCAGCTCTCGCCGAGCAGGCCGCGCTCGGCATGTAAATAGGAGAAGTCCATGACCGTGAGCCCCTTGACGAAGAGGATGGTCATTCTTTCGTATCCTTGCGCCGGCGCGAGCGGCGCTTGACCTCGTAGGCCGCGATCTCGGGCATGATATCGCCGAAGGGCAGGGACTCGAGCGCACCGAAGCGCTTCTCCGCAGCCTGCAGCAGGCCGTCGATATCTGCGACAATTTCCGGCATCTCCTGGTCCGGATGCATCAGCCGGTAGAGGCCACGCATGCCGCCGACCTGGACGCGGATCGCCTTGCCATGCGGCAATCGGTTGTTGCGATCCTGCCGGACGCTTTTCAACAAGAAGCGCGCCTGCTCGCGCAGCACCTCGAGAAAGTGCAGGCAGCGCGCCTGGCCGGCGTCGGAGTTGCAATGCACGCCCTCGCGCTCGGCGATACAGAATTTCTCCGACAGGCTGCAGCCGCACTTGTTCGTCAGCACGGCCTTTTCGTAGGCGCAGAAACGTTCGTTGACGTCGCGGTAGGTCTGGCGGAATGCGTCCTGGTCCACGGCTCTAGCCGCCGGTCTTGAAGCGGTGGATCAGGCGCCTGTCACGCTTGCTCGGACGCTGTGCGGGCGGCTTCGGCGCGGCCTCGCGCAGCAACCGCTGTTGCTCGATGAGGCGCTCGCGTTTCTCACGGCTGGCATCATCCTCGCTGTAGAAGGTAACGGCCTCGGAGGCCGGGCGGCGCTGGGCGGGCAGCACGAGGACCTCGATGTTCCACTCGAGTGCGCCCTTGTGGATGCGGAGTTTCGAGCCCGGCCTGACCTCCTTGCCGGGCTTCGTGCGCTGGCCGTTGAGATGCACCTTGCCCCCGTTGATGGCCTCGGTCGCGAGTTTCCGTGTCTTGAAGAAACGCGCGGCCCACAGCCACTTGTCGAGGCGCATGCCGGAGCTGCTGTCAGGTGATGGCATCTTCCTCCGGACGGTCGATGTCGAGAAGTTCGTTGAGCTTGCCGTCGACATCCAGCGCCGACATGTCGTCGAAGCCGCCGACGTGGTAGTCGTCGATGAAGATTTGCGGGACGGTGCGGCGCTGGCTGCGCTGGATCATCACCATCATCTGGTCGCGATCCTGGTCGACGCGGATCTCCTCGTAATCGACGCCTTTGTGCTCGAGCAACATCTTGGCGCGGACGCAGTAGGGACAGAAGGCGGTACTGTAGACGACGACTTTGGGCATGGAGTCACCTGGCAATTCTGTTCAGTTCGGAACCGATCCGGCGCGCGGGGATCAGTGATATGCCGGTCATGCTATCAACGCCTCCGGGGCGCGTCTACCTAGGAAGATTACGGATTTGGCCGCGTGAATTGGCTTGACTGGGCAAGCAAAGGCCGATTGAATGACAGCCCTTGCAAGAAAGGCCTTCATCCATGAGCAACGACGACAGTGAACTCGCAATCCGCGGCCAGGTGATGCTCGACGTTGGCGGCACCGAGCTGACCGACGGAGACCGCGCGCGCCTCGCCCATCCCGCGACAGGCGGTGTAATCCTGTTCAGCCGCAACTACGACAATCGCGAACAGCTCGCCATGCTCGTCGACGATATTCGCGAGTCCTCGCCCGATCCGCTGCTGATCTCCGTCGATCACGAGGGTGGCAGGGTGCAGCGTTTCCGCGATGGGTTCACGCACATCCCGCCGATGGCGTGGCTCGGCAGGCGCTACGACGAAGCGGCCGATGACGCCCTCGACGAGAGCGAGTTGCTCGGCTGGCTCATGGCCACGGAACTGCGCGAGATGGATATCGATTTCAGCTATGCGCCCGTGCTCGATCTCGGTCTCGGCGTCTGCGACGTCATCGGCGATCGCGCCTTCCATCGCGATCCGGAAGCGATCACCCGGCTTGCGCGGCGCTTCATGCAGGGCATGCATGATGCCGGCATGTCGGCAGTCGGCAAGCATTTCCCGGGGCACGGCGCCGTCGTCGAGGATTCGCATGTCGCCTTGCCGATCGACCAGCGCGATCTCGACACAATTCTCGAACAGGATGTGCAGCCCTTCGCGCGCCTCATCGCGCTCGGTCTCGACGGCATCATGCCGGCGCACGTGATCTACACGGCGGCCGACGACAAGCCGGCCGGCTTCTCAAGCTACTGGCTGCGCGAGGTGCTGCGTGGCCGTCTCGGTTTCGAGGGCGTCATCTTCAGCGACGACCTGACCATGGTCGCTGCGGCCTCGGTGGGCAGTTACCAAGACAGGGCGCTGGCAGCCATCGACGCCGGCTGCGACATGGTGCTGGTCTGCAACGACCCGCAAGCGGCCGACGAGGTGCTCGAGGCGATGCGGGACGTCGTCAGCGAAGAGAGCCTGCTGCGCCTCGCGGCGATGGCGGGCTCCGAAACCGATGGCAGCGACATGGAGGAGATCCGGACGCAGGCCTTGCAGGTTGTTGCCGCCTCCGGCGGGGAAGGACTCGCATGACGACGGCAAGCGATGCGCAGAAGGTGTTGGAGCAGGCCGACTGCCTGTTCACGCGCGACGAGGTCGACGCGGCCATCGACCGCATCGCGCAAGCCATCAACCGCGACTATGCAGGGCTGAACCCGGTCGTGCTGTGCGTCATGAACGGCGGCGTCGTGCTCGCCGGGCACTTGCTCACGCGACTCTCGGCCGTGCTCGAATTCGATTACATGCACGCCACGCGCTACCGCGGCGAGACCACCGGCGGCGAGCTCCTCTGGAAGCATCATCACGAGATCGCACTCAATGGCCGTGACGTACTCGTCGTGGACGATATTCTCGATTACGGCGAGACGCTCAAGGCGATCCGCGAAGCCTGCCTGAAGGAGGGTGCGGCAAGTTTCCGCAGCGCCGCGCTCGTCAAGAAGATCCACGACAACAACTGCGGCATCGAGGCGGAATACGTCGGGCTCGAGGTTCCGGACCGCTACGTCTTCGGTTACGGCATGGACTACAAGGATTTCCTGCGCAACGCGCCCGGCATCTATGCCGTGCGCGACAGCTGACGTCCATATGTCCGTCTTTCAGGCAGCAGACAGGTATCAACAGCAGAGAACAAGCGGAATGAAATACGGCATTATCGGCGGTTCGGGCCTGACCAGGCTCAGGGATCTCAAGGTGGATCATCGCGAAGTCGTGAAGACCCCCTATGGCGAGGCATCGGCTCCGCTGATTCACGGCTCGTTCGGCAACGTGGATCTGTTATTCCTGCCGCGTCACGGCAGCGGCCATCGTCTGCCGCCGGACCGCATCAACTACCGCGCCAACATCTGGGCGATGAAACATCTCGGCGTCAGGGAAGTCATCGGCATCGCGACCGTCGGCGGCATCAGCAGCCCGCCGAATTCGCTCGTCGTACCCGACCAGATCATCGACTACACCTGGGGCAGGGAGCAGACCTTCTTCGATGGCCTGGACGGGAACGTCTCGCATATCGACTTCGGCGAGCCCTACTGCGAAGGCCTGCGCGAAAAGCTCATTGCCGCGGGACGCGCCTCCGGCAGCAATCCCATCACCGAGGGTGTCTACGGCGCGACCCAGGGCCCGCGCCTCGAGACGGCCGCCGAGATCCGGCGCATGCGCCAGGACGGCTGCGACCTTGTCGGCATGACGGCGATGCCCGAAGCGTCGCTGGCGCGCGAGGCCGGACTCTGCTACGCGACCTGTGCGCTGGTCGTGAACTGGGCGGCGGGCATTGGCGACGAAGGCCCGATCAGCCAGGAACTGATCA
Organism: Gammaproteobacteria bacterium; assembly: GCA_037385505.1. Taxonomy (GTDB): domain Bacteria; phylum Pseudomonadota; class Gammaproteobacteria; order Chromatiales; family Chromatiaceae; genus Sva-25. The sequence goes on along the minus strand of JARRMY010000001.1, from coordinate 160,841 downwards.
ACAGGTATCTCGATCAGGGAATGGAGTCCGTGCGGCGCCTGATTCTCGAACTCAGTCCCGCATGAAAAAAGCGCTGTTGACGCTGCTGCTGTTACTGCTCGCTGTGGCCGGCAGTGCTGGACTGTTCGACATCGGGGAGAGCGACCAGCAGAAGCTCGAGTCCGGACTGGAGGCGCTCGAACAGATGAACTACAGCGAGGCTTTCCTGCACTGGAAGGATCTGGCCGACAAGGGCAACCCGGAAGCCCAGTATCATATCGGCTGGCTCTATGCGAACGGCAACGGCGTCAGAGTCGACGTTCCCATGGCGATGTCCTGGTGGGAAAAGGCCGCCCTGCAGAATCATGCGCCGTCTGCATTCTCGCTCGGTATGCTCTACATGACAGGCGACGGCAAGAGCGTGAAGAAGAACGTTCCCGAAGCGATCAAGTGGCACATGAAGGCCGCCGAGAACGGTTCGCAGGATGGCCAGGAGATGATGCGCCAGCTCTACAAGACGCGCAAGCGAGCCGTGCTGAAACAGTTTCCCGACATCACGGAGAAACCCTGGTTCAAGGCCGAAAAGTCGGCCAAATGAATAAACGCCATGTGATAATATACCCCGAGTTTATACAGGACACCCGACGGAGTAGCTAAAGATGCCAGAAGCAAAAGAAACAACCGGTTCTGGAGAAACAGGCGCCAGGAATAAAGGCGGCATCTCCATGTTGATGCTGATCCTCATCGTTGTTCTGGCCTGGGCCATTGTCGCCTACTTCATGGCGATGAAAAACGAGAATCAGGAGTCCCCCGGGGCGATCGAGCCGGAAAGCAGCACGCAGCAGGCGCCGGCTGAAGCCACCGCGCCGCCAGCACCGGCAGCCGAAGAGGCTCCGGCCGAGCAAGCCGCACCGGCTCCCGAGGCATCCACGCCCGCAACGGCTGCACCGCCCCCCGCGGAGCAGGCGGCTCCGCCACCAGCTCCGGCGCCCGCTGAAGAGGCGCCTGCACGCGATACCACCGCAGAGGCCATGCAGCAGATCATGGATGTCTTCGCTCCCGAACAGGAATAGGCCCGGCTTCACGCCCTGTCGAAAAAGGCCGCTCATGCAGCGGCCTTTTTCGTTGCCAGGGGCAGCCCCGGGGCAAGGCTCCCGAGCCTGCCATGCGAGGGCCTGCAAGCCCGTTCACGATTCCGGCACTAGCCGGTATTGCGCATCCCGGCCGCGATGGCGTTGACACTGCGCAGCAGGGGCAGCAGCCAGTGGTTGTCCGGATCCTCCCCGGCGCGGTAGCGCTTCAGCAAGGTGGCCTGGATCGCGTTGAGCGGGTCCAGGTAGGGGTTTCTGCGGCTCAGGCCGAGACGCAGCACATCGTTGTCCTCGATGAGCTGGCTCATCGAGGAGACCGCGAGAAGGTTTTGCGTGGTGCGGTCGAATTCCCCGGCGATGCGTGAATAGATGGCGTCGCAGTCGCAGTGCTCCGGGTTGCACAGCCGGCTGTACATTCTCGCGATCTGCATGTCTCCCTTGAAGAGCGCCATCTGCAGGTTGCTGATCATGGCGCGGAAGAAGGGCCAGTCGCGGTACATCTGCTGCAGTGTCGCGATATCGTTGCCGTCGTCGAGCCACTTGCCGATCGCAGTGCCGAGTCCATACCAGGCGGGCAGGGTATGCCGCGATTGCGCCCAGCCGAAGATCCACGGGATGGCGCGGATCGACTTCTTGGAACGGTCCGCCTTCTTGCGGTGCGAGGGGCGCGAGCCGATGTTCAGCAGGCCGATCTCGGCAACCGGCGTCGCCTCGTAGAAGTAGTCGAGAAATCCCGGTGTCTGTTCGGTCAGTTCGCGATAGGAAGCTTCGCCGTAGGCCTTCAGCGCATCCATGATGCGGTGGTACTCGGGATTGTCCGGCACGGGTTCGCGCATCAGGTTGATGTTGGATTTGAGCAGGCCCGTGAGGCCCATCGAGAGTTCGAACACGGCGCTCTCGGAATGACTGTACTTGTAGTAGAGCACCTCGCCCTGTTCCGTGAACTTGATTTCGCCGCGCAGCGTGCCTGCCGGCTGCGACAGGATGGCCTCGTGGGTCGGACCGCCGCCGCGGCCGATGGTGCCGCCACGACCATGGAACAGGCGGCACCTGATGCCGTACCTGTCGGCCAGCGCGATGATCTGCTGCTGGGTGCGGTAGAGATTCCAGGTCGAGGCGATCATGCCGCCGTCCTTCGCCGAGTCGGAATAGCCGAGCATGACCTCCTGGCGCATGCCGCCGGCGGCGAGCAGCTCCCTGTAGCAGGGATTCTCGAACAGCGCCTCGAGCACCCCGGTGCTGCGCTCGAGGTCGTCAATGGTTTCGAACAGCGGCGAGATCTCGAGATGGAAATACCAGCCGTCCTCGTTCCGGCCGGCGAGTCCGCTGAGGCTGCCGAGAAAGGCGACCTCGAGCAGGTGGCTCGCCTCGTGCGTCATCGAGATGACGTACTGGCCAATGGCCTCGGGACTCACACGCTCGCGCAGCCAGGCGATGACATCGAAGACCGCAACGACTTCGCGAGTCTCGCTCGAGAGCTGCTCGCGGTCGATGGCGGGGCCGTTTTCGATGAGCCTGCCGAGTGCTTCCAGGCGTTCCTCTTCCCGCAGCTCGAGATAGTTGTCCACGCCGGCCTGAGCGAGGATTTCCGCCACTGCGTTGGTATGCACGGTCGACTCCTGGCGGATGTCGAGCCGCGACAGGAAGAAGCCGAAAGTGCGCGTCAGCATGATCAGGTCGAGCAGGCGCGCATCGGCGGCTTCCTTGTCGCCATGCTCGGTCAATGAGTGGTGGATCAGGAGCAGGTCCTCGAGATATTCCTCTTCGTTGCGGTAGGCGTGCGGCAAGGCCTCGACGCCGGATTCATCCTGCAGCGCCTGCTGCACCTGGGCCAGTGTCGCGCGCAGGCGGTTCAGCATGATCCAGAGCTTGCGGCGGTAGGGCGCATGGCTGAAATGGGTATAGCTTTCGTCGATGTATTGCGCGTAGTGCTCCTCGTCGGCCTCGAGTTTCTCCTCGAAGGCATCGGACGGCAGGCAGAAGGAGCGCGAATGCGTGAGGTCGCCGATGAGCGCGCTCGTGCGGTCGATGTATTCGAGCAGGATGGTCTCCTGCTGCAGGCGCATCGCGTGCATCGTCAGGTCCGGCGTGACATAGGGATTGCCATCGCGGTCGCCGCCGATCCAGGAGCCGAAACTGATCAGCGCATGTTCGCGCAGCAGGGTGTCGCGCAGCTCCTCGCCGTAGTGGCGCACCAGCGCATTGCTGAGGCGGCGATAGGTCTTCGGGATCGACTGGAACAGGCTGGTCTTGAAATAGTAGAGGCCGTTCTGGATCTCCATCGTGACTTCCGGGCGCTGCGGGCGCATCTCCTCGGTCTTCCAGAGGGTCTGGATCAGCGTCCTGATCTCGGTCTTGATGCCCTTCTCCTGATCGAGAAACTCGACGGGCTGGTCGAGCCGCTTGGTCGCCTCGTAGATCTGGTTCAGCAGACCCATGATGACGCGGCGCTTGGCTTCCGTCGGGTGTGCCGTGAAGACCGGGATGTAGGTGCTGAGCGAGAGGATCTCGAGCACCTCGTCGCTGTCGAGATCGTTCCTGCGGAAATCGCGCACCAGGTGCTCGAAGGAGCCGGTCCACAACTCCTTGCCGCGTGCGGCGATGCGACGGCGCTGACGGTGCTGGAAGGTGGTCTCGGCGATATTGACGAGCTGGAAGTAGAGGTTGAAGGCGCGGATGACGTGGATGAGCTCGTCGATGGAAAGCATTTCGATGAGCTGCAGCAGGCGTTCGCGCTTGGCGGGGTCTTCGTGCGTGCGCAGGTCGATGTACCCCTTGCGCAGGCGTTCGACGATCCGGAAGACATTCTCGCCGGCCTGGGCTTTGACGACCTTGCCGAGAAGTTTGCCCAAAAGCTTGACTCGACTTCTTAATTCTTTGTCGTATTTTACTGAATATTCAATAAAAGGATCTGTCATTTGAGGAACTGCCGGTGGAGTGTCTATTGATGGGTATGGCTGCTATTATACGCACAGCATTTGAACCAGATCACGCCCCGGAAATATGTCAATCCCTGCCGAAGAAACCAGCAAGCCCGTCGAATTGCACGCTGCATGGCGCGCATTGCATCAGCATTTCAGCATCGTCGAGCGCACCCACATGCGCGACCTCTTTGCCCAGCAGCCGGACAGGTTCGAGCAGTTCTCGCTCGAGGCCGCGGGACTCATGCTCGATTACTCCAAGAACCGGGTCAACCGCGAAACCATGTCGCTGCTGTTCCGCCTGGCCGAATCGGTCGATCTGCCCGGCTACATCGAGGCGATGTTCTCGGGTGGCAAGATCAACAACACGGAGAACCGGGCGGTGCTGCACACGGCGCTGCGCCAGCAGGAGGATACGCCCGTCCATGTCGACGGCGAGGACGTGATTCCGCAAATCCGGGCAGTACAGGCGAAGATGCGCCGTTTTTCCGACGCCGTGCGCAACGGCGAGTGGCGCGGCTACACCGGCAAGAAATTCCGCCATATCGTCAACATCGGCATCGGCGGATCGAATCTCGGGCCGCTCATGGTGTGGTACAGCCTGACGCCCTATATCTCGCCGGAGCTGCAACTGCATTACGTCTCCAATGTCGATGCGACGCACCTCGTGGAGAACCTCAAGCAATGCGATCCCGAGACGACGCTCTTTATCGTCGCATCCAAGACCTTCACGACACTCGAGACCATGGCCAATGCCGAGTCGGCGCGCCAGTGGCTCGTCGACGCGCTCGGCAGCGACGAGGCGACCGCCAGGCATTTCGTTGCCGTGAGCACCAATGAGGAGGCCGTGAAAGGATTCGGCATCGATCCCGAAAACATGTTCATCTTCTGGGACTGGGTCGGTGGCCGTTATTCCGTCTGGTCGTCTATCGGCCTGTCGCTGGCGATCGGCATGGGCATGGACAACTTCGACGCTTTTCTGGCCGGCGCGGCGGCCATGGACAAGCATTTCGCGACGGCGCCGTTCGAGGCGAACATGCCGGTGATACTCGGCCTGCTCGGCGTCTGGTACCGCAACTTCTACCACACCTCGAGCCAGGCGGTACTGCCATACGACCAGTATCTGCGCTTCCTGCCCGACTATCTGCAGCAGCTCGACATGGAGAGCAATGGCAAGACCGTCAACCGTTTCGGCCATGGCGTCTCGGTGGCGACGGGGCCGATCGTCTGGGGCAGTGCCGGCAGCGACGGCCAGCACGCCTATTTCCAGCTGCTGCACCAGGGCAGCCACCTGATTCCGGCCGACTTCATCATTCCGATCAACAGCCACAATCCGCTCGGCGCCCACCATCGCATGCTGATCTCCATGTGTCTGGCGCAATCCGAGTCGTTGATGCGTGGCCAGACACTCGAGGAGGTCGATCGCGAGCTCGCCGACCTCCCCGAGCACGAGAAGGAGCTGCTGCGGCCGCACAAGGTGTTCCCGGGCAACCGTCCGTCCAACACCATCATGATGGAAAAAGTGACGCCGGAAACACTCGGCGCCCTGATCGCGCTCTACGAACACAAGGTCTTCGTACAGGGCGTGATCTGGCAACTCAACTCCTTCGACCAGTGGGGCGTCGAACTTGGCAAGAAACTCGCAGTACCTCTCTACAAGGAACTCGCAAGCCTGCGCGTCGGCAAGCACGACTCCTCGACCACGGGCCTCATGCAATACGTGCAGGCGCACATGATCGACAGGGATGAGTGATCCGCATCGACCGGCAGGCGGTCTGCATCATGTCGAACAGCTGTTGCGGTCGTTGCTGGAATCCATGCCGGGAGCCGAAGCCTGGCAACCATAACCGCAACACGCGGCTTCATCCGGCGGCCCGCATTCACTACAATCAGGATCTGACCTTCACTGATCACGCATGACGGAAGCCGCATGAAAACTGGCCGCATCTGGGTTTTCGACGAAACCCGCCTCGAGGAGTCGCTGGAAGCCTACCGGCAAGCCGCGCTCGAGGCCTATCCGCACCAGGAGGAGCGTATTCGCATCACGATTGCGGCCATGCGCGACTTTCTCCACTCGGAATACGCCGAACCGCTGGTCATGGGAAATCTCGACAAATAGAGCATCCACATGAAAATCGTCTCGTTCAACATCAATGGCCTGCGCGCCAGGCCGCATCAACTCGAAGCCATCCGCGACACCATCGACCCGGACATCATCGGCCTGCAGGAAACCAAGGTGCAGGATCCGGATTTCCCGCTGGAGATGGTCCGTGACCTGGGTTACCACGCCGAGTTCCATGGCCAGAAGGCCCACTACGGCGTTGCGCTGCTGTCGAAGAAACCGCCGCTCGCAATCACCAGGGGCTACGCGACCGATGGCGAGGAGTCCCAGCGCCGCCTCATCACGGGCACTTACGAAAACGCCGCCGGCCGACGCATCACGGTCGTCAACGGCTACTTTCCGCAGGGCGAGAGCCGCCACCACGAGATCAAGTTTCCATGCAAGCGCCAGTTTTATGCGGACCTGCTCGTGCATCTCGACGGCCTCAGGGACGAAGAGAACATCGCCGTCATCGGCGACATGAACATCGCGCCGACCGATCTCGATATCGGCATCGGTGAGGACAACGCGAAACGCTGGCTCAGGACAGGCAAGTGCAGTTTCCTGCCAGAGGAGCGCGAATGGATGCAGAAACTCCTCGACTGGGGGCTCAGCGACACCTTCCGCGAGGCCAATCCCGGGACGAACGATCTCTTCAGCTGGTTCGATTACCGCAGCCGCGGATTCGAGCGCGAGCCGAAACGCGGCCTGCGCATCGACCTGATACTGGCGACCAGGGCGCTCGAACAGAAGCTCGGGGCGACCGGCATCGACTACAGCATCCGAGGCATGCAGAAACCGTCAGATCACTGCCCGGTATGGGCGGAGTTCGCGCTCTGAGCATCAGGCTGGATTCAGGAGAGAGAGCAGGCAGACGCAATGAAAGGGAAGGTCACGCACTGGAACGATGAGAAGGGCTTTGGCTTCATCACACCGCAAGGCGGGAGCGAGGCGCTCTTTTTCCATGTCTCCGCGCTGAAAAACCGCGACAGGCGTCCGGTGGAGAGTGAATGGATTTCGTACAGGCGCTCGACTGGCCGCAACGGCAAGCCCTGTGCAGTCGATATCGTCTACCTCGCGACTCTTTCAGGTTCCGGCTCCTCCCGGTCGCTCACTCCCGCCATGCTGTCGTCGCTGCTGTTCCTGTTCATCCTGGTGCTGCTGGTTGGCTTCAGCGGCCTTCCGCCGTTCGTCATTGCGGCCTATCTGGTCATGAGTCTCGTGACTTACCTGGTCTATGCCTTCGACAAATCCGCCGCGAGGCGCAACGCCCGGCGCATCTCCGAGAACAGCCTGCACCTGCTCGCACTCGCAGGTGGCTGGCCCGGCGCGCTGCTGGCGCAGCAGAGACTGCGTCACAAAACGGTCAAGCAGCCCTTCAGGACACTCTTCTGGATCACGCTGGCGCTGAATATTTGCGCTTTGCTGTGGCTACTGACGCCCCGGGGCTCATCAATACTCAATCGCATCGTCGACCTGCCGATCTAGGGAAGCTGGTTGCGGTCGGCCAACAGAGGAGCAGAGCTGATATGCCTTTTACCGATAACCCGGCCCGGCCTCGAGGGCGAAAACCTCCGCGTCTGTTGTTGCTCGCCTGCACCTTGCTTGCTGCATTCGTCTGTGCGCCTGTCACGAGTGCCGAAGAGGCCGGGCAGGCGCTGTGGGACAAGCTGCGTGCAGGCACGCATTTCGCCATCATGCGGCACGCGCTCGCTCCGGGATTCGGCGATCCTGACAACTTCAGCCTCGGCGATTGCGCCACGCAACGCAATCTCTCGGACGAGGGACGCGAACAGGCGCGGCGCATCGGCGCCAGGTTTCGCGACAACGGCATCGATCGAGCCGCACTCTATTCGAGCCAGTGGTGCCGCTGCAGGGAGACCGCTGAACTGCTCGGCATTGGCGAAGTGCAGGAGCTGCCCGCACTCAACTCCTTCTTCCGGCGCTTCGAGCGGGAAGAGGCGCAGATGCGGGATCTCAGGAAATGGCTCGCAGCGGCCGATCCAGAGGACCCGCTGGTGCTCGTTACTCACCAGGTCGTCATCACCTCGCTGACCGGGGTGTTCCCGCAATCGGGCGAAGTAGTCGTAGTGCGCCGCACAGACAACGGCGACTACGAGGTTGCCGGCACCATCAGGACAGAGTGAGGCGATGCTGAGAAAGATCGTCTCGGGTGGCCAGACCGGCGCCGACAGGGCCGCGCTCGATGCCGCACTCGAGGCCGGCTTCCCCGCAGGCGGCTACTGCCCCCGCGGGCGTCTCGCCGAGGACGGCGCGATCGCGGCGCGTTATCCGCTCGTGGAGATCGACGGCGGCTACGCGACGCGAACCCTGATCAACGTCGAGACCTCTGACGCCACGCTCGTGGTCTACGACGGCACCCTGAGCGGCGGCACGGCGCAGACGGTCGTCCACGCTATCCATGCAGGCAAACCCTTTCAGCTGATCGATCTCACACTGGTGGAGCCCGACGAGGCCCTCTCCGCCGTGCAAGGCTTCATCGCCGCGAACAGTGTCAGGGTGCTCAATGTTGCTGGACCACGCCAGAGCAGCTCCACCGCAGTCTATGCCTATGTCCACGCCCTGGTCTCCTCGCTCCTGCGCGAGCCAGCCTGAGCGAACCGGGGAGCATCAGTGCCATCTGCCCGGGAGGACGGAGAATTGACAATCAGCGGCCAGATCAGGATGCTGTTCCTGATGTTCCGCCGGCAATAGCCGCGACGGGAGGCCGGTCCCCTGACATGGCCATAGCAGCCGAGGAGGGAAAGAAGAATGAAAATAGGCGTTCCAGTCGAAATCAAGAGTGACGAGTACCGGGTTGCGATGCGTCCGGTCGGTGTCGAACTGCTCGTCGGTGACGGTCATACCGTTCTGATCCAGAGCGGTGCAGGGCTCGGCAGCGGCTACGAGGACAGCGATTACAGCAATGCCGGTGGCCTGATCGTGCCCGATGCCGATGCCATCTATGCGGAGGCGGACCTCGTCGTCAAGGTCAAGGAACCCCTGCCAGAGGAGATCGACAAGCTGCGTCCCGGACAGATTCTCTTCTGCTATTTCCATTTCGCCAGTTCCCGCGAGCTCACGGCAGGCTGCCTTGCCAGAAAGATCTCCGCCGTGGCCTACGAAACGCTCGTCGACGAACACGGCAAACTGCCGCTGCTGACGCCGATGAGCGAAGTCGCCGGCAAGATGGCAATCCAGCAGGCCGCCAAGTATCTCGAGCGGCCGATGAACGGCCGCGGCATCCTGCTTGGCGGCGTCACCGGCGTGGCTACCGCGGATGTACTGATTCTCGGCGGGGGTACCGTCGGCACCAACGCGGCGCGTGTCGCTGCCGGCCTGCGTGCCAACGTCGTCGTCATGGATATCAATCTCGACAGGCTGCGATACCTCGACGAGATCATGCCGGACAATGTCACGACCGTTTATTGCGATCCGCATGCCGTCGAACATTATGCGCTGCAGGCCGACGTGATTGTCGGCGCCATTCTCGTGCCTGGCAGCAGGGCGGACCAGCTCATCAACAGGCAGCTGCTGCGGCGCATGAAGAGAGGCTCGGTGTTCGTCGATGTCTGCATCGACCAGGGCGGCTGCAGTGACACCAGCCGGCCGACCACGCATCATGATCCCGTCTACGTGGAAGAGGATGTCGTGCACTACTGTGTCACCAACATGCCGGGCGCTGTCAGCCGGACCAGTACCCAGGCACTGTGCAATGCGACGCTGCCCTATACGCGCGAGATTGCAAGCCTCGGGCTCGATGCCTTCATCGCCAGGAGCGAGGGGCGCAAATCGGCGCTCAACATGCGCGATGGCAGCATCCTGCACCCCGGGGTGCGCGAGACCTTTCCGGATCTCTGACACCCGGTTGATCCATCGCATTTCCCTTTTGTCACAGTGGCCCATAATGGATCGATGACAATGACAGGCAGCAATATCGTGCCCGAAAGAACCAGCAAGCACAGACTCACGAGCGAGCAGCTTTACCGCAGCTGCGACAGGTCGCAGTTCGACTTCGACACCACGGCAGACCTGGAGGCGCTCGGCACGGCCGTCGGCCAGGAGCGCGCCCTCGACGCCATCGCCTTCGGTGTCGATATGCCGCACGACGGCTTCAATCTCTATGTCATGGGTTCACCGGGACTCGGGCGCCACACCTTCGTGCGCGAGGCCCTGGTGGAGCGCACGCATCAGGCGCCGCCACCGTTCGACTGGTGCTATGTCGCCAATTACCAGCAACCGCACACGCCGGCCGTGCTCAAGGTGCCGGCTGGCATGGGGCGTCGCCTGCGCCAGGATATGAAGCAGCTCATCGAGGATCTGCTGAGTGCGATTCCGGCGGCTTTCCAGGGAGACGAATACCGTCGTCGCTCGAACGAGATCACCGAGGAGTTCAAGAATCGCGAGGACGATGCGGCGCGTGAACTCGGCGAGATGGCCTCGTCGCGCAACATCGTGCTGATGCGCGGCGCCACCGGCTTCACATTGTCGCCGCAGAAGGACGGCAATGTCCTCTCCCGCGAGGAGTTCAAGAAGCTGCCGGAAGAGGAGCAGGCACGCTACGAAGAGTCGATGGAAGCGATCAAGCAGAAACTCAAGGAAACCATGGGGCAGGTTCCGGAGTGGCAGCGCGAGATCCGTCAGCGCATGCGTGCGCTGGACCGCGAGACCATGGCCATGACGGTCGAGCAATTCTTTGCCGAACTCGAGGAAGCCTATGCCGACTATCCCGATGTCATGAACTACCTGGCGGCGGTCAAGGCCGACATCATCGAGAACGTCGACCAGTTCCGCAGTTCTGACATCGAGGAGGAGCAGCGCGCGCTGGCCGAGAATCCCGCCTTCAACCGTTACCGCGTCAATATTCTCGTCGACAATTCGGATGCGCAGGGCGCGCCCGTCGTCTACGAGAACAACCCGACCTACCAGAATCTCATCGGGCGCATCGAGCACATGGCGAGCATGGGCACGCTCTACACGGATTTCACGCTGATCAAGGCCGGCGCATTGCACCAGGCCAACGGCGGCTACCTGATCCTGGATGTCGAGAAAGTGCTCGGCAACCCCTTCTCGTGGGAAGGGCTCAAGCGCGCGCTGAATGCCCGCGAGATCCGGGTGGCCGGGATCGAGCGTCAGCTCAGTCTCGTCAGCACCATCTCGCTCGAGCCCGAGCCGATACCGCTCGACATCAAGGTCGTGCTTGTCGGCAGCCGGCATCTCTACTATCTGCTCGACGAGTACGATCCCGAGTTCCGGTTGCTGTTCAAGGTCGCTGCGGACTTCGCCGAGGAGTTGCCGCGCGAGGAGGGCAGCGAGCTGACCTACGCGCGTCTCATCGCGACCCTGCAGCGCCAGGAGGCCTTGCGTCCCGTCGATCGCGATGGCGTCGCCCTGATCATCGAGCATGCGGCCCGCGAGGTCTGGAGCGCCGACAAGCTTTCGCTGCACATGAGCAGCCTGCTCGACCTGCTGCGCTCGGCCGACCACTATGCAGACAAGCGCGAGGCCGCGACCATCCTCGGTGAGGATATCCAGATGGCCATCGACAAGCGCCGCAAGCGCTCGAGCCAGATCGAGGAGCACCTGCAGGAGGAGATTCTGAAGGGCACGCTGCAGATCGATACCGAGGGCATGCAACTCGCGCAAGTCAACGGCATCGTGGTCATGCAGGTCGGCGACCACGCCTTTGGCCTGCCGGCGCGCATCAGCGCCACGGCCCGGCTCGGAAACGGCGACGTGGTCGATATCGAACGCGAATCGGAGCAGGGCGGGCCGATCCACTCGAAGGGCGTCATGATCCTGAGCGCCTATCTCGCTTCGCGCTATGCCAAGCACATACCGCTGTCGCTGACCGCGAGCCTGGTCTTCGAACAGACCTACGGCCATATCGAGGGCGACAGCGCCTCGGCAGCCGAACTCTGCGCCCTGCTGTCGGCGCTCGCGGATGTGCCAATTGACCAGTCGCTGGCGATCACGGGTTCCATCAACCAGCATGGACAGATGCAGGCGATCGGCGGTGTCTGCGAGAAGATCGAGGGCTTTTTCGATCTCTGTGAGGCGCGCGGGCTCACCGGCAAGCAGGGCGTGGTCATTCCGAAGAGCAACCTGCGCCACCTGATGCTCAAGCAGTCGGTACGCGATGCCGTGGATGCCGGCCGCTTCCACATCTACGCCGTGGATCACGTGGAGCAGGCGATGGAACTCTTCACGAAGCTGCCCGCGGGCCGGCAGGCGCAGGACGGGATCTACCCGGAGGGCACCATCAACTACATGATCCAGCTGCGGCTCTCGGAGTGGATCACATTGCGGCAGCACTTCGCCGGGCAGGCGCCGCCGTATCAGGGGAGTTGAGCCTCACGCCGCGTTCCTGTCGAGACGCTTGAGCCAGACATCCAGCCCCTGCGCATTGAGGCCGGCGTCCATCGCGAGCCAGTCGCGGCAGTCGTCCTCAGCGCAGTCGCACTCCATGGTCTCGAGTCCCGCGACGAGATAGTCGAGAATGCGCGAGGCCATCACTTCGACACGCTTCGGTGTTTTCTTCTCCTGCAGGGCGATGTTCACGAAGTCCTCGATGGTCGTCAGCAGCTGGTCGGCCAGCTCCCGGCTGGCCTCGATCCTGCCGTAATGGGTCAGGTAGAAGTAGTCCGCCCCCAGCGCCATGAGCCTCTCGATGCTCGCACGCAGCTGGTCGGGGTCGAACTGCACGGGCGTCGTCGTGGCGAAAACGAAGGCTCCGCCGGGAGTGGCGAGGTTGGGGTAGCTGAGGCCGAAGGTGTCACCCGTGAAGACCCCGTTGCTGCCGAGATCGTGCACGCAGAAGTGGTGCAGCGCATGGCCTGGCGTATCGAGAAAGCGCAGGATGCGCCCGTTCAGGGCAACCTCGAAGTTGTCGGGCGCCTCGATGACACGCTCCTCCGGGACCGGAACGAGGTCGCCGTAGAGCGCGTGGAATTTCTCCTCGCCATAGACCGCGATCGTGCCGGCGACGAGCTTCGACGGGTCGATCATGTGCCGCGCGCCGCGCGGGTGAATCACGAGGCGGGCATTCGGGCATTGCGCGATGAGGGCGCCGGCACCGCAGGCGTGATCGAGATGGACATGCGTCGGGATGACGTACTGCACCTGTTCGCGCGACAGGCCGCGTTGTTCGAGCGCAGCGAGCAGCATTGGCACCGTGTGCGTGGTGCCGGTCTCGATGATTGCGGCCGCGTCACCCTCGCGCACGATATAGGTCGCGGCGAGTCCAGGAACCTGGTATTGGGCGTCGACGAGGGTGATGTTGTCGTTCAGGTCGATGGTTTCCGGTGTCATGATGAATGCCCTCTTTTCATTACGATGTCATTGCGGGAAGGCCTGGCACCCGCGGCAATCACGCGGCGTGCACTCCAGGCATCGGGATTGCCCAGCTTGCGGCAAAAGCTTGGCGATGACACACCTCAGCTCCTTCCCATGAGTACCTTGATCTCGTCGAGCGACGCCGGGTCGTCGATGGTCGAGGGCACGACGTACTCCTGGCCATTGACGATCTGCTTGATGGTCTTGCGCAGCGTCTTGCCCGAGCGCGTCTTCGGCAGGCGCGGCACGACGTGGGCCTGCTTGAAGCACGCGACTGCGCCGATCTCCTTGCGCACGAGCTGGACGAGTTCGGCGATCAGTTCCGCGTGATCCATCTCCACGCCGCTCTTGAGCACCACGAAACCGAGCGGCATCTGGCCCTTGAGGGCGTCGTCACGGCCGATCACGGCGCACTCGGCGACAGCCGGGTGCATGCCGACGATCTCTTCCATCTCCCCGGTCGAGAGCCGGTGGCCCGCGACATTGATGACGTCGTCGATGCGTCCCATGACGAAGAGATAGCCGTCATCGTCGATGTAACCTCCATCGCCGCTGACATAGTAACCCGGGAAGGTCTCCAGATAGCCGCTCCTGAAGCGGTCGAGATCACCCCAGATTGTCGCCAGGCAGCTCGGCGGCAACGGCAGCCTGATAGCGATGTTGCCCTGGCTGTTCGCAGGCAACTCGTTGCCGCTGTCGTCGAGAATCTGCACGTCGTAGCCGGGCACCGGAACGGTCGCGGAACCCGCCTTGACAGGCATCGGCTCGATGCCGACCATGTTCGCGGCGATCGCCCAGCCGGTCTCGGTCTGCCACCAGTGGTCGATGACGGGGCGCTGGATCTTCTCGACCATCCAGTCGTAGGTGGGCGGGTCGAGACGTTCGCCTGCCGCGAAGACGGTCTCGAGGCAGGAGAGGTCGTATTGCTGCAGGAATTCCCCCTCAGGGTCCTCTTTCTTGATCGCGCGGAAGGCCGTCGGCGCGCTGAAGAGTGCGCGCACCCTGTGCTCGGAGATTACGCGCCAGAATGCCCCGGCATCCGGCGTCATGATCGGCTTGCCCTCGTAGAAGAGAGTCGTGCAGCCGTGCAGCAGCGGGGCATAGACGATATAGGAGTGGCCGACGACCCAGCCGACATCGGATGCGGCCCAGAAGACGTCTCCGGGGTCCATGTCGTAGATCGCCTTCATACTGTATTTCATGGCGACAGCATGGCCACCGTTTTCCCGAACGACGCCTTTGGGTTTTCCGGTGGTACCTGATGTATAGAGAATGTAGAGGTGATCGGAACCCTTGACCGGCGTGCAGCCGGCGGGGGAGGCGGCCGCGAGCGCTTCTTTCCAGTCGAGATCGCGCCCCTCCATGAGCGCTGCTGTCGCGTCCGGGCGCTGGAAGATGATGCAGCAGTCGGGCTTGTGTCCGGCGATCTCGATGGCGCGGTCGAGCAATGGCTTGTACTCGATGACACGCTGGATCTCGATGCCACACGAAGCCGACATGATGACCTTCGGGGTCGCATCATCGATGCGCACGGCCAGCTCGCGCGGAGCGAAGCCGCCGAAGACGACGGAATGAATGGCGCCGAGGCGCGCGCAGGCGAGCATCGCGATGGCCGCTTCCGGGATCATCGGCATGTAGATGATGACGCGGTCGCCCTTGCCGACGCCCTGCGCCTTGAGCATGCCGGCCGTCAAGGCGACCTCGTCGCGCAGCTCGTTGTAGCTGTAGGTTCGTTTCGTGTCGGTGACGGGCGAGTCGTAGATCAGCGCAGCCTGCTCGCCGCGGCCGTTCTCGCAGTGGTAGTCGAGCGCCATGTAGGCGGTATTCATCTCGCCATCACTGAACCAGTGGTGGATGCCGTGCTCGTCCTGACTGAGGATGGTCTCCGGCTGCCTGTACCAGGAGAGTGCCTGTGCCTTCTCCTTCCAGAAACCCTCTGGATCCTTCCTCGAACGGTCGTATTCTTCTCTGTAACTCGTCATCGTCTCCTCCTCGCTGCGTCGCCCGGTCAGCTCTCATGCCAGGGTACGCCGTTGGTGTCGTTATTCATCCAGGAAGCGGGTGAATGCATCCACTTCCATGCGTTGTGTTCTGTAACTGTTGATCGCGGCGTCCTTCTTCTCGTAACCCAGCGCCATGCCGCAGATCACCTGCATGGAGTCATCGTAGCCGAGTTCGCTCGTCACGATATCCGGGTACTCTGCCAGCGACGCCTGCGGACAGGTCGCGACTCCTTCCTCCTCGGCCGCGAGCATCAGCGACTGCATGAACATGCCGTAGTCGATGAAGGCGCCCTGGCCCATGATCCGGTCCATGAGGAACAGCAGCATGACGGGAGCATCGAAAGCGCGGTAGTTCCTGGCCCACTGCTCCAGCTGGCGCGGCCTGTCGCCGAAGCTGATGCCGATGGCGTCGTACATCAGCACGGCGCATTCCTTGCGGCGCTCCTTGTAGGGTGAGATCCACTCGGCGGGGTAGTAGATATAACTCGCCCGGGATTTTTCGCCGGCGCGGAAGGCGGCCTCGAGCTTCTGCTGCAGCCGCTGCTTGGCCGCGCCCGTCACGACAGCCACTTTCCATGGCTGGGTGTTGACGCCGGACGGGGCATGGCGCGCCGCATCGAGGATGCGCATGACGGTTTCCCTCGCGACCGGCCGGTCGAGGAAGGCCCTGACGGACTTGCGTTGTTCGAGGGCGTCGCGTACGCGCATGGGTCTGTATCCATCGCTGTCGCGATCAGGTCGCGACCAGCAGCTCCATGAATTCGTTGACCGCTGTTGCCTCGAGTCTCTGCTGGTCGAGCGTCAGCTCCATGATCGCCTGGCACTTCCACTCGGGGTAGCGCGTGCGCAGGTTGTTGAGGAACTTGTTCTCGAGAACAGGGATGCCTTCCTCGCGGCGGCGGCGGTGACCGATCGGGTATTCGACCGCGACCTGCTCCGTGCTCGTGCCGTCCTTGAAGAAGACCTGTACGGCGTTGGCGATGGAGCGTTTGTCGGGCTCGAGATATTCGCGCGTGTAACGTTCGTCCTCGACGATCTCCATCTTGTCGCGCAGCTCGTCGATGATCGGGTGCGCCTGGTGGAATTCGTCCTCGTAGTGCTCGGCGACGAGATCGCCGAAGATCAGCGGCACGGCCGTCATGTACTGCAGGCAGTGGTCGCGGTCGGCCGGGTTGGCCAGCGGTCCGACCTTGGAGATGATGCGGATCGCCGACTCGTGCGTCGTGATGACGATTTTGTCGATGTCGTCGAGGCGGTCTTTCACTTCCGGGTGCAGCTTCACTGCGCACTCGCAGGCGGTCTGCGAATGGAACTCGGCCGGGAACGAGATCTTGAAGAGGATGTTCTCCATGACGTAGCTGCCATAGGGCTGCGGGAACCTGAACTCGCGTTCGCCTTCGGGCTTCAGCGCCATGTCCTTGTTGGTGTGGCTGAAGAGCACATCGTAGAACCCCCATTGCGGCGCGGTCAGCACGCCCGGGATGCCCATCTCGCCCTTCATGGTCATCATGGCGAGGCGTACGGCGCGCGAGGTCGCGTCACCGGCGGCCCATGACTTGCGCGAACCGGCATTCGGCGCATGGCGATAGGTGCGCAGCGACTGGCCGTCGACCCAGGCCTGGGAGACCGCGTCGATGATCTGCTCGCGCGTGCCGCCGAGCAGTCTGGTGACCACGGCCGTCGAGGCGACCTTGACGAGCACTACGTGGTCGAGCCCGACGCGGTTGAAGGAGTTCTCGAGCGCGAGGACGCCCTGCACCTCGTGCGCCTTGATCATGGCCGTCAGTACGTCGCGCATCGTCAGCGGCGCCCTGCCCCTGGCGAGATTGTCGCGGCTGAGCCAGTCGGCCACCGCGAGAATGCCGCCGAGGTTGTCGGAAGGGTGGCCCCATTCCGCCGCGAGCCAGGTGTCGTTGAAGTCGAGCCAGCGCACCATGGCGCCGATATCCCAGGCCGCCTTGACGGGGTCGAGCACGTGCGAGGTGCCCGGTACGCGCGCGCCGTTGGCCACGGTGGTGCCCGGCACGATCGGGCCGAGATGCTTGGTGCACTCCGGGAAGCGCAGCGCGAGCAGGCCGCAACCCAGGGTATCGATCAGGCAATTGCGCGCCGTGTCATAGGCTTCGTCCGAGGTGATCTCATAGCTGTCGACGTAGTCGGCGATATCGACCAGCACCTGGTCCGGATCGGGGCGCTGGTTCATGTCTACATTGGCACTCATGGATGGTGATTCCTGCTGAAAAGATTGCAATTGCGGCGACCGCGGAGATCGCGGCCGCCACCGGATAACTAGCGGTCGCCGATCGGCACCCAGGCGCGGTTTTCCGGCCCGGTGTAGTTGGCGCTCGGACGGATGATCTTGCCATCCTCGCGCTGCTCGATGACATGTGCGCCCCAGCCCGAGACGCGCGCGATCACGAACAGCGGCGTGAACATATCGGTCGGCACGCCCATCTGGTTGTAGGAGACGGCGGAGAACCAGTCGAGGTTCGGGAACATCTTCTTGAGATCCCGCATGGTCGTCTCGAGGCGCGACGCGACCTCGAACATCAGAGTGTTGCCGTTCTCCTGTGAGAGTTCCTGCGCCACGGCCTTGATGATGTCGTTGCGCGGGTCGGCGACAGTGTAGACCGGGTGGCCGAAGCCGATGACGATCTCCTTGCGGCCGACACGCTCGCGGATATCCGCCTCGGCCTCGTCGGGGCTGTTGTAACGGCTCTGGGTGCGGAACGCCTCCTCGTTGGCGCCGCCGTGTTTTGGCCCGCGCAATGCGCCGATGGCCGCCGTGATGGCCGAGTAGATGTCAGAGCCGGTACCGGCGACGACGCGCGCCGTGAAGGTCGAGGCGTTGAATTCATGTTCCGCGTAGAGGTTCAGCGAGGTGTGCATGGCGCGGATCCAGGAGTCGCGCGGCGCTTCGCCATGCAGCAGATGCAGGAAGTGCGCGCCGATGGAGTCGTCGCCGGTCTCGACATCGATGCGCTTGCCGTTGTGCGCATAGTGATACCAGTAGAGCAGCATGGAGCCGAAGCTCGCCATGAGCTTGTCGACGAGGTTGCGCGCATCGGCCGCCGGATGGCTCTCTTTCTCCGGCAGGCAGGAACCCATCATGGAGCACCCCGTGCGCATGACGTCCATCGGGTGCGCCGTCGGCGGGATCGCCTCGAGCGCCTGTTTGACGGCCAGCGGCAGGCCGCGGAGCGCCTTGAGCTTCGCCTTGTAGCTGTCGAGCTGCGCCTGCGTCGGCAGGCTGCCGTGTATCAGCAGGTAGGCGATTTCCTCGAATTCCGCCTTGTCGGCGAAATCGAGAATGTCATAGCCGCGGTAGTGCAGGTCGTTGCCTGTGCGTCCGACCGTGCAGATCGCGGTGTTGCCGGCCGCCGTGCCGGAGAGCGCGACGGATTTCTTGGCCCTGGGCAGAGCTTGGTCTGTCATCTGGTCCTCCTCGGGAGTTATTGCTGCTTGAACAGCTCATCCAGTTTCTTTTCGTAGTCGTGGTATCCGAGCGTGTCGTAGAGATCCATGCGCGTCTGCATGGAGTCGACAACGGCCTTCTGCGTGCCGTCATCGAGAATGTGCTGGTAGACGTTCAGCGCTGCCTGGCTCATGGCACGGAAGGCGGTGAGCGGGAAGAGCTGCAGCTTGACGCCGACGGACGCCAGCTCCCCGGCCGTGAACAGCGGGGTCGCACCGAACTCCGTGATGTTTGCGAGCACGGGCACGTCGACGGCCTCGGTGAATTCCGCGTACTGCTCGAGCGTGGTCATGGCTTCCGGGAAGATCATGTCGGCGCCGGCCTCGACGCAGGCAACGGCGCGCTCGATGGCCGACGGCATGCCCTCGACGGCGAGCGCATCGGTACGCGCCATGATGACGAAGTTCTCGTCTCTCCTGGCATCGACAGCGGCCTTGATGCGATCGACCATCTCCTGCTGCGGCACGATCGCCTTGTTCGGGCGGTGGCCGCAGCGCTTCTGCATCACCTGGTCCTCGATATGCACGCCGGCCGCGCCGCCGCGCGTCATCTCTCGGATGCAGCGCGCGATGTTGAAGCTGCCGCCCCAGCCCGTGTCGATATCGACGAGCAGTGGCAGGGAGGAGGCGTCCGTGATGCGGTAGACGTCCTCGAGCACGTCCTTCATGGTCGTGATGCCGAGATCGGGCGTGCCGAAGGAGCAGGCCGCGACGCCACCGCCGGAGAGATAGATCGCCTTGTGGCCGACCTTCTCGGCCATGATCGCGGAGTAGGCGTTGATGGTGCCGACGACCTGCAGCGGGTTGTTCTCGTCGACGGCCTTGCGGAGCCTTGCTCCGGGTGTCAGTTCAGTCATGGGTTTCTCGTGGAAGTAGATCTTTGACGATTTGCCATGCGCCGCTGATGTGGCGGCGCATGAGAAGTTCTGCGAGTTCACCGTCACCGGCGGCGATGGCCTCGACGATCTGGCGATGCTCGGCCAGCGCCTTGACGGGACGCGACGGGGCGAGGGCGGAGCGGTAACGGCACATGCGAATCAGCTGGTAGAGCTCGCTGCTGAGATGATGGATCAGCCAGTCGTTGCCGCTGGCCTGCGCGATGCGGAAGTGGAAATCGACGTCACCCTCGCGCTGGAAATAGACCTTGCCGTCGGTCTCCTCGATGGCGTGTTCGTGCTGCTCGAGCAATTTCCTGAGCGCATCAATGTCCTGCGAGTGCATGTTCTCGGCCGCGAGCCGCGCCGACATCCCCTCGAGAGCCTCGCGCACGCGGTAGATGTCGCTCATCATCTTGTGGGTCAGGGTAACCACGCGCGCACCCGCATGTGGTACGCGCTGCACCAGGTGCATGCCCTCGAGTCGCCGGATCGCCTCGCGCAGCGGGCCGCGGCTGATGCCGTGTTCGCGCGCGAGCACCTCCTCCTTGATCTTGGCGCCCTGTTCGAGACGCCCGGTGATGATCTCCTCCTTGAGCTGGTTGCAGACGCGGTCCGAAAGGGTGCCGCTGTCGGGAAGGGGAATCACGGTTTCGTTGCGGGGTATTTCGGGCATTTTGTCGACAATGACGGCCTGGTTTCTGTTACGTGGGCCTATTTTTAGCCCCTGGAAACAGGATTGTCAACAAAATAGCGAAAAATTGGATAAAATCCCTGTGATTCGAGCGCTATGCGCGGCAGTTGTTGACAATCGGACGTGGTGTAGTAGCAACAGAACGGGCCGGCAGTACGTGAAATTCCCCGGGAGACTTCGCCGTGCGAGCCCGGAAGAGACGATCCGCGCGGGCCGGGATCCGGAGCCTGGCGGCGATCGCATGCCGTACTGCCGTACCCCGGATTCAGCCGGTCTTTTTCGCCGGCCCGGTTGCGCAATGCCGGTCGTCGGCGTAACAGCTCTCCATGAGGTCGATGAAGCGTTTCGCGGATGTCGAGAGGAACTTTCCCTTGCGCGTGACGATGCCGTAGCTGCGTTTCGGGAAGTAGTGGTTCAGCGGCAGGATTGCGAACTTCTCCTTGTCTTCCTCGCCAATGCAGACGTCGGTGACGATGGAAATCCCCATGCCGATGCTGACGTATTTCTTGATGACCTCCCAGCCGCCGGCCTCGAGCGCCACCTGGTAGCTCACGTTGTTCTGGGCGAAGACCATCTTGACGATGTGCCAGGTACTGAGATGACGCGGCGGGAGTATCAGCCCGTGCGGACTGATATCCTCGAGTCTGAGCTTTTTCTTCTTCGCCAGCGGGTGGTCGAGCGGCGTGATGAGCACCGGGTTGTAAGTGACGATCGGCTTGTAGACGATGTCCTCTGGCACCTCGAGCATGGAGCCGACCGCAAAGTCGATCTCGTCGGCGCGCAGCATGGCCAGCCCGTTGCGGCCTGTCTCGTTTGCGAGTTTGATGCGGACGCCCGGGTACTGTTCGGCGAAGATACTGACGGGACCCGGCAGGATGTAAAGAATCGTCGACTCGCCGGCGGCGATCGTCAGTTCGCCGGAAGTGAGGTTGCCGCAATGTGCCTCGAAGCTCTCCTGCAGGTGATCGACACCCTGCACGAGCGGTTGCGCGAGGTTGTAGAGAATCTCGCCCTCGGCAGTGAGCTTGAGTTGCGGTCCCCTGCGTTCGAAGAGCTGCTTGCCGATTTCCCTCTCGAGCGCCTGGATCTGCAGCGAGATCGTCGGCTGGCTGGCGAAAAGTTTCTCCGCCGCCTTGGTGACACTGCCGAGTTTTGCTGTCTGGCAGAAAGCGCGCAGTTTCTTGAGACGGTTCTGCTTGTAGTAAACGCCTGTCATGGATAATGATCCGTCTGGTGGTGAATACAACGCTGCTGTTGCAATATTATTTCCTTTAATATTTAGAATTGAAATTATTGAATTGTCAAATACATTTTTGCTCCCTAACCTGCCCGGGATGGATGATGAGCCGGGACCACTGTTGGCATGAACGAAACGACCGCTTTGGCTGGAGTCACGCGCACATCTCAAAGGGCGCGCGCAACAGGGCGCTTCGGGAAGAAACGGGATGACGCCCCGGCACCGGCCATGACACTGCTAGCTCGCTACCACTCCCTCGTCGATGACGGCACCCTCGAGCCGCAGCAGCTGCAGTATCAGGCCGTGCTGAAGCTCCAGGAAATCGCCGACCGCCTCGAGGCAAACGAGAAAAAGGCGCGCTCGCGGCTCAGCGGACGGATTCTCGGATTCAGGCGCAAGCACGACCTGGTTCCCGGCCTCTATCTCTGGGGCGATGTCGGACGCGGCAAGACCTGGCTCATGGATGCGTTTTTCGAGACGGTCCGGATCGACAACAAGTTGCGACTGCATTTCCATCGCTTCATGCAAATGGTGCATCACGAACTGCAGACATTCTCCGCCGACGTGGATCCGCTGAAAATGATCGCAGCCCACATGGGCAAGCACTATCGGCTGCTGTGTCTCGACGAATTCCAGGTTACCGACATCGGCAACACCATGCTGTTGCGCAACCTCGTCGAGGCGCTTTACGCCGAGGGCGTAACGCTGGTAACGACGTCCAACAGAGAACCGGACGATCTCTGCCAGGACTGGTTCCAGCGCGAGCAATTCCAGCCTGCCGCCGACCTGATTCGTATCCATTCGACGGTGATGCATCTGCACAGCCCGGTCGATTACCGTTTTCGCAATCATGCGCTCGATGACATCTTCTTCACGCCGCATGACGAGAGGACACAGCAACGCATGGTGACGCGTTTTCGCGCCATCGCCGAGGGTGAGATCGAGGAGCAGAGCGAGCTCGTCGTCAACAAGCGACCACTGGTCGCGCGCATGCGCGCCGTCAATGTCGTCTGGTTCGACTTCGATACCCTCTGCCGCGGTCCGCGCGCCGCGAGCGACTATATCGAACTCGCGCGCGAATACCCGACAGTGCTGCTCTCCGACGTACCACTTCTCGACGAGGGGCTCGACAGCTCGGCGCGGCGCTTTCTGAATCTCGTCGACGAGCTCTATGACCAGCGCACGCGGCTGATCTTCTCGGCGCAGACGACGCTTGAAAACCTCTATCAGGGTGATACGCTGGCATTCGAATACCAGAGGGTGCTGAGCAGGCTGCACGAGATGCAAAGCACTGCTTACCAGCAGGCAAGATAATTCCTGATGACAAAGCCACTGCTCGTCTACTTTATTTCCGAGAGCACCGCCATCACGGCGCAGACGCTCGGCAACAGCCTGTTGTCGCAGTTCGAGGATGTCGAGTTCGAACGCCACTACATGCCGTACATCAACACCATCGAGAAGGCGCAGGAACTCGCCGATGAGCTGCGCGACGTGACGGCCTGGAACGGTGACAAGCCCATCGTTTTCGCGACCATGCCGGACAAGGAGATCGACGCAATGCTGCGTTCGGCGTCGTGCCATTACTACGAACTCTTCTCGGGTTACCTCAAGCAGCTCAGCGATGCCATTGGCATCACGCCGTCCTACCGCTTTGGTTTGTCCCACGGCATAGCCAACGCACGCAGCTACGACAAGCGCATGGATATCGTCAACTACTCGCTGACGCACGACGACGGCATGATCCTCAATGATCTCGACGAGGCCGACATCATCCTCGTCGGCGTGTCGCGCTCCGGCAAGACCCCGACCTCGCTCTATCTCGCGTTGCAGTTCGGTGTCAAGACGGCCAATTATCCGCTCACCGAAGAGGACTTCGAGCGCGGCCGTTTCCCGGATGTCCTGCTCGGCAACGCAGACAAGCTCGTCGGTATCACGATCGATCCGCTGCGCCTGCAGGAAATCAGGGAGAAGCGCCGTCCCGGCAGCAAGTATGCCTCGCTGCAGACCTGCCAGCAGGAGGTACGCCAGGCCGAGCGCTTCTTCAGCCGCTACGGTACGCCCGTGCTCGATTCGACGACCCGCTCGATCGAGGAGCTGGCATCGCAGATCGTGCGCGTGCACCATGTCCAACATCCCGTCAAACCACCAAGGGCGAACCATGAATGACTATGTGATCTGGCTGGACCAGCTGGGTATCGGCGACATCGAGCAAGTCGGAGGCAAGAACGCCTCGCTCGGCGAGATGATCCGCAACCTGACGAGCCTCGGCGTCAAGGTGCCGGGAGGATTCGCCACGACATCCTTCGCCTATCGCCAATTCCTCGAGCACGAGGGCCTCGGCGGCCGCATCAACGCCAGGCTCGACGCACTCGATGTCGATAATCTCGCCGATCTGGCTGCTGCCGGCAGGCAGATCCGCGAATGGATCATGGAAGTGCCCTTGCCGGACGGACTCGAGGCCGCGATTGACCATGCCTACGAGCAGCTCGAACAGGAGTATGGCCAGGAGGTGAGCTGGGCCGTGCGCTCGTCGGCAACGGCCGAGGACCTGCCGGATGCTTCCTTCGCGGGCCAGCAGGAGACCTTCCTGAACGTTTCCGGGCTCGAGGAGATCAAACTCGCCATCCGCCGCGTCTTCGCGTCACTGTTCACGGACCGTGCCATCACCTATCGCGAACACCAGGGCTACGCGCATGGCAACGTTGCGCTCTCGGCCGGCATCCAGAAGATGGTGCGTTCCGACATCGGCAGCAGCGGCGTCCTGTTCTCGCTCGATACCGAGTCGGGTTTTCGCGACGTGGTCTTCGTGACCTCGAGCTACGGGCTCGGCGAGATGGTCGTGCAGGGTGCTGTCAATCCCGACGAGTTCTACGTCCACAAGCCGACGCTCGCGTCCGGGCGTCCGGCCGTCCTGCGCCGCAATGTCGGCAGCAAGGCCATCAAGATGATCTACGATCCGGATGGCGAAGAGCCCGTCAAAAAGGTCGATGTCGACGACCATGAGCGCCTGCTGTTCTCCATCGACGACAGGCAGGTCGAGGAACTCGCGCGCCAGGCCGTGATCATCGAGCAGCACTACGGCCGTCCGATGGATGTCGAGTGGGCGCTCGACGGCCTCGACGGCGAACTCTACATCGTGCAGGCGCGTCCAGAGACAGTGCAGAGCAGGGCGGGCAATATCCTCGAACGCTTCGAGATGAAGGAGCGCGGCAAGGTCCTTTCGCAGGGGCGCTCGATCGGCGGGCGCATCGGCGCCGGGACCGCGCGACTGATCATGAACCTGGATCACATGGAACGCATCCGGGAGGGCGACGTGCTCGTCACCGACATGACAGACCCCGACTGGGAACCCATCATGAAGCGCGCCTCGGCCATCGTCACGAACCGTGGCGGGCGCACCTGTCACGCGGCCATCATCGCACGCGAGCTTGGCGTGCCGGCCGTCGTCGGCGCCGGCGATGCCACCTACGAAATCAAGGATGGCCAGGAGGTCACCGTCTCCTGTGCCGAGGGCGACACCGGTTACGTCTATGAGGGCAAGCTCGACTTCGCCGTCAATACCGTCGAACTCGGCAAGCTGCCTGCGCTGCCGATCAAGATGATGATGAACGTCGGCAACCCGGATCGCGCTTTCGACTTCTGCCAGATTCCGAACCAGGGCGTCGGACTCGCGCGCATGGAATTCATCATCAACAACATGATCGGCATCCACCCGCGGGCACTGCTCGAGGTCGACCAGCAGCCGCACAAGCTGCAGAAGATCATCAGGCGCCAAATTGCGGCCTATCCCGACGCGCGCGAGTTCTTCGTGCGCAAGGTCATGGAAGGCGTCTCGACCATCGCGGCCGCCTTCCAGCCACACCCGGTCATCCTGCGCATGTCGGACTTCAAGTCCAACGAGTACGCCAACCTTGTCGGCGGCGAGCATTACGAACCGCACGAGGAGAACCCGATGATCGGCTTTCGCGGCGCGGCACGCTATCTCGATCCGACGTTCCGTGTCTGCTTCGAAATGGAGTGCGAGGCTATCCGCCGTGTGCGCAACGACATGGGTCTCACGAATATCGAGCTCATGGTGCCGTTCGTGCGAACGCTTGACGAGGCGAGGGGTGTCTCGGAACTGCTCGCGAAAAACGGGCTCGCGCGCGGCGATGACGGCCTGCGTCATATCATGATGTGCGAGCTGCCGTCCAACGCCGTGCTGGCCGAGCAGTTCCTCGAGTACTTCGACGGTTTCTCGATCGGTTCCAACGATATGACCCAGCTCACGCTCGGGCTCGATCGCGATTCGAGTCTCGTCGCCGCCTCGTTCGACGAGCGCGACCCGGCCGTCAAGGCGATGCTGAAGATGGCCATCGACGCCTGCCGCAAGCAGGGGAAGTACGTCGGCATCTGCGGCCAGGGACCATCGGACCATCCGGAACTCGCCGAGTGGCTCATGGAGCAGGGCATCAGCAGTGTCTCGCTGAACCCGGATACCGTGGTCAGCACCTGGCTCAGGCTCGCGGACGACCTCAAATGACTGCCGCCGGTGCCGACGCCATCGTCTACAGGGGCGCCTGGCTCACGGATGTCGACGATACGCTGCTGAAATCCGGCTATCGGCCAGACGACGACTGGATCGGGCAACTCGCCGACTTCGTGCGCATGCTCAAGAAGCACGATATCCTCTGGGCGCCTGTCAGCGGCGTGGCCATCGCCAAGATGGGACCGCGCATGCTCTACCGCCTGCCCAAAGACGTGCTCAGCCATGTCTGCTACTTTGGCGGCGAGGGCAGCACGCGCAGCCACTACGATGCCGCCAGCGACAAGTGGGTCGACGATGCGGTCTTCAAGCGCCACTTCAGTGACGCGCAGGCGCTCGCGGTCATCGGCGAGCAGGAATTGCGCGCATGGTTCGCCCATCATTACCAAACCGACGATCTGCGGGATCCGCGCATCGACCGGCATATCGAGGCGGCCCGGGCGGTGCTCGAGGAGCACGGTTTCGCCGGGACTTCACTCGTGGACCAGATGAAAGCCAAGCTCGAGGAGCACGGCTTCGACAGCGGAAAGTCCGAGACCTATTTCCGTGGCGGCGCACTGAGCTGGATGATGCTCGGTGACATCTCCGTGCAGCATTACAAGGGCGAGCGCGAAACCGCTGTGCGCATGGCCATCAGCCATTTCATCCATGACAGGCTCGAGGAGCTCGATCACCTCAGAGCGCTCGGCGACAGGGGTGTCGGCATGCCCTACATGCACGCTACGCGCGGCATCAAGCTGGTGCTCATGGGCAACGACAAGGGCAGGGCGGCCGAGGAGCTCCACCAGGTCATGGGCATCCCGGCCGATCACATCCTGTTCGTCGGCAACGAGCTGTTCGACGGCGGCAACGACGACACGGTGCGCCGTGTCGAGGATGTCGTACTGCTGTCGGTTGGCGAGAGGGAGGATCCGGGCGTCGTCAACGGCGGCGTGCAGGTCGAAGCCAACAGGCACTGGATGGAGTGGATTGTCACGCAGCTCGAGGCCGGCGTCGACTGGGCCGAAGTCCTGAAACGCCTGCCATCCGAGGCCGACAGGCAACTGGTCACGGACAGGGTCGGAGCGCAGCTCGGCTATGCCTCGAAAACCTCCGTCTGGCATGGTCGCATGGCAGAGATGATTCCACTCGATGTGCTGTCGGAACTGATCCTGCAGCACCGCAAGGCCTACACCGACAACCGCCGGGTGCTGGTCACGATGCGGCGCATCCAGTACGAAATGGTCGCGCGCCTCGCATCGCTCGACCGCTATCACTACGACGAGGCTATCAAGATGGCGCGCCGCCTGCTGCGCAGCAGCGACAGGAACGTCGACGAGGAGCAGCAGGCCAGGAGCAACGAACTCATCCGCCTGCTACTGCCTGAGCTGAAACTCTCACTGACGAAAATCTTTATCGACCGTCACGACCTCGGTAACAATACGGTGCAGCGGTATCTCGATGGCGCAGACAGCCTCGACAGCGTGCGCGAAGCAGTCGCGACACTGATCCGCACCAGCGCCGATGTCGACGATCCGCAGCCCGAGCTCGACCGCCTCGAGGAGACGGTGCAGAGCTGGACGGGAAGGATCCGCGAGTCCTTCGACGTCTACCTGGAGCATTACAGGGAGTGGAAACAGGAGCAGCAGCGTATCGCGCAGGCGATCGCCGCCGAACCCGTGGCCCGCGAAGTGCTCGAAGTCGTCTCGAGCGAAGACCTCTTCCGCTTCTTCCGCTGGCTGTTGCCGCGCGTCGAGGAAGTCCCTCACCTGAAGGATCTCGACAAGCCGACGATCGTGCTCGTGTCGGGTACTTCGGGTGTCGGCAAGTCGACCATCGCCAAGCAGATCTCCCGCCAGCTCGGCATCCAGACCGGCTTCTCGTCGGATATCGCCTGCCGCGCCGTCATGCGCGAGTCCAGCAGGTTCCTGCTCGGCGGCGAAAAGGCGCTGGAACTCTTTCCGGAACTCTTCGGCTCCTCATTCGATGTCGATTCGCTCGACTGGTTCTATGGCCATGCGCTCATGACCATGGTCGGCGTCACGGGCAGCATCGACCGTCTCATCAAGGAGAACGTCTCTGCCGTGATCGACGGCGTGGCACTGATTCCCGGAACCCTGCCCGAGATCTATTTCGAGAAGGCCAACATCGTCTGGATCGTCGCCTGCGTGCGCGAGGAGACGCAGCACTTCGAGCGTCTCGGCATGCGCGACGAGACCGGCGTCGAGCGTGGTGGCGCAGACCGCTACAAGGAGCGTTTCAGGGCGATCCGCAACAACCACGACAGGCTCGTGCAGATGGGCGAGCGCGCTGACGTCCTCGTCGTCGACAACAGCGGCGATCTCGACATTGCACTGTCTGACGTCCTGCAGCGCGTCAGTGATCCCTTTGCCGACCGCGGCCTGCCCGTCGAGGATGAGGTGCGCGAACGCATCTGGAACAGCCTGCACGAAAGAACGACCTGGGAAATCCATACCGACATGTAGTCAGGCATGCCACTCCTGTCCCGGCGAAAACGACGGCTTCAATTCATCGATCGTTGATCGAGGTCAGCCTCCCACGGTTTTTCCCTCACCTGGCTCTCGTGATGGGCTAGAGATTACAACATGCCATGGAAAAGAAGCGGGCTTAATATTCAACAATAATCGAAGCAAGAGCATCAGGATTCCGACCCGACCGCCGCTCTGCAGTTCCGCCTTTCTCTTCTCCGTGAGAACAGTTGTATTCCAATGCGCCCGTCGGCAGGCGCCATGTCGCAGGAGATGGAAATGGTTCTCAAACGTCTATTCACGATCCTCTCTTTGATTGTTCTGGTGTCGTCTTGCGACAACCGCGTCGGCGTCGAGTGGGTCACCGACTACTCGGCCGTGGGCAAGCACAATGTCTATAACCGGGATGATAATGCCCAGGGTTTCTACAACATCATCAAGGCGCATCCGGACTGGGACGACATGTTCGATGTCGGCAATGCCAACGCCTGGGAGAAACATTTCAAGCGCCCGGGCCTCGGCGGCCTCGACGCCAGCTGGGTCGACAACGTCGATTTCGCCTATTTCTCCGGACACGGTGCCGGCGAGGGTACCGTCTACGGTTCGACCGGCGTCGGCCGCGGCGGTGGCTTCACCTTTGGCGTCAACGCCAACGATGACTGGGTACTGGCATCGATCCCCTCGCAGCAGGAGCCCCAGTGGGGTGACGATCGGCTCGAGTGGATCGTACTCGATGTCTGTTCGGCGCTGGCGAAGCTGGCCGATGGCGACGGCGTCGAGTATTCGCTGAACCAGCGCTGGCGCAATTCCGATGTCATGCATGGCCTGCACTACATTCTCGGCTTCCGCACGGCGGCAACGGACAGCGGCACGCGCGGCCAGATCTTCGCCGAGTACCTGACGGGTGCGCGCGACGGCATCAACCACACCGTGCGTAGTGCCTGGAGAAAGGCGACCGAGGATACGGAAGGCCCGTACTACGAGGGCGCCTATCTGCGGGCGACGAGTTCAGGCAGCAATACCTACGACGACCACATTTACGAATACGGTTCCGTCAGCAGTGATCCGGACCCGGTCACACAGACGTACGGCTACTCGAGCTGGCCGACGCTGTGATCGCCTGATGCATCCAGAGTTGTTTGAGGAGCAGGAACAATGAATTCGCTACCAACCATTTCGATTCGGGGATTCGGCGCGCTTCTGGTCGCGCTTGCGGTGTCAATAACGGTTACGGCGCAGGAGATGCCGCTCAAGGCCAGAGCGGTCTTTCATCTTGAAGGGGAGCTGTCGAAAGAGGCATCGGTGATGACGCGTTATGTCACGCTGGAACCACGCATCCAGAGTGACGAAGCCGTGGCGAAACTGGCGCGGGTTTTCGGGCTTGAGGGCAAGGTCGAGGATCGCGACAGGCAGCTCATCGTCAAGGAGGGCCTGCAGGTGCTGGAAGTGTTTCGCGGAAAGGGTACTGGCTACATCCGCTATTCCGACAATGCCGAGCTGGCAGCCGAGAAGGCCGCGAGCGGACTCCCGCAACCCGATGAAGCAGCCGCAAAGGCAAGTGAACTGCTGAAATCCAACGGCCTGTTGCCGGAGAATGCCATGCTGCTCGGAACCCGTTATGCGGAGTTCGAGCAGACGGACAACAAGGGCGAGGTCACGGCTGCCGGACAGTCGTCGATCGCCGCGATCTTCGGCTTCGAACTCGACGGCAAGGCGGTTCTCGGTCCTGGCGCGAAAGCCGGCGTGGTCTTCGGCAACGATGCCAGTGTCATTGGCGCCTCCCTGATCTGGCGAGAAACCAGGGCGGATGGAGAGGTGAAGATCATGAGCCCGGCTGATGCATTCGAGCGCTTCAAGAAGTCATGGCCACCCGAGCAGGTCGAGGAGGCGGCGATCGTGACAGATATCCATATCGAGACAATCGACACCGCCTACTACGCAGCCCCGGGCATCTACCCGCAGGATGTGCTCGAACCGGTCTACGCATTCAGCGGCTTTGCCGAGCTCAAGGGGAAGGTCCGTGAGGGCGAGGTTCACGAGAAGGAGCAATTCCGGATACTGATCCCCGCGACAGGCGAGGGCGACAGACAACCGGTCATCACGACCGGACCGTCCAGAGCGCTCGAATAGTCGTGCCTGATGTGCAATTGCAGCTTGCGTCTGGGCGCCATCGTCGGGCAGGGGAATACGCAATCAATGCCAGCGAGTCATTGAACCTGGATATGCTTGACGTTTTCTGCATCGTAAATGTTGCAGGTGCCGAGACCCTGAACGAAGACCCTCAGGCCCATCCGTTTCGCCAGCAACAGCGTCTCGAAGGCTTCTTTTCCGCCGACTCCCGAGGTGTCGATTGAGAAACGTTTCGCGCGGTTGCACATGTGCGAATTCTCGATCGGGGTGGTGAAGTCGAACATGACGTAGGGCGCTATCGTCGACGCCCGGATGCTGTGCACGACGCCTTGCCCTGTTCCCGCAAAGACCACTGAACTGATGGTCACCATGATCGAAAAGACGGCAATCAATCTCATCATCGGCATTCTCTATCGGCTGACTTCGTGGCTGCAGTCTAGCATTGTAAGCAAGCTCAATCGGTTTGATTGCCGGCATGCTCGAACGTGCGGTCACAATACATCAAGTCAATGCCGCAGGTCACATCAGCTCAAGATTTCTCGCCCATATAAACGATGACACTGCAGGAGTATGGCCTATATTGAAAAAGCGGTTCGTGTCGCGACATGAACCGCTCTCAGACTCATCGATCAACACATCGGAAAGCGTCAGGATGCGTATATTGTGCTCAGGGAACCATGGGCTTGACGAAACTCACCAGCTATCAGGCTTTGTGAGAGCAGAAGATCAGTCCCGGCACGTTCTGTTTCCCGACCCGGGGGAAGCGCGAGGAGACACCCTGTATGGATGCGACAAATCTCGCACGCATACCCGACATCCCGAGAAACGAGAATCGTGTCTATGGCAATGCAAGTAGAGGATTCGTTACAACCAAGGAAGAGGGAGCAGAAAAGAGGGACACGGTCGATCATCGACATGACCTCAATGCATGACAGACAAAAAATGCCGCGGGATCTGATCACCCGATCCTCTCGCGGCTGTCGTTTCATCGGTAACCTATGCCAGGCAGAAGTAGACCTCGATATGAATCGACTTCATTGACTTCTCATAAGGGCTTCCATTGCGCCGGGTATTGTAAAAACGTATCAAACACAGAGGAGTAAATCTCATGCGCTTTAAAATCTCGGGTAATGTTCGTGAAAAGGAGAGTGGTCTTGGCATTGGAGACCTGATGATCCGTGCCTATGACAAGGACTTGCTGTTCGATGATCTCCTGGGAACAGCCATGACAGACGGCGAGGGGTATTTCGAGATTGTCTATACCGAAAAGGATTTTCGTGAACTTTTCGAGA
Source organism: Gammaproteobacteria bacterium (assembly GCA_037385505.1). GTDB lineage: Bacteria > Pseudomonadota > Gammaproteobacteria > Chromatiales > Chromatiaceae > Sva-25. The sequence goes on along the minus strand of JARRMY010000001.1, from coordinate 128,716 downwards.
GCAAGCCGGACATCTACTTGTCGGTTTACGCACCACCCTGGCGATTACTCATCGAGACGACCGATACTGTCCGATGGGGGGCTTCGGAACACGAACAGTACGAACTGACCATCGCGCGTGAGATGCTGGGCAATCTCTCCCCGACGCGCCCCGACGACGAAGTCGAAGGGGGGCTCTCGCTTTTGCAGGATGCGGTCAGGATCGAAAAGCGCCATGGCTTTGACGTTCCCAAACTGCCTCGCTTCATGACAGGCGGTACTCCGGGTGCGCCGGCTGTGCCTGAGCAGATGCAGTTCGTCGCCTTGCCGCTTGGCGGGGACGTGGTCTCAGTCGAAGTCATCCCGGGCGACCCGGTGCGGCTGCCTGGCAAGGTGAATCCCCTGCCCACCCAGGAACCTGTACCGGACATCGGTACCGACCCGGAACAATTCGGTGATGGCTTCTCCATGGAAAACATGGATATTGCCTTTACACCGCCCGACCCGAGTTACATCGAAGGCAAGCAACCCTATCCGGAAACCCTGGTCGAGCTGGATGGGCAAGAGGAAATCGGAGCCATACAGATAGCTGCCGTCCGGATTCGACCGCTGCAGTATGATCCGGCTGAAAAGGCGTTTATCTTCTATCCGGATCTACGTTATGTCGTCAAATTCGACAAGGACAAGGCAGAGAGGTACGCCGCAAAGAGGGACAAAAAGGAAACCCGCGTCGGCCTCAATTACGCCGAGCAGATGAATATTCTGTTGCAGCAGGATCTGGTCGTTTCGGCCAAGGACATATTCTGGCCCGGCATCCTTTTCTACGAAGAGGCACCCTATGTCATCATCACGGATAACTACAGCTGGCCTGAATCCATCGATCGTGGCGACGGCACCACGCGAGCACCGACTCTTTCAGAACGTGGACCTGCGCTGTCGGGAGACCCTGTTGCCGAGCTCGAGCGACTTGCAGAATGGAAGTCATCGCGTGGCATGCGCACACGAGTCGTCACGGTTTCCGACATCGTTGATGGCCAATTCGGTGACTTTACCGAAGGTGAATTCGCCCGGGACCTTCAGGAGGTATTACGCAACTTCGTGAAGCACATTCACAAGCAGTGGGACACGCTCTATTTGCTGCTGGCAGGCGACGTCAACGTCGTACCCATGCGCCGGCTTGCGGGATCCATCACTTACAAAACGGCAGGGTGTGCACAGCACACAGACAATCCTCCGCCGGAGAAGAAGTGTCATTTCGTGAGCGGAAAAGGTGTTGTGAAGCTGTACCCCCTGTTTGAGCCCGTCAGCACGGATCCATTATCGACATTGCATGGTGGATTGCGTATTCCTTTTGATCGCCAAGCAGGCTCTGGCCGCCTCGGCTGGTACTACACCTCGGAGGGAGACTTCACGACCAGGGATGAAGGATTCACGCGCCTGCCTGACGGACAGAGATCCCGTTTCATTATCGTGGAGGGTCCCGAGCCGGTCATCGACGATGACTACTACTGGCTGCGTTCGGTCAACAGCATACCGTCTGACTTCTACTATGCCAGCCTCGTGGGATCCGGCTATTCGATTCCGGGCAAGCATGATTTCGACGCCAATAACAACGGGCTCTACGGCCAGTACCACTGGGATACAGCGGCAGGCAGGGAAAAGACTCTGGACGCAGTCGATTTCTGGTCCGATGTCTGGGTCGGTCGTGCGTCCGTGCAGAGTGGTGACCAGGCGCGCGCTTTCGTCGACAAGGTTTTGACCTACGAACGGCTCGTATCGCCGGATGGCGAGACAGACGTCGACACGACATATTTGCAGAAAATTCTCTATGCTTCGGCATACTGGGGCAGGTTGTGGCACTACCCTCAGGCCGATACGACAACTCCACCGGCAGAAGGCCGCTTTACGCATGTCGCTGGTACGAACCTGGCCAGGATCCACAGCAAGTTCGACATTACACTGACTGGCGGCGTTCCTTCCTATAATCTCGTGGCGAGATCAGGGTCGACGAATATTGTGGTTCCCTACAACACCGCAGCCAATGCTTCAAATCCAGGTTGGTATTTCACTACGGACGACAGCTACAACACAAAAAGTGTCACCCCGACACGTTTCCTGAAGGCAGTGGGGCCTGAAGCGGATATCGATGCCGACAGTTATCTGATGGATCCTGTTGGTCTGGAGTTGGCGGCTGCGCAGAAAGAGAATCTGCGTATCCTGATGGACTCGGCGTATCCGAACTTCAACTCGGTCGAACGCCACTATTCAGACTACTACGATCTTTCTCCGCCGCCGCCCCTCGTGCCTCTGGAAGCGGCCACGGTTCATGCGGCCCTGGATAACGGCGTCCATTTTGCAAGCCTGTCCGGGCACGGCTCGCCAGATGGCTGCTGTGGAGTCAGTTCCGGACATGACTTCACCAACACCAACGAGTACTTCATCATGTTCGGGAACTCCTGCTCGACCGCGCGTCCCGATGGCTACGACTCCCTGGCCGAGAAATCAACCTATGATCCCGACGGTGGCGCAGTCGCCTATGTTGGCAATACCCGTTATGGCTGGATCGGCACGGGCGACAACTATGAGGAATTCTTCTGGAGCAAGTTGAGAATCTGGGGAAGGGCGGGGCCTGCAGCCGGGCTGAGGCTTGCGACGGGCGGTGTACGCCAGCTCTGGACTTTTTATACACAGACGCTCTTCGGTGATCCGGAAATGCCGGTTTGGACGGAGACTCCGAGTACCCACGAGGTCACTCATCCCCTGACGGTCCTGTGGGGAGACACCATCAACGTCACGGTACGCAAGCTCGGGAATCCGGTCGCTGGCCACCGTGTGACACTGATGGGCGGGTGGACTGACTCTTCCCGGAAACCCGGGGTTCTGATGACGAAAACAACAAACGCTTTCGGACAGGCGAGTTTCGAGCTTCCACCATCCGGAGCTGCACCTGGAGGTTTGAAAATCACTGTCACGAAGACCAATTTCAAACCTTACATCGGCACGATCGCACTATCTTGATGAATTGAAGGCCTGACAATGCCAATGCAGCCGGCAGCTTTCCACTGTGGCTGATCTGCAGCGTCGGGCGTGCCATTTCACGTGGCAGTCATCGGCCAGGAATAAAATCCCCGGAGCTCACGCGATTGGATGGGGAGTTCCAAAGACATCGCTGCGCAGTCTGCTGTGGCGGTGCTTGTTCGCTGTCCGCGTTGTCCAGGTAAAGCACCTTCTGGCGAGGCAATGTCTCCTCATGCACCACCTTCAGCCTCGTCGGTCAAACTAAAGCCCGGTGACTGCACGGAAACATCTATACACAAGCGGCCAGATGGTTTTTAATCGCTCAGACACGCATCAATCTGGAAAATAGAATGGAACCACCGATTCACACCCTGCCTTCACTCTTCAAGCAACTCGGCCTCGAGGATACGGATGAAGCCATCGAAGCATTCGTCGCAGATCACCGGCCTTTGCCGGCAGAGATCGAGCTTCACGATGCCAGTTTCTGGAACAGTGCGCAGGCCGCTTTCCTGAAGCAGGAGAAGGAGGAAGATGCCGACTGGGCCGAGATTGTCGACCAGCTCGACGCCATGTTGCGATAACTTTTCACCTGATCGCGGAATGACTTGATTCATCGTATGTAGACGCATTGCCAGCGTTCAAAAACAGACGGTCAAGCGGAGTGACGTCATCACGGTGCCTGCATGGATAAGGAGCAAGAAAAAATCTGGCAGGTCAATGAGATTAGTGTCTATACTCTGAAACTCCTGGTCGGTCGTCATTAGTAAAACCACTATAAGGAAACACTGATCGACAGAATTATCCGAGCTTTACTTGCAGCAACAATAACCAGAAATAACAACCACAGAAGGATGGAAAAAGCGTTGATTTATCAACGACTCGAAACATTGTCAGGAGGAGCCCTGTGCCGGATTTCCGCGGCATATCAGGCGCACTAGTCGGACTCAAACTGAGGCTGGAGCAACAACTGCCCGTGCTTGCCAGTCTCGGAGTCACCGTCAATGTCAGCGTGCTCGACAGCTCGAGTCTCAACGAAGAAGAACTCGACGACCTTCCGAGCAATACACTCGCAATTTACCTGCATCGTATTTCCGTGGAACCCATCGGCGCGGGTCGCACCATGCCGCCGCCACGCCGGGGCCTTCCACGCCAGGTTGAATTGCCGATCAATCTCCATCTGCTGCTTGTCGCCGTGAACGCCTTGAGCGATGCCGAGGCCAGCATCATGGGCTGGGCGATCCAGCAGATAGGAACGGCACTCGATCTCGACCACGCCTTGCTGGTGACCGCGGAACCCGATGCCTCCTGGCATCCAGACGACAAGCTGCAGGTCTTCCCCGAGCCGATGAACACCGAGGACCTGCTGCGCATCTGGGACGGACTGCCCGCCGATTACCGCCTCTCGACACCCTACATCATCAAGAACCTGCGACTGCTGCCCGCGAAGTACCGTGAGAGCGGACCAGTCGTCAGCGACATCGAGTACCGCATGGCGCACAAGGACCTGGAGGAGCAGACCTGATGCGTATCCTCGAGATCGAGACATTCCCGCGCGATGATCGCTTTGTGGGTCTCCGCTGGATCAAGGGCAGCGGCCTGCAGCGACTCGATGAGGATGCGAATCTCGTCGAACAGACGCTGGACGCGGTCAAGCTCGATCTGGTATTCGATCCCGGGTACGGCATCAAGTGCGTCGACAAGTACGGAAGCTGTCTGATCGTCGGCGATCCGCAAGATCGCAAGATTCTGCTCTCGGATCCCGCAAATCGCCTGAATCCGAGATTCCTGGCCCTGGCCAAATCGGACACCCTGCAGGATGTGAAGCTCTATCAGCAGCAGCACGCGACCCTGCCAGGCGCCGCCGGCGCTATCCGCGGGCGGCTCAAGCTCGAGATCGTTCCTGGCGACGACAATGCCGGCCAGGACGCGCCCTGGGCCCTCGTCACGGCGAGCTATGTCCCGCACGACACGCTCTTGGCGGAAACATTCGTCGCCCAGGCCGATGCACGTGGCGAGTTCGTGATCGATCTGGCCGGCATGCGATGGCCGGACGACGATTCCAAACCCCAATTCACACTTGCAATCACGAGCCTCGAGGGAATTGATCCCGAGGAGGCCGCCGATCCGGACCTGTTCGGAGATTTCAATATCTCGACCGACGGGACCGCCGGCACCTTGCAGGCCGGATTCACTGTCACCCTCGACAACTATGGTGAAGTCAGAAAGCTGGGCAACCTGCTGGTTGCGCCAGATTAACAGTCAACGAAGGACGGAAAGGAGAGAGAAACATGCCTGAATATCGTGCTCCTGGTGTCTATGTAGAAGAGACCAGTTTTCGATCGAGGTCTATCGAGGGTGTCGGTACCAGTACCGCCGCTATCGTCGGCCCGACGCTCGATGGCCCCGTGCAGGGTATCCCGCGCGTCATTACCAGTTTCATCGAATATGAACGCATTTATGGTCCGCCCGATCCGCTGAATCATGGCGGCGAGAGTGTGGTCAACGATACGGCGCTGGCGGTGCGTGCCTTCTTCGAGAACGGCGGCAAGCAGATGTTCGTCAGCCGTGTCGTCTCCGCCGATGGCATGACGGAAGCGGCCAGCGCCACGCTGCAGGGAGAACCGCCGCTGTTCAGCATCGAGGCGAAGGATCCCGGTAGCGATTCGAATTTCACGCTCGAGATCATCTACGCCGGCGCCAACAATACGCGCGGGGCCGACAAGAAGTTCAGGGTCGAACTCGATAACGGACAGGGAACGACGAAAAGTGTGACGAACGTTTCGCTCGATGTCGCCGAGGGCGACGATTTCATCGTCAACAAGTTGTCGGAAGCGGAAGACAACCTTGTGGTCTTCACGCTGAAGGATGACAGCGCCACCAGGGAAGAGCTGCTCGATGCCGTCATCGCGGTCTGCGACCCTGAGCTCAAGGACGCGACGCCCCCGCGCTATGTCATGCAGCTGAGCGGCGGTGCCGATAGCGGTACCGACGAGGCCGAGGCGGGCAAGATCGTCATGGAGCCGGCCAGTTTTGCCATCGCCTCGCGTTTTCCCGGAAGCGGCAGCAACTATGATCTCGAACTGCTGTGGAAGGGCGATTCCGCCACGGCAACCGCGTTCGACCTGGAAATTCGTCGCGGCAAGAGCGTCATTGCATCGGTCAATGATATCTCCATCGATATGACAAAGCAGAATGCGACCGGCTTTATCGGCAACAAGCTGGCCGACGAAGCGGGCTTGCCGGTGATCTTTACGCTCAAGGATGACGTGGCATCGACGGACACTGTGCGTACGCAACTGCTCGATGCCTGTGACGCCGACATGAAAGCCGCGGATGCGATTCCACAGCGCTTCGTCATCAGTCTCGGCGGCGGCAACGACGGTGCGCGGCCCATCGCCAACGACTACCGCGGCGCCGAGCAGGTCATCGGCGAACCTTCCGGCCTCGTCGCGCTCGAGTATGTCGAGGATATCTTCACGATCATCGCGCCTTCTGCATCGCGCCTCGGTGATGATGCACATCAGGCTATCGTCAATCACATGCTGGCGCATTGTCACAAGATGCGTTACCGACTGGCGCTCGTCGACGGCAAGGAGGATCACGACCTGACACAGATCCAGACGTTTCGCGGCAACTTCAGCGACGACCGCCTCGTGCTCTATTACCCCTGGGTCGTCACCAGCGCGCCCGAGGGCGGAACTGTCGACCTCCCGCCGTCAGGATTCATGGCCGGCGTCTACGCCAGGAACGATGTCGAGCGCGGCGTGCACAAGGCACCGGCCAACACAGTGCCATTCGGCGCCCTGCGCTTCACACGCAGCATCAATGCATTCCAGCAGGAACTGCTGAATCCGATCGGCATCAACTGCCTGCGCTCTTTCACGACACGCGGCCACCGCGTCTGGGGCGCGCGCACGCTGGGCGGCGACCCGAACTGGAAATACGTCAACATCCGGCGTTACTTCCTCTATCTGGAGCGCTCCATCGAGCTCAGTACCCAGTGGGCTGTGTTCGAACCGAACGGCACCCTGCTGTGGGACAGTGTGCGCGAGTCCATCGAGGATTTCCTCTACAACGAGTGGATAAACGGCCGGCTGCTCGGCGGCGATCCCAAGCAGGCCTACTTCGTTCGCTGTGATCGCACCACCATGACGCAGAACGATATCGACAATGGCCGCCTGGTCTGCCTGATCGGCGTGGCGCCGCTGACGCCGGCCGAGTTCGTCGTATTCCGTATTGGCCAGAAAACCGCAGACGCCTAGGAGGTGAAGCATGGCTGTAATGAGAGAAACCCCGTATTCCGCGTTCAACTTTCTTGTCGAAGTCGGAGGTGGTGGCGGTACGGAAGTACAGGCTGGCTTCGCCGAGGTCTCGGGTCTGGGCACCGAGCTGACCGTGGCCGAATACCGCAACGGTAACGCCAAGACCAACTACATCATCAAGGTGCCGGGAACCACCAAGGCAGGCGACGTGACTTTGAAGCGTGGCATCACGGGCGATGCAGAGAAGGTTTTCAACTGGCTCGAAGAAGCCAGGACAGGCCAGCTGTCGGCCAAGAAGACCGTACGCGTCAAACTGCTCTCGGAGGACCGTTCCAAGGGCGAGCCAGAGGTGGTTGTGACCTGGGAACTCATCGGCGCCATGCCGATGAAATGGACTGGTCCGTCGCTCAACGCCAAGGGTGGCGGTGATGTTGCCATGGAGGAACTTGTGCTTTCGGTGGAAAACGTCAGGCAGGCCTGATCCTGCGAAATTACACCATGACAATCGGCGACGCACGCATCATCACGCAGGTGGTGTCCGGGACCGAGATCGGCCCGGACATCGAGCCTGTCTTCATTGGCCATTGCGCAGTCGCGAATCCCGATGCCGTGTTCGAGGATTCGCTACTGACGCAACGCCTGCAGGAAATGGGCTATGCCGAGCGTATCGCCACGTTCGACGAGGACGACGGCCTCTACGGCCTGCCACTGCCGGTTCGCTCGCTGGCGCAATTCCAGCGGCTGTTCCCGCAAAGTCCGCCATCGGATGAGGCAGTACCCGATGATGACGAAACGCAGCACAACACGACACAGCAGCAGGCTTATGGCGACGACTGGCTGCCCTGGGCGGTCAGGGACTTTTTCTCCGCCGGCATCGATCAATCCGACGACCGCATCTGCTGGGTCATACGTGTCAGGAGCACGCAAGGGGAGACGGGGATCGACGATATCGATGCTTTCGATATCAACCCGTCCGCCGTGCGCCACGAGCCGTCCAGCTGGAATGCCGTCGAGCTTGCCTGTGCCATCGAGTCGGCCGGCATGCTCGTGATGCCTGATTTCGAACGGCTGCTGGTGCCGCAGAACATTGTCGATGTTGCACGCAACCAGTTGCCGAATCCCGCGCCATCCTTCCACCCCTGCGGCACCATTGTCGACGACGGTCATCGCGAGCGGCGTTACAGCAGCGAGATGCCTGACTACAGGCAAATCGATGATGCCGGCGAGCGTATACGCCGCATCGCATGGCGCCTGCATGCCTGGCGTCCGGACATGCAGTGGCTGCTGTCGCTGCCGCCCGGGATCGACAACGGCATCGCGCTGTCACGGCCCGTTTCACTCATCGCGGACTGGCTCGAGGAGAGAGGTGAAAGCCTGCCCGAACTGGCACACGTGCAGTTCCTGTTTCCGCTGGTCTACGGTGACGAGCGGCCGCTGACGTCTGCTTCCGGCCTGCTGGCGGGACACATCGTGCACAAGACCCGCACCGAGGGAGTCTGGCGTTCCGTCGCCGGCATGCCGCTGGCTGGTCACCTCTCGCCATGGCCCGAGGTCGGCACGAAGGCCCGGTCCGCGCTGCGGGAAAAAACCGGCATTGGCGTTCTGCACACAGCTGGTAACAGGCTGCAGCTCGACGACGAGCGGCTCGCGGCCAGCGGCTTTTGCGACCATGCGGGCAGCGCATGCCGCTCCGGCGAACTCATGCGTTTTGTCGGCTGGTTGCGCAGGTCGCTGCGCGATCTGGGCGAGGACATCATCTTTCAGCTGGATGGCCGCGATCCGGCCGTCAGAAACATGCTCGACGCCTTCTTCGCCGAACTCCATCGCAAGGGCGCGCTGCGCGGCGCTCAGGCAGAGGACAGCTACCGCCTGACGAATCTCAGCACCATGGCCAACCTGATCCTTTATCGCATCGAGATCGCACCGAGTTTCCCGGTGGACCGTTTCGTCGTCACCTTCATGCACGACCGTGCCGCGAACACGCCGAACAGCAAACTGGAGGTCTCTGCCCTTGCCTGACAAAAACGCCATGAACAGTGATCCGGGACTCTTCGTTCCATTTCGTTTTCGTGTCAGTTTCAGCCACCAGTATGCGCCGGCTGCCGTTGGCAAGGAGAACGCGAAGAACAAGTTCGACCTGGTTGCCTGCAAGGGAGAATTCAGCGAAATCACCGGCCTTGAGTTCAATACCACGCCGAAGACCATCAAGGAGGGCGGGCGCAACTGGGGTGACGTGCAACTGACGACACCGGTGACCTTTTCGAACCTTGTGCTCAAGCGTGGCATCACGCGCGATACCGAGTTATGGCGCTGGTACCGCTTCATCTACCGCACGGGCGTCTACGCCTACCGTGCCGACTGCATCATCGAGGTGCTCGAGCCCTACAGGAGCGAGGCAGGCGAGGACATCGTCCGCATGCGCTGGATCGCGCGCAACTGCGTGCCGGTCAAGTTCAAGGGTTCCGATCTCAATGCGACCGCCTCCGGCGTCGCCATCGAGGAGTTGCATCTGGCCCATGAGGGGCTCGAGGTCGAGTGGCTGGAACAGCAGGGTGGGGCAGCGGCAACCAACGGAGGCGAGAATGCGGCTTGAAAAGGCGATGCTGATCCGTCTCGCCGACGGCGAGGAGCTGCCCGGGGCTGAAACCATCCAGGGCTATCGTGACAGCAAGGAGCAGGGCGATGGCGAGAACTGGATGCGCGTGCATTTCAATCCCGAGTCGCTGAAAACCAGCATCTCGACGAATCTCAAGAGCCAGGACAAGGGCAAGAAGGAGACCAAGGGGCAGTACATCGAAAAGAGCGACTCGAGCCTGTCGCTGGATCTGGTCTTCGACACCTCCGTCGTCGCCCCCGACATCCACCAGGAACAGCAGAACGGCGAGCAGGTCACGCGACTCATTCACAAGGATGTGCGCACCATCACCAGGCAGCTCGCCGAGTTCTTCCTGAAATCGCCCGATTTCGATGATCCCCAGAAACGCAAGAAAGGCAAGATGGCCGCACCGAGCCGTTGCCATTTCCGCTGGGGAAGCTTCGGTTTCACGGGCATGATCTCGAGCATCAACGAAACGGTCGACTACTTCTCGCCGGAGGGTATACCGCTGCGCGCGACCGTCTCGCTCTCTCTCAAGGAAGACAGATACCAGTTCCAGACCTACGAGATCGCCCAACAGCAGAACAAGGTAGGCTCGGCGCTGAGGAAGGTCGAGGAGAAGAAAAACGCCGATCCCAATAATCCCGATACGGCGTTGCCGGCACAGAAAGGTCCGACACCCCAGTCCGTCATTTCGGACCAGAATGATCCCGATTACACGGCCGGCAGCCAGCAGGCATCGCCCGCGCCTGCAGTATCAAACAGTGACTTTTGAGGTTGACTGACGATGCCGATACTCATCAATGAACTCCACACCGAGGTCGTTGAAACCCCGGAAGAGAACGAACAGCCGAGCGAGCAGGCCAGCGTCGCAAGCATTCCGGCCGAGTGGCTCAGGATGAACTGCCTGCTCAGGGAGCGCCAGGCGCGCCTGGAGGATGACTGAGAACCATGGACGCCGTCTCCGTCAACAATGCACGTCCGATTCTGCTGCACCAGGACAGGGTGCAGGAAGACATGATGGCCGCGGTCCACCAGCTGCAGGTGACCCTGCCGGCCAGCGGTCGCGGCAATGCCGAGATCATCCTCGTGAACTGGGGTGATCGTGGCGAGGGGCCGGATTTCCAGTGGCAGCAGATGGCGCTCGGGGACGCATTCAGTATCGCCTTCTACGACGAGGAGCAGGTGGTTTTCAGTGGCGAGATCACCGCCATCGAGGAGCGTTATGGTCTTGGCACGCCACAGCTCGTGTTGCTCGTCGAGGACAGTATGCACCGCCTCGCCAAGAGCCGCCGCAGCCGGGCTTTCGAGGAGATGTCACCCGACGACGTGATCAGCGAGATCGCGAACACGCATGGCATACGCGCAGACGTACAGATCTCCTCGGGCAGCGGTGACTGGTACCAGATCAACGAGACGGACTACAACTTCCTGCAGCGCATCGTCGTCCGCTGGGACCTGGCAGCGCGCATCGTCGATGGGGATACCCTGCGCATCAGGCCGGAGGAGGCCACGCCGGATCCGATGCGCGTCTCGCCCCAGGCCAACGCGCTCGAGGTGAGAATCATCGCCGATCTCAACCACAGGTTCCAGTCGACCGGCATCCGTGGCTGGAACTTCTCAAGTGGCGAGCAGATCGAGGACCAGGCCGATGCCCTGCAGCCGGCCCCGGGTGGCACGGTCGCAACCGACCTGCTCGATGATCTCGGCTGGAGCGAGGAGGAGTGGCTCGGCGCGCCACACCCGCGCACACCCGACGAAGCGCGTGAATGGTCTGCGGCCGCCTTCCGGAGGCAGGCGCGTCATTTCGTACATGGCGAAATTCTCATGCAGGGATCGCCTGAACTCAAAACCGGCAGCGAGATCGAGCTCGAAGAGGTCTCGGACCGCATCTCCGGCCGCTACCGTGTCGTCAACCTCTGCCACAGATTCGATTCGGCTTCCGGCTTCGTCAGCCATCTCCGCGTCGAACGCCCTGACTGGAACCAGAACTGATGAATGCAAACACACACCTGATTGCCGGCCTGCAACTGGCAGAAGTCATCGAAACCAGCGACCCTGAAAGCAGGGGACGTATTCAGGTACGGCTGACCGCCAACAACCTCGACATCTGGTGCATGGTGGTGGTGGCCGGTGCAGGCAGCGATTACGGCGTCAGCTGCCTGCCGAAAATCGGCGAACTCGTCGTTGTCGCATTTCTCGACCGGGATCAACCCGTTGTCATGGGGGCACTCTGGAAGGCCTCGGACGATCATCCGCAAAACGCCCAGCCTGTGGAGGAGAATTACCTGATCCGCACGCCCGCAGGCAGCGAGTTGCGTATGAACGACGAAACGCCGTCGATCGAGATCAAGACGCAGTCGGGCTATCGCGTGCTCATCGATGACTCCAGCGGAGAGATCAAGGTCGAGTGCGGCAGCCAGACTGTCACCTTCAACTCCTCCTCGATCGATATCAACGCCTCGGCCGAGATCAACATCAACGCACCCATGGTCAAAGTGCAGGCCAGTAGCGTCGATATCCAGGCGGCACTGACCAAGGCATCCGGCACGGTCCAATGCAGCACGCTGATCGCCTCGAGCGTGGTTTCGTCGAGCTACACGCCGGGAGCGGGGAACATCTGGTGAACGCGATCCTCACATTCACATCGGAGAAAGCGAGCCACAGGCCACTCCTGGTGGCGCCATATTATGCGCGTGTCAGCCGCGACGACCAGCGTCCGCAGATCCACGAATACCGCAATAGCGATTTCATTACGCTGTTCAACGAGGACCTGGCGAAGAACAGGCTGAAGGCGAGCCGCGACCAGTCCTGGTACAGGGTCAACCGGCTCGACGGCGCGCGCTGGCCACAGCTGCGCCAACCCATTCACCAGGGGTATTATCTCGCAACTGCCGAACTCGCCTGCGATTCGAAGAGCAGGGCGCCGGTCGATCCGGTGCGCGTCAAGGAGGCCTGGATCATTGTCGCTCCCTATGGAAAGAGCTTCACCGTCTCGGGCCTTGAACCGCGGCAGCGCAAGCTCCTGCTGCAGGCGCGCCTCGCGCAGGCGCTGGAGGAGGGCACGGCCTTTCCGGCACGACCGCAGGTCGTCGCAGATCCGGCAGGCCGCAAGCACACCATTCTCGCCGGTTACCTGCCGGTCGCGGATATCGTCAGCAACGAGAACAAGGAGCCGCTGCAGAGCGAACAGCAGCTCGAGGACGGCGCGGATGCCATGGCCGAAAAATTCGCGCCGCTCGATTACATCGTGACCGATGACGAAGTGCTGTGGAACGGAACCGATCTTGTCGCCCGTGCCGGAGCCGGTTCGTCTGATGTGCAACCGAGGCTCGCCGCCCTGGTCCAGCTGCTGGACGAGAACCTCGGCCTCGGCGTTGTCGACGCTGCGCTCGTGGATGCAGCCGCCGTTCCCGACAGTGTTCAGGAGGCACAGATTGCAGGATTGACCCGTTGGCTCGATTCCGTCCACTTCTACCGCATTCCCGGTGACGAGCGCAGCATCGCCCTGCATGCCGAACAGCAGCAGCTCAAGGTGCAGCGCAGCCGCCTGAACTCGAACCTCGCCCCCTCGCTGCCGGCTGGCGCCACCCAGGCCTGCAACAACGCCCGCAATACGCTGCGCCAGGCATTGCAGACGACAGCGGTGCCATCAGCGACGCCCCGCAAGCTCGGTTTCACCCGCATCCGTCATTACACGCCGGAGCGGATCGCCGGTTACACGAATCCGTGGAAGGCCTATGTCGACACCATCCTGCCGCTCGTCGACAGGCTGCGCATCGAACTCGGCAGGCCGCAGAACCAGCTTGCCGGACTCTCCCAGCTGCGTGCAGCGGTGAACGATTTCCGTAACACCCTGCTGAGCTGCAGGTCGGCCGCCAGCGCGCTCGACAGGCAGTTTCAGCCGCGACACAAGTACCGCGGGAGCAGCCTGCTGGCCTGGTATGCCGGCGGGCGTGGCAATGAGGATCTCGCATTGCAGGATCAGTTGCCCGCGGAGCACAAGCTGATCGTGCCCGGCAGCTGGATCGTGGAGGGACCTGAAAAGATACGCGACCGCTGGCGCAGCCTGGTCGCCGCTTTCACGGCCGAGTGGGAGCAGTCGAGCCAGGCCTCCCTGCTGGCGAGGGATGACGACCAGCTCTACCAGATCACGATGCTGGCCATTGTCACCAGCGACGACGGCTGCGAGTACCTGGCCCACGGAGTTCCGGGCGAACCCTTCTCCATCGCCTCCCATTACGAGACGCGCCTGATGCCGACTTACCCGATCAAGATGCCGACACTGAAGGATCTGAAAAAGGCGGTGCGCGGCCCGGCCATGGTCATGCCGCCGGACCTGGCGGACGAGGTCAGCAAGCTCAGGTTTCCGGATGGCGAGGTCGAGCAGTCCGGCAGCAGCGGTGGCGGCATTCGCTGGATCTTCGTCTTCAGCATTCCGATTGTGACGATCTGCGCCATGATCATCCTGATGCTGATGATCAATCTTCTCAATTTCATCTTCCGCTGGATTCCGTTCGCGATCCTGCGGATCCCCTTTCCGAAGTAGGAGGCGCGATGCTTGACAACAACGACACACAGGGCATGGCGAGTTTTCCGCTGGGCGGTATTGACGTGGACGGCCGCTGGGAATTCGCGCGCGACAACCAGAGCGTGCGCGAGGTTGTCTGGGGGCTGCTCGCGACCCGGCCCGGCGAGCGTCTGCGCATGCCGGGCTTCGGCGTCGGCCTGCACAGCTATCTGCATCTTCCCAACACGGAGACCACGCGCAGCCTCATCCGGGAGAACATCGAGGCGGCGATCCGCGCATACGAGCCGCGGATACAGATCAGGGAACTCATCGTCGAGGCCGACCAGGCGTCGCCGGAGCAGATCAACATTCGCATTCACTACCAGCTGCTGAACCAGGATACGCCGGAGATCCTGCGCTTCAGCCTGAATCTCAAACCCTGAGGAAGAGGGCATGAGTCTACCTGTCATCAATCTCGACGACCGCCAGTATGACGATCTCGTGGCGGAAGCCAGGGCGCGGCTCGAACAGTCTCTGCCGGAACTTGCCGGTCTCTCGCCGGGTGATCCGCTCTACTATCTGGTTGACCTGTTTGCGCATCTCACCGACCAGCTGATCTACCGCACCAACCTGATTCCCGAGCGCCAGCGCCAGATCTACCTGAATCTGATGGCGATCCCGCGCCGTCCCGTGCAGCCGAGCCGCGGCATGATCAGCCTCGACCTGGAGGGCAAGACGGCCGTCGCGCCGAAACTCGTCCCGAAGGAGTCCCCCGTCAGCGCGAAGTCGATTCCGTTCGTCACCGAGCAGGAAGTGCTGGCGACACCATTGAAGTTGCGCCTGCTCCTCAAGCGACGCATCGAAGCAGACCTCGCGGAACTCATGGAACTCTACCCGGAAATCGAGCCGGCGAAGATCCGGAGTTTCATGCCCGCTGAAATCACACCGGGACAGGATGCCATCAATACCGCAGGAACCATCGATGATGCGCTCTACCTTGCCCTGCATGTCGACAAGGCTCTCGGCAGATCGAACATGATGCAGCGCGTGCGCAAGGAACTGGCCGGCAAGATCCTCAACATCGGACTGATTCCACAACGCGACCTGGCGGCATCGCTCTATAGCCGGCCAAAGCCGCGTGAACTCGATTGGAGCATCGCCTGGTGTCGACACGAGGAGGGTTCAGAGCGGTTGACCTGCGATTACCTGCCGCTGCAGATTCTGGATGACACATCGGATGGAGGACGCCAGTCCGGCGTCGTGCGCCTGAGAATACCCGAAGCAGAAGCCTTGCTTGCCCCCGTATCCCCGTCGGACCCTTCCGATGCGGGCCTGGGCAACCTGCCGCCGGCACTGCCGGCCGACGTCAAGCCGGAATCGCTGTTGTGCTGGATTCGCCTGCGCGCACCGCAGGACGATATCGACTTCTCCTTCATGGCGGTCAATGCAGCCATGGTTTCGGGACAGGGCATCGACAAGGACGTCATGCTCGGCATCGGCAGTGGCGAAGCCAACCAGAAAATCCAGCTGTCGCGCACGGACATCGACGAACAGCGGCTGCAGCTCGAGGTCGAGGGCGACCAGTTCTTCGTTCCCTGGCACAAGGTTCCGCACTTTGCAGCCAGTGGCCCCGACGATTGCGTCTACCGCATCGATGTATCAAATGGCCTGATTGTCTTCGGTGACGGCATCAACGGCAAGCGGCCGCCGGCGGGCAAGCGCATCCGCGCCGCGGTCATGCGTTACGGTGGCGGAGCGGGAGGCAACCTCCCCGCGGAATCGATCAAGAGCCTGAATGCGAAGGTCGCAGGCGTCAAGGTCAGGCATGAATACCCGACCTGGGGCGGCATCGAGGCGGAGAGCGTCGCCGAGGCGGAACAGCGCATCGCGGCTTTCCTGCGTCACCGCAATCGCGCCGTCACGGAGCAGGATTTCGCGGAGCTCGCGCGTTCCAACCCCGTCAACCCCGTCGCGCGCGTCGAGGTCAAGCCCGGCTTTCATCCGGGCAGGGAATTCGCGGACATGCGCAACAATGTTCCGGGCATCGTCTCGCTCCTGCTGTTGCCGCCCGTCGCGGATGACGGGCGCTACCCGAAGCCGAATGCAGGGCTGCTCAGCGACGTACATCATTACATTTCCGAGCGCATGACGCTCGGCACCGAGCTATTCGTCCTGAGCCCGCAGTTCATTCCTGTCGCCGCGACCGCGACATTCGACGCCGTCGATCCGAACCACTCCATCGCCGTGACACGCGAGGTCGAAAAATCGCTGCATGACTACCTCTGGCCACTATCGCCCGGTGGTCTGCAGGGCGAGGGATGGCAGATGGGACGCACGGTCGAGGCGAGCGAACTCTATACGGCCATCGCGAGAGTGCCGGGCGTGCGCGCCATCTACGGCATCCAGCTCTACACGGAGGTCGATGGCGAATGGCAGGAGGCGCGCGACAACCGCGTCGAGATTCCGGACTACGGCCTGCCGGAACTCATGGCCGTCGCACTCGGAGCCGAGGGGGAGAATAGCGCGGTCAGCCTGCCTGCTTTCGGATCCATCGCCGCGCCTGCTGAAGATGCGTCGGATGCGGTCCCGGTTCCCGTCATACCGGAATTCTGTTGAGGTGGTGATGAAGCGAATTTCGCCGGATTTCTTCACACTCACAGGCGAAGACGATTTTCGCTGCCGTTCGCGGCGCCTGCGCTACGACAGGGAACAGCAGGCGCTGATCCTGCAGCGCAACGACATGCTGCGACTACCGACAACCGGCAAGGCCGAAGCAGAGTCGCTGCTGGAACACGAAAGGCCCGCGCTCTGCGATGCCAACAGAGAGCTTGCCTGGATCTCCGCGGATGGCAAGGCATTGCTCACGGGGCGGCGCATCGACGACACCGCGGGCGAACCGGTGCGTGCCAGCGCCGTCGAGGAGAGCGCGGAGTCGGCCGGGATGCTCGAATTGCAGCCCGTGACGGCTCCCAACGATGCAGTATTCACGACCCTGGCGATGCAGGAGCGTCTCGTCGCGCTGGGCTGGAGCGACGAAGCGGCAGGCAGTCATGGTCTCGACGTCGTCGAACTCGGCAGCAAGATGCGCTACCGGCTCGACACACTCGAGTCTGCGCCGCGGCATCTCTGGATCGATCCCCGGGCGCGCACCTGGATCGTCGACAGCGACAACCGCCTGCTGCAGGCCAGCGGCAAACCGCTGCCGCAGGCATGGAATCCGCAGGAGACCGCTTTCCAGCCGCTCAGAGCCAACCTGCATCCCTTTGCCGTGACCGCAGGTTACGACCTGCCGGCGGGCGGGCAGGTGCTCTCAGCCTGCGGTGATGAGCAGTATCTCTATCTGTTGCGCGAAGGCGAGATCCTGCGCTACAGGCTCGACATGCCGCAATCTGGTCATGAATCTTTCGCACTCGAACCCGGGTTGCCTTACGTGACCGACTGCCGCGTGATGCCCTGCGGACGCATCGCCCTCTGGGTTCCGGTCGAACCGGGCCAGGTGCGTGCGGCGCAGGATTGTCCTCTGGTGGAACTCGACGCGGAAGAGGGAGAGGCACTGCTCGTGCGCGAACGCTATCCGCGGCGGCGTCCGCTGGTCAATGCCTTCCTGGCCAACCCGGAGAGAGCGGCCTGGTATCTCTCGACAGAACGGGTGCTGGAACTCACAGGATTGCCGCAGGTGCGTTACGTCAAGCGGGCCGCATCCATCCTGTTGAAGAGGCTCGACAGCCGCATGACCGATACCCTCTGGGACCGCATCTCCCTCGACGCGGTCATTCCCGGCGGTACGCGCATCGAGCTGCAATTGCGCGCCTTCGATCATCCCGACCAGCGTCAGCAGCGGGCCTGGCACAACCAGGGCAGTGCGGTGCGATCCACGCTCGCCAGCCGTGCCGCGACACCGCATTCCCATGTCTGGGACCTGGTCATCCGCAAGGAGACAAACAGCGGCAGCGTGCGCGAGATTCGCGGGCGTTATCTCGAAATCAAGCTGCTGCTGATCAGCAACGGGCTCTGCACACCGCAGCTGCACTCGATGCAGGTGTGGTATCCGCGATTATCCTGGCAGCAACAATACCTGCCGGAATTCATGCACCAGGTCGAGGATCCCGCCGAGGATTCGACCGATCTCGCCAACGGCGCCGATGCGCGCGAGCGCATGCTGACGGCGCTGGCGTCGATCACGCACACGGTCGAGCAGCGTATCGACAGCGCGGAAACGCTGATCGATCCGCTGACAGCACCGGGAGCCCTGTTGCCCCGGCTGGAGGCCATGCTCGGTGAACACCCGCCAATGCACTGGCCGTTGCAACGACGTCGCAACTGGCTGTCGCAAAGTGGTGAGCTGCAGCGCTGGCGAGGCACCTACAAGGGGCTGTGCCTGGCGCTGGATATCGCCACTGATGGTGGCGTCTCGCGCGGGCAGGTGGTGCCGGTCGAGGATTTCCGGCTCAGGCGACCGCTGTTTTGTGCGCTCGGTATCGATTTCGCCAAAGGCCATCACCCCCTGACACTCGACACGGTGCAGAGCGGCAACAGTATCGTCGGCGACACCCTGACGCTCGGGCCGGATGACGCCCGCACCCTGCTGCTGGCGTTGCTTCCCGAGACAGACAGGCGCAGCAGTGTCACCGAATTGCTCCAGGCCTATGCCGATACGCATGCCTACCGCCTCAGCATCGTCATGCACGCCTCTGCGTTCTCCTATCGCGGCGTCATCGAGGAGTTGCTCGACGCCGAATTACCGGCCCATCTCGACGTTGGCATCATCGAGACGGAGCGCAGCTTCGTGCCGGGCCTGGCGCCGCTGCTCGGCATTCACACCTTTCTGGAGGAGTTTCCGGCATGGCGGCGCATGGTGCTCGATCAGGACAGGATCGGCGGCGCTTCCGTACTGATGAACGCGCCCTTGCTGCGGCCGGGCAGATCCAGCGAATTACGCATTGACGGAGACAATCCATGAGCCAGGATGATTCCCAAACCATGAAAGAAGACGGGCGCCTGTTCGAACCGCTCTCGCGTCCGGCACATCAGCCGGGCATGATGCTCGGCATCGAGGCGGTGCGTGACGAACAGGCCTGGAACAGGCGGCGTCTGAACCGTCACCAATACTGGCTGCATGGCGCCGGAACGG
This sequence comes from Gammaproteobacteria bacterium, assembly GCA_037385505.1. Lineage (GTDB taxonomy): Bacteria > Pseudomonadota > Gammaproteobacteria > Chromatiales > Chromatiaceae > Sva-25. The sequence continues at coordinate 109,221 of JARRMY010000001.1, read as the reverse complement.
TCGTCGGCCTGGCGGTCACCCTCTCGCACGGAACACCCGATCCCGACAGGGACGTGGACCAGAACATGAAACTGATCGTCAATCCCGGTATCGCCCTCGACGGTTTCGGGCGCGAGGTGGTTCTGCATGAGCCCTACTGTCTCGACCTGAGGGCATGGATCGAAAGCCGACGCGACGAGGAGACGCTGGAGTGGCAGGGAAGCGACACGCATGTACCGGTCGACGGCGGCCTCTGGCTCGACATCACGATCCGTCAGCGTGACTGCGATCACGGGCTGCAGCCTGTCATCGCGCACGAGGTCAATGCCACCATCGACCCTGTCAATACGTCGAGAGTCGCCGAAAGCGTCCAGCTCGAGATCGAACCCATCACGCCGGAAAACAGTGCCGCCGAGGCTCTCGCCACTCCCGACGAACCACTGGCCCCGCCCCCCGGCGCCATCCATCCGGGTGCACCGCCCGACCTCGAGAACCTGCTGACACAGACAGAGCGTGATTATCTCGACAAGCTGGAGGGCATTCCGGAACTGATGACCCAGCTGAATGCCGATCGTCTCTACCGTCTGATGGAATCCGATCTTTCACCTGGAGACGATATCACCAAGTCGCTGGACCGGCTCGCGCGCATCCAGCTCGCGCGCATCAGGCTCGAAACCCTCGGCAGTACAGGGCTGGTCAGCCATCCGTCCCGCGTGGCAATCAATAACCTAGTGCGTTCCTTCGTGACCAACCCGGCAATGATCGAGTGGGTCCTGCACAGGCACGTATCCGAGAGTTGATGGAGTGTACCGATCATGAGCAGCAGGAAATTCTACACACCGAGATTCGTCAAAATGGCGAATGTCACCCTTGGCAACCGCCTGAGTCCCCTCGTCACCGGCAGGGAAGGAGTCGATGGGCAGATCAATGCAGACAAGCGCCATCGCGATCTCGTCATCGACAAGGAGCGTGAGCGCAGCCACTACTTCGATGGCAAGCTTCTCAAGGCCCGGGACCTGCTGCGCGACCAGAACTATCTCGACGCGCGTCTGCGGCAGGCCGGTCGCGCCTTCGGCGCCGGTATCATCGAGGGCCTCGAGACACACCTCGACGATGGCTGGATCAGCGTCAGTGAGGGCAGTGGCATCACGCCATCCGGTCTCGTCATCGAACTCAGGGATCACACGCTGAGAGCACCCGTGAACGATGCCGCGCTGCGGCAGGAACTCAACCGGGGGCGTTACGGCTATCTCAACTCGGGGCTCTACATGGTGCTGCTCTCCTGGCACGAGGAGACAAGCGACGCCATTGCGGAAGTCTATCCGCGCAAGGCAAGCGTGCAGCCGCAAGCGCAACCCGATTCATACCAGCAGGGCGTGCGGCTGGAGATCCTGCCATTGCAGAAGGGCGCACCAGTCAATGACGAGCTCATGGCGCGCGCGCAGCTCGCCGAGGAGTTCCTGGACTACGGCGCGGAGTTTCCCGGCATGCCGGCCGACAGCCTGCCGGTAGGACTGCTGGCGGTCAGAAACAACCTTCCGCTGTGGCTCGACAGCACGCTGGTGCGCCGCGATTACAGGGACGAGAGGGAAGCGCATGCTGCACGGCTCAGGCATCGTCGCCAGTATGACGATCTTCTCGGTGACCTGGTGCGTGAGAGACACGGCTCGAACAGCTTCGAGCTCAACCGCTATTTTCGCCGCATACCCGCCATGGGACCATTGCCGAAGAGTTTCGTGGATCCCGTGAATCAGGCATTCACGGGATTTCCCGATCACTACGAACTGAGCCTGGTGCCTGTGCGTGAAGACGATATTCCCTTCCTGCAGACACAAACGGAACACCTGCCGCCGATCGACCTGCGCAGCCGCAAGAGCGAGAAGATCCAGATACTGGTTCCCCTGGGCGAAAGCGACTACGAAAAACTCGTGGCTGCGCTTGAAGGCGAACGCGCCCCGGCGAAAAGCCTGTCGATAAGCAGGGAAGCGATTCTCAGCAATACGCTCAGCGAACTCTCCCTGACCAGGACGGATACGGCGATACTGCCGTTCGAGCGCATGATCAGCACGCGCATCACGCCGCGCCTGGTCGCGGATCTTATCAGGATCGCGAGACCGGCCTGGGTGACGGCTTTCTCGAAGATCAGGGACCGGACGGGCCTCTGGTACATGCGCGAGTTCCAGCTCTCTGCGATCCAGGCGCCGCAGGTGTTGCCGATCTCGAAGGGCTTTCCCGAGGCAGTGCAGCCCGAGGTTCCGGTAGAGCCGACACCGACCGAGCCGACACCGACCGAGCCGACACCGACCGAGCCGACACCGCAACCGGCCGAACCGACCATCTTCGAGATCATCGCTGCGCGCGGCAGCATCAACAAGGATACGCAGATCGCCGTTGCCGAGCTCAGGGAGATTATCGATAAACATCAGGATCTCCTGAATAAACTTTTCGGGTTCTTCGACAACACCTACGACAGGCTCTTCTGGCGCGCCATGATGCAAATCCAGGATCATGCCGCCTTCATGGAAAGGCTGCTCCAGGGCCTGTCTGATCGCATCCCTGCTTTCAAGATCGTCAGTGAAATCGGTCTGGACCTCGGTCTTGACAGAACCGAGATCTCTCGCTGGACCGCTGTTGCCGAGGCCGTTGGAGACGTCTGATGAACAAGAAAACCATCCGGCTGCATGAGGTGGAGACAGGGCAGGGGATTCCTCCCGATGCCCTGACCCGCCTGCGCATGCAGCGCCTCAACTTCTTTCCTGACAGACCGCTCGGTGACGACGAGTTCGACCGCATGCAGGCCTGGAGCGATCACCGTATGGCGGCACTCGAGAACAGCCTGCAACAGCCAGGCATCCTCGAGGGACTTGAGTGTCATCTCTATTCAGTCAATGAGCAAAACGACGAGGGAGAGCTTGAATTCAGGCAGATCATCCAGCTCTTTCCCGGCAGGGGCCTCGGACAGAACCGGCAGCTGTATGTCCTGCAGCATCCGCTCGAACAGGAGTGGAAGAGCCTCGCGCAGCGCTTCCAGGCCGATCCCGAAACACCGGAGGAGGCGCTCAACGGTCTCTACCTCGTCGTGCTCGATGCCGACTTTTTCCACATGGACGTCATGCCCAACCGGGAACCGTGCCGGCGCGATGAACTCGACCGGTTGCGCGATGCGCGTATCCAGCGTGGCCTGATGCTGTCGCTCGTGCAAGTCGACACTTCGCTGTGGATCCTGCCGGAGGTCGAGGAAAAACCGGTCGTGGCAGCGAACCGCTTCCTCGGCCGACTGCTGAAGCTGCCGCAAAGGATGCCGCAGTATGCGGGGATCAGCGTCGCCCTCGTTGGCGTGAAAGAGAATGAACTGCTGTGGCTCAACTCCTCGGCCGCTGCTTTCGAGGCAGGCGACTATCCTCTGCACAAGCAGTTGCGCGAGCATTTTCACAACAGCATCGAGATGGCAATCCTGGAAGGTGTCAACAACGGCCTGACAGCCGCGCAGGCGATGGAGGCACTGGAGCTCGCGTGGCTGCCTGCCGCGGCCGAATTACCCGCTTTTCTGCTCGAGAACCCGGCGAGTGTGTCACCACTGCCCGATCTCAGGTGGTTTCCGCCGGGTGCTGACGAGGAATTGCAGGTCATCGCGGAATCGAGCCTCCCGGTGATCATGCGCACGAACATGGAGCGCGCGCCAACGGGCTTCAATGCTGTCGCCGGCGACCACTACCGAATCGGTCTCGTCGTCAGCGACGACGATTACCGCCCGGATCTGTTGCAACTGCCGGAACTCGAAACCGAAGTCGTGGAACTGCTGCATCGCAAGGGGAGGGAATCCGTCAACGCGACGGCTGCCTCGCAGATCATCTGGGACGAGCTGGCTGCGGGCTTCGATCCAACCCTGCATCCCGAAATCGCATCCGTTCCTGAAAGACCGCCGGCCCCGGCGGATCCGCTGGACATACTCGCCAGTCTCGCAAGTCAGTCCTGGAAGGCGAAAACGGCAGGTGCGACGCTGACGGCACCCTACAGCGAGGAGTGGCCGCCGCCTCCGGACGATCTTCCGCAAGTCGTGAACGTCCCCGAGGATCCCGGGGACGGGCTGCTCGTGCAGTTTACCGAGGAGATCGAGAGAGAGGAGGATCTCAGCGAAATGCTCGAGGATATCGATGACCTGCTGGAGATGCTCGAGCAGGAGAAGAAACAGCAGCGCGGACTCGTGGATGCGCTGACCATCGATCTCGCACGGCTCGCCGGCGGCATCCCCGGAGACGGCTCCGGCATCAAGATCGCGAGCGCCGCGAGAGAAATCGATCTCAAGACGAAGGGGGGCAGCTGAGATGGCGGACAGAACCTTCTCCATCAATATCAAGCCGGAGACGATCGAGAGCATCATGCTGGAGCCCGACAAGGAGCTGATGCGCGATATCCCGACCTCGGAAAAACTCATCTACGAACTCCAGGAGCAAGAACTCTACAAGCTCTCTCCGGAATCCATCGCTCTCAAGCCTGCCTACGAAAAGGAACTGCTGGTCGCCGACACCGAGATCACCCATGTCGACGAGACCGTATCGCTCCTGAACAGGCATCTCGATCTGTTCAACAGCCTGCGGGAAAAGATTGCGGCGGATGACGAACAGACCGCCCTGCACAGGCGATTGCAGAAATTCATCGGCAGATGGCGCGGCAAGTTCACGGACGACGAGGGCAACGACTACATCGACGAACTTCTCGGCGTCTATTTCTCGGGCGGCGATAATGACGAGGTGATCATTACCAGAGAGTCATCCAGTATCACGGAAAACAACCTCAAGGAGACCGTCGATGACAACCACTCCTCCCAGCTCTTCAGGCTCAGCCGCTTCGCCATGGACGACTTTCATCGCATGTCCGGCCTGCGCCGTGACATCACCAGGCTCAAACGGCTCATGTCGCTGGAACTCAGGCGGAGTCTCAGGGAACGGAGCCGGCTCGAGAAGGAGATCGAGGAGGCCCGCGCCGATTTCGAGAACAGCGAGAAAAGCAGGCTTCAGTCAGACGAGAACTACGCCATCGTCCGCGGCCTGCTCGAGGAGCAGCTGCAGGCCGTCGATGGCGCCTTCAGCGAACGAGATCGTATCCTGTCGGAGCCGCTTGGTCTCTGTTACGTGCGCGTCAGCGATCTGCCAATGCAGATCGATTACCACGAAACCGACCTGATCGCCGAACCCTCAGCTGGCAGCCTTCCCGCGAGCTGTAAAACAGCAGCCGAATTGCCCGGGCGCCTCGAGCCCTTCATCGAGTTGCTTGCGGACCAGCCGATGAGCAGCTGGCGACAACTCCGGCCCTACTGGCGCCTGCTGCCGAAGGAGTGGGTCGTACAACCTCCTGTCAGGCCGCTGTTGTCCTATCGTCAAAATATCAGCATCATGCCGCCGGCCTTTCAGGTTCTCATGAAATCCCTGCCGGCCCTGACCAAACGCGCCATCGAGCCGCAACACCGCCTGAACCTCTCCCTCGCCAGCCGCAACCTGGCAGACGAGGTAACGCTCGAGCAGCTCGCCAGTTCCAGAAACGGGCACCTGCGCAAACGAGCGCGACGCCTGCAGGAAGATCTCGAACAGGCGACGTCCTGTCTGCTGGAACAGTTGTTCGAGTTGCCGGCAAGCTTGCGTTACGCCTGGTCACGCCTGGCAGAAGAGGACCTGCTGAACACGGATAACCCTCTCTCCTGGCCTGAATTTCATGTCCTGGCGAACGAAACCACAGGGCTCCTGCTGCGCGAGATTCACGCCTGGTTGCACCTGCAGCTCGATACAAATGCTGTCCCGGAGGCGCGCACTGCCATGCGCACACTGATCCGTGCATGCCTCCTGCATGCCGTCAATGACGACCCGGATGAACTGCTGACAGGCAAGGTGGTCGAGTTTCCCGAGATCATCAAGCCCGGTGTTCTCTTCACGGCGAATCTCAATCGCATTCCACAGCTGAGCACAATGCTGAAAGTCTACGACGGCAGTCAGCAGCTGGTTGCGGAAGCGAAAGTGGTCGACAGCAAGGAGACGCAGGCCAGTATCGAAATCGTCTCGGCCTATACGTCGACGCCGAACGCAGTCGCTGCCTGGACCGTAGTCAGCCACAAGACGCAATTCCATGCAGGTCTCGATTGACCGCTGCTTTTTCAGGGGAAGCGAGGAGGCGATAGCCAGCGCACGCAAGGCGCTCGACAGGACCCGCTTCCCCGTCATCGGCGATTCGGAGTTCGTCATCATCCGCCAACTCAGTGTCTCGGCCGAGACGTCATGTCTCGAACAGCACTACAACCGGCAAACAGAACGATTGCTGGCCGCGAAGGTCAGCGGCTGGTCGGAGGATGCCGCAAGCGCTGATTGTGTCTGGTTCGTTTCCGAAACCGATCTCTATGCCTGCCTCTGCAGGGATCTCGCCCTCGGCACGATGGACGGCCTCTGGTACTGGAAGCAGTTCGGGCAACTTGCCCTGGGCACGCCATCGCAGCGACTCGCACGCGTCATGGCCGAGCAGAAGCCGCAGCTGCCGGCATTGCTCGTTCAACTCTCGGAAACGGGGAGCCTCATTCCTGTCTGGCGTCGATTGGAGCTGCAAGAGCGCCGCTTCCTGTTGCGCGAACTTGTGCCTCGACGTCTCGCTGCAGCGATCGATGTCCTCAGCGCGCAAACGCTGCAACCGCCGGACGATCAGAGTCCCGTCAAGCCACTTCCGGCATTACTCGAAGCCCTCCTGTCCGATATTGAATCGACAGACAAGAGCATCACGCCAGAGATACGGCTTGCCATCGCGCTCTTCCTGCTCTCGTCCAGGCCGCACCAGGCGATATCACAGCCTGTCGAAAATAGCGTGCGTGAATTGATCCGTACCATCGCGGCATCCGGTCTGATTCGGCCACCCGCTTCGGCACCCGTGACAGCGGCTGGCAGCAGCGTGAAGCCGATAGCTGCTGTCAGGCCCGAGACAGCAGGCAAGGATGCTTCCAGCGCTGTCACCGGGCTTGCAGACCATCTCTTCGACCCCAGGCCCGTGCACGCGGAGGGAGCGGAAAACGCGCAAGCGATCATCGACGACGAGCGGCAGAAGCGGAGCGGGAAGGAAACTGACACGCAAATCCGGATGGTGGAATCCGAAGCCACTGCGCCGGAGCCGTTCGATCCCGGCGGCTTTTCCAGCGAGGCCGAAACGCGTGAAAGCGAATTCCGCTTCACGGACCAGTGGTATATCGCCCAGGGCGGTCTCTTCTACCTGCTCAACATTCTCAACCAGTCCGTCATCCGCGATCTCTTGCTGAACGATTCCCGGGCCGTTGCATTCCCGTCAGGCTGGGGCTGGCTCTACCGCCTGGGCGAGGCGTTTGGCCTGCAGTACGAACGCGAAGTCGTCCGCTGCCTCGCCAGGCTTTCGGGGATGCAGGAGAGGACGTTTCTCGACGAGACGCCACGCCTCGATGCAGCCGGCGAGATCCTCGCCTTTGCCGAGGAGCGCTACATGCGATTCGGTATCTGGCACGCCTCGCTGTTGCAGAAGCCTGCGCATGTTGCCTTCACGCGACCGGAAGTCACGATCAGCTTCGGCATGCAGGATGTCGATATCGAGCTGCGCAAATCCGGCCTCGATATCGACCCGGGCTGGGTCGACTGGCTCGGCTCCATGGTCCGTTTTCGTTACCGGGAGTTACTCTGATGGCTGCCGGTGACCTCGCGACGGAGGCGCTTTTCGCCTGGGTGCATGCCGGCTTGCTGCGCTTCCAGCATCAAAGCCTCAGCGTAGAGACGGAAGATATCTCGATTTACCAGCAGCAGATATCCACAGCACTCTCCGGCTATGCAGGTATGGAGTGGGACGAGATCAACCAGCTGCTTGGCGACATCATGGCCGGCTCTTCCTCGGGACCCGGTGTCATCGTCGAGGATGCACAGGCCGATCTCCCGCAACTGTTCCTGTTTTCTCTATGCAGTGCGGTCGAAATCGACCGCGCCGTTGCGCAACGCGTTGCAATCGTCCAGAACAGCGGTTACCCGGGCTGGCTGCAGATCGGCTTCGCGGCCGAGATTCTCGCCTTTCTCTTTTCCATGGAGAGGCTGCCTGATATCACAAGTTACAGGCTCGTCGACGAGGAACTCCTGATCGTCAAGGGTCAGGGGCCGCATGTGGCGCGCAATCTTTTCACCTCGGCCGATTACTGGAAAGCCGTCAGCGACGGGCGGCTGTTACCCGAGCTGTCACTGATCACCGACGAAGGCATTCGTCTGGATGACTCCCTGAGCATTTCCGGCGTGGAGTTCCTCAACAGGAAGATTCTGCTCGCGGTCGAGGCCGACCACAAGACCGCGGATGCGCTGACATTCTCCATCGCGCAGGCCATGGCGCTTGTACCCATCAGGATGGACGAGCGCGACTGGTGGCAGAAGTCGCTGCGCGCGCTCTGCCGTTACGCCGGCTGGCTGCCGCTGGTCGACTGCGAGAAAGCCGAATCGACCGTGATCGACGAGGTCGAGGATTTCACGCCGGGAATGCTCTCGGTCAGAAGCGACCAGCTGTTGCCTGACAACGCGCTGAGAATCGAGATTCCGCGTCTCCCGGCGGCTTTGCGCATGGAGTGGTGGAAGGAGTGGATCGATGACGTAGAGGCGCTCACGGCGCTGGCTTCCTCGTCGCTCAACCAGGCGGCCGTGCGGCGTATCGGCAAGCAACTGCTGCGTCCCGCAGATAGCGACCTGCTGCAGCAGATCAGGGTGGTCCGCAGCGCTGACGGTACCGCACATCTGAAGCGTGTCGCCATTCCCGTCGATACCTGGGTCACTGAGGAGATGCTGATTTTCCCGGATGAGACCCATCGGGCGCTCGAGCAGTGTTTCACGCGTACGCTCGAACGGGATTACGCGCGTCTCGGCATGGGTGAATCGATCCGGGCAACGGCCAATCCGGGCGTCATGTTTCTCTTCTCGGGCGCGAGCGGCGTCGGCAAGACGCTGGCCTCATCGTGGCTGGCGAGCCGCCTTGGGGCACCGCTGTTCAAGATCGATCTCGCCCTGGTCCTCAATAAGTACATTGGAGAGACCGAAAAGAACATCAGCCTGGCGCTCGACGAGGCGGCCAAGTCTGACGTCATCCTGCTGTTCGACGAGGCCGATGCGCTCTTTGGCAAGCGCACCGACAGCTCGCACAGCGGCGACCGCTACTCCAATATGCTCACCAACTATTTACTGAGTCGCATCGAGACCCATCCCGGCATCGTCATCCTCACGACCAATGCGGGTGGACGCATGGATCCGGCTTTCCAGCGGCGCATCGATATCGCCATCGAATTCCAGTCCCTGCAGTACAGGGAGCGGATCCGGCTGTGGGAAGCCATGCTCGCGGATCGAAATCCGGGCAGGGCGCTGTGCCAGCGGATCGCGCGCTACTGCGAGCTGCCTCCCGGGAATGTGCGCAATGTCGTCATCAATGCCTGCTGCTGGCACCCGGACGAGACGCCGCTCAGCGCACACGCCATCTGGCTTGGTCTCGACGAGGAGTACCGCAAGGTCGGGCGCAGCATGCCATCGCAGCTGATGGCGTTGAAAGAGAATCGCTTCCGCACACTCCACAACAGATCCGGCGGAAACGATGGTTAATATCGTCAAGTGCAAGCCCAAAACGCAGGAGTGTCCTGACCCCAAGAAGAAGGAGGCGGGGACAAAGAACGGCGAGCGCCAGGACGGTGGAGAAAAGGTCGAGGGGCAGAAAGCACTCGTCGATGGCAAGGTGATGTCGGTCGAGGAAGCCTCGAAGGCAAACGCGGCAAAGGCCGAAGCAGCCGAAGACTCCAATTGCCCTTTGAACAAGAAAGCCGAGACGGGCAAAGGCAATCAGGCGCAGGAAAGTCAAGAGGGCAAGAAAAAAGAGGGTGAAGAAGACATCACCTGTGCTCCGCAAAGCCAGCCAGCTGTCAAGGGACAGAAGGCGATGGCCGGTAAACGTCTGGGAACCGTCGAACTCGAAGACCCTCCGGGTCTTGCAGTCAAGGAGCTGACGATCCAGGCGCTCACCTATACGGTTCCTTCCCTCAAGCTGGATCGCTCAGATTTGAAGTTCCCCGCCAAAAAGGAGGAAGAGCAGGAGTCGGAAGCAAAGGACGACAAGAGCATCGGTGAAATTCTCACAAGCTTCCGTCAGCTCAATAGCGATCTGACGTCGCTGCTCGAAAAACAGCTGGGAACGGCGCAGCAAAGCAGCAACAGGATCCGCGATGCCTTCACCTCGAATTCCAGCTATCTCCTGTCGGATTACCGCTTTCTTGACAACCAGCTCGTCGGTCAGTATCGCCAGCGGATGCAGGAACTCTCTTCCCTGCGCTTCAGCCTGTTGTCGGCTATTCAGGATACGAGACGTGCTCAACGGCTCGTGATTTTCAAGCTCTCGTCCGACGGTAACGCGGCCATATCCAAAAAGATCCTGACGGTGCAGGGAACTATCGATGCGACCGTGACAGAGATCATCGATCCCTACACGAGCCGCATCAATGCGGCCGTGAAGTCAGCTAAAGAGGGCCTGAACACGACCGAAACCACGCTCACCCAGTGGAAGTCGAACATCAATACGCTTTTTCCTGTCGATAGCGCGGATGATTTGACAAATGCCATCAACGAAGGCAAACGTCAGACGGCGGAATGCAAGGTCACGGAGGAGATCGAGAAAGTCGGCTGCAAACGCGACCTGATTCCCGGCGAATTCCAGAAGCTTGTCGAACCCTTCGAGAGCTATTCTAAGCAGAGCATCGGCCCTCCCATGCGGCAGGAGGCCAAGCGCTCGGAGGCCTGTGGCTTCAGTGCGCTCGCGGCGGCGGTCGATCGGGGAATCGCGCAACTTGAATCGGCAGCCGAGGATGGCAGCAAGGCGGTCAAGCGCAGCATCAAGGCGACCAGGCAGCAATTGACGACACATTTGAATGCATCGCGGTCGGGGCTGCGGGAACAGGCCGATGCGCAGCTCGAGAAGCTGAAACAGGAAGCGCAAACCGCGAACAACCGTATCATCGAAGCGCACGAAAGCCAGAAGCAGGGGCTGACTGAAAGCCAGAGATCCTATCGGGAAGCGATCGTCAATGCCGCAATCGACGGCGTCTCGAATGCAAGAACGGCTGCACTCAACGGTGCCGGCGAGACCCGTGCGACATTCAAGACCCTGCGCAAGAGCCATCTGAAGCAGTGCGAACAGATCGTTAGCGGCAGCCGCGAAGGCCTCGACAAGACGCATACCCAATTCTGGGAATCCTCCAATGCATCCGTCGTCATGCAGAACGAGGCATCGCGGGTACAGGTCGAGCAAACCTCGGAGCAACTGCGAGAGAGCACAGCACAACGCCGCACAAGCATGAACATGATCCAGAATGGCGTCAAGCAGACGGTCGATATCTGGAGCATGGATCTCTCCACCAAGTATGCTGCCCAGATACAGACCACGAAGGACAATCTCAAGCAGTGCGAGAAAGGTTTCGGCTCGAAGCTGGACAACAAAGTTGGCGAGGTCAAGCAGTGGCTCGACAGCCGGAAGAATCCGACGACCTTTTTCGCTACCGATTTGACAGAAATTGCAACCAGGGTTCGTGACGACGTCAATTCGAGGGTCAAGAAACTCATTGCCGAATTCGACGACATCGTCGTCCATGACGATGTCATCACCGACGCCGTCAGGGGAGTAACCGAATTGCAGGGTTGGGCTGTCACCGATGTCTTTCGGACGAAGACACACAAATCGCTTTACTCGATGATCAATGAGTACACCAGCGGTGATGACAAGACAGCAATCAAGGCCTACCTCTTGGGTGACGAGGCGAAAGGCGCCGAGTACGAACTCAAGGCTTCCGTCGGGTTCTTCAACGACGACGAGGCGCGCATTCGCAAGACCCTGCGCTCTCTCGATGACGAAAATCTGACAAAACTACTCGAACGCGACAAGGTCTCAGGCGTCCTGGACGACGTCAGGGACAATCTCGGCGGCGTCGATCTCAAGGTCTTCAACACGCTGGTCGACAAGGAGCTTCCGCATATCCAGCGGCTCGCCCGCGCGGATGCCTACGATCTCGAACACAAGCTCAGTCGCGCACGGACACGCGAGGAGATCAATGACGAACTTGCGCGCTTTTACGCCAATCGTCCCGACAGCGGTTATGGTGATATCTCCAACGAGCAGCTGCGCCAGGAACTCAACAACCAGATGGCCGTCGTTCTCAAGGAAAAGGAGAGCGGGAAAGATCTCAACAAGCAGCAGGAACAGGCGCTGCGCGGAGATGTCGCAAACGAGGCGATGTTGTCGTTCGTTTCTCAGAGACATCAGTCGATCAGGCAGTACGAACAGATGCGCTGCGGCCATCATGGCTGCCATCAATCCGCCTATACGGAGAAAAGGGAGCGTTTCAACAGCGCCCAGGAAGACAGGTCCCGCGCCATCATCGAGCATGGCGTCAACAGCAAGGAGGACAGGATTGCGCTGCTCGGCATCGAGGCCAACAGGGCTGGTGGCGGCAAGATGGAGAAGATCGACAGCGCGCTCGTCGATCCGCGTCTCAATCCCAACGTTCTCGATCCGAATCACTACCAGGACGGCATTGTCCCGCCGAGTGCCGTTGCTGCGTACAACCAGGCACTCAGGGAACGCCAGGAGGTCCTGCAGGGCGTTGCCCAGAACTACGGCAACCAGGACGCCTCCAGCCAGCAATCCGTCAACAACCAGGTCATCAACCTGCTGAACCAGGGGCAGAGCAAGCTCGGACGGCAAGTGATCAACGGGCTGGTGAGCGAAACTTTCCCAAGCGCCCAGACCTCATCCATGTTGATCGAATACGCCGCCGGCGGTTATTTCGATGGTACCAACGAAACCCTGATGAAGCAGGCGACGACGCGCCTCGACAGGGAGCAGATTGCTGCCGCGGAAGACTCCTACGCTGGCCGCACGGGTAAATCCCTCTGGAGACTCGTCGCTTCGGAAACCTCCGGCCAGGATTTTCTCGACATGGAGCTTGCCTGGATGGGCAAGCCACGCAACGATCGCGAGAAAGCCGAAGTTGCGCTCTTTGCGATACATCAGCAGAAGCGCGAGGCCGGTGTCATAGGCAAGGCCCTGATGTCGGGCTCCATGGCCGAAAGCGCCATGAACTACGACGAGCAGAACCTCAATCGGCTTGCCGGCGGAAGCATCAGTTTTTCGGATCGCGGAGAGCCACCGAAGGTCACGATCCGTAATGCCAATTTCGACAAGCGTGGCCGCTTTACGGGACAGGACAGGTCGGAACTCCTCAGCGCAGCGACTTCGGCCCGCGAGTCGGCAGCCCTCTATGCGGAGGGTATCGACGAATGGGCCAATGCGGTCACCACAACCATCTCCATCATCGGCGCCGTCGTCGCGACTGTCGTGACCGGTGGTGGCGCCTCCCCGCTGCTTGCAGCCGCCATCGCGGGCGGTTTCGGGCTTGCCGGCATGGCCGCCAAGCAGACCATCAAGGGCGGACGCTACGGCTGGGAGGAGGCGCTCACCGATCTCGGCATGACCGGCGTACAGATGGTGACAGCGGGCCTCGGTCAGAAACTGCAGAAAATCGCCGAATTGAGCAAAGCCATGGGGCCGCTGCAGAAGGCGTTGTTGCCGACCGTTGTCACTGGCGGTCTCGACAGCATGGGGCAGGCGGTTCTCAACGAGGGCACCTGGAAGGACGGTTTCGGCAAGGGCATGGAGGAGGTGCTCGCTGGCACCTTCAAGGGCGTGCTCACGGCGACCGTCGCGACCCTAGGCGCCCAGGCGCTGCAGAAGATCCCGATCGGCAAGGCCCTCAACTCCGCCGACGACCTGGCGGACGATGCCGCAGGCATCAGCAAGAAGTTCACGACCATCGGCGATCTCGCCGATTCGACGAACTACTTCTCGCGGACCGCCGCGCAGAGTTTCCAGTCCGCCGGCAGCAGTTTCATGAGCACGGGCGCAGGCATTGGCTTCGACGCGTTGCGCGGCAAGTACAAGGGCACCTGGGAGGACGCCTTCAAGGAGATGGGCAAGTCGGCCGGCCAGGCGGCCTTCCAGGGCATCTTCGAGGGCACCGGCGAGGCCTGGCGTGACAAGAACAAGGTCAAGTTCGGCACCTATACCCGACCGGGATGGATGGACCCCGGCGAGTATGCAGCCATGAACGCGCCGCCCTCGAGAAACCAGCAGGGCCAGTCGGGTACGGCCGCTGCCGTCGAGGGAAGCCGCTTCCGTGGCGATGTCAATACGAAGCCGGTGGTCGACAAAACCCATGTCTCAAAGGGACTCAAGGACCTCACCGCGGACGGCGGTTTCCTGCAGGGCAAGGCGCGACTCGATCCAGAGGGTGACGGCATGCGCGTCATGCTCACGCTCGACGACGGCAGCGAAATCCCGATCCATTTCAAGACCGTCGACGAAATGACGCTGACGGAGAAGGGCATCCCCGTTGCGGAGTTCCATGGCGATGGCAAGGGCTATGCCGTGCATGTCTCGAGCAAGGCCGATCCGGAGATGATCCAGCGCGCCATGGTCCACGAGCTGACGGAGATCCGCCACCTCAAGCGCCCGAACGCCAACACCGACGACGTGCTCAGGCCGGGCGGCCCGACGACGAAGCGGCCCGAGGGCGAACCCCAGCTCTCGCCGCACGACAGGGCGCGGATCGCGGAGCTGGAGTTCATGCAGCGCCAGATCGATATCGCCAGGGCGAAGAAACCCGTCGACGCAGCGCGTATCCGCCAGCTCAATGACGAGACCATGACGCTGCTAACGCATCTCGGTGTCGTCAACGACACGCCGGGCGCGAAGCATCGCCGTTCCATGCTCGACGAACACCTGCCAGGCACCCGCATGCGCGACGCCATCGACGCCAGTATCAAGGCGGCCCGGGAAGATGTCCGCTTCCACTATCGTGGCGCCGATCACGATGCGGCGCTCGATATGCTCGTCAGGCAGTGGGAACATCACAAGAGTGTCGGCGACACGGAAACGGCGGGGCGCATTCTCGACCAGATTCGCCGGCGGCTCATGCGCATGGAGCACATCTCGACCGACCGCAGGTTCAAGGACGAGCAGCAGAAGCTCGGCGAAACCATCGACCAGCATGTGAAGAGCCCGGAGCTGATCGATGCCATGAAGAGGCTGCTGAAGGAGGAGGGCATTGTCTCCGAGAGCAAGCTCAGGAACGATCCGGCGAGTGAAGACCCGCATGGGGCGCAGGCGGTACGGCGCGAATTCGGCGACAATCCCAACTTTCAGGACTGGGCCGTCTTCAAGCAGAAGTTTTTCGATACCTTCAAGACCGCCGATAGCAATGACCCGATCCACCTCGACCGCGCCTATTTCGAGTGGAGCACCGGCGCCTATGTCAGCGAAACGACCGGACGCATGCGTTCGGTCCTCTCCGACATCAGCCGCCCGCACCCGGACTTCCAGCACCAGTGGAAAGAGGGCAAGCACCTGCAGGCCGAGGAGAGGGCGAAGCTCAAGGCGAGGCAGGAACTGGATCACTCCCTGGAGGGCCTGTTCAAGGCGACCGACACCGAGCTCGTCAGGGATGGCGATCTCTCCGACAGCGTACAGAAGAAGATCGAGAGCCTGGCGGAAGCCCACCCGCAGACGCCTCTCACCGTCAACGATGCCGCGACCCTCCGGCACGAGCTACTCGGCGAGGCGAGGCGCATCGAGGCGATCCTGAAAAAGCCGGGCAATCGCGACGATGCCACGCTCGCCCGGCTCAGGAAACTGCATCACGATCTCGAGCATCAGGCGATCAAGCTCAGCGAAACACTCGGCGAGGCCGCGGCCAGAAAAGTCGCAGAACTGGAAAAGGGCAACTGGGAACCGGTCGAACTGGACGGGCAGGGCGCCGGTCTGCCGGACGTGGTCTACCGGGACAAGGAGACCGGCCGGCTCCTGGTCATCGAGGCGAAGGGTGGCGGTTCACAGCTCGGCACCCGACTCAGCAGCGACCAGAGAATCCGTGTCGAGCAGGGCACGCGCGCCTACCTCGAAAGTCTGGCCAGGACGATGATGAAATCGACCTCGCAGAAGACCCGCGATCTGGGCGCCGAGTTGATGGGCCAGCTCGCCAGACCGGACGGCGTCGACTACCGCCTCGTCAAGCAGCGCTTCGATGCCGACGGCAAACCGCAGGCGCCCGAGGTTGGTCATTTTGACATCGGCGATCCGCCGAATGCCGCCGAGACGCACAGGAACGCTGCCGCGATCGCGGATTCGCGTTTTCATGGCGAACGCCGCAAGGTCCTGCGCAACAAGGAGAAACATCTTGTCAAAGCCGCCGATGAGCTGGTTCTCTCGAACGAGGGCATCGGCGGCTTGCTCACCAGGGTGAGGGGCGAGGAGAACGGCTACATGATCGAGTCTCCCACTGGAGAGAAGATCAAGGTCGTCATCGAGCCCATTGCGGCGAACAAGCTGCCCTTGCATGAATCGGGCCGCGCGAATGCGCAGTGGGAACCCGTCAGGACGCCCGGTGATCAGGCGGGTTTCGCCGCCAGTTACAGGATTCAGGTTTCGGACAGGATGGATCCGGCCATGATCGGCCGCGCCCTGGCGCACGATTTCAGGGAGGTTTACCAGGACTTCAAGGCCGGCGGTAACAGCAAAGAAAAAGTGGCGGCGAACGAGCACCAGCTCGACTTCAGTACCCCCCATGGAAAGGCGCGCATCGAGGAGATCACCTGGCTCAACCGGCAGATTCAGGCCGGCGATCCGAAGGGAATCTACAAGAACGAGATGTCCCTGCTCCTGAAGCATGTCGGTGCCGATCCTGCTCAGGGTAATCCCGGTCGCCAGGCGGAGGTCGCCGATATCCTGATCAGCAAGGGACTCATGACGCGGGACATCTGGCGGGCGATCGATGGTCCTGCGTTGATGCAGCGGATGGCGCCCTTCGACGCGCAGGCCCATGGAGAGGTCACAGATGCGATGGCTGACCTCAGGACTGACAGCGAGGTGAATTTTCTACTGGTCAGCATGGAGGTGATGAGACGGAACATCGAACGCACAAATGGCGCCCCGGAGAATCCTGACAACCCGCCTGTCGCACTCATGAGTCATCGGCATCAGGAACTCGTCAGGCAGCTCGACCGTATCTTCATGCAGGTGCCGGGCGAAGGACAGCACCGCCTCTTTACGCAACTGTTACCGCATCGAGACGCTCTGTACAGGGCGCTTGGCATCACCGAGCTGCAGTCCCTGTCACGTATGGATACCGAGAATTTCATCCGTGAAATCTATGAAGCGCACCGGAATGGCACCCTGATCGATCACGAGGCGCTTCGAAATGAAAGCCAGCAACAAAAGGACGCAGCGCAATCCAACATGATCTATCAGCGATACTCGGATTCGACTGCGCAAAAACAGTTCGACCGCGAAGGTGGGGGGCAGGAACATCGCGAAGGCGTGATCGACGCGCTACGCCAGAAGCATGCTCAGCTTGTTGAAGGTGCCGAACAGTCTCAAAAGGGACCGGGGGAGACGCAGGAGATCCCCTGGATTCCCGAAAACATCGATGTTTCTCCCCAGACAATGCTGAATATTTATCAAATGCTGAATGGTGGCGATGTCGATGATTTTGTCCATTTCACCATGAAAAAAGAATCCTCCGAGCAAAAGCGCCAGGCGAAATACCGCATTTACATCAATCCCGCACCGGATGAAACGCTTCCGATGCTTCGGGAGCTGTTGCTCAGCGTAATCAGCAACCCGCATAATGACGCCTACAAGATCAAGACACATTCGGATCCAGACGAGATCATGCGACGTGCGGAAGGCCTCGTTGTCTATTCGGAATCCCTCGAGGGACACAATGCCGCACTTGCGCAGTTATTCGAACTGTACAGGCAGCATCCCGAAAGATTTATCCCGGCTGTGCCTCGCATGACCGAGCCTCTCGCGAGGGGAATCAGCGTCGCCGAGCAACCCGAGGGCACAGGTGGTGGTTCGTTTGGCGGCCACAGAAGAAACAGGATCAACTCGGCGCTGAAAGATTTGCCTGACAATGCGACTTTCGAGGAATTCCGGCGGCGTGTTCTCGAACAGTTCAAGAAAAACAATATCGACCTGGACTATCCACACATGAACCCGAAGAAGCCCTGATGTCCGGCACTATTCCACAACATCCGATCAGAAACATCGACTTCTGGCAATCCCACCTGCAAAACCTTTACGCCATCATGCAGGGAATGTCAGGACAACCGACCCAGGATCTGCGGCTGCGCGCCGATCTGGAGCGCGAGGCGGGTCTCGTGCAACGGTTTCTCGGCCAGAACGGCGATGACAACCTTGTCGCCGCCTGCGAATATGGCGCCGCGCTGGCGCTGATGCGGACATTGCAGAAACGCAGCGAGGCGTTCCGGGTCGAGATCCGGCAGGAAGAGCAGAGCATCCTATTGAGCGGAGACCGCCCCCTCGATTTCGGCTGGCCGAACTGGCTCGATACCTATGCGCTCGCCGTCCTGCTGAACCATGAGGATGCGCTGTCGATTCTTTCCACCGCCGACTGTATCGATGCCTGTGCCTTGCCGCCTGAGAATGTCGACCGTTTCTGGCCCTTCCTCTGCAGCGCTTTCGTGACGCTTGCGGTGGATGATCCGATTGCCGCCGATCTCGTCAGGGATGCGGAGGTCTTCATGCAGGAGACCGCTGTCATGGATCAGGCCTATGTGGATAGCTGCTACAGCCCGCTGCTGAAGGTGATGCACGCGATTCTGGATCACAACCAGCGTGGTTTCACGATCGCGATCAAGCAGGCCATGCATGCCTTTCATGGTTACTATGCCGACATCGAGGATGGCGATGCCGAGATCGCCGGTCTCTACCACCTGCCGCTCAGCGCACTGGTGGAGCAGGGGAGGAGAGCCGGTCTGCGCCTGACGATCGAGTCCGATGCGATTCTCGGCGTGGCTCCGGAGCCTTTGACGTTCCACCCCGTGGTTGCGAAATATCCGCTGCTCGCGATCACCGATGCACTCGAGGCGGAGTGGTTCATGGCGCTGGAAGGTTATCAGCACCACTCTAATTCTAATATATATCAAGAGGATGAGAAACTATTCGCATCCTATTTCGCAGAAAAGGCGCCGGGGATTCCGCGTGCCGAATTTCAATTTCAACTGCTTCGGGAAGGAGAGACTCACGACCGGGAAATGAACCCGCAACCGGCACTCGATGTCGGCCAGCTGGTGCACATCGCCGAAGTGCTGGCGAGCGAACCCGTCACGGCCCCGGGTGGCGAGCAGGCCTACAGGCTCGAGGAAGCCGTGAGCGCCGTCGATCTGGCGCTGAAATACATTCATCGGATGGGAGGAGAACTCGATGCCGGGACACTGCACAGCCATATCGGCAAATCCCTCCACGACAGGGAGCCGGGGAGATTTCATCCCGAACGCCTGCTGATCTACCGCAATGCGCTTGCCTCTCAGGCGGGCCTGCCTGAGACGTCGCCTGACGCATTCACAGTGGCGCAGTCAGGCGAAGCAGCCACCATCCAGGAGAAGGTGTTTGCGCTCATCGAGGCATTGAAGCCCTCGCTTCTGCCGGTCCTCCAGGCCATCGCCGTCGACAGGACGGGCGAGGTCGTCGCATCACTGGCGCCGCAGGCGGATGACTACGCGAAAGTCTTCGACGGAGAACTCGTCGAGATCGCAAAACAGCACTACGCGGAGTGGTGGAAAAAACAGGATCTGCATATCGCTATCGATGAAAACACGCGCATCGACGCCCATATGGCGCCGGCCGGCATGCTCGGCGACGAGAATGCCCTCTCTTATTATTTCCCGAAGGGCTACCGTACCATCGCGCCATACCTCAATCCTCACAGGGTCTGGGTATGCTGGAAGTACCACCCTGAGGGAGAAAGCGCGGGCTACTCACTCAACGGCCTCGTCTGGGTCGAGGACCACTGGGCCTGGTTTCCGAAACCCTACAAGCTTGCCGATCTTGTGGCGGCGAGGGGTATGGCAGACTAGACGCTGCCTGTTGCCTGGCTGCGATTTGCCTGCGGGAGAACAGCCCTTGCTCACTCCGGTATACCTGCATAGCCTTCAATGGATTCCGAACTGACCCGCACGGCGGTGGTCGCCGTGCTCGTGCTCTCTTCACTCTCGATCATCTCGATGCTGCTTGGCGTCGTCCTGGCGATCCATACCAGCAGACAGAGGCGCACCATCGCTCTCGGCATGGGCTTTTCCGTCGGCATCATGCTGCTGGTTTCATTCGCCGAACTGATCCCGCAAGCCCTGAACGATGCGGGTATGGCGGAGGTTTTCGCTGCGGTGCTCGCCGGCATGCTGGTCGTCGCCATGTTGCACTGGGTCATTCCGCATACGCACCTCTTCAGGGAGACAAGCGGGTTCGGCGAAGGCGCACAGCGCCGCATCGCGCTCAGAAGCGCCTACCTGGTCGCCTTTGGCCTCATCCTGCACGATGTTCCGGAAGGCTTCGCGATGGCCAACTCCTACATCGCTTCGGCATCGATGGGCGTGCTCGTCGCGCTGGCGATTGCCATCCACAACATTCCCGAGGAGTTCGCCATGGCGCTGCCGATTGTCACGGCGAAAAGCCGGCGGTTTCTCTACACGGCAGCATTGCTTTCAGGACTGGCCGAGCCGCTGGGCGCCGTCATCGGCCTGGTCGCCGTGCATTACAACCCGTCGCTGAATGCGATCTTCATGGCGTTTGCAGCCGGCGCAATGGTCTTCGTCTCGATCCACGAACTCATTCCAATGGCGAGGCGATACGGACGACCGGTGCTGTTCACGCTCGGTGCATGCTCGAGTCTGGTGGTGTACCTGCTCCTGTTTCTCGCGCTGCCTGCCTAGCATCGGCAAGTATCGGTAAGGACAACTCCCGTCACTCCACGCCGGAGGTCGTTGAGACACAGGATCGCCGTTTTCAGCAGGGCGGTGCGGTATTCGTCCGCCTGTCGAAGAGGCCGCTCCGGCGTCGTCGGCCAGGAGCTCCGACCTTCCCCCGTCAGACATCCGCCTTCCCGTGCAGTCCCTGTCGCACCAGCTTGACGACCAGCAGTACGGCAGGCGTTCCATGCATCAGGAGATCGAAGATATCGATCGGCCGTCGCAGTTCGCCGTCGGCCAGCATCTTGAGCTTTTCCCACAAATGCGGTTCCGGGACAAAGGGCGCCAGCCCGAGCAGAAGCGCCGCTATCAGCAGCGGAGCGGTCGGTATGCGGTCGAGCCAGTTCAACATCCGGTTACCTCGTGATTGTCGTTCAGCAGCGTCGAAAAGATGGCCAGGTCCCCGGGACGGTCGAGATCGCGGCGGACTTCGAGTTCATGCCAGCGCATCCCGCCGGCGGCGAGCCTGTCACGCGTCTGCTGCATGACGCGGGGGCTGCCCCAGTCGATAGCGTGAAAGAGCGCGGGCAGTTCGCGGTTCAGTCCCACGAGATAGTAACCGCCATCGAGGGCCGGACCAAGAACCGCATCGTACCCAGCCCCGAGAGCGGATACCGTTTCGCGAAGATGCCGCGGTTGCAGCTCCGGGCAATCCGTGCCGATGAGTATCGCCCGCTCATGGCTCAGCAATGCCTCCGAGAGAGCGTGGTGCATGCGCTCACCGAGGTCGCATCCTCTCTGCCTGTGCAGCGAGACGCGCGGATCACCGGCGTAGTGTCCGAAAAAGGGATGGCTGCAATCGGGTGCGCACCAGAGCTGCAGCGGCCAGGGCGTTCCGCCGGACAGCATCTGCATGGTTCTGCCGATGAGCGAGCGATGCAGCCGCGCAGAACCCTCTTCGCCGAGGGCGGGTATCAGGCGCGTCTTGGCGTATCCCGCTTGCGGCGCCTTCGCAAACACCAGAATGACAGACTTGCCAGGTGCGCTCTTCATTCAGCGATAGAGCCTCGCCAGACGCTGCGGGCTGACGCCCAGCGCATAGGCCGCGCGCAGGGTCCACATCAGCAGAATGGTGCGCAGGACGCCACGGGTTTCCCAGCGGCGGCTCGAGGTGACGAGCGCTTGCCGCAGGCAGCAGGGAGAGCCGAGACGACGCAGGCGCTTGCTGAGCTCGACATCTTCCATGAGGGGAAGATCCGGCAGACCGCCAGCACGATCGAGCGCCTCCCGCAAGACAAAGATTCCCTGGTCGCCGGTGCAGATGCCGGTCAGACAGGAGCGTGCGTTCATCAGGCGTTCGACGAGCCGGAATACCGGCCTGTGCCCACTGAGGCGTACGTCGAACCGTCCCCAGACAGCTGTTGCGTCACGCAATGCAGTCTGGATGGCCATGTCCGCCTCCTCCGGCGCGAGGGTGTCGGCATGCAGGAACCAGATCACAGGATGGCGTGCCTGAGCCAGGCCTGCGTGCATCTGGCTGGCTCGACCGGGAACGACCGATATAACGCAGTCGACAAGCGGAGCCGCGACATCGGCCGTGGCGTCGTTGCTGTTGCCGTCGACAAGAATGACCTGGTTGCCGCGCTCGCGCATGGACTGCAGACGGTCCAGCGTGTATTCGATCCCGGCAGCCTCGTTGAGCGTTGGGATGATAATCGAGATAGCGGGAGCAGAGGATACCGATGCTGCCATTGCGCCATGAACCATTAGCTGAAGGCGCCTCCGCAACTGCTTCCCTGACCGGCAGTACAGCCAAAGCAGTGATCCGCCACGGCAATCGGGTACCCCTCGAGTCTGGCGGCGTCGATCTCGCTCAGATGAACCCTGCGGCGTGTGGCAAGCGGCAGTTGCATCATCTGGTTGAAATCGCAATCGTAAGCATACCCCTGCCAGTCGATACTGATGAGGTTGCGGCACATGACATGCGCCAGGTTGTCATCGCAATGGGCCTCGCGCAGCAGCCGCATGTAGGCGCCGAATTCTCCTTTCGATACGAGCATGCTGCCGAAGCGTGCGATGGGCATGTTGACGAGGGTATAGAGATTGCTGAATTCGATACCATGGGTGTCGAGCAGGCGGCGGCGGTAATCCTCCTCGAGCTGCGCTTGCGGCGGTGGCAAAAAGGGGCCGGTCGGGTTGTACATCAGGTTCAGCTGCAAGTCGCTGCCGGGCATGCCGTAACCGAGCGCATTCAGCCTGCGAAGCGCTTCGATGCTACCCGCGAATACACCTTTGCCACGCTGGCCATCCACGTTTTCCTCGAGGTAGCAGGGGAGGGAGGCGACGATGTCGACGCCGTGCGCGGCAAGAAACCCGGCCAGTTCCTCATGGCCCGGCTCCAGCAGCACCGTCAGGTTGCAGCGGTCGATGACCTGCACCTGCATGGCACGGGCACCACTGACCAGCCGGCGAAAGCCCGGGTTGAGTTCGGGCGCACCACCGGTGAGATCGAGCGATCTGACACCGCTTCGTTGCAGAAAATCCAGCACCAGATCGATGGTCTCGTCCGACATGATCTCGGTGCGACGTGGGCCGGCATTGACGTGACAATGCTGGCATTGCTGGTTGCAGAGGTAACCGAGGTTGACCTGCAGGGTTTCGAGCCGGCCGCGGTAGATGGCGGGAAAATCGCTCACGCCCGTGTTCAGCCTCGGCAACATCTCATGCATGGTTATCTCCTTGCATCCCGGAATCGCGATGCACGCTTTCACCGGCGGCTCTCCAGGCAGTGATGCCGCCCCTGACCACCTCGACATTGGTAAAACCCTGCCTTGCGAGCAGCCGCGCAGCCTTGGCCGAGCGCTTGTCCGTATGGCAGACAACAGCGATCGGCCTGTCGGCCTGGACGCGCAACTCATCCAGCCGTGCCTTGAGCTCATGCAGCGGAACGTTCAGCGAGCCGGCGATGTGTCCATCCTTTCCCAGGTACTCTCTCCGGGTGCGGACATCCAGCAATAGCGGCTTGCCGTTTTCCTGCTGCAGGCGCTGTTTCAGCTCCGCCACGGTGATCATCCCGCCCTGGCGCAAGCGCCCGATCATGCCTGGCAAGAGGCCGACGATGGCCAGCAGGGCCAGGGCGAGAAGCGCTTTCCTGATCGCGCCTTCACCGCCCGCGATGGCCTCGCGTCCCGCGTAGCCGATATAGGTATAGGCGAGGGCGGCTGGAAACATGAAGATGAAACTGGCGAGCATGTAGACCGGCAGGCGGATGCGGGTCAGTCCCAATGCGTAGTTCAGCGCATTGAAAGGGAAGAGGGGAACCAGGCGCACGAAAGCCACGAAGCGCCAGCCCTCGTGCTCGATGCCTCGCTTGAGTCGCTGCAGGCGACCGCTGGCACGTTGCTCGACCCAGTCGCCCGCCAGGTAACGCGCGATCAGGAAAGCAGCTGTGGCGCCGAGCGTCGCACCTGTCAGGTTGTAGAGTGTGCCCCAGACAGGCCCGAACAATGCACCGCCCGCGAGAGTCAGCAACGAACCGGGCAGGAACATGACTGTCGCAGCCGCGAACAGCAGGATGAACAACAGCGGTGCCGCGGCGCCGGCATCGATGAGCCGGGTTTGCAGTGATTGCACATCGAGGGTGTCGCGGTAGACAAGGGTCACCAGCAGGATGGCAAGCAGAAGCAGGATGGCAATTGCTGAGCGAATGACGCCTCTATTCACTCTCGTCCCTCCAGCGGCGGCGATTGATCGCATAGTCCGAAATCCTGCCCTTGAAAGGCAGCAGCAACATGCCGGGCAAGCGCGATACATCCCTGGTGTCGCGGAAACTGTGAATACCAATTGTCATTCCTTCGTGGCCGCCACGCGGCTGATCCCTGTAGGTGCCGAAAAGGCGATCCCACCAGGGCAGGCAGAAGCCGAAATTGCTGTTGGCTTCATCGTCCTCGACCGAGTGATGTACCCGGTGCATGTCCGGCGTCACCACAAGCAGGCGCAGCCAGCGGTCGAGTGCGTGCGGAAGCCTCACATTCCCATGATTGAACATGGCGGTCGCATTCAGAAGAACTTCGAACACTACCACGGCCAACACCGGCGGGCCCAGCAGCAGAATGGTCGCGAACTTGATGCCCATGGAGAGGAAGATCTCGACAGGATGAAAGCGCGCGCCTGTGGTCAGGTCAAAGTCAAGGTCCGCATGATGCATGCGGTGGATACGCCATAGCAGGGGCACCGCATGGACCATGACATGCTGCAGCCAGATGATGAAATCCATGACAACGACCGAGACAATGAACGCAAGCCAGAAGGGGAGATGGAAGTAGTTGAACAGGCCCCATTCCTGTTCGACGGCGAATGCTGCCATGCCGACTGCGGCGGCAGGAAAGGCGAGCCGCAACAGGAAGCTGTTCAGAAAAACGAGGCCGAGGTTATTCGCCCAGCGAACGGCCTTTGAGACCGTCAGGGCGCGGCGCGGCGCGACCATCTCCCAGAAAGCCATGATCGCGAGCACGCCGAGAAAGAAGCCGATGCGGATGCCGGCCTCGTTTCTGATGACAAAGTCATTGATTTCCAAACAAATTTCCTCGACAGGGATAAATGCCAGTGGTGCTGCCGTCGATGACGGCGCTCTTTATCTGTTTCAATCGTCTAATTGGCTGATCAGTCGGGAAATTCAGCATAATCGGCAGCCTGCTCATGTCAAGCGTCGACTTCAAGGGGGCCTTTCGAGCTGTTCGCGCAGAGCGCCGGAGCCTTGAGCAACAGCCGCTACTGGAACTGCCGGAATGCATCGCGCAGGACGATATCGCAGTAGAGAGGAGCTGGTCAGGGTTGCGGGTGGCGCTCGCCAATGCCTTGCAAACCCTGAATGACGCCGGTCTTGTGACATGCCATGCAGAGGGAAAGCATCGCATCTCAGTTGCCTGTTCAGTCTGTGTTCTGACTCAACTGGTTCTGACTTGCACTGGCTGTTCGACGATTCCGAAACGCAATCTCATAAAATGCCTAGGACAGGAGATGCTTTTCGGTTTCTTGCTGCTTGCCACCGGGCGCGAGAATCACCTTATCCTCGTCAGATGCCGCAGCAGAACAATGTCAGCAAGAGAAAGGTGTCTTTGCCATGCCGCAGAGGGGCCGCAACACCAACGCCGGAATCGATCCCTCTGTCCCATAGAGATATTGATTAATGCGCATAATGTATATTATGTTAAATAACAGCCGGGCAAAGAAACCCATCATGAATCATGATGGTGCCGTTCGAACCCTGCCGAACGATCGCACTGTCCTCTGCGAACACTCCCTTCGCATTTTCTCGACGTGTTCCACTGATCCTGGCGTCATTTTTACGGGATTTCTCTTGCGGCCATACCGATCCGAGATTCAGCACTGCATTCTGAGTCAGTGATGGACTGCTGCCGCTGTCATGGCCGCGATACGGAGCCTGAGATTTGCAGAAGCCGGTAATCCTTCCCGCTGGAGTTGGTTCAATCCTTGTCGATCGATACAGTTCTCAGTCGCAGCGCATTCGTCACGACCGTGACAGAGCTCAGGCTCATCGCTGCTGCGGCAATCATCGGGTTCAGCAGTACGCCGTAAAACGGGAACAACACGCCCGCCGCTACGGGAATGCCCAGCGAGTTGTAGACGAAGGCGCCGAAGAGGTTCTGCCAGATATTGCGCAGTGTCGCGCGGGACAATGCGATGGCGTCGGCGACGCCTGCCAGCGAGTTGTGCATCAATGCAATATCTGCCGATTCGATGGCGACATCCGTGCCCTTGCCGATGGCGATGCCGACGTCGGCCCTGGCCAGTGCGGGTGCATCGTTGATGCCATCGCCGACCATGGCGACCACCATGCCCGCTTGCTGTAATGTTTCCACCTGCCGGCTTTTCTCCTCCGGCAGCAATTCCGCATAAACAGCGTCGATACCGACTTCACGCGCGACCCGTTCCGCACTCTGACGATTGTCACCGGTCAGCATCACGATCGACAGCCCCAGGGCGCGCAGACGTGCGATCGCTTCTGCAGAATCACTCCTGACGGGGTCCGAAACGGTGAGAATCCCGAGCAGGGCGCCCTCCTCTGCCACGTAGATGACCGTTTTTCCCTCGTCGGCGAAATGCCCGGCCTGGAGTCCCGGCATGGCTGGTTCGACCCCATGTTCCAGCAGCAGGCGCGCATTGCCGAGCAGCAGGCGCTTGCCGCCCAGCACGCCCCTGACACCCTTGCCGCTGATGGTCTCGAAACCCTCGACGGACAGTAGCTCGATCCCGCGCGCAGTTGCCGCGGAGAGAATCGCCTGCGCGAGCGGATGTTCCGAACCGGATTCCAGCGATGCCGCCTTCTGCAGCAAAGGCTCCGGTTCGGCGCTGTCGACGGGAACCAGGTCGACCAGGGCCGGTTTCCCTTCGGTAACCGTACCTGTCTTGTCGAGCACCAATGTGTCGATCCGGCCTGTACGCTGCAATGCATCGCCGTTGCGAATCAGGATGCCCATGCCGGCTGCGCGGCCGATGCCGACCATGATGGAGATTGGCGTCGCGAGACCGAGTGCGCAGGGACAGGCGATCACGAGCACGGTCATGGCCGCGACGATGGCATAACTCATTGCCGGGTCTGGACCGAGCAGCGACCAGAGCACGAAGCTGGCCAGCGCGACCAGGACGACGACCGGCACGAAGACAGCTGCAACCTTGTCGACGAGCCTGCCGATCGGCGGCTTGCTGGACTGGGCCCTGCGTACGAGATCGATGATCCGGGCGAGCGCTGTATCACGTCCGATGCGTGTCGCACGCATCAGGAAGCTGCCGGTGGTATTGAGCGTGCCGCCGTAAACGCGCTCGCCGCGTCTTTTCGCGACCGGCATCGGCTCTCCGGTCAGCATGGATTCATCGACATGGGAACTGCCCTCGAGGAGTTCGCCATCGACCGGGATGCGGTCTCCGGGACGGATGCGGATGCTCTCATCGAGGCCGATGTCGGACACTGCCAGATCCATTTCCTCGCCGTTGCGGATGACGCGGGCCCTGTCCGGCTGCAAGCCGACGAGGTGCCTGATGGCCATCGAGGTCTTGCCGCGCGCTTTTGTCTCGAGCGCGGATCCCAGCGAGACGAGGGCAATAATGATGACGGAGGCGTCGAAATAGGCATGGCGTGCCAGCGGCGGCAGGAGGTCTGGCCAGACGACGACCAGCGTGGAGTAAAGCCAGGCGGTTCCTGTACCGAGGGCGATGAGGGTATCCATGTTGCCGCGCCCTGCCCTCAGGCTCGCCACGGCTCCGCGGAAAAAATGCCCTCCGGCCAGCGCCAGGACGGCAAGCGTGACAAGGCTGATGAGTATCCAGAGCAGGCGGGACTCATCGATCGGCGGCAACAGGCCTGCCATGCCGCCGATAAAGAGGACAAGCCCGATCCCGCCCGCGATCAGGGCGCGGCGCCAGAGCTGCCTGTATTCTTCGAGCTCGCGACTCTCCCTCTCGTGTTCGTCGTCGATTCCGCGCAACTCCGCGGCGTCGTAGCCGGCTTTCCTGACGGCCTGCAGCAAGGCTTCGACATCGAAACCGCCGCCCTCGACCAGGGCCGTCCGTTCACCGAGATTGACGGTCGCCGCATCGACGCCCTCGACACCGGCGAGCGCTTCCTCGACCGCAGAGACGCAGCCGGCACAGCTCATGCCGCCGATGGAGAGACGGGCCCTCTGCTCCATCTACTCTGCCGGGCTGCCCGGATAGCCCGCCTCCTCGAGAGTTTTCAGGATGATTGCCGCATCGGCTTCGCCTTCGAGGGTTGCCATCGCCGTCTCGAGATCGACCTCGGCCGACTCGATTCCGGGAATCGCCTCGAGTGCCGACTTGACCGTCGAGACACAACCCGCGCATTTCATGTTCTCGACCCTGTATTTATATGTCATGTCGTTCCTCCGTCAGCTGGCGTATTGACGCCCGCCTCCACACCATGCCGGTATCATATGAGAATAGACGATGCCCTTCGGAGACTGTCAAGCAGCGGGGCTGGCGGGGAGGATGTCGCAACTGGCACGATTGCCGCAAGGGTTCGTGGTTCCGGGGATCTTGTCTGGCAACTCCCCGGCGATGACGCTGTTCGCTGTCGAGAGCCGGGTCAGGTCTGTTTGCCTGGCTCTGCTGAATTGCCGAGATAGGCTTTTATCACCTCGCAGACGTTGACTTCACCGATCAGGGCGCCGGCGCTGTCGACGACAGGAATCTCGTTGATCTGCTTGTTGAGCAAAAGAGCCGCCATCTCTTCCAGTGTCGTCTCCTCCCTGACATTGGGTAGCGGCGAGAGCATGAGGTCGCACGCCTTTTGTGCACCTGTTTTCGGAAAATAAGCCTCATAAAGCGGCTGCGGATGCTCGATGATCGCTTCCAGCGGGAAGAGTATCTCGACGATCGCGTTCATCGGCACGCCGCCGACTAACCGCTTTTGTGCGTCGACCACGTAGACCCAGCGCGTGCGAAGGTCGGCGAGCATTTTTTGCATGACCTCCTCGATGGAGGCGGATTCGTACACCCACGAAGGCTCGTCGACCAGCATGTGCTCGATGTCGCGAACTCTCAATGACGCAAGCTTTCTGTGATGGCTCATGGCAGGTTCCTCAGTTTCAACAGCAACGCACTTCGTCAATCGTACTTGACGCCGAGATCATGCAGCAGTTCCCCGACGTGTGCGAGCCGGTCCGCGCCATTGGAGAGATGGCGATAGACCTCCCTGCGCTTCATCAGGGCAACGACATGGTCGAGACAGTCGAACGACGAGGCAGGTTCGGAGCCTTGACGGACCTCCGCGAGCGCCTTCGCATCGAACATCTCCCTGAGCGCCTGGCGGTAGAGCTCCTCTACATGCCGCTCGGCACGACGCGCCTCGTCACCCTGCCGGCCTCCTTTGGAAGGGTCGCTCCTGAAGAGCTGAAACCCCTGTTTCAGTGCCGCCGTCCCCTGCTGCAGCTCCCGGATCATCGCCTGCATCCAGCGATCACCGGGGACTTCCAGCATTTCGATCTCGCGCACCGCGGTCGTGACATAGTCGAAGACATGATCGATGCCCGTGATGATCGCATAGATGTCCTCGCGATCGATCGGTGTGACGAAGGTACTGTGAAGGACATCGAGATTGCGTTGAGCCAGATCATGTGACTCGTTGACGAGGTCCCGAATCCCGGCAGCCTGCTGCACGCGATTGCCGACGAGATATTCCTCGAGCAGATCGAGCGCCCGCGAAAGGGAGTCGCACTGGTCGATGGCCATGCCGAGAAAATCCGGCACGGCCGGATGAACCTTGCGCCAGAGCCGCAGCCAGAATGAGGGGCGTTGCTGTTTCATGTCCAGTATCCCAGCAGGGTGTGACAGCCGGCGCCTGCGAATGCCGTTCCGGGCAGGGTGATGAGCCAGGTGAAGAGTATCTCCTCAGCCTTGCTCCAGCGCACTCCCTTCGGCCTGTCTGCTGCGCCTGCGCCCATGATAGACGAGCTGACGAGATGCGTGGTCGAGACTGGTGCGCCGAAGGAGGCGGCGCCCGAAATGACGGCTGCGGATGAGAGCTGGCTGGCGAAGCCGTGTATCGGACGCATACGGTATATGCCGAACCCGACCGTCCGCACGATCCGCCATCCCCCGGATGCCGTGCCGAGCGTGATCGCAAATGCACACAGCAGCATGACCCAGTATGGCACCTCGAACTCGGTCAATTGCCCGCCGAGCAGCAATATCATGGTGATGACGCCCATGCTTTTCTGGCCATCATTGGCGCCATGGGAAAAAGCCAGCCAGGCCACGCCAGGCCACTGCAAGTGGCGCAGCAGACGGTTGACCTTCGGCGTCGCTCCGTGCAGCAGCCACTTCAGGAGATGCAGGAGCAGGAAACCTGCCAGCAGGCCGAGCAACGGCGAAAAGAGCAGTGCTGCAATGATCTTGGTGACGCCGCTCCACTCCCCGTGCCGGATCAACGCCTGCCAGCCCCAGTTGACGTGATCGCTGCCGGCGGCCATGAGGACTGCGCCTGTCAGGCCGCCGACAAGTGCATGCGAGGAAGAGGACGGCAGGCCACGCCACCAGGTGACGAGGTTCCAGGCGACGGCGCCGAGCACGCCGGAGGTGACAACGGCGACACCCGCCGGGGCTGAAAGGTCGCCGAGATCGAGGAATTGTCCGAGCGTATTGGCGACTGCGGTGCCACCGAGCAGTGGACCCAGAAAGGTGAACAGGCTCACCAGCATGATCGCCTGTGCCGGCGTCATCGCGCGCGTCGCAATGACGGCGCCGACCATGTTGGCCGTATCATGAAAACCGTTGGTGTAATCGAAGATGACCAGCAGCGCGACGGTGGCGAGCATGAGCCAGCCGATCAGTTCCATGCGCAGTTTCCGCCAGCCTCTGATCTCTTCATAAAGAGTCGTGCATTCATCGGCGAAAGCATAACAGCCCCGCAGCCGTTTGGGCCTCTTTCTAGCCGACAATTGCAACGGACGGAGCTGACGCTTTAATCTGGATCAAGTGAGCGCGATGGCAGTGTCTCGGCTGCCAAGCTTTGGTTTATTCTTTGTCCTGTGTATCCGGGAACAGCACCGGCATTGCCGGAGGTGATTGCGACAGCATGCAAGCCAGTGACACGGCTCAAACAGATGAGGCGATCGGCGTCATTACGGAAGTTCACGGACCCGTTGCCCTCATCGCCTGCGACAGGCTCCCACCCCTGAGACGGGCGCTCTATGCGCATCTCGATGGCGAGAGCTGCCTCTTCGAAGTGCACCAGCACATCGACGAGCGTCATGTACGCGCCATCACGCTGCATCGCAGTACCGGCCTCTATCGCGGCATGTCCGTCTACGATACGGGCGCACCGCTGCATGTACCGGTCTCGCCCGGGTGTCTCGGGCGGTTGCTCAACATTTTCGGCGAACCTCTCGACGACGGCGCCCCGCTGGAAACAGCGGAATTCCGCAACGTCCACGGCGAGTTGCTGCCGCTCGACGAGGCTGTCGGTATTGGCGAAGTCCTGCAGACCGGCATCAAGGTCATCGACCTGCTCTGCCCCTTCGTCAAGGGCGGCAAGACCGGTCTCTTTGGCGGCGCGGGGGTGGGCAAGACGGTCCTGATCATGGAATTCATGCATGCCGTCGCGACCCTGCACAAGGGGGTTTCAGTCTTTGCCGGTGTCGGCGAACGCATCCGCGAGGGGCACGAGCTCTGGCACGAAATCCGTGCTGCAGGCGTACTCCCGCAGACACTCATGGTGTTCGGACAGATGGACGAGTCGCCCGGGGTACGTTTTCGTGTCGGGCTGTCGGCACTGGCCTATGCCGAATACCTGCGCGACAGCATGCAGAAGGAAGTCCTCTTCGTCATGGACAACATCTTCCGCTTCATCCAGGCGGGCAGCGAGGTCTCGAGCCTGCTCGGGCGCATGCCGGCGACTGTCGGCTATCAGCCGACACTCACGACCGAGGTTGCAGAGATGCAGGATCGCATTCTGTCGACACGGCAAGGAGCCATTACCTCGGTCCAGGCAGTCTATGTCCCGGCCGACGACATGACGGATCCCGCTGTCAATGCGATCCTGAGCCATCTCGATACCAGCGTCATCCTGTCGCGTGCCCAGGCCGGCAAGGGCATCTACCCTGCCGTCGATCCGCTGCGTTCGAGCAGCCGCCTGATGGATCGCCATACGCTCGGCGCACGCCACTACGATATCGCCGAGGGCGTTCGCGAACACCTGGCACGCTACAAGGAACTCGAGGACATCATCACCATGCTCGGCGTCGAGGAGCTGTCGGCTCGCGACCAGAAGATCGTGGCGCGCGCTCGCAAGTTGCAGCGCTACATGACACAGCCCTTCTGGGCAACCGCCGGGCATACCGGTATTCCGGGCAAGAGTGTCGAGATCGGACAGACACTGGATGACTGCGAGGCTTTCCTGCTTGGTCACCATGATGACATTCCCGAGGAACAGTGCTACATGCGTGGCACCATGACGGAGTTGTCCACATGAAACACTTCAGCCTCAGGTTGCTGCATGCCACCGGGTCGGAAACCATCGACAATGTGACCTCGTTCGTTGGCGAGGATGCTTCCGGCAGCTTCGGCATTCTCGCGGGGCATGCGCGTATGATGACGACGCTCGTGACCGGGCTGGCGCGCTTCCAGGATGACGGCAAGAGCTGGCGTTACCTGGCCCTGCCGGGCGCCCTGCTCTATTTTCACGACAACCTGTTGACGCTGGGCACCAGGCGTTATCTGCTCGATGAGGACTACAGCCGCATCAGCCAGGCGCTGCAGGAACAGCTGCTCGCCGAGGAACGGCAGCTGCGCGCCATGAAGGAGAGCCTGCACCGCATGGAGGAAGAGATCATCAAGCGCCTGTGGGCCATTGGACGCGGCGGCATGGAGATCTGAAGCATGGCACAGCGCGACGATCTCGGAAGAGAGGTGGAACGCCAGGTGAAGCGGATGAAGAAGGCCGAAGAGGAGCGCCCCACCCTCATTGGCCAGACAGTGTATATCGGCACGCTGGGGCTGCTGATTGTGCTGCCGGTCATCGGCGGCGCCTACCTCGGGCATTGGCTCGACGGACTCGTCGAGGGTTACTCCATCCGCTGGACAGTCAGCCTGATCCTCGTGGGCGTCTTCGTCGGCGCGATGAACGTCTACCTCTTCATCCGGGATCGTGGCGATGACTGACAAGAACGTCTCCATCGAAACACTCTTCGAACTCGGGCCGTTCTCGATCACGAGCACGGTCATGACAACCTGGCTGATCATGGCCGTGATCTGGATCGTCGCCTGGCTCATTTCGCGCAACCTGAAAAACGACCCGGGAGCCTTGCAGACGGCCGTGGAGGGGATCGTGCTCGCAATCGAGCAGGCCGTGACTGAAGTCACGCCACACAATGCGCGCCACATCCTGCCGTTTATCGGCACTCTCTGGATCTTTCTCGTCATCGCGAATCTTGTCGGCCTCGTCCCGGGCCTGCACTCGCCGACACGCGATCTCTCTGCAACGGCTGCACTCGCGATCCTCGTCTTTCTCTCGACGCACTGGTTCGGCATTCGTATCGAGGGAGTCGCGAGC
Source organism: Gammaproteobacteria bacterium (assembly GCA_037385505.1). Lineage (GTDB taxonomy): Bacteria > Pseudomonadota > Gammaproteobacteria > Chromatiales > Chromatiaceae > Sva-25. The sequence continues at coordinate 75,342 of JARRMY010000001.1, read as the reverse complement.
TACCTGCGCCACTACCTGACGCCGAGCCCTGTGCTGCTGCCGTTTCACATCATCAGCGAAATCTCGCGTACCGTCGCGCTCGCCGTGCGGCTCTTCGGCAACATCATGAGCCTGGAAATGGCGGCGCTGCTGATCCTGCTCGTCGCCGGCTTTCTCGCCCCTGTTCCGATCCTCATGCTGCATATCATCGAAGCGCTCGTGCAGGCCTACATTTTCGGCATGCTGGCACTGATCTATGTCGCCGGCGGCATCCAGTCACAACAACAGCGTCAACAGAAGGAGTAGTCCATGCCCGATCTGTCCACATTCACCCTGGCATCGACAGTCGCCGCGATACTCGGCATCGCGCTCGGCGTCATGTTGCCTGCCGTCGCCATGGGAATGGCCATCAGCCGTGCGCTCGAGGCCCTGTCAAGGCAGCCGGAGGCGGAACGTTCCATCACGCGCACCCTCTTCATCGGCCTGGCCATGATCGAGTCACTCGCGATCTACGTGCTGGTCATCGTGCTCATCGTGCTGTTCCGCAATCCCCTGCTCGAGTACATTCTGCCCTGATTCTCCAGATGACGACAACAGACTCGACAACCCGGAGAGGCGTGCCATGGAACTGAACTGGTCGACCTTCATTCTCGAGATCATCAACTTCCTGGTTCTGGTATGGATCCTGAAACGCTTTCTCTACAAGCCGGTCCTCGATGTCATCGCCCGGCGGCGTGCCGGCATCGAGAAAACACTCTCGGACGCAAGGAAGCTGCATGACGATGCCGAGCGTCTGCAGCAGGAATACGAAGGCAGGCTCGCCGAGTGGGAGAAGGAACGACAGCAGGCGCGCGAGACGCTCGCGCATGAACTCGAGGAGGAACGCAGTCGCCGCATGGAAACACTGCAACAGGATCTCGAACAGCAGAAGAGAAAGGTCGAGGTCGCAGAGAAGCAGCGCCAGGCGGATGCCATGCGCAGGAACGAGGAGACAGCCCTGCTGCAGGGCGCGCGTTTCGCCGCCCGCCTGCTCGAACTCGGCAGCGGCCCGCAAACGCAGTCGCGTCTCGTCGAGATCGCGCTCGACGGACTCGCGGCGCTGCCGGATGAGCGTCTCGCCCGGCTGCGCAAGAACTTCGACACTGCCACCGAGAGCGTGATCGTGACCAGCGCCTATCCACTTCCGGATGAGCAGCGCGAGCGACTCTCCCGGCTGATGGAAACACTGCTCGGCGCCGGTGTCACTCTTCGCTTCGAGCAACAGAGCGAACTCCTTGCCGGCGTACGCATCATGATTGGCGCCTGGACCCTCGCCGCCAATCTCCAGGACGAACTCAAGGGTTTCGCGGAGATCGGCCATGACGACCAGTGATCAGGAGATGACAACCAGCCTGCTGCAAAGGCAGGAACGGTGGCTCGACGGCTACCGCCCCGGGCTGCGTCTGCATGAGCAGGGCCGCGTCGTTTCCGTCGGCGACGGGATCGCCTGGATCAGCGGTCTTCCCTCTGCAGCCATGGATGACGTGCTGCATTTCGATGACGGCAGCCGCGCCATGGTATTCGATCTGACTGAAACGATGATCGGAGCCATCCTGCTGCACGACACCGGAGAGCTCACCGCGGGCACGCGCGTGCTCTGCACGGGGCGCACGCTGGGTATCCCTGTCGGCGACAACCTGCTCGGACGCGTGATCGATCCACTCGGCACACCGCTGGATGGCAAACCATCACCGCGCCAGTTACGCTGGCAGCCGCTCGAGTCCGCTTCTCCGCCGATCGTGGCACGCGACTTCGTCAACGATCCGCTCTACACAGGCATCCGAATCATCGACACCATGATCCCGATCGGCAAGGGGCAGCGCCAGCTGCTCATCGGCGACGACGGCCTCGGGCGCAGCTCGATCGCCCTCGACACGGTGATCAACCAGGCCGGCAGGGAGATCTGCTGCGTCTATGTGCTCATCGGCCAGAAACGCTCGACGGTGGTGAACACCATCGATATCCTGCGCCGCTTCGGCGCCCTCGATTACACGACGGTCGTGGTCGCCGAGGCCAGCAGCCTTCCAGGTCTGCAGCATCTCGCGCCCTATGCCGGCTGCGCCGTCGCCGAGTTCTGGATGCGCCAGGGACGCGACACCCTCGTCGTCTACGACGATCTCTCGACCCATGCGAAGACCTATCGCGAGCTGTCTCTGCTGTTGCGCAGGCCGCCGGGGCGCGAGGCCTATCCGGGAGATATCTTCTCCGTGCACGCCCGTCTGCTCGAACGGGCGACCTGTCTCAACGCCGAACACGGCGGTGGCAGCATGACGGCACTGCCCATCGTCGAGACGAACCTCGGCGAGATCGCCGCCTATATTCCGACCAATCTCATCTCCATCACGGATGGCCAAATCTATCTCGATCGCGAACTCTTCTCGGGTGGCTTCCGCCCTGCGATCGACATCGCCCGCTCGGTCTCGCGCATCGGCGGCCAGGCGCAGCACCCGCGCATCAAGGAGGAATCCGGCCGCATGAAACTCGACTACCTCCAGTTCCTGGAACTCGAGGTCTTCACGCGTTTCGGCGCGCGGCTCGAGGCTTCCATGGAGGCGGCCATCCGTCGCGGCCGCGTACTGCGCGAGATCCTGAAGCAGGATCGCCTTTCGCCACTCCCTGAAACAGCGCAAATGGCCTGGCTCGTCGCCTTCAACGACGGGCTCTTCGAGGATGCCGAACCGGATGCGGTCCCGGCGATGGTCGAGACCCTCACGCGCGCCAGCAGGGATACCCTGCTCGGTCTCGATGCATCGCGCGACGACTGGTCCTCAGCCGTTGGCGGATGGCTCTCGGGCACTGCACGGAGAGAGGAGAAATGACGCGCCGGCGCGACCTCGAGGGGCATCTGCACAGCCTCGCCGAGATCCGCGAGATCATGAACTCCATGAAGACACTGGCCTATATGGAGACGCGCAAGCTGGAGCGCTTTCTGCATGCCCAGCAGGCGGTCGTCGACAACATCGAGGAAGCTGCTGCAGATTTCCTCGGCTTCTATCCGCAGAGCTTGCCGGATTCGGCAGGCGCAACGCCCGTCTACGTCGTGATCGGTAGCGAGCGCGGTTTTTGCGGCGACTTCGTCAATCCACTGCGGCGACAGCTCGAGCAGGCGCTTCAGAGGCATCCGGGGCAGCGCGTGATCGTGATCACGGTCGGACGCAAGCTGCATGCGCTGCTCGACAAGGATGAACGCGTCCAGGCCAGGCTCGATGGCGCGGGCGTCGTCGAGGACATCCCTCTTCTGCTTGACCGGATACTGGATCTGCTCCTGCAACTGCAACAGGAACTTGGCGTGCTGTCGCTGCATTGCATCTATCACAGCAGCGACGACGAGGTCACGACGGACACCCTGCTGCCGCCGTTTGCAGAGCTTCTGTCCGGGAAGCCGCGCTTTGCTCATCCTCCGCTTCTGAATCGAGAACCGGACGCCTTCATGATCGAACTGGCGGACCAGTACCTGTTCGCGGCGTTGCACGCGATTCTCTACGCCTCTCTCATGGCCGAGAATCACCGGCGCGTGGTTCATCTCGAGGGGGCCGTCAGGCATCTGGACGATGAGTCGGCGGAACTCGAACGCCGGAGTAATATCCTGCGACAGGAAGAGATCACCGAAGAGATCGAGGTATTGCTGCTCAGTGCCGCAACGCTCGATGGCGAACCTGGCGCGCAGAGGGAGAAGCCCGACAGTGTCTGAATCCCTGCCGCTCCACCCGGCCCGCGATGCCATCCCGGATGCAGTTTCCGCTGTTGCCATGCTCGCGTCCGTCCAGACGATCATCCTTGCGCCAATGATCCAGCGGGCCAGGCCGCGCTCGGCGCACATGAGGTAACTCCATGAAATCCAGAGACTCCGAGTCAAAGAAAATCGACATCCCGAGCCCCGCGCACCCGGAGCATCGGCGCGAACCGCTGCCATGGCATCATCCCAAGCCGTACGCGGAGGATCCGGATGCGCCCCGGCGCATCGAGGCGATCATGCAGAGTCCCAGCTACCGGCAGGCGGATCGGGATATCAGTTTCCTGAATCTCGATGAAACGCGTGGCGTCCGGCTCCAGATCGACTACGCCAAGCCTGAATTCCTGCTCGAGCAGCATGGCATCAGGCACACGATCGTGGTGTTTGGCAGCACCCGCATCGGCGAACCTGCCGTGATACGACAGAGGGTCGACGCACTACGCACTGCACTGCTCGACGACCCGGAATCCGCCGATTTACAACGCCGACTGGCCGTCGCCGAGCGACTCCTGGCCAAGGCCGGTTATTACGATGTCGCACGGAAACTCGGTCAACTTGTCGGCAACGGCGGCGACGGGCCGGATGACTTGCGCCTGGTCATGATGACAGGCGGCGGGCCCGGCATGATGGAGGCCGCAAATCGTGGCGTCTACGATACGGGGAGCAAATCGATCGGTCTCAACATCAACCTGCCGCACGAGCAGTATCCGAATCCCTATATCACGCCTGAACTCTGCTTTCGCTTCCACTATTTCGCCCTGCGCAAACTCCATTTCCTGCTGCGAACGCGCGCACTCGTGGTCTTTCCCGGCGGTTACGGCACCTTCGACGAGCTCTTCGAGACGCTCACGCTCGTGCAGACACGCAAGATCAGGCCGATTCCGATCGTGCTCGTCGGCGAGAAATACTGGCGGCAGGCATTCAATGTTGATTTCCTTGCCGACGAGGGTGTCATCGACGAGGAGGACCGCGAGCTCTTCTGGTATGCCGAGACGGCAGAAGAGATCTGGAACAGCATCAGGCAGTGGCATGTCGCAAATGGCACACCGCTCTACACAGATCAATAGTCAACGGGGGAACAACCGAATGAAAATCTCCTTTCATGGCGCGGACCGCAATGTCACGGGTTCCTGCCACCTGGTCGAATGCGCAGGCCATCGCATCCTGGTCGACTGCGGCCTCTACCAGGGCAGCCGTGAGCTGGTCGAGGAAAACAGCGAGGACTTCGGCTTCGACCCGGCGTCGATCGACTTTCTGCTGCTGACCCATGCGCACCTGGATCACTGCGGACGCATTCCGCTGCTCAGCAAGCGTGGCTTTCGCGGCGAGATCATCACCACGGCCGCGTCGCGCGAACTCATGCGGCTGGTGATGCTCGATTCGGCTCACCTGCAGGAGGAGGAAGCCAGCTATCATGCGCGCCGGCGCGCGCGTCATGGTCACAGGTCCAGGCCGGAGCCACTCTACACGGTGCTGGATGCCCTCAACAGCACGGAGCATTTCGGGCGCACCGCCGAATACAACGCGCCCCTGCAGCTGGCGCCCGGCATACGCGCCACCTTTTACGACGCCGGCCATATTCTGGGTTCTGCGAGCATCTACCTCGAGCTGGCAGAGCATGGAAGGCAGCGAACCCTGCTGTTCTCGGGCGATCTCGGCAACGCCGGTCGGGCGCTTCTGAGGGACCCCGTGACGCCCGCACACGCCGACGTCGTCGTCATGGAGACGACGTATGGCGACCGGCTGCACAAGGAACTGAAGCCGACGATCGACGAACTCTACACGTTGATCCATGACACCATGGAGCGCGGGGGTAACGTGATCATCCCGACATTCGCGCTGGAACGTGCGCAGGAACTGCTCTATTACCTGCGCGAGGGCGTAGAGCTGAAACGCTTGCCGGTGTCGCTGCAGGTATTTCTCGATTCCCCGATGGCAATCTCGGCGACCGAGATCTTCGAGCGTCACCCGGAGTGCTACGAGCCGGAGGTTGCGGCCCTGTTTCACGAGGGGCGAGATCCCTTCCACCTGCCTGGATTGCATTTCACCCGCGAGACGGCAGAATCGATTGCGCTCAACAGGCTGCGTGGCGGGGCCGTGATCCTGGCCGGTTCGGGCATGTGTACCGGAGGCCGCGTTCGTCACCACCTCAAGCAGCACCTCTGGCGCGAGGAGTCGAGCGTGATCTTCGTCGGTTACGCCTCGAGAGGAACGCTCGCGAGGCGCATCATCGATGGCGCGCAAGAGGTTCAGATCTTCGGCGAACAGATCCAGGTGCGCGCCAGTATCCACACCATCAGCGGTTTTTCGGCGCATGCCGATCAGGCAGAGTTGCTGGCCTGGTTCCGCAGCATGAAAACGCCCGAGCGAACGATTCTTGTCCATGGCGACGAGGAGGCGATGGAGCGGTTTGCCACCCTGCTGCCGGACAGCACGAGTGTCGAAATGCCGGAATTCGGGGAGAGTTACAACCTCTAGCAGCGGAGTAACGCTTGCGGCGCCAGGCGCTGAGACACCCGGCAACTGCTGTACTCGCCGCTCAGCCCCGGATCAGGGGGATCAGTCCGTTTCCCGGGCGTGTACGCAGGCCGGCAGGTTATCGCGGATGGCGTCCGCGATGAGTTCGACGGCCTCCTGGCGAGGAAAACTCTTGCGCCACGCGAGCGCTATGGTCCTTGAAGGCTCCTCGTTTTCGAACGGCAGCACTGTCACGAGACGTTGTCTAAACCTCTCCACGGCTGTTGCCGTGCAAGGCAGGATGGTGATTCCCAGTCCGGATGCGACCATGTAGCGGATTGTCTCCAGTGAGCCGCCCTCGATGCTGTTCTGGATCGCGTTGCCAAACAGGCCGGTCTGCCGGCGGCACTCGGGGCAGAACTTCAGCACCTGGTCACGGAAACAGTGTCCGCTGCCGAGCAGGAGCACAGTTTCCGACGCAAGATCCGATGTCACGAGCGCCTCCTTCGAAGCCAGTGCATGTTCAGCCGGCAGGAGCGCGACGAAGGGTTCGGTATAGAGCGGCAGCGTCAGAATGCCAGGTTCATTATAGGGCTCGGCGATGAGAATGATATCGAGATCGCCATTCTTGAGCTTCTCCGTGAGGACGGCTGTGAAATTCTCCTCGATCGCGAGTTGCATTTTCGGAGCCATTTGCACGAGCGTCGGGACCAGGTCCGGGAAGAGGTAGGGCCCGACGGTGTGAATCGCGCCAATGCGCAGAGGACCCTCGAGCTGGTCTCTCCCCTGCTCTGACAGCTGATTGATCTTGCTGGCTTCTTCCAGGACGCGTTGTGCCTGCTCTATGATCTGCTCGCCAGTCGGAGTGACGGTCACTTCCCCCTTGCCGCGTTCGAAGATCGGAACCGCGAGTTCCTCCTCGAGCTTGCGCACGGCAACACTCAGTGTCGGCTGGCTGACAAAGCAGGCTTCCGCTGCCCTTCCGAAGTGTCTTTCCCTGGCAACAGCGACGATATAGCGTAACTCGGTCAGAGTCATCGTGTGTATTCCACTGGGGCTCCCGTGACAATCTCCCGTTGTCGATGGATGAGCCTGATCGGAATAACGGAAACGCCATGTTCCAGGGCGGTCTCCAGTGCTTGGGCATAATCCGGATCGATCTCGCGCGCAGGCCGGAAACAGCGCCCCTCCGGCCTGTTGATGGCAAACAGGATCACGGCATGATGTCCGTTGTCGGCCAGATCAGTCAACAATCTCAAGTGCTTGAGTGCGCGCTTCGAGACAGCGTCCGGAAATTGAAGAAAACCATCATCCAACAAGGTGACATTTTTTACTTCAATATAGACACTGTCGGGCGATTCGTCATCCAGCACCATATCCAGCCGCGCGGGTTCATGGCCGGGCAGTTCGATCCTGACTTCGCGTTTGAGCCGTTTGTGGCCCGCGAGTTGCGGGATCCTTCCCTGCTGCAGTGCCTCCGCGATGACACTGTTGACAATGTGGGTGTTGACGCCGACCCAGCCGTGGCCCATGTCGATGCGCTCGAGTGTCCACTGGAGTTTTCTGCGCGGGTTGTCATGAAAGCTGAGCTGGACCGGCGCACCCGGGGCGAGGCAGGAACGCATGCTGCCGGTGTTCGGACAATGCGCCGTGACTTGCGTCCCGTCGTCGAGTTCCACATCGGCAAAAAAACGCTTGTAACGGCGCAACAGGCGCCCGTCTGTCAGTTCCGGAAGCTGCATTCAACCGGTTCTGAAGCCGTCCCGAACGCTGTCGGCATGCCAGGGAGCGCAACTGACGGCGGTCACTGAGGCCTGTGGCGGCCCCTCGTGCAAAAAACGCCTGAGTCGCCCGAGCGCATCCTCGGTGCCGCGCGCAACGACCTCGACCCTGCCATCGGGAAGATTGACGGCATGTCCGGCGATGCCCAGCCGGTCCGCCTCCTGCTTGGTCGCAGCACGGAAGAAGACGCCCTGGACGCGTCCCTCGACCAGGCAACGGATACAGTTCACAGGATCTTGACCGTGCAGAAGTGGCCCGGGCGCATGGTTTCGCCGTTCTCGAGACTGAACATGATATCGACTGCATAGGCGACACCCTGCTCCAGCACACCCTCGGAAATGGTGCCGATGCGATAGATATAGCCGTCCCGCCAGCGGTCGCCAATCAGAACCCGGGCGGGCTGCCGGGACTCGTACTTGCCGATACTGCTCGCTGAAACCCGCGTTCTGGCAACCATGCGGCCACCCTCCGCCATCTCGATCAATGGATCTTGCTGCAGCGTCTTGAGAACCACCTGCCCTTGCCAGGAGCGGATAGCGGTGACAACACCGTCGAACGGAGCCTTGATGACCGCTCGCTCCCTGGCAAGCTCGGCAGTGGCGAGCGCCGCCTTCGCCTCCTCGACGCGTGCCTCGGCGTCGAGATTTGCAATGGTGTGGTCCCGCAGCTCGTTGCTGGAGATGAGGCCCTGGTCGTAAAGCTCTGTCTCCCACTCCAGCTCGCGCGCTGCCTTGTCGAGAACCGCTTCAGCCTGCTTCAGCTTGGCCCTGGCGCTCTGGATCGTCAGGTCGAAGTCGCGCGGATCGAGACTGATCAGCACATCGCCCTTGCTGACACTCTGTCCCTCGAGGACGTTGACCTGCTGCACGACGCCGCTCTCGAACGCACGCAGATCGACGGTGTGCGCCCACTCGAGCCTGGCGCGCAGTTCTTCGGCATATGCCGGCAGGTGGAAAAGCAGCAGAATCAGCAGGAAAAGCGATCTAGTTTTCATCGAAGAGTTCATCCAGTGTTTTCCCCTGCAGCATCTGCAGGGTTGCAATCGCCATCACGAGATCGAAGTCGGCCTCCATCTTCTCGACACGTGACGCCGTCTGGGCCGTCATGGCGTCGCCGAGATCGGCCTTGACCTCGAATTCGTAGAGCGTGCGGCTCCTGTCGAGATAGAGGTCGCGGTAATGCATGTGAACATCCGCCTGCTGGCGATGCGCCTGGTGGATGTCGATCGCCAGCAGCAGCTCGAGCGCGGCGTGACGCAGATACTGCGAAGCCAGCTGGCCCATCGCCTCGTCAGCCAGTTCCGCAATATTCGCGAGCACAGGGTTGTTTTGCGCGATGGTCTCGTGGAGTTTCTGTTCGTCAGCCGGTTTTTTCCACTCCATGAATTTTTTCAGATCCGGGATCCTCACTTCCTCGACAAAGGATTTCGGCCGGTTCATGGCGATCGCCAGCAGCGAGCGTGCGCTGCGCTGAAGCGCCTGGCTCGCGAGCGTACGACTGCGGACTTCCTGGTAGAGGGTATCGAGTTCCGCGACCTCGATTTCAGAGACCTGCCCGAGTTCCATGCGCCGGCTTGCCCGGTCGAAGTCGATGAATCCGATCGCCATGGCCTCGTTGTCTCGCGCGGCTGCCTTGTCGGCCAGGGCAACGTCGAAGAAACGCCGCATGACGAGCAACTGCTGTTGCTGCCTGGCGGAGAGAAAGTGCCAGTAGCCGCATTGCGAGTCAGGCAAAGGGGTATTGATCAGCGCACTCGCGGGTTCGAGACAGGCGCGCAGCCTGCGTGCGAGTTGCTCCTTGCCTGAAAGCCTGACTCCGGGATGCTGCTCGTCGACGAAGGAAAGCGCCGTTTCGAGCGTGAGATATTTCGGAAGCGGCTCTGCCCGTAGCGTCTCTGTCAGCCAGAGAAATGCCAGCACGACCAGCGCCAGGGAGCGATAAGGGCGCAGCATCAGCTGTTGTTCTCGTCCTTGAGCCGCTCCCGCTTGTACCTGGTGAATGACATCTTTTCGTACTCCTTGTCGATGACATATTGCCCAAGCAGCATGAATTCCTCGGCACTGCCGGTCGCACCCGTGAAGCGCGCACGCTTGATCGGCTGGCCCTCGAGGTCGATGAACTGGAAGACGGGGGTTGCGCGGACGCGGAACTGTTTCAGGGCGAAATCCTTCTCGACCGTCGTCTCGCCGTTGAAGTCGGTCATCTCCTGGTCGCCTTCGACGTCCATGCTCAGGATCAGGAAATGCTCCCTGAAGAATTCCTGGACATCCTTGCGATTCAGGACAGTCGATTTCATGCGATGGCAATAGGGACATTCGTCCATCTCGAACATGATGAGAATGGCTTTTTTATCCTCGTCGATTGCATTGTCGATCTCTTCGGTCATGTCACCGAATGTCTCGCTGAAGAAGTAGGAGCCGGGATCGCGCAACTCGACTGCCTGCGCGAGAGCTCCAAAGAGCAGGAAAAAAGCCGGCAACAGAACTCGATGGGTCATTTTTGCTCCTGATCGTTCTCGAAGGTTTCGATGTAGGCCTCGATCATGTCTGCTGTGACCGGGCCGCTCTCATAGGCAACAACGGCACCATCGGGGGTGACAATGAAGGTTGTGGGCAATCCCTGGATGACACCGACGATGCCTGGATTGACGGGTGACGACCTCAGCAGCGGATAGGTGATCTGGTATTCTCTCTTGAATTTCCTGAGCTCACCAAGCGTGGCGTACTCGTGGTTGACGCCGAGCACCACGGCCTTGTCCGCCTTGTGTTTTTCATGAAAATCGACGAGGTCCGGTATTTCATCACGGCATGGCGAACACCACGTGGCCCAGTAGTTCACCACGACCCACTTGCCACGGTATTCACTTAGTTTATGAAGTCTGTTTTCCAAGTCATTCAATAATAAATCATTTTCTGGCTGCATGCTTGCCGAGACCGGCATCGATAACAGCAAAAGCAGGGCAATCAGGTATCCATTCATAAAAAAATCTCACCAGCGCGAGTCATGACAGTGATACTACAATGAAATCCTGATTTTTTGCATGCTTCAGTTACAATATTTCGCTACCTGAATTCAGGACGGAAACGGAAAGATGTCAATCACGATCTATCACAATCCAAGGTGCAGCAAATCCCGCCAGGCCCTGCAGCTTCTGCAGGATAAAGGTGTCAATCCCGAAATCGTCGAGTACCTGAAAACACCCTGTACGGCGGCAGAGATCGAGCAGATCCTGCGCAAACTCGGCAATCCAGATCCACGGGTCATTATGCGCAAGAATGAAAAAGTCTACAGGGAGGCCGGGCTGGACGATGAATCGCTCGGCAGGGACGATCTCATCGACGCCATGGCGCAATGCCCTTCCCTCGTCGAGAGGCCGATCGTCGTCATGGACGACAGGGCCGTCATCGGCCGGCCGCCAGAAAATGTGCTGGACCTGCTGTGATGACCTACGCACTGGTTCTCTACTACAGCCGCCATGGCGCCACGCGCAACATGGCCAGGCAGATCGCGCGCGGAATCGAGGCTGGCGGACTGGAGGCGCGTCTGAGGACAGTGCCGGAAGTCTCGGCGGTCTGCGAGGCGGCGGCTCCTTCCGTGCCTGACGAGGGAGCACCCTACGCGACTGTCGACGACCTGAAAGAGTGCTCCGCCCTGGCCCTCGGCAGCCCGACGCGTTTCGGCAACATGGCCGCTTCCTTGAAATATTTTCTCGATGGCACCTCCTCCCTCTGGATGGACGGTTCCCTGCGCGGCAAGCCGGCGAGCTGTTTCACCTCGACCTCTTCGCTGCACGGAGGGCAGGAGACCACGCTCGTCAGCATGATGCTTCCGTTGCTGCACCATGGCATGATGATCATTGGACTTCCCTACTCCAACACCGAGCTGTTGCATACGACAAGTGGCGGCACGCCCTATGGCGCAAGCCATCACTCTGGCGTCGACAGCTCGCCTGAACTGACACAGGAGGAGATCAGTCTCTGCATGGCCCAGGGGCGTCTGCTGGCCGGGACGGCGCTGAAGTTGCTGTCATGAAAATCGCCACTGCGCGCGTGCTGACACTGCTACTGACGGCTGCGCTGGCCGCAGTGGTGGTCTACTGGATCTCGCTGTCGGAGCGGGAATCGAAACTTCTGCTCTACCTGATCGGTATCGTGCCGCTGCTGCCCTGGATCCGCGGGCTGTTGCACGGGACGCCAAAAGCCCACATGAGCCTCGCCGTGGTTTCCCTCCTTTACCTGTTGCATGGCAGCGTCGAGGCCTTCACGACAGGCGCACTGCTGGGCTGGCTCGAGTCGGCGATCGCGCTGGCCCTGATGTTCAGCGCGTCGATGTACGCGCGCTGGTCGCGTCTTCCAGGCTGATGTCACGACAGTTCACGCTGAAACTCTCGCGTACGCGCAGACCGTCATTCGTCAACTTCATCGAGAAGGGCAACGACAAAGCGCTGGTCGCGACGCAGCGGCTCGTCACGGAACCGGTAGCAAACGCCATCTACCTCTGGGGCAAGGCCTGTGGAAAGACGCATCTCCTGCTTGCCGCAACGAACGCCGCAGCCGAAGCAGGCCTGCAGGCAATCTACCTGTCGATGAGGGATCAGGCGTCTCTCGATACCCGAATGCTCGCCGATCTGGAGGAATACGACCTTGTCTGCATCGATGATATTGAGCGGATTGCCCGTGATGCAGCCTGGGAGGAGGCGCTGTTCCATCTCTACAACCGCGTCCGTGAACGCGACGGCCGGCTGCTGATCGCGAGCGACTGCAGCCTGGCGCAACTGCCAGTGGAGTTGCCGGATCTGCATTCACGCCTGGCCTGGGGCGCGAGTTACCAGCTGTTGCCCCTGGATGACGAGGGGAAGCGGCAGCTGTTGTTGCAGATTGCCGATGAGAAAGGCATGGCGATGAACGGGGACGCAGCGGATTACCTGCTGAGACGCTATTCACGCGATGTGCACGAGCTCGTGGCGCTGATGGAAAAACTCGACAGGCGCTCGCTCGCCGCCAAGCAAAAGCTGACGATTCCCTTCCTGCGTCAATCCCTGTCGATGATCTCGGACGCTGGCTGATTGCCGATGTAGAGACCGCTTGTGCGGTAATGCTCGACGGCATGTTTCACCAGGACCATGGCCACGGATGCGATCGGCAACGCCAGCAGGATGCCGAAAAAACCATAGAGCTGTCCGCCGGCCATGATCGCGAAAATCACCGCGACCGGATGCATGCCGATCCTGTCGCCGACGAATTTCGGTGTCAGGTACATGCCCTCGACGAGCTGGCCGGCGATGAAGACCAGCACCACCCACGGCAGCATCTCGATCCCCTTGAACTGCATGATCGCGGCGATACCGGCCAGCAGGATGCCGATGATGAGTCCGAGGTAGGGAACGAAACTCACAAGGCCGGCGAGCATGCCGATCAGCAGCGCAAAATCGAGACCGACAATCGTCAGGCCTGTGGTGTAGATGATACCAAGTGCGGCCATGACGAGAATCTGGCCGCGCAGGAAGGCACCGAGCATCTCGTCGGATTCACTCGCAAGCCGTGCAACCGTGGGCTCGATCGAACGTGGAAGCAGAATATGGATACCTGACACGAGTCGGTCCCAGTCTCTCAGCAGGTAGAACGTCAGCACCGGGATCAGCACGATGTTGGCCACCCAGCCGAGCAGCGTGAATCCGGACTGCGAGATCTTGTCGAGCATGCCCAGAATGGTGCCGCCCGCCTCTTTCCAGTTCTCCGAGAGCAGCAGCTGCAGCTGTTCCATATCGGGCAGGTTGATGTATCGGCCGAAACGCTCCTCGACCCAGGGAAGCAGTGTCGTCCTGGTCCATTCGATGTAGAGGGGGATTTGCTTCACAAGCTTGCTGATCTGGTTTTCGAGTTGCGGCATGATCACGATCGCGAGAATCAGCATGAGCAGCAGGATCAGCACGAAAACGATGGTCACGGCGACACTGCGCCTGATCTTGCGGGCCTCGAGCCGGTCGACGAGCGGGTCGCCAAGGTAGGCAAGCAGCGCGCTGACGACAAAGGGCGTCAGGATCGGCGAAAGCAGATACAGCAGCCAGCCTGTGAACAGGAGCAGTGCGAGCACATACCAGCGCTGGGATTCACTTGTGAACAACGCTGGCCCTCCTGCCCCACTTGATGACGTAATCGAGGCCACTGATAACGGTCGTCACGGCGACGAGGTAGATGAGGATTGTGACCAGCGGCGCGGGCAAGGCGAAGATCTGCGCCAGCATGGCGACCAGCACCAGCAGGATCTGCATGAAGGTGTTGACCTTGCTGATGATCGTCGGCTCTGCATTGACCTTGCCGATGCGGTAGTGGTAAATGAGCGCGCCGGCGACAATAACGAGGTCACGCAGGAACACCAGCCCCACAAGCCACCAGGGCAGGCGTCCGAGCCATCCGAGGGCAAGAAAGGTGGAGACCAGCAGCACCTTGTCGGCGAGCGGATCGAGCACGCCGCCGATCCAGGTCTGCCATTGAAAGCGCTTCGCAAGGAAGCCGTCGAGACCATCCGAAACCCCGGCCACTGCAAACAGGATCAGCGCCTGTGCGTACTCTTCCCTGAGCATCAGCACGATGATCGGGATAACCAGCAGTATCCTGAAGACGCTGATGACATTCGGGATCTGGCGCAGAAGACTCACAGGCTGTCGGTCTCGGGCATGGATGCTGTCGCTGACTCAGGAGTTTGCAGCCTGCCCGGGAGTGTAAGCCTTGATCGAGAGTGCATGCAGCTCGTCGGATGCAATCTGTTGTTGCACCGTATTCATGACCATGCGGTGACGTTGAATGAGGGATTTGCCCTCGAAATCGGGACTGACAACGACTGCTTCGAAATGGCGCCCATCACCGGTCACCTTGACATCGGCGCCAGGCAGGCCCGCCCTGATGAGATCAACTATGGCTTCTGTTTCCAAAACACTCTCCCGCTATCGTTGAGGATTGCCGGCATTATATAGCCATGAGTCGCCGATTTCCTCCTTAACTCCATGCAGCGTCAGAAATATGCTGTCTCATCCCGTGTGTTGGTGTCACAATAGCCGCTGGCCGCATTCGGCCGAAAATCATTCTCCGAACAGCGACAAACCAGAGCGGCTTGACTGACGATGTCGAAGAACAAAAAACGCAGGATTTCCAGGGCCGGAACCCTCCACAAACATCAGCTCTACGAGTATTCGGTGCAGTGCCCGGAAGCCGAGGTGGAGTTCATCGAGAACACCTTCAAGCGCTTCAGAAAACGCAGTGCGCGCCTGTTGCGGGAGGATTTCTGCGGGACAGCCGCGGTCTGTTGCGAATGGGTCAGCAGACACCCTCGCAACCGGGCGATCGGCGTGGATCTTGACCAGGACGTACTCGAATGGGGGACAGAACACCACCTGGCCAGACTCGGAAAGGCGCAACAGCGCCGCGTCACATTGCACAACAAGAACGTGCTCACGGTGAAAACGGAGAAAGCGGACGCCATCGCAGCCATGAATTTCAGCTACTGGCTGTTCAAGGAGCGCGACACACTGAAGCGCTATTTCAGGCGTGCCTGCAAGTCGCTGACCGATGACGGCATTCTCTTCCTGGACGCCTACGGCGGCTATGAAGCCTTTCAGGAGGTCACCGAGGAGCGGGAGATCGAGGAAGATGGCTATCGCTTCACCTACGTCTGGGAGCAGGAAAGCTTCAACCCTGTCGACAACGGCCTGGTCTGCAATATCCATTTTGATTTCCCCGACGGCACGCGCATGGAACAGGCGTTTCGCTACGACTGGCGACTGTGGACCCTGCCCGAGATCCGTGACATTCTGGCGGAATCAGGTTTTCGCCGTGTCACGACCTGGTGGCAGGGTTATGACGAGGACGGTGAAAGTGACGGCGACTTCGAGATTGTCACGAGCGCCGACGCGGATGCCGGCTGGATCTGCTACCTGGTCGCGGAGAAGTAGGCCTCAGAGTCCGAGGCCCTCCAGGAGTGTCTGCCCGAGTTCCTCCTCGAGTCCCTCGCCGGCACTCTTCCCGCTGTTCTCGCCGGCATCTTCCTCTTCGCGCCCGAGTCGCTCTCCGAGTCGCTCTCTTGCCATCTCCCGGAGTTCCTCTTTCTGTTTCTCGAATTCCTGCGCCGCGCGCCCCCCGAGTAACGACTCGATATCCGGGGAATAACTCAGGTTGTTGAACGGGCCCTCGATGCGCAGCGGGATGATCAATCCCTCGAGTTCCGGGAACTCCTTCCCGCCCTGCCCCTCGCCGGTCTTGACGACCTTCACATTGGTCAGGTAGTTCATCCTGCCGGCACCGAGATCGATGCTGCCGTCACCCGTCACGCGCAGAAAAGGCGACTTGGCGACGAGATCCCTGTTGGTCAGGATGCCGTTCCTGATCGTGGCAGTCCCCTGCAGTCGGGTGAAATCGGTTTTCTGCTCGCCGCCCTCACCATCGCCGGCAGGTTCGCCGCGGAGTCTTGCCTTGACCTCGCGCAATGCCCGCGCGATGTTGACGCCCCTGATGGAGCCATTGCGGACATCGAAACTGGCCGTGCCGCTGAGACTTGAGAGGATCTCTTCCATGCTCGTCCCGCTGCCGCTCAGCGAACTCTGCATGTCCAGGGTTCCGCTCAGCCTGTCGCTGTCAGCCAGGGCTTTCAGAAGCGGCCCCGCTGAGACGCCGGTGAACGTCTCGTTCGCAGTCCACGACAGCAGGCTGTCCGTTGCGTCGAGCCGGATGTCACCGCTGAAACTCCCTTCATAGAGGCGACCGGACATCTCCGCGAGCCGCAGCCTGGAACCCGCGGCCTCAATGGCGGTCGTGAAGTCCCCGAGCCGGATATCCGCAACCTCGAGCATCCCGATCGCGACGCGACCAGAGAGTTCCGGCAGGCGAAGTGCCTCTCGTGCATCACCCGATGAACCGCCGTCGGCGGGACCGCCTGCGGGTGGCAGGTAGCGATCGAGATCGATGGCGTCGATGTCGAGATCGAAGCCATATGACGCATCGGCAAAGTCCTTCAGGGTCAGGCTGCCGGAGATGGTGGAGTCGTCGATACGAAAGCCGCGGCTCGTCAGGCGGGCATGCTGCAGGTCTCCGGCGAACTCGATGCTTCCCGAAGCGCTCGACAGCACCTTGTCGTCACGGGTGACGGGTGCCACCATACCAAGCTCCTTCATGACGGAGACGGGATTGAAACGCGCGAGCTTCAGGCTTCCCGCATAACTGATCCGACCGGCAGGATCCGACAGCGTCACTGCTCCAGTGACGGGAATGCCGAGCACATCGGCGGAGAGCCTGTCGAGCTTCATGACATTCCGCTGATGATCCAGAGCGAAGGCGATGTTTTTGGCCTGCAGAGCGCCGTGTTTCACGGACGCGATCCTCACGTCTCCCGTCAGCCGCATCTGCGCCTGTGCCGGGATCGATGCGACACCCTCCCCACCGTTCGCCGTGTCGTGTGCCTGCTCCCGCGAAAGATACTTGTCGGGATCGAGGTTGCCGGCATCCAGCCTGAAGCTGGCATGCAACGGGTCCAGCGAGGACGCGTCGAGACTGCCGGAAAACCTTTCGCCATCGACACTCAGGTCGAAAGCGGGAACCTTCATGCTGTTCCTGTCAGCCTCGAACCGGAGACTTCCGGAGAACGGCAGATGCATGAGCGGGTCATGCAAGGCGTGATCGCCGGCAAGCGCCAGGATGGCACCCGGGACAAAGTCGCGCAACAGGATGTGGCCGCGCATCGACGGGATGCCTTCGAAGCCATGCAGAAGAAGCTCTCCCGATGCGAGCGCCTGCTCCCGCTCCAGGCGAAAGTCGCTCAGCAGGAGTGTCCGGGCCTGCATATCGACCTCGATACCACCGCGCAGCCGCAGCGCGGGCTGCTTGTCGGGTGTCAGGGTCAACTTGAGGTTGGCAATGCTCCACGAGCGGCGAGCAAGATCCGTAGTCACGCTTCCGTTGAAGAGGATGCTGGTTGCAGGCACGCCGGTTCCCGAAAGTGTCATGTCGAGTGTGAGCGGGATCGGTGATTCCATGTCGATGATCCCGGTCTGGGCTTGCCTGATATCGAGACGGTATTCACGACCCGTCGTGCGATCTGCGTAGGTCATGACGGAATTGCGAATATCCGTCCCGTTGATGTTGATACGCCTGAGACTGGTGTCTGTTGCGCCTGCGGGTTCCCCGCCCTTGCCTGTGAAGAGGTCGGACCAGTTATCCCTGCCGTCCTCCCTCACCTGCATATGAATCTCTGCGCCATCGAGGAGCACGGTATCGGTGACGAGTTCGCCCTTGAGGAGCGGCAGCAGCTTGACCCGCAAGGAGGCCTGTTGCGCCGACAGCAGATGGCCCTCGTCGAATCCCTTACTGTTGCCAAGAGTCACGTCGCCTGTGCGCATGCCCAGCCAGGGATAGAGGGTCCACTCCAGCGGCGCATTCAGGGCCAGGGGACGGCCGGTCGTCTGCTCGACAGCCGCTTCGATCTGTTTTTTGTAGTCGTTGGGATCGAAGAGCGCGATCACGGCGACAGCCACGAGCAGCATCAGCAGCAGGATCGCGGCCAGCCCCTTGATAATTAGACGTATTACCATGATTCAGTTGATCCTCTGGTCGTCATGCGCGGGAGAAGGGAAATGCCAGGACATCCGCAATCTCGTTGCGCCGGTTGCGCAGCATCAGTATGCGATCGATGCCTGCGGCCACGCCCGAACAATCGGGCAGACCGTGCCGCAGTGCGGCAATGAAATGTTCGTCGAGCGGCATGCGCGGTTTCCCGAGGCGCTCGCGCAGGCTGTTCTCGGCATTGAAGCGCCGTTGCTGTTCGACCGGCTCGGACAACTCCTGGAAGCCGTTTGCAAGCTCGACGCCGCGGTAGTAATACTCGAATCGCAGTGCGACGGAGGGGTCGTCATCCCGGAGCCTGGCCAGCGCGGCCTGGGAGCATGGAAACTGGTGCACGATAACCCCCTCGCGCTCGCGCATCCAGGACTCCGTCGCGAGATCGAACAGGATCTCCACCAGGCCTTCATCGGGATTCCGTTCTGGCAGGACGACGCCGTAGTCTGCCGCGAGCCGCCGGATCTCGCTTGCCGAAGCGCGCCTGAGATCGACGCCGGTACAGCGCCTGAAAAGCGTGTGATAGTCGATGCGCTCTGCCGGACCGCTCGAAGCTGGCAGCAGCTCGCGCATGAGTGTCTCGACCTCGTCCATGAGCTGCTGCATATCGAAACCGGGACGATACCATTCCAGCATGGTGAATTCAGGATTGTGCCAGCGGCCCGACTCGCCATCGCGAAAGACATGACACAACTGATAGATCGGGCCGGAGCCTGCGGCGAGCAGGCGTTTCATGGAGAACTCCGGGGAGGTCTGCAGGTAGCAGTTCAGGGAGGCCTCACTTCCTCCCGCAGGACTGACCAGGGCGTGGATCGAGTCGATGGCGGCATCGGGATTGGCAGCGTGCGAGAGGACGGGCGTGTCGACCTCGAGCACGTCCCTCTCGGCGAAGAACTGCCTGACTTGCGACAGCAGCAGGGCCCTGTCCCTGAGCATCTCCAGCGAGGCCGATGGCCGCCAGGCTGTCATTCTTCCTTGGCGCGAGATACATACTCACCACTGCGGGTGTCGACCTTGATGAGTTCGTCGATCTGAACGAACAGTGGAACGCGGACCACGGCACCTGTCTCGAGCGTCGCCGGCTTGCCGCCACCGCCGGAGGTGTCGCCCTTGAGTCCCGGATCGGTCTCGACGATTTTCAGGATGACGAAATTCGGGGCCTCGACACTCAGCGGCTCGCCGTTCCAGAGGGTGACGGAACAGATGTCCTGCTCCTTGATCCAGTTGACCGCATCGCCGACGGCTGTCTCGCCGGCCTGGTACTGCTCGAAGGTGTCGGGATGCATGAAGTGCCAGAACTCGCCGTCGTTGTAGAGGTACTGCAGATCGAGATCCACGACATCGGCGGCCTCGACGCTCTCGCCGGATCTGAAGGTTTTCTCGATCACGCGCCCGCTCTTGAGGTTGCGGATCTTCACCCGGTTGAAGGCCTGGCCTTTTCCGGGTTTGACGAATTCGTTTTCGATGATGGAATATGGATCGCCATCGAGCATGATCTTGAGACCACCACGGAATTCGTTGGTATTGTAGGTTGCCATCTTGTCCTCGGGAATTAGACACAAACCACTATGATAACGCGAACGCGACAGATACCAAATACGCCTGACTGGCAACAGCGGATGGCAACGGGCTTTGCCGATGCCGGCGAGCTGCTGGAGTGGCTCGGCACCGCCGCTTCCGATATTCCCGGTGGTGTCGATCCCGACTCGGAGTTCCCCTTCAAGGTGCCTCTCTCCTTCGCCGGGCGCATCCGCCGCGGCGACCCGAATGACCCGTTGCTGCTGCAGGTGTTACCCACGGGATCGGAACGCCAGCACGCCGAAGGCTTTGTTGCCGATCCGGTCGGCGACCTCGGCGCGGTCAACACGCGCGGGGTGCTGCACAAGTACCATGGCCGCGTCCTGCTCATCGTCACAGGCGCCTGCGGCATCCATTGCCGCTACTGCTTCCGGCGCCACTTTCCCTACCGGGAGCAGCGGCTCGAGCGTGTCCTGTCCGACGACACCCTCGCGCAACTCGACTCGAAGGAGATTCAGGAGATCATCCTCAGCGGCGGCGATCCCCTGACGCTCTCCGACGGGCGTTTCGCAGAGCTGCTTGAACAGCTGCAGGGACTGGAGCACCTCCGGCGGCTGCGCATCCATACCCGCATGCCGACGGTGCTGCCGGAGAGAGTCACGCCGGAACTGGCAGCCTCTCTCGCCGGGTTCCGGCTCCCGGTCACCCTGGTGCTGCATGTCAATCATCCGAACGAATACAGTCCCGAGACGGACGCCGCCTGCCGCCTGTTGCGTAGAGCGGGAGTACAGCTGTTGAACCAGGCCGTGCTGCTGAAGGGTGTCAATGACGACGTGGCGACGCTGGAGGCACTCTGCACACGGGGTTTCGACGCCGGCGTACTGCCCTACTACATCCACCAGCTCGACAGGGTGGCCGGGAGCGCGCACTTTTACACCCCACCAGCGGCCGCCCGGTGGCTCGAAGAGCGCCTGCGCGACAGGCTGCCCGGTTATCTCATGCCGAGGTTTGTCATCGAGATAGCCGGAAAAGCATCGAAAATACCCGTCGCGGTGCGGGTTCAGGCCGGCTGAGGGCAGAGAGGAACAGCGCCGGCAGAAAAGCCGGCGCTGCTATCGATTCGTGACGCCTTGCGGCACATGCCCGGTCGGAACATGCTTGCTGGCAGATTCGCAGTGACTGGGCTGATCGTCGAAGAAGATATCCGCCCCGAAGGCTTTCAGAAAACCGCTCTTCTCCATGCCACCAAGAAAAAGCGCTTCGTCGATGCGAATACCCCAGGAGCGGAGTGTCCTGATGACGCGCTCGTGCGCTGGCGCGCCACGCGCCGTGATCAACGCCGTCCGTATAGGGGAGGCGTCCGCCGGAAACATCGTCTGGATCCTGTGGAGTACGGAGAGGAATTGCTTGAAGGGACCTCCGGGAAGCGGGTTTTTCGCTGATGCCCTCTCGCTTTCCTCGAATGCCTTGAGCCCCTGCTCCTGGTAGATCCTCTCGGCCTCGTCAGAAAAGAGGACGGCATCGCCATCGAATGCGATGCGCAAGAGGTCATCCTTGCCCCTGAATGCAGAGGTGTCGAGCCCCGGCATGATCGTGGCGGCAGCCATGCCGGAATCGAGCGCCTGACGAACATCCAGGGCATTCGCCGAGAGGAAGAGGTGCGCACCGAGCGCCCTGGCGTAGTCGAACGGACTCTCACCGCCGGTGAAGGCGGCACGGGTGATCTCGAGGCCGTGGTGGTGGATGGAGTTGAAGACCCTCAGGCCCGTATCGGCGCTGTTTCTCGACAGCAGGACGATTTCGACTTTTGCCTGATCCTTCAGGATCAGGTTCAGACCCAGCAGTTTTTTGACCAGTGGAAATGCGATGCCCGGCAGGAGCACTTCGTCTTCGTGTTCGATCTGGTACTGGCAGTAGGCATCGATACCCTGCTCTTCGAAAATCCGGTGTGACTGGTCGAGATCAAAGAGTGCCCGGGACGAGATCGCAACGACGAGCCGTTGCTGCGGGACGAGTGTCGCCAAGCGACCTACCAGGGCATGAACATGCGCACGGGATTGGACATCTTGCGGACGCCCTGGCTCATGTTACCCACGTTGTGACCCATGTAGTAGGCTGTGTGGCTGATCTGACGGATGTCCTGGTTCATCGCGCGCATGCTCTGATCCATGTTGTTGAGATTGGCCAGCATGGGTTTGAGCGTCAGCACCGTCTGGTCGATGGAATCCATCGTCACGGCCATGGTCCTGACATTGGCCGTCATCTCGCCCATGTTGGCGGCCATGGTCTGCATGTCGCCGGCGAGGACCGTCATGTTGGTATCGACACTGACAGCCAGGAAATGGACGTCGCGTGCCAGGTTGTAGATCAGGTAGAAGCCGTAAGCCGCAAGAATGACAAAAGCGAACAGCGACGGATAGACAATCAGCTCCCACCGATTGATCTCTTTTTGTTCGCGACTCTCTTTCTCGTTCATTCCCGTCACCCATCGAAAACATACAACAATTCAATTTAATATATAAACCGACAGGTGTCAATTAATGAAAATTACAGGTAATTTCCGTCAGAACAGGAGATTATCAATAATTCTTAGCGAATCAGGTGAGGATAAAGCTCGGCAGCGAGCGCATTGAACTCGCGAACGCCGGGATCGCGCGGGTCCAGCTCCATCGCCGCCAGCCCTTCACTGAAAGAGTGAAGAAAGACAGGCCGTTGCGACAAGCGTGGCATCAGGAAACGGATGCCGGGCAGGCTGACGAGCGCTGCTGCGGTTTCGTAGGATTCGTTGGCTGCTGTCTGCATGTCTACACGGTTGATGAAGGCGCAGATTTCCGGTGGCTTGGGGAGCCTGGAGACGATCGATGAGACATAGCGCGTGAAGCGCTGGGTCGACCAGACATCGGCCTGGCTCGGTGGGACCGGCACGACAATCTTGTCGGCACTGAGCAGGGCCTTCTTCAGGGATTCCATGTCCGCCGTGCCGACATCGATGAGCACCTCGTCATATTGACTGTAATCGATACCGGCTGCCCACTCGCGCCGGCCGATCACCTTGATCGGCGGCTTGTATCCCTCTTCAGCCCTGACATAGGCGACGTCCGTCAGAGTCGCCTGCGGATCGAGGTCGATGGCGAGCACGCGCTGACCCGAGAGAGACAGCCAGACAGCCAGGTTGAAGGTAACAGTACTCTTGCCAGACCCGCCCTTCAGGCTTCCGATGACAGTGATCATTGATTATTTCCTCTTCTCTTTTTCCGGCTGCAGGCTCTTCCCTTTCACCAGCGCGGATAACCAAATCCTCCGGGAAACGGCGTAAAGCCGCCGGACGGATAGGGAAAGCTGTACGGCGATGGATAGGTGTACGGATATCCAAGCGGCGGTTGCGCCATTCCGGGCGCAATCTGAACAGGGTTGACCGGGTTGACCGGATTGGCCTGCGGCATTCTCTGCGCCGCCTCCGGCGTCGGACATGCCTGGTACTCGTCCCCCTGGTTCGTTCTGGCCGCCTCTCTGTTCACGGGAGGATCATCGAGCGTTTTACGCTTGCGCATGGGCCTGAAGACATACCCCTGCTCCTCGAGCTGCCTGAGCATGTCGGCCTCGGACTGCGGCTGGGGACGACTCGTTTCAGCAGCCTGGTCCCTGACAGGCGCTTGCTGACTCTGGACATCGCCCTGCTGCCTGAACTTGTAAACTGTCCCGTCAAATTCGTAGCTGTTTTGCCCATGTGCAAAACCGTTGAGAATCACCATCAGCCCGAAAATCAGAACGCTATACGCTCGTTGCATTGTCCTCAATTCAAACCATCATCAGAGTCGGAAGATGTGTCGCGCAGCCGGATGCCCCGACGCTTGCGCGGCTTGTGCTCATGCTCCTCCAAACCTTCCGGTAGTATTGAACCGGCTTTCTTGTCCTCTGGTGATGCCTGCTCTTTGGCAGGTCGAATCGGTGCAGATATCAGGTCCAGGTCTTCCTCGGAAGCCTGGCCTGTTTCGAGTATTTCATCAAACCTGTCGGCAACGGGACCGGGTTTCTCTGCGCCTGCCGGCGGAGCAGGTTTAACCTCGGGGGTTGCTTCACGCGCGAGCGGTTCCTGTGAAAAAAGCGCCTCCTCTGCCGCGGTCCCGGCCTCCGGTTCGACCGCACCGGCGGCTTCCGGTTTTGTCACAGTTTCCGCGCCGGGTTCCGGTGCGGCTTCAGGGGCAGGCTTCGGGGCCGGTTCCGGTTGTGCTCGCGGCGCAGGTGCCGGGGGGGCTGCCGGCGCGGGTTTCTCCTTTTTCCTGAAGAAGCCGAAAATCCAGCCAACGATGGCAGTCACGATGCTGATGAGCGCGAAGACGATGCTGATGAACGCCGACCAGATCGGGATCACCCTGTCAGAGAGCTTCTTTTTCGGTTGTGCAGGCTCTTCGCTGGCGGCCGCTCCGCCGCCCCCGCCGCCTGAAGAGCTGCCCGTGATTGTGACGCGTCCATGCGGCTCGATGCCGGCAACCTGATAGAGCGCATCACGCGCCTTGACGGTGCCCAGCGGGATGACGATCAGCGTCAGGATGGTCGAAACCATCACGCCAGCCGCCAGAGAGATCGCCATGCCCTGGAAGATCGGGTCGGAGAGGATAACAGAGGAACCGCCCACCAGCGCCAGAGCAGTGATGATGATCGGCCTCGTTCTGGTCTTGCAGGCGCGGATGACAGCTTCCTCGAGAGGCGTTCCGCCACGGACTTCCTGAATGGTGAAATCGACGAGCAGGATGGAGTTACGCACGATGATGCCGGCAAGTGCGATCCAGCCGATCATCGACGTGGCCGTAAACTCTGCGTTGTGGTAAGCCCAGTGAGCCGGGATGATGCCGAGCAGCGTCAGCGGAATCGGCGCCATGATGACGGCCGGGATACGGAAGTTCTTGAACTCGATCACGACGAGGAAGTAGATCAGCGCAAGCGCAACGATGAAGGCGCCGCCCATGTCACGGAAGGTCTCGTAGGTCACGGTCCACTCACCGGCCCACTCGAATGCGGACTTGGTGTCGTCCGACGGCGGACCCATCCACTCGATGTTGTTCAGCAGATACTGGCCGTCGGGAGTCTTGTAGGCTTCTTCCTTCAGGATATCCTGAACCTGCATCATGCCGTAGACAGGCGCCGCCAGCCGGCCGCCAACATCGGCGACGACATACTCGATGCCGCGCAGATCCTTGTGATAGATGATGTCGTCTTCCTTGACCTCGATGAAGTTGCCCAGTTCGCGCAACGGAACGGTGTTGTTCTGCCCCGAGGTGATCGGCAGGTCGCCGAGACGCGCGACCTGTGCGCGTTCGGCAAACGGCAGCTGCAGCATGATGTTGACCGGCTCCTTGCCAGCAGGCGACTTGACGTCGCCGAGCGGCTGGCTGCCGAACGCCATCATGAGATTCTCGTTGATCTGCTCCTGGGTGATGCCGAGCAACTGCGCCTTGTCCTTGTGCGTTTCGAAGCGCCAGTAGGTCACATCATCCATCATGTAGTTGTCGACATCGCGCAGGCTCTCGGCCTGATGGAAGAACTCGGTCAGGTCTTCCGCGACCTTGCGGCGGGTGTCCGCATCCGGCCCATAGACTTCCGCGACGACGGACTGCAGAACCGGCGGTCCCGGTGGCATCTCGACGACTGCGAATTGCGCAGGAATATCGGACAGCAACTCTGTCAGGATCTGGCGTGTATCGACTGCGACCTGGTGACTCGTGCGCATGTCGTTTTTCTTGCGCACCGCCTTGTCGAGCAGCTGGATCTGTACCTCGGCCTGCCAGGGATACTGGCGCATGTAGTAGTGGCGCACCATGCCGTTGAAGTCGAAGGGCTTGGCTGTGCCGATGTAGGTCTGGATCGCTGTGACCTCCTCGATGCTGCGCAGGCGTAGCGCGATCATGGAGGCGACATTTGCCGTATCCGGCAGCGCCGTGCCCTCGGGCATGTCGAGTACGACTGTGAATTCAGGCTTGTTGTCCAGTGGCAGCATCTTGACCGGCACGGACTTGAAATAGAACATCGAGCAGGCAAGCATCAGCATGCTCCACAGCACGAGGTTGAAGAGCTTGCGCTTGCCGGGGTGATCGATCATGGGGCCGAGGATCCTGCGGTAGAGACCCTCGAGTTTCTCGGCCTCCTTGTGCTCGCGCTTTTCCGCCGTTTCGAGATATTTCATCGAGGGCAGCAACAGCTTCATTCGTGACATCCAGGGCGTGAAGGCGAAAGCCGCGAACAGCGAGATGATCATCGCGACCGAACCCAGTTTCGGTATCGGCGACATGTAGGGACCCATCATGCCGCTGACGAAAGCCATCGGCAGCAACGCTGCGATGACCGTGAAGGTGGCAAGAATCGTCGGGTTGCCGACCTCCCGCACGGCATCGACCGCGGTCGCCAGGTCGGTCTTGCCATTCTCGAGCCATCGCCGGTAGATGTTCTCGACGACCACGATGGCGTCGTCAACGAGGATACCGATGGAGAAAATCAACGCGAACAGGCTGACGCGGTCGATGGTCATGCCCCAGATGAGACCCACGAAGATGGTCATGAGCAGCACGACGGGAATGACAAGGGTAACGACGATCGCCGGCTTGAAGGCGCGAAAAGCCAGCAGCACGAGCACGGTCACGAGGCCGGTTGCGATGAAGAGCTTGAAAAGCAGTTCATTGACCTTGTTGTTGGCCGTCTCTCCATAGTCACGCGTAATGGCGAAATCGACGTTCGTCGGGATCAGTCGTCCCTTGAGATCCTCGATGCGTTCCTTGATATTGTTGGAGACGGTAACGCCGTTGGTTTTCTCCTTCTTGGCGATGGCGATCGTCACAGCCGGCGCGCCATCGACACGGCTGATAGGCTGTGCATCCTCATTCTTGCCGAAATTGGCCGCTTCGCCCGTGTAGTAGGAGACCAGGTGTTTCGCGTCTTCGGGTCCCTGGACCAGGTTGGCGACGTCGCGCACGCGCACGGGCAAGCCGTTGAAATTGCCGATGATGATCTCGCCGATATCCTCGGGCGAGGAGAGAAATGAGCCGCTGACAACGAGCTGACTGGTGCCCCCACTCTCGATCATGCCGACAGGAAATTCGGAGTTGGCCGTCTTGATCGCGCCGGCAACCTGGCGCAGGCTGATACCGTAGCCGGCCAGGATCTCCGGCAGCACTTCGACCTTGACGACTTCCCTGCGCCCACCGACGATATAGCCCTTGCTGGTATCCGGCAGGGTTTTGAGGTTCTGCAACACCTCCTGGGCCAGCATCCTGAGCTGGCTGTCGTCCACGTCGGGCACGCCGTCGTTGTCGAGATCCTTGGACCACAAGGTCAGGGTGACGATGGGAACATCATCGATACCGATGGCGTCGACCTTCGGGAAGGCGACACCGGGAGGCATCTTGTCGCGGTTGGAGTCGAGCTTGTCGTTGACCTTGACCAGGGACGGCCCCATCTCTTCACCGACCTCGAACTGGACGGTGACCATGCCCTCGTTGCGCATCGAGGCCGAATAGACGTGCTTGACGCCGGGAATCTCGCTCATGATGCGCTCGAGCGGAGAAATCGCCAGGTCGACGACCTTCTTGGCGGATGCGCCCGGATACTGGATTCTCAGATCGACCATGGGCACGGAGATCTGCGGATCCTCCTGGCGCGGGATCAGCGCATAGCCCATGATCCCCATCATGAGCATCGCCAGGTAGAGCAGCGGCGAAAGCGGAGAGTTAATGAAGAACTTCGCCATGCGGCCGGCAAGGCCGAGTTCAGCGTCGTTCAGTTCGTCGAGATTATCCAGTTTACTGGCATCTTGCTGGCTCATTCGACCGCAATCCTCTTGGCATGGATAACGGAGCAGTGTCTGCTCCGTCTCCTTATTATGATGTCATGGCAGTGAGGGACAAGCTGACTCCCTGCACTGCGATCAGCGAATCGGGGGATTTAGCAGAATCTCGTCACCGACCTGCAAGCCCGAGAGTACCGTCACCTCGTCGCCGCTCTTCTCTCCGATGCGCACGAGCCTGAGCTGCTCTTCCCCGTTTGGTCCCTTGACATAGACACCTGGCAGGCTGCCGCGGTATTGCAAGGCGGAGGCCGGAATCTTGACGATTCCGTGCGAACTGACCGTGTAATCGGGCACCTTGACCTTGACGTAGGCGCCGGGCCTGGAGATCCCCTGCGGGATGTCGAACTTGACCTTGACCGTGTGCCTGACGATGTCGGCCATCGGGAAGACCTGGGCGATCCTGACGGGAATATCCTTGTCGATGAGTTCGAATTCCGCGTTGAGCATCTCGCCCTCCTTCAGACCTGCAGCAATACGCGAAGGAACATCTACAACCACTTGTAAATAATCAATATTTGCAAACTGAAGCATGGGCTGGCCTGGCTGAACCGTGTCACCGACCTCGACAAATTTCTTGGTAATCACGCCGTCGAATGGGGCCAGGCTTGTGGCATCGCGGAGCTTGGAATCGATGGCCTGGATCTCCGCCTGGGCGCGCAAGGCGGAGTTCTGCGCCTGCTGGATGCGGGTGCCGGAGGAGTAGAGATCCGCGTGACGTTCGGCGTCGGAATCGGTATCGCCGAAGGTATCTCCCATCGGGCGCGAGAACATCTGGTCAAACAGGTTGGGCATGCCCATGCCGCCCATGGCCGACCTGGAGCGCGGCGACCAGAGTTCGCGGGTGTATTGCACCTGGGCGTTCTGGATTTCAGCCTGCGCCGTCGCCAGCTGCGCCATCGCTGCGCTGCGCTGCGCGAGCAACTCTCGATCGTCGATCGTGATCAGCAGGTCATTGGTGCGGAACTCATCGCCCTCTCTGCCGGCGATCGTCTTGACGCGACCGGGAAGCTGGGCTGCCAGCGTCACCTCCTTGAAGGGAATAACGGAACCGCCAAGGGAGACGGTAACGCCACCGCCGCTTGCCACAACCTTGTACCACTTGTCCGTGTCTACGCCGGGTTGCGTCTCGTCGGCAGCCAGTGCCGGTCCGCTAAGGAATGCTATTGTGGCCAACAACAGCAGGTTTTTTCTGGGCATTACCACTACTCCGGTATTGATTGCATGGGCTTGTCCCAAATGAATGGAATACAAACAGGAAGCCACCGTAACGAGTGGAAAACAAGCCTTGTGCGGGCGCATTGTGCGCCCGCTATTTTATATTTCTTGAAGAATCAAAAGCAATGGCTTGATTCTTAGACGCGCGCCATGACTGAAAAACTCTTGATGAACGGTCCAGCCATGCGGGGATCCTTGAGCATGGCGCTGTAGTCGCCAACCTTGAATTTCATCTTGCCCGAGGCAAAGGCAGTGCCCAGTCCCATCATGCCGGGCGGCTTGGAGATCCACTTGTTCCATTGCGCATCGCTGGCGCGGATATCCCAGTTGAGTTCTTCGCCATTGTAGGCGCCCGCCGATACGGCTTTGCCATTCTCGACGACAAGAACGCCCGTAGGTTGGCCGTCATCCGGAAAACCGTAGCCGATCGTGCTGTTGAAGCCGATTTCCGCCAGAGCTCCCGAAAGGTCCCCCTCAGCGTTCCACTTTTCCATAAAGCCCTTCATCCACTCATCGGAAAACAATGCAGACATGTCTTACTTCTCCACTTGGTTAATAGTTGGTTTTGATATTGCAGGTAGACGGATTTTTCGCCCCCCGGGACACAGGCGGTCAACCGGTCGCAGAATGGGGAGTATTGCCCAATTGGCAACGCCACTGCAAGGCTTTCTTCAGAAAACAGAGTTGCAGCTGTGATTCGTAAACAGTATGTTTGAATTCCGCAAAAACAGAAGCATCAGGACAGCCATGATGACCAAACACACCAGCCCGATCGCCACTCGCCTGGAACAGCTCGAAAAACACCTGAAGGACGAAAACCCGGTGCTTATCGAAGCAATCCACTCGTTCAAGGATCTCGACAAGGTCGGTTACAAGACGGGCCTGCTGGAGCGGGAGGAATCCTTCGCGACCAAAATCACCTGGTGGCCGTTAATTTCGGTTTTGGGGACATTTTCTGCAGGAAAATCAACATTCATCAACCATTTTCTAAAGCAGAAACTGCAAAGAAGCGGGAACCAGGCCGTCGATGACAAGTTCACGGTCATCTGCTACAGCAGGGAATCCTCCGGCCACGCCCTTCCGGGGGTCGCGCTCGATTCCGATCCGCGCTTCCCGTTCTATCGCATCAGCCATGACATCGAAGAGGTCGCCGAGGGCGAAGGCAAGCGCATCGATGCCTACCTGCAGATGAAAACCTGCAGCGCGGAGCGCATCCGCGGCAAGATCCTGATCGACTCCCCGGGCTTCGATGCAGACGCGCAGCGCACATCGACACTGCGCATCACGGATCACATCATCGATCTCTCCGACCTGGTCCTGGTCTTCTTCGATGCGCGTCATCCGGAGCCCGGCGCAATGCGCGACACCCTGGATCATCTGGTCACCAATACCATCTCGAGGTCAGACTCTGGCAAGTTTCTCTACATACTGAACCAGCTCGACACGGCCGCGCGCGAGGACAACCCCGAGGAAGTGGTCGCAGCCTGGCAGCGGGCGCTTGGCGAGCGCGGGCTGACCGCCGGCCGTTTCTATACCATCTACAGCCCGGATGCCGCCGTGCCGATCGACAACAGTGCCCTGCGCCAGCGTTTCGAGTCCAAGCGCGACGCCGACCTCGGCGAAATCCACAGCCGCATGGAGCAGGTCGAGGTGGAACGCGCCTACCGCATCGTCGCGGCGCTGGACAATATCGCCAGGGAGATCGAGACCGGCGCGATTCCCGCACTCGGAAAATTGCTCGAGACCTGGAAGAAACGCACCCTGATACTCGATGCGATTGTCCTGAGCCTCGTCGCCGGCGTGGTCGTCGGCGGCATGATCGCTGCCGGGACAGGTTTCGGCCTGCCCTTCTCCACCGGCGACGGCCTCCTCGACATCACCCTGACACTGGTCATCATCGCCGCGATCGTGCTCGTCATTCATTTCCTGATGCGATCGCTGGCGGCCAAAAGCCTCTCGGGTGCGGTCAGACGTGCAGCAGAAGCCTTCGGCAACAGACTCGACCTGCCGGGCGCATTCAGAAAGAGCACCGGCTGGCTGCACTCGATCTTCAGCAAGCATCCGGCCGGCTGGACCGGCTTCACGCGCAAGCGGCTGCACAGGGTCCGTCAGAACAGCGATACCTACGTACAGAAGCTCAATGACCGCTTCACGAATCCGTCGGGCGCCGACATGGTCGAACTCCAGAAGAACCCGGTGACCGCTGCGGAAACCCTCTTTACAGAAAAGCAGGCGCAGGCCGGGACATTGCCGGCGGAAGACTCCGAAGAGCGCAAGCCCGGTGAGGCTTCAGCCTCTTCCGGTGACAAGACGCAGGGGTGATGGCTTCCGGCTCGCCCGGCCGGCCGGTGCTCAGCTCTCGGCTTCGACCAGCTTCTTGAGATTGGCCAGTCCCTGCGCATAATCCGGGCCGAGCAGCGACTCCATGGCCAGTCCGGTCCAGCGATGAATCGGGTTCCAGGAGAGCTCCTCGTCGAATGACCATGTGACCCTTGCCCCCTCATCTTCCGGCGTAATCGCGAGCGTCGACTGCGCCTGCCCCATGTCCCCGAAATCGAGTGCCATCGTGACGGATTCATCCGGCACGCTGGCGATGATCACCAGACTGCCGCTGCCGGCATCGGGCTGCTCGCTGTACCAGCGCATCCTCATCCCGACACCGGACTCGGCCCCGGAGAAGTCATAGCTGGCGTCGGGATCCCTGCCAGCCCATGGCGACCAGCGGTTGAATGCCCGCAGGTCGTTGAGGTAGGGAAAAACCGTCACCGCCGGCGCATCGATGTGGATACTCCGCTCGACGTGCACCTGCGACGGGAGCAGCAGCCCGGTGACGACGAAAAGCAGGACGATGGTGATGAGGATTTTCAGCAGGATTTTCATGTCGGACTCAGAGTATGAAATAGAGGACGGCAGGCACCGTCACGATCGCCGAGAGATTGCCCAGCAGCACGATGGAGGCGACCTTTTCTGGCTCCTGCCGGAACTGCTCGGCCAGCATGTAGTTCAGCACGGCTGGCGGCAGCACGCTGAACAGCAGCAGCTGCGCGGCCTGTTGCGGACCGAGCTCGAACAGTGCATTGGCGCCGAGCGCGATTCCGATGCCGGTCACAGGGACGATCAGCGCCGCAACGATCGCAAGTTTCCACTCCGTGATATGCGTCTGGGCGACCCGCACACCAAGCGCGAACAGCATCAGGGGAATCGCGACCTGCCCGACGAGGCTGATGGAGTCGTTCAGCGGTTTGGGCAAGGAGAGGTCCAGGATGTTGAAGGCGATGCCGAGAAAGGTCGCCCAGAGCATCGGTGACTTCAGCAGCTGTGACGGCCGCAGCCTGCCGATCAGCATCCAGTTGCCGACCGTGAAGTGCAGCGTGTTTTCCACCATGAACAGCACCATGGCGATCGGCAACGCCTCCTCGCCGAAAGCGAAGACCGCCAGCGGCAATCCCATGTTGCCGGAGTTGTTGAACATCAGCGGCGGCACGAAAGTCTTGTGCTGCACGCGCATGAGTCTTGCGACCGGCCAGCCGACGATACCCGGCAACAGCACGACCAGCATTGCCGCGAGCGCCAGGTTGCCGTAATCCGTGACATCGAAGCTGCGATCCGACATGACCGAGAAGATCAGCGCCGGGATGAAAAGCTCCATGTTGATGCGGTTGGCGTCTCCGAGCTCGGTATGACGCCAGCGCGCATAGAGGTAGCCGAGGGTCGAGACCGCGAAGACCGGGAAGATGATGGCAAACAGCGTCGCGAACATCAGCCTTCCCGGCGCAGGCGGTAGAAATCGTCGACGAACGCCGCGAGACGCCCCTCCTCGATCGCGAGACGCAGGCCGCGCATCAGGGTCTGGTAGTAGTGGAGGTTGTGGATGGTGTTGAGCCGCGCGCCGAGAATCTCGTTGCAGCGGAAGAGGTGCCGCAGGTAGGCGCGGCTGTAGTTCCGGCAGGTGTAGCAATCACACATCGGATCGAGCGGCCGCGTATCCCTGGCGTGCACGGCGTTCTTGATGCGCACGATGCCGTGATGTGTGAAGAGATGGCCATTGCGCGCGTTGCGGGTCGGCATGACGCAGTCGAACATGTCGATGCCGCGCTGGACGGCCTCGACGATGTCCTCGGGCGTGCCGACGCCCATGAGATAGCGCGGCCTGTCTGCCGGCAATCTCCCGGCCAGGAAATCGAGAATGCGCCAGCGGTCCTCCGGCGGTTCGCCGACCGAGAGTCCGCCGACCGCGTAGCCGTCGAAACCGATCTCCAGGAGGCCATCGAGCGAGGCCTGGCGCAACTCCTCGTAGACACTTCCCTGGACGATACCGAAGAGCGCGTTCGGATTGCCGGCATGTGCGGCCTTGCTGCGTTTCGCCCAGCGCAGCGAGCGCTCCATGGAGGCGCGGGCCTCCTCGAGGCTCGCCGGGTACGGAGTGCATTCGTCGAAAATCATGACGATGTCGGAACCCAGCTCACGCTGGACCTGCATCGACTCTTCCGGCCCCATGAAGATTTTCGCGCCGTCGATCGGCGAGCGGAAATGGACGCCCTCCTCCGTGATCTTGCGCATCTTGCCGAGGCTGAAGACCTGGAAGCCCCCCGAGTCTGTCAGGATCGGCCCCTCCCAGTGCATGAAATCATGCAGGTCGCCATGCAGCCCGATGATGTCGGTGCCGGGGCGCAGCCAGAGATGAAAAGTGTTGCCGAGAATGATCTGTGCGCCCGATGCGGCGAGTTCCTCCGGCGTCATCGCCTTGACGGTCCCGTAGGTACCGACCGGCATGAAAACCGGGGTCTCGACGACACCCCGCGCGAACGTCAAACGGTTTCTTCTGGCGACGCCGTCGGCGCCCAGGAATTCAAACTCCATGCCTCTCATCTTTGACAATTATCAACCAGGAGAACTTGACTTGGCCAATCAAGCATATTAGTATCTACTTATACGCTGATTCTTCCTCCTTTATCAGCGTATATTCCTCCATCCTCCTTTGGTGGTACTTGGCGCGGCATCCCTGCCGCGCCTTTTTTATGCTCACACCGGAATCACACTATCCTCCTTTTGCGGCGGACTTTTCTCAAAGCTCCCTGGACGCCAGGAAGCGCACATCCGGCCAGCGCTCCTGCGCAAGATTCAGATTGACGCGCGTGGGCGCCAGGTAGACGAGCTGGTCATCGCCATCCAGCGCCAGGTTGTCATGGTTTTTTGTTCTGAACTGCTGGAGCATCTTGTCGTCGTCACATTCGATCCAGCGTGCCGTGGCGACGGAAACCGGCTCGACGATGGCCTCGACACCATACTCTCCCCTCAGTCGGTGCACGGCGACATCGAACTGCAGAACGCCGACTGCGCCGAGAATCATGTCATTGTTCTTGAGCGGCCGGAAGACCTGTGTCGCACCTTCCTCACAAAGTTGAAGAACTCCTTTCTGTAACTGCTTCATTTTTAATGGATCTTTTAGCACGACGCGTCGAAACAGTTCGGGCGCGAAATAGGGAATGCCTGCGTACTTCAGCTCCTCGCCTTCCGTGAAGGTATCCCCGATCTGGATCGTGCCGTGGTTGTGCAGGCCGATGATGTCGCCTGGAAAAGCCTCCTCGACCTGCTTGCGTTCGTCGGCCTGGAAGGTGATGGCGTTGCTGACCTGGATCGACTTGCCGATGCGCACATGGCGCATTTTCATGCCCTTCCTGTAGCTGCCGGAACAGACGCGCAGAAAAGCGACACGATCGCGGTGCGCCGGGTCCATGTTGGCCTGGATCTTGAACACGAAGCCAGTGAACTTCTCCTCCGTCGGCTCGACGGTGCGGCTGCCGGCGGCGCGTGGCTTCGGGCCGGGGGCATAGGCGGAGAAGGCGTCGAGCAGTTCCTCGACGCCGAAATTGTTGATCGCCGAGCCGAAAAAGACGGGCGTCAGCTCGCCCCTGGCATAAGCCTCGAGATCGAGTTCATGACTCGCGCCGCGCACGAGCTCGATCTCCTCGCGCAACTCGTCGGCCATGCCGCCGATGGCCTCGTCGAGTTCCGGGTTGTCGAGCCCCTGGATGATCTTTCCGGCATGCCTGCGCTCTCCCTCGCGCGTGTCGAACAGGCGCGTCGTGCCGGAGCGCAGGTCGAAAACGCCGACGAAGCGCTTGCCCATGCCGATCGGCCAGGTCACTGGCGCACACCGGATCTTCAGCACCTCCTCGACCTCGTCCATGATCTCGATGGGCTCGCGGCCCTCGCGGTCGAGCTTGTTGACGAACGTCAGGATCGGGGTGTCGCGCATGCGGCACACCTCCATGAGCTTGATCGTGCGCTCCTCGACGCCCTTGGCGACATCGATCACCATCAGCGCGGAGTCGACGGCCGTCAATGTGCGGTAGGTATCCTCCGAGAAGTCGGCGTGCCCCGGCGTGTCGAGCAGGTTCATGATGTGTCCCTTGTAGGGAAACTGCATGACCGACGAGGTCACGGAGATGCCGCGTTCCTTCTCGAGCTCCATCCAGTCCGAGGTGGCGTGACGTGCCGCCTTGCGGCCCTTGACGGTGCCGGCAAGCTGGATCGCGCCGCCGAACAGCAGCAGTTTTTCCGTCAGCGTGGTCTTGCCGGCGTCGGGGTGGGAGATGATCGCAAAGGTTCGCCGTGCGGCGACTTCATCGGAAAATGCCATGGAATCTGTCAGTGAAAAAGCTGTGGTTGGAGCCCTGCGCGGGCCCGGGACTGCTGCTGCGAGCCCGCATGATAATCGATGCCGTGCCGAAGGACACGCCTCGAGGTGCCATATATGGGGGGTGGTAGCAGTAAATCAAGGCTGCCTGCCATGCCGGGCAATCCGGGATGCATCGCGTGTCGCCTGCCTGGCCGCAAGCAAGGGTCGGGAGAACCGGCCGCCATCAGTCCGCATCCACGAACAGCATCGAGAAATCGAAGGCCCTGAGATGCTTCGTCAGCGCGCCGATGGAGATGTCGTCGATGCCGGTTTCCGCGAGCGCCCGGAGTGTCTCGCGCGTGACATTGCCGGAGACCTCGAGACGCGCCCTGCCCCGGTTGACGGAGACGGCGTGTTCCAGGTCGTGGCGTGAAAAATTGTCGAGCAGCACGCGCCTGGCGCCCGCATCGAGGGCTTCGGCGAGCTCCTCGAGTGATTCGACCTCGATCTCGATCTCGACGTCCGGGAAACGCCTGATCGCCTCCTGCAGCACTTGCGTGATCGAACCCGCGGCGCGGATATGGTTCTCCTTGATCAGGACGGCATCGTAGAGACCGATGCGATGGTTTGCGCCTCCGCCGCACAAGACGGCGTATTTTTGCGCCAGCCGCAGGCCCGGAATCGTCTTGCGCGTGTCGAGGATTCGAACCCCGGTGCCCTCGACTTCCGTGACATAGCTGTTGACGACCGTTGCCGTTCCCGACAGGGTCTGCAGAAAATTGAGCGCGGCGCGCTCGGCCGACAGCAGCGATCGCGCCGAACCGCGAATCCTGCACACCTGGCTGTCGACAGCGAGCGGGTCGCCGTCGTGCCGGAACCAGTCGATGCCGGTTTCAGCATCGACCTGCTGAAAGACCTCCTCGAACCAGGCCGTGCCGCACAGGATGCCCTCCTCCCGCGCGATCACCACCGCCGTTGCCTGCAGCTCCTGGCCGAGCAGCGCGGCGGTCAGGTCACCCGGGCCGATATCCTCGGCCAGAGCGTTCCCGACCTGGCCGACGATGGTCTCACGTGGTGGAAGCGGAAAGGTCTCAGCCATCGACGTCGAGCAGCTCCACTTCGAAGATCAGGGTCGCGTTGGGCGGAATCACGCCGCCGGCGCCGGCTGTGCCATAACCCAGATGCGGCGGAATCGTCAGCTTGCGCTTGCCACCGACCTTCATGCCGGCGACACCCTCGTCCCAGCCACGGATGACCATGCCGCGTCCGAGGCCGAATTGAAGCGGGTCGTTGCGATCCAGGCTGGAATCGAACCTGGTCCCGTTCTCGAGCCATCCCGTGTAGTGCACGGTCACGGTCATGCCGGTGGTCGCGGTTTCCCCGCTGCCCTCTTCAAGATCCTCGATTTTCAGTCCCGAGTCGGTGATTCTCGCACTCATGATAAACTCCGCAATTTCCTGGCGCGCCATTGTAATTCACGCAGGATCACATGTCTCTTCCGTCTCTGGACCAGTTCAATTACCACCACACCCTCGAGGAGACGCCGGGGGTCGCCCTGGTCTGTTTCACGAGCCCGGCCTGCGGATCCTGCAAGGCCTTCAGGCGCGCACTGGAGCAGTTCATCGCGTCCTGGACAGACGTCGCCGTCTTCGAGATCGATGCGCAGATGAACCCTGCCCTCGTCAACGAGCTGGGTTTTTTCCACCTGCCGACGCTCTATCTCTACCGCGACGGCGAATTTCATCGGGAACTGCAGCCGCAACCATCGCCGAAATCGATCCGCGACGCCATCGACACGGCGCTGCGGCGACCCGCCATGGAGGCGCCGTGAAGATCATCGATGGCTGGTTGCAGGGTGTGAGCCACTCGCCTTCACCCAACTTCAACGAGCGGCCCGATGGCGATGGCATCGATCTTCTCGTGATCCATAACATCAGCCTGCCTCCGGGAGAGTTTGGCGGCCCGTGGATCGATGACCTCTTTCACAACCGGCTCGATCCCGATGCACACCCCTATTTTGCGCAGATTCATGCGCTGGAAGTGTCGGCCCACTGCCTGATCCGGCGCGATGGCCACATCGTTCAATACGTGCCGTTCGACAAGCGCGCCTGGCATGCGGGCCCCTCATGCTTTGAGGGTCGCGAAAACTGCAACGACTTCTCCATCGGCATCGAGCTCGAAGGCAGCGACGAAGAGCCGTTCACGGATGCGCAATACTCTGCCCTGGCGGAGGTCACGCACAGTATTCGCAGCCTCTATCCCGCCATAACCGCAGCACGCGTGACGGGGCACAGCGATATCGCGCCGGGGCGCAAGACGGATCCCGGCCCGGCCTTCGACTGGCAGCGCTACCGCGAGATGGCGGGGCTGTGCTGAGACTCCTGCTCCTGCTGGCACTGGCGGGCTGGGTGCCGGCCGCGCAGTCCGCGCGGGTCGTGACCCTCTCGCCGCATGCGACCGAGCTGGTCTGGTTCGCCGGCGGCGGCGAACAGCTGGTCGGCGTCGCGGCATTCAGCGATTTTCCCGAAACGGTCAGGCAGCTGCCTGTCATCGGCGACGTGACCGGCATCGACCGTGAACGCCTCATCAGTCTCGCACCCGACCTGCTGGTCTACTGGAGCAGCGGCATCAGGCCGTCGGATCTCGCCTGGCTGCAGGAACGCGGCATCGCCACATTCGCATCCGGAGCCGTGAGCATCGACGGGCTCGTCGAGGAACTCCGCAGCCTCGGCGAACTCCTCGGAACCGGCGAGGCGGCTGCGCGGAGCATCCGGGACATCGAACAGAAGCGCCAGGCCCTGGAGCGGCTCGGCACGGGCGACAAAAGGGTCCGCATGATTCACCAGCTCTGGAACCGTCCGCTGATCGTGCTCGGCAGGCGTGACCTGCTGCCGCATGCACTTGAACTGTGCGGTATCGACAACCCGGTCGATATCGGCGACCTGGCGTCCGCGAGTGTCAGCCGCGAGTACCTGCATGCGCTCGAGGCAGACGCGATCCTGATCGGCGATGACGCCTTCTTCGCGCCATTCAATCCCGGCGGACTGCCGGTCTACCGCAGCGACAGCAACCGCATGCACCGCCCTGCGCCCAGGCTGCTGGACGCGGCGCTGGAGATCTGCAGGGCGATCAGATCCGCGAACGAGCGTGGCGGAACCCGGGATGAGTGATCACACCTCGGCCCACATCCTGAGCAGGTTGGCGTAACTGCGATCGACACGCTGGTGCAGATCGCTGCCGGATTCCTGTTCATGCAGCTGGTCGCGCGTGGTGGCCAGGTCGAAGAGAATCTCGCGCCGCGCCGGATCGCGCACCTGGCTCTGGATCCAGGTCAGGGCGACAATACGCTGCCCGCGCGTGACCCGCGCGACATGATGCAGACTCGACGAGGGGTACATGACGGCGTCGCCGGCCGGCAGCTTGACCCGATTTTCGCCAAAGGCCGTCCTGATGACGAGCTCGCCGCCAGCATAGCTCTCGGGCGGCGTCAGGAAGACCGTCATGGAGATATCCGTGCGGAACTTGGGCCCCGGGCCACCCATGACGGGTTCGTCGACATGATCGCCGTAGTGCATCTCGGGGTTGTAGCGCGCGATGATGAAATCCGCGAGCTTTGCCGGCATGGCCGCGAGATGGAAACGCTGCTGCTGGCCGAGGCTGCTCATGAGAATCCGGTTCAGCAGCTGCTGCGCCTGCTCGTCGGTCGTCATCTCCTCGTTGTTCTTGACCAGTCTGGCCGCGACGCCGGCTGTCGCCTTGCCATCCTGGAAGCCCGCGCGACCGGTAATCTCGTGGATCTTGTCGATTTGGGGCCGGTTCAAAAGCCCTGGAATTTGCAGTAGCACTCGATTCTCCGATAGAGGGGGATATCCGTTAGAATGTCACAAAAATTGCAGACAGACACCAGACCATGGAACTCAAAGTCATTATCGAAGAGGAGCTCTACACGCTCAATGTTCCCGATCAACTGATCGAGGAGGCGACCGACTTTTTCGACAAGATGGACGCCGACATGGATGCGGGCATTCAGATGAGCCGCACCTGGGTGGAAAATCCCGACAAGATCCAGCGGCTGCAGGCGGTCGCCAACAAGCTGCTGACCGCGCTCGAGACCGGGAACGAGAACCTCGGCCGCATGATGGCGGCCTATATCCTGTCGCGTGCGCCGAACATCGACCTCATCGACATGGATACCTCGGGCGACATGACGACGACCGAGATTCGCTACAAGGAAGGCGCATCGCCAGTCAGTTTCGGCATGCCGCCGATGCTCGACGACCCGTTCGGAATGGATCCCGCGTTGCGCGAGGCCGCCGAGAAGCAGGTCTCGAAGGTATTCAAGCAGGGGCGCGTCTACAGCTTTTCGCTGCTCAATGGCGAAACCGGCGAGTGGGAGACCGCCATCCAGGTCAAGGATCAGGAGCAGGCGGAGACGCAGCGCGAACAGGCCGTCCTCGCGAAGATGCGCGAACTCGCCCACTGAAGCGGAAGATGGCGAACATCGACGAGATGCGGGCACCGCTGGTCATCCGCTTCGACGACGGCAGCGAGCTGGTGGCCGCGCACTGTTTCCCGCATCCACTGGGCCTGCTCTACCTGGATCTCTTCTGGAATCTCTCGACCCCGGACGAGGCCGCGCACCTGGTGCGCGGCACGCTCACGGGCGAAGGCCCCTGGAAAGTCACGGACGATTCCGGTAAAACGCTTGCCTCGGTGCGCGTTCTCGGCTGCCAGAATACGGATCCGGCCCTGCACCCGCATTATCAACCCTGGAAAGCCTGGCTGGAGACACATCCCGCAGAGTATCCGGGTGACGAGCAGATCGTGGAGATCGCCCGTAAACTGGGCGCCACGCCCACCACGGAGTGACACAGGAGATGACGTCTGCCCCTCTCCGCCTGACCCGATACGGCCACGGCTCCGGTCGCGGCTGCAAGATGGCGCGCAGCGCTGGTATCCACGGTGACACCCTGGCCGAGGTGCGATGAGCGAGCTGCCGACCACGAACGACTACCGGCGCCTCTTCCTGGAGGACGTGCCGATGCTCGACGTGCGTGCGCCGGTCGAATTCTCGCGGGGCGCCTTTCCGCGCTCCGAGAATGTCGCCATCATCAACGACGACGAGCGTCACCGGATCGGCATTCGCTACAAGGAGATGGGCCAGGATGCCGCCGTCGAACTCGGCGCGGAACTGGTCACGGAGGAACTTCGCAGCGAGCGCATCGATCGCTGGGCGCGGTTTTTCGAACAGCACCCTGGCGGCGTGCTCTACTGCTTCCGTGGCGGCATGCGCTCGAAGCTGACCCAGCAGTGGCTCAGGGAGCGCACGGGCATGGAATACCCGCGTGTCGAAGGCGGCTACAAGGCGTTGCGGCGCTTCCTGATCGATGAGCTCGAGGCTGCAGCCGCCGAGGTCAACACCCTCGTGATCGGCGGACGCACGGGCGCGGGCAAGACCCTGCTCCTGAACAGGCTGCCGAATACCATCGATCTCGAGGGACTGGCGCGCCACCGTGGTTCGGCCTTCGGCCATTATGCCATTCCGCAGCCGACGCAGATCGACTTCGAGAACGCGCTCTCCATCGCCTTGCTGAAACACCGCGCTCGCGGCAACCCGCCCCTGATCATCGAGGACGAAGGCCAGAACATCGGCTCCGTGCACCTGCCGCTGCCGCTGTTCGAGCGCTTCAAGGCGGGCGATTTCGTCATACTCGAGGCCGACATCGAGGAACGCACCGAGATCACGTGGCAGGAATACGTCGTCGATGCGCTCGCCGACTTCGCCGCTGTGCACGGTCCGGAGAATGCGTTCCACTCCTGGCACGACTACGTCATGCGTGGCTTCGGGCGCATCCGCAGACGTCTTGGTGGCGTGCGTCACAAGAAGCTTGGCGAGGAGATCACAGCGGCCATGCAGCAGCACCGTGAAACGGGAGAAATGCAGCAGCACAAGGCATGGATCCGCGATCTGCTGGTTGACTACTATGATCCCATGTACGACTACCAGATCGGCAAGAAGAGCAAAAAAATCGTCTTCAGCGGCAATGCGGCGGCCGTGCAGGAGTACCTCATGTCGAGATTGCAGGACGCCGGTACGCCAGGCCAACGATAACAGCACTGGAACCCACCCGGACAAGCTCTCTTTTGGAGAGATCGTTCAGGCGTCCAGGCTCCTTTGAAAATTTCAATCATGAACATTGGCAATTCGCAATTCTTTGGACTATTCTTCGTCGGCGGTCAAAAGCAAGACACGGAATCCAGAATAACGAAGAAGCAATGAGTTAGACCATATTCACGTTAGCTTGGTTGAGAAACGTGCTTTAACTAACGATACAAGCCCACGCAGATGGGCATTTTTTGACGAAGGAGGAAACCGGAATGCCTCTCACGGCAACAAAGAAAAAACAGAATAACAACCAGGCGCTCCCACGACGCCGTATCCATGGCGCAGGAGGCCTCTGGGTGGATGAACTCGTCGACAGGATGATGGAAGAAAAACCATCAGGCTACGTCGGCTTTCGATGCACCTACAAGCATGACATCCTCAAGCGAACAGCCGGAGGATGACAAGCCCTTTCACAGAGCCGGCATCGCCGGCTTTTTTCATGGTCTGCCATCCTGACCGTGAGTCCTGAGGCGCATAGAGAGGCGAAGGGCAACCCCCACCACGAAAAAAGGCGCCACGCGGGCGCCTTTTTCATTCAGACCGGCATGACGACCGCTTCACTCTTCGGCGACAACGCTGACCGTGATGCTGGCATCGACATCGGCATGCAGGTGGATCACGACATCATAGTCGCCCGTTGCACGGAAGACGCCCTCGGGCAGGCGGACTTCAGCCTTGTCGACGTCCATGCCAGCGGCCGTCAGGGCCTCGGCGATATCGGCGGTGCCGACAGAACCGAAGAGCTTGCCTTCGTCGCCAGCCTTGCGCGAGATGGTGACGGTGGAGCCGTCGATCTTCGCCTTGCGTTGTTCCGCGGCGGCAAGACGCTCGGCAGCCTGCTCCTCGAGTTCGGCGCGGCGTGCCTCGAACGCCTCGATGTTGGACCTGGTTGCCGGCAGCGCAAGTCCCTGGGGGACCAGGAAGTTGCGGCCATAGCCGGCCTTGACGGTGACCTTGTCACCCAGACCGCCGAGGTTGGCGATGTTATCTAGCAGAATAACTTCCATCTTGACGCTCCAATCAGTGCTGGTCGGTGTAAGGCAGCAGCGCCAGATAACGGGCGCGCTTGATGGCGGTAGCGAGCTGGCGCTGGTACCTGGCCTTGGTGCCAGTGATGCGGCTCGGGACAATCTTGCCGTTTTCGCTGATGTACTGCTTCAGGGTATCGAGGTCCTTGTAGTCGATCTCGGTGACGCCCTCGGCGGTGAAACGGCAGTATCTTCTGCGGCGGAAATAACGTGACATCTGGCTCTCCTCTCAATCAGGCTGCGTCTTGAGACGCTTTTTTGGAATCATCGGAAGCGGCGGGCGCGCGCTCTTCCTTCTCCTCTTTCTTGACCAGATGGGACGGTCCGGTGACGGCTTCGTCGCGGCGGATGGTCATGAAACGCAGGATGGCGTCATTGAAGCGGAAAGCACTCTCGAGATCCTCGAGGGCATCGGCACCGCATTCGATGTTCATCAGCACGTAGTGCGCCTTGTGAATCTTGTTGATGGGATAGGCCAGCTGGCGGCGGCCCCAGTCCTCGAGGCGATGGATCTGGCCGCCCTTCTCTTCGATGCCCTTGCGATAGCGCTCGACCATCGCGGACACCTGCTCACTCTGGTCAGGGTGGACCAGAAACACAATTTCATAGTGTCGCATTGTTGCTCCTTGTGGAATAAACAGCCTCCCGCTTAGGCGGTGAAGCAAGGAACTGCGGCCGAAAGCGACCGCAAGAACGCGGCATTCTAGCGAAATCGGCACGAAAATCAAGGGGTTTGCGCCCTCTCGTGCGGCTTTTGGCGTGATTCGCGCAGCCAGCGTCCAGATTGCTGCACTGCGTCCGGTTGTTGATGCAGCTGAAAGTAGTGAAATTGCCTGTCATCCGGCACCGGGCGCAGGTCACGCAGGATCCCGAAAACGACCTCAACGCAGCAGCGATTCCCGCCATACCTCGAGCTTCTCTTCGAAACGCATGCTGGCGTAGGCGGGACTCGTCGAGGGCAGCCGGATCAGCGTGAATGCCCGCCGACCCGGCAGGTCCCGCAGCAGATGGCGCCGGAAGCTGGTTTCGGCCCTGGCGCCATTGAAACAGATCCTGTCTATTGTTTTATGTTTATCAAGTAGCTCTATGATTTTATTTGGTATTTCCGTATCGGCAGTAATCGCGCTGTCGAGACTCCCGTGGCGTTCGCAATGCTGCAGCACGTCCCAGAGCGCG
This sequence comes from Gammaproteobacteria bacterium, assembly GCA_037385505.1. GTDB lineage: Bacteria > Pseudomonadota > Gammaproteobacteria > Chromatiales > Chromatiaceae > Sva-25. The sequence goes on along the minus strand of JARRMY010000001.1, from coordinate 31,189 downwards.
AAGCCGGCGGCTTTGAGGGCATTGAGCCTGCCGGCATAACCGGACTCGGGAGCAAAACCGCAGATTTGCGCCATGATTGGCCAGAAGCTGTTTTGCGGAAAGGCGTAGTAACGCTGTTCCCGCAGGGAACGCTCGCCCGGCATGGAGCCCAGGATCAGTGTGTGCGGCCTGTCGCCGACAACGGGCGGGAAGCTCGTCAGCAGATTTGGATCGGAAACCGGCCTGCTCATGAATCGGGAAGCTGCGTCTGCACGATTGAACGCCTCACTCTGACCCTCGCCCTGGCAGACGTTGCGCTCACTCTGCGCCGGGGCCGGTTGGGATTCAGGCCCGGTAAGTCGTCTCGACATAGTCGTCGAGAATCGCCTTGAACTCCTCGGCGATATGCTCGCCCTTGAGGGTCTTGAATTTCTTGCCGTCGATGAAGACGGGCGCGGCCGGCGATTCGCCGGTGCCGGGCAGGCTGATACCGATGTTGGCATGCTTGGACTCGCCCGGACCGTTGACGATGCATCCCATGACGGCAACGTTCATCTCCTCGACGCCGGGGTGCTTCTCGCGCCACTCGGGCATCTTGAGCTTGAGGTAGTCCTCGATCTGTTTGGCCAGCTCCTGGAAATAGGTGCTCGTCGTGCGTCCGCAACCGGGACAGGCGATCACCATGGGTGCGAACGAACGGAACCCCATGCACTGCAGGATCTGCTGCGCCACCTCGACCTCCCGGGTGCGCGGCTGTCCCGGTTCCGGCGTCAGCGAGATGCGGATGGTGTCGCCGATGCCCTGCTGCAGCAGGACCGCCAGCGCCGCTGTCGAGGCAACGATGCCACGCGAGCCCATGCCGGCCTCGGTCAGGCCGAGATGCAGAGCGTAGTTGCACTGCCTGGAGAGTTCCTGGTAGACGCCGATCAGGTCCTGGACCCCGCTCATCTTGCACGAGATGACGATCCTGTCGGGCGGCATGCCGAGCTCTTCGGCGCGTTTCGCACTCTCGAGCGCGGAGACGACCATGATGTCGCGCGTGACGAGTTCGGCCTCCTTCGGTTCCGCGAGCCTCGAGTTCTCGTCCATCATGCGCACCACGAGCTGCTTGTCGAGGCTGCCCCAGTTGACGCCGATACGCACCGGCTTGTCGTAGCGCATGGCGGTTTCGATCATGGCCGCGAACTGGGCGTCCTTCTTCTCCCCGCTGCCGACGTTGCCCGGATTGATGCGGTACTTGGCCAGCGCCTCGGCGCATTCCGGGTAGTCGGTCAGCAAGCGATGGCCGTTGAAGTGGAAGTCGCCGACCAGCGGCACGTCGAGATTGAGCCTCTCCAGCCCCTCGCGGATCGCTGGCACCGCCCTGGCAGCCTCCTCCGTATTGACCGTGATACGCACGAGCTCGGAGCCCGCGCGATGGAGTTCAGCAACCTGGCGGACGGTCGCCTCGACGTTCTCGGTCGCGGTGTTCGTCATCGACTGCACGACGACAGGGTGCTCGCTGCCCATCAGGACATTGCCGATACGGACAGTGTGTGTGTTATGGCGCATGAATGGGCTCATGAAGGTCTCTGGTTCGTTCCTGGTTGCATACCCGGGCGCATCAGCTGCGCCGCCAGCTCGTGCCGCCGGCACCGTCCTCGAGAACGATGCCAAGGGCGTCGAGTTCGTCGCGAATGCGATCGGCCTCGGCCCAGTTCCTGGCGGCACGCGCCTGGATGCGTTGTTCGATCATGGCCTCGATCTCCTCGTCGGATGGTCCCGCTTGGGAAACCCCGCCCTTGAGCCAGGCTTCCGGATCATCCTGCAGGATCCCGAGAATACCGCCGAGATACCTGAGTTGCGCCGCCAGGCCGGCCGCCTTGCCCGGATCCTCGTCGCGGGCCTTGTTGAGATCGCGTGCCAGCTCGAACATCGCAGCCAGTGCCTCGGGCGTATTGAAGTCGTCCTTCATGGCGCGCATGAAGTTCTCGACATGTTCCTCGCCGCCGGCAGGCTTGTTGCCGGCGGGCATGCCGCGCAGCGACGTGTAGAAACGCGTCAATGCCCCGCGTGCATTCTGCAGGTGTTCCTCGTCATAGTTCAGCGGACTGCGGTACTGGCTCGTGAGGATGAAATAACGCACCTCTTCGGCCCGGTAGTGCTGCAGTATCTCGCGCACCGTGAAAAAGTTGCCGAGTGATTTCGACATCTTCTCGTCGTTGATGCGCACGAAGCCGTTGTGCATCCAGTAGTTGACGAAGGTCTCGCCCGTGCAGCCCTCGGACTGGGCGATCTCGTTCTCGTGATGCGGGAAACTCAGGTCCGCGCCACCGCCGTGGATGTCGAAATGGTTGCCGAGCAGGTCCGTCGACATCGCAGAGCACTCGATATGCCAGCCGGGGCGGCCGCGGCCCCAGGGCGAATCCCAGGCCGGCTCGCCGGGCTTGGCTGCCTTCCAGAGCGCGAAATCCATCGGGTCGCGCTTGCCCTCGCCGGGCTCCACGCGCGCGCCGGCGCGCAGGTCTTCGATGGACTTGCCGGAGAGCTTGCCATAGTCGGGGAAGCTGTCGACGGCATAGTAGACATCGCCGTTATCAGCCTCGTAGGCGTGGCCGCGGACGATGAGCGTCTCAATCATCGTGATGATGCGCTGCATGTAGTCGGTGGCGCGCGGCTCTTCAGACGGCGACTCGACACCGAGCGCCGCGGAATCCTCATGCATCGCGCTGATGAAGCGGTTCGTCAGCTCCATGAAGGGCTCGCCATTCTCGTTGGCCCTGTTGATGATCTTGTCGTCGATGTCCGTGATGTTGCGGACATAGGTGACGTCGTAGCCGAGCGCTTTCAGAAAACGGAAGACGACGTCGAAGACGACCATGACGCGCGCATGGCCGAGATGGCACAGATCGTAGACGGTCATGCCGCACACGTACATGCTCACCTTGCCAGGTTCGATCGGGACGAACTCCTCTTTCTTTCCGGTCAGGTCGTTGTGGATTACCAGCATGAATGTCTCGCTCAAAATCCGGGGAAAATCACGAAGGCTGATAGTGTATTATTTTCGACCCTGTTTTTGGAGAAGATGATGAAAAAAGCACTCTTTGCACTCCTGTTCCTGCTGTCGGGCGGTGTCGCCAATGCCGAAACCGCCGGAGGCGGTACGCCTTCCCCCGAACCCGCTCAGGCCCAGGACGCCCCCGTCGCATCCGCACCCGCCCGAACGGCCGCACCGCAAACGGCAAACCGCGTCGTCATCGTGACGACCAGGGGCGATATCACGCTGGAACTCTTCCCGGAAAAATCGCCGAAAACCGTGGAAAACTTCCTGCAATACGTCGAGGACGGTTTCTACGAAGGCACCATTTTTCACCGCGTGATCAATAACTTCATGATCCAGGGCGGCGGTTATGACAAGGAGTACAACAAGCGGGAGACGCGCGATCCCGTGCCCAACGAGGCCGACAACGGCCTGGGTAACAAGCGCGGCACCATCGCCATGGCGCGCACCATGGATCCGCACTCGGCAACGGCGCAGTTTTTCATCAACCACAAGGACAATCCCGCCCTCGATCACCGTAACAAGGGCGCGGGCTGGGGCTATGCCGTCTTCGGCCAGGTCGTCGACGGGATGGACGTGGTCGATGCCATCGCAACGACGAAAACCGGTCCCGGAGGACCGTTCAGGAAAGATGCGCCGCAAGAGATGGTCGTCATCGAGCGCATAACACTACTCACAGACTGAAAGGAAAACACCATGATCAAATTCACAACAAGCATGGGGGATATCCTCATCGAACTCGACGAAGAGAAAGCGCCGCTCAGCAGCGCCAACTTCAAGCAGTACGTCACCGACGGCCACTACGACGGCACCATTTTTCACCGCGTCATCAACAACTTCATGATCCAGGGCGGCGGTTTCACGCCGGACATGGCGCAGAAGGCGACGCGCGAGCCGATCGAGAACGAGGCGAAAAACGGCCTCAAGAACGAAGCCGGCACCATCGCCATGGCGCGCACCATGGACCCGCATTCGGCGACGGCCCAGTTCTTCATCAATGTCAGCAACAACGGTTTCCTCGACTATCCCGGGCAGGACGGCTGGGGCTATGCTGTCTTCGGCAAGGTCGTCGATGGCATGGATGTCGTCAAGCAGATCAAGGGCGTTGAAACCACGCACCGCGCCGGCCACTCCGATGTGCCGGTCGAGCCCATCGTGATCGAGAAGGCAGAAGTTGTCGAAGCCTGAAATCCTGCTGATCTCCGATCTCCACCTGTCGCCGGAAGAGCCGGCGACAGCCGCGCGCTTCCTGGAGTTCCTCGAGTCGCGCGCGCCGCAGGCCAGCCGGCTGTTCATACTCGGCGACCTGTTCGATGCCTGGATCGGCGACGACAACGACCTGCCCCTCTACGCGCAGATCCGCGCGGGACTGAAATCCCTGGCGGATTCGGGCACCCGCATCCTGCTGCAGCACGGCAACCGCGATTTTCTGCTCGGCGAGGTTTTTTGCACGCAGAGCGGCTGCACCCTCATCGAGGAAGAGCATGTCGCCGATTTGCATGGCACCCCCACGCTCCTGATGCATGGCGACACCCTCTGCACGGATGACGTCGCCTATCAGCAGGCGCGCGCGTTCCTGCGCAATCCGGCATTCGTGGCGGAGTTCCTGCAGAAACCCCTCGAGGAGCGGGCGATGATCGCAGCCGACTACCGCAAGAAGAGCGGCGAAGCGACCTCACTGCTGGCGGCCGACATCATGGACGTGAATGCAGAAGCCGTTGCAGAGGTCATGCGCAAGCACGGCGTCTGCCGCCTGATTCATGGACACACCCATCGCCAGGCGATCCATCACCTGGAGCTCGATGGACGCATGTGCGAGCGCATCGTACTGGGCGAATGGCACCCGGAGAGGGGGATGGCGCTTTCGGTGACGCCAGAAGGAATCAGCGAACTCGTGGTGTGACGCCCAGCCAGTCGCACCACTCGGCGAAGACCTGCATCTCCCCGGCCGCGACGATCGAGCGCGGTTCGAGATGGCGCGAGAAGACCTCCTCGCCCTCGAGCGTGCAGCTGCTGCCACCGCTCTCCTGCAGGATCAGCAGGCCTGCTCCGTAGTCCCAGATGTTCGAGCGCCCGTGCAGGTAGAGATCGCACCGGCCGGCCGCGATCCAGCAGAGATCGAGTGCGACCGAACCGAAACTGCGCTGCGAGGCATAGGGTGTCCTGGTGACAAGACGTGTCGACAGCGCCTCGGGCAGACGCTTGAAGTCGACCATCCCCGTCGCCCTGGTCAGCGATGTTCTCTGTTGCTGCGGTTCGATCATGCTGCCGTTGAGCCAGGCACCCTCGCCGCTGCGTGCCGAGAAACACTCGTCGCGGTTCGGATCATAGACGATGCCGGTCAGCACCCTGCCCCCCGCAATCAGCGACAGCGAGATGCAGAAATAGGGGATGTCGGCGACGAAATTCGTCGTCCCGTCGAGCGGGTCGAGGCACCAGATCGGGTTCTCCGACTCCAGCAGGGCGCGCTGTTGTGCAGGCGACATCTCTTCGCCGAGAAACGGGATGTCGGGCCAGTGGCGTTTGAGGTAAGTGGACATCTCTTGCTGGACGACGAGATCCGCCTCGGTGACGAAGCTGCCGTCCCGCTTGAGCTGACGCTCGACGTGCATGAAACGCGGCATCAACTCCCGGTTTGCAACCTGCCTGATCCTGGCAATCAGCGTCTCCATTTCATGAGAATCAATGATGGTCATGTTCGCACCCGCGGTAAAGTCATTGCGGACGGGTAAATCCGTCCGACAGGCAAGGAAGTGGAATCATCATACACCCGGCAGCCGTCGAATAACGCGGCGTGAGCAGGCACAACCAGGGATTCATGGCATCTGCAGACTCTGATATCCCGGCGGTTCCTCGAACAGGTCGCCGTCGACCTCGATGCCACGCTGGAACTCGACGAGCTGGCGGACTTCGCTCCTGCCGACGAAACTCAGCAGCAGGCCCCGGCTGTACTCCTGTCCCGGCGCGAAAGCATCGAGCGGCATCTTGCAGTCATCGACATCATTCGCCAAACCGATGACGCGCCGGTGGCGCTCGGCCAGCGCGGCGCTCATCTCGCGCAGCGCCTGCATGGCGCCGGCCATTTCGCCAGCGACGGCGATGAGTGTGAAGCAGGGTTCCCCGTTGACGACATAAGTGTATTCGACAGGGATTTTGCCGGCGACCCTTGGCGCCTCCTCGAGCGTCTCGCTCTCGACCCTGAAATCGACCTCGCGGTCGGAAGGCGTTTCTGTGGCTGGCCCGATCCGCATGACGCTCCTGCTCTCCGGATCGACACTCAGGATCAAACGCTCCACGCGGTCGTAGAGCGTGTAGCCCGGCACTGCCCCGTCGCCGATCTCGTCCATGCGCAGCATCTCGCCAGACACCATGACGCGCGCCAGATAGCCCTGCGAATCGTCGCGGGGCTCGACCCGGTAGACGAGGATATCGGTAGTGGTCGTTTCTGCCGCGGCTGGCGCGGCGAACATCATGGCTGGTATAAGAAGTAGGTAAATCAGCGTCTTGTACATAGTTCCTCGAGTCGTTCGAGTTCGGATTCGGAGAAGCCGGCCTGCAGTCGTGCCGCGTAGTGAACGGGGCAGTGGAGATCGCGGCCGAGATAGTGCTGCAGCCTGTCGAAATAGCTCTCTTCCGGGTCGAGACCCTCCCGCTCGCAGAGATAGTGGAACCAGCGCGTGCCGGCCTCGACATGGCCGATCTCCTCCTCGAGGATGATTTCGAGGATAGCGACCGTTTGCGTATCGCCGAGTTTCCTGAAGCGCTTGATCATGCCTGGCGTCACGTCGAGACCGCGCGCCTCCATGAGACGAGGCACCAGCGCCATGCGGTCGAGCAGGCTGCCGCTCGTGCGCAACGCCATGTCCCAGAGGCCGTTGTGCGCCTTGAAGTCGCCGTAGGCGTAACCGAGTGTCGCGAGACGCCTCGACAGCAGGCGGAAATGGCTGGCCTCCTCGGCCGCCACCCTGAGCCAGTCGCCGTAGTAGTCGCGCGGCATGCCGCGAAAACGCACAATGGCATCGAGCGCCAGGTTGATGGCGTTGAATTCGATGTGCGCGATGGCATGAATCAGCGCGGCCCGGCCTTCGTCGCTGCCGAGCGAGCGGCGCGGCAGGTCCCGCGGGTGTACCAGCTCGGGATGCTGCGGCCTTCCCGGCTCGTCGATCCTGATCGCCTTGTCGTCCGGCCCGAGGGTCACCTCGTCCGCCTGCCACTGCCGGAACAGTCTCACGGTGCAGTCGCACTTGGCATCAGGAAGCGTCTCGCGCAGGCAATGCGCCGCTGCCTCGAAGAGTTCCGTCATGCGTCGCTCTTCCAGGCAAGCAGGATATCCATGACGTTGGTGCCGGTCGCGCCGAGATGAATGAGGTCGCCGCTGGCGGCGAGGAAAGGATTGGCATCGGCGCGCGCCAGCGCATCCTCGACATGCAGCCCCTCGCTCTCGCCGCGCTCGATGGTGCCTCCGTCGACGATGGCGCCGGCATCCTCTGAAAGGCCGTCGATGCCATCCGTTCCGGCCGACAGGAAACAGCAGTTGTCGCTTCCGGCGATGAGGTGCGCGACCTGCAGGGCGAGCTGCTGGTTGCGGCCGCCCGTACCGGGATTCTGCGGCAGCCTGACGCTGGTCTCGCCGCCCCACACATGCATGCCGGGCGGCGCCTCATCGAGCAGGTAGCGCACGATCTCGCGCGCAACCTCGCCGGTATCGCCGCAGACGAAGTCCGCGTGAACCTCGACAGGAAAACCCGCTTCCCTGGCCGCTTGCGCGGCCGCCTCCCGGGCGATGCCATTCGAGGCGATGATCTCGATCCGGACATTGTCGCGCCCGGCAGGGATTTCCGGGACCCTGACGACATCCTGCAGCCACGCCGGCAGCTGGAGCGACTGCACCTCCGAAATGCGCGGATCGGGCGACAAGAGTCCGGACCCGATATCGGCAGGGTCGTCACCGGGGACGTCCGAGACCAGCAACACCAGCGCTGCGTTGTCGAAATGGCGCAGCAGCTTGCCTCCCTTGATTGCCGAGAGACACTTGCGCACGAGGTTGGTCTGCCGGATATCCAGCCCGTTGGCGAGCATCCACTCTGTCGCCTGCTGCAGCTGATCCGGCGTGACATGCGGCTCGAGCGCCTCGACCATCGCCGAGGCACCGCCGGAGATCAGGAAAACGAGCTCGATTTCCGGCGGCTGCGCTGCCAGGAAATCGAGCAACGCCGCTCCCGCGGCGAGACTCGAGGCATCGGGCACCGGATGATTGCCGGCCACGAAGCGGACGCCTTCGGGCACAGAGCCCGCGTAGGCCGGCGCAGTGATGACGAGTGTATCTGACACGCCATCGCCGAGCGCCTCGAGCGCGCCTTGCATCATGATGCCGGCGGCCTTGCCAATGGCCGCGACGGCAAAGCCCGGGGCCGCGCTTTTCTCTCTCTCGAGACGTTCCCTGACGCCGCTTTCGGGAACCACGGCCGCGATCGCGGCGGCGAGGAAGTCGAGCAGATGCGTACGCGTTTCGTTGATGTCGTGACCTGGAATCGGCTGCATGCTTCTATGATACTATTTCCGCAGAATTTACGACCGGAGAGTTCAGGTTTGGACATCATTCAGTATCGCCGCCGTTACAGCAGCTCGGTGCTCATTCAGATGCTGCTGCTCGGCGCTATCGCAATCGCGTTGATTTTATGGCAGTTCGGCAATATTCAGGAGATCTACCTGAACCACTCGCTCTCCGCGATCGGTATCATCATCAACAGCGCAATCGTCATTCTCTTCCTGCTCGGCGTCTTGCGGATCATGGCGTCGCTGATCGGCTACGCGCGCGAGGAGCGCGCGCTCGGCCGTTTCATCCGCAACATGCAGGAGGAGCCGCAGAACCCCCTGCACGAGGTGCCGGCCAGCAGCATGATCAGCCGTCGCTACATTACCATGCAGCGACTCTACGAGAGCCGCACGCCCATCAACCACGGCGCCCTCGCCTCCGCGCTGCTGGCGCAGGAGAGCACGCGCGTGAACCTGCCGCGCTTCATCAACAACATCCTGATCCTGCTCGGTGTCTTCGGCACGATCATCTCGCTCTCGATCGCCCTGCTCGGCGCCTCCGACATGCTCGAGAACTCCATCGAGTCCGGCGGCATGGGCATGGTCATCCACGGCATGTCGACGGCGCTGTCGACGACCATGACGGCCATCGCCTGCTATCTCTACTTTGGCTATTTCTACCTGAAGCTGACGAACGTGCAGACGAATCTCATGAGCGGCATCGAACAGACCACCACGGCGTACCTGGCACCCAAGTTCCAGGTCACGAACGACAACGTTATCTACGAGTTCACGGGCCTGCTGCGCATGCTGCAGCAGCTCGTCAGGAAGATGGAAGCCTCGCACAACCAGTTCATGTCCATGGAAGAGGCGATGGCGCAGGCGGCCGTCAGCTTCAAGAAACAGACCGAAGCCATGCCCCGGGACCTCAGCGAGGTCAAGGAGATCCTGCGCGACGGTTTCAGGCTCGGATCGCAAAAAGATGAGTGACGGCGGCTTCGTCGACCTGCGACTCAACCGCGAGGGAGACGACCACAACGAGAGTTTCTGGCCCTCCTTCACGGATATCATGACCGTGATCGTCATGATCTTCCTGCTCGCGATGATCATCCTGCTGCTGAAGAACACGGAACTCGTCAACAGGTTGCAGCTCACACTCGAGGCGGAGCGCCAGGCGACCGCCGAGGCCCTCGAGGTCGGCAAGGCCAAGGAGGCGCTCGAAAAACAGCTCGCCGATACCCGCGCCATCGTCGCGACCTTGCAGAACAGCGTCGATGAACTCATCGCGCGCTCCGAAAGCCAGCAACAGGCGATCACGGCCCTCGAGACCGAGAAGAGCGGGCTGATCCTGAACCGCGACAACCTGCAGGAGCGGCTCGACAGCACCAACGCGGAACTCGCCAATGCCACCGCGCAATTGCAGCAGCAGGCGACGAGGAGCGATGAACTCGCAACCAGGCTCGACAGGCTGCAGCAGCAGAAGGCGCAGGTCGACCAGCAACTCGAAGCGAGCCGTGGCAGGCTCGAGGCGACCCGGGACGACCTCGACCGGACGACGAATGAACTCCAGGCCACCCGCACGCAACTCGAACGCATGACCGTCAGCAACGCGCAATACCGCAGCCAGCTCGAGGCCATGCAGCAGAGCAGGCAACAGCTCGAAAGCGACAATCGCCAGCTCGCGGACGAGCTGCAGAAACGCGACATCCGGATCAGCAACCTCGAGGAGCAACAGCAGAAATCGGACCTGCTTGCCGCAAACCTGCGCGAGCAGATCGCCACCACGAACGACCTGCTCACCGAGGCGCGGGCCGTTGCGCAGCAGAAGGATGCCGCCCTCGCGGAACAGCAGGAGACGATCGGCGCCCTCGGCGATGAACGCTCGCAACTCAAGCGCGAGACCGAGCGACTCAGGAACCAGCTCGAAACCCTGACGGCATCGATCAGCAAGCTGCAAGGCAGTCTGTCCGGGAAGGAGGCCGAACTCTCCGAGGCGACCTCCAGACTGGAGACACTGCAACAGGACTACGCCAGCCGGCAGCAGGAGATCGAGGAGGTCCGCCAGCGCTTCACGAGTTCGCAGCAGAACCTGACAGAACTCGAGACCGAGTATGACGACCTGAAACAGAAGTACGACAAGCTCTTCAAGCCGGCGCGCACGAACCAGGGCAAGTACATTGTCGAGATGCGCTACACGCGCCAGGATGGCGCGGACGGTTTCCTGACGAAACGCCCCGAGGACAGCGCCTTTCGCTGGCTCTCCGTCGAGGATGCAGAGTCACTGCTGGCGGAATCCTCGCGCGATCACTGCAGCGATCTCTACGTCAAGGTGGTGTTCCCGCAGGGCGAGAACCTGTCGCACAGCAAGGCCTGGAGCCTGACGCAGAGACTGCACAGGTACGACTACTACTTCCGCCAGGACGAGTGCCCCTGATTCCGCGACATGGCTGACAGACTGCTGCTCTCGATCATCGAGTCACCGACGCATCCGAATTTCGGCGGGCTGTACAGGAGTCTCGGCTTCGAACAGGTGCGTGTGGAAAGCATGCGCAAGGCCATCAGCCAGCTCAAGAAGCGCGCGCCCGACTACATCGTCGCCGAGTTCTTCTACGGTTACGGCAACAACTACGCCGGCGTAAACCTCAGTAACCTCGACGTCATGCTCGCTTCGCTGCCGAAATACGCACCGCACGCCAGGGTGATCCTCCTGGCGACGAAGCAGGAGATGCCGTATGTGGAGAAGCTCAGGGAACTCTTCCCTGTCCACGCCGTGCTGCAGCAGCCGGCCGGCGAGGCGCAGATGCGGGAACTGCTGGAATAGCCCTCAGGAGAAGACGGCGCGCATTTTACCAGCGGTCGGGCGGGTGACGACGCCCTTCTCGGTCACGATGGCATCGACGAGCGCCGCCGGCGTCACGTCGAATACCGGGTTCCAGGCGCCCACGCCCGGCGCGCCGATGCGCTGACCGGCGCACTGCATCACCTCTTCAGGCGCGCGCTGCTCCACCGGAATCCCCTCCCCCGACGGCATGTCGAAATCGATTGTCGAGGTGGGCGCGGCCACCATGACCTTCACGCCGAAATGCTTCGCCGCGATGGCCAACTGCAGGGTGCCGATCTTGTTGGCGACATCGCCGTTCGCGGCGATCCTGTCGGAACCGACGATGACCCAGCCCACGCCGCCGGCCGCCATACGCGCAGCGGCGGCGGAATCGGCGATGACGGAGACGGGAATGTTGTCGCGGTTCAGCTCCCAGGCGGTCAGGCGCGTGCCCTGCAGCCACGGACGGGTCTCGTCGGCATAGACATGCGCGATCCGGCCCTGCGCATGGGCCGAGCGGATGACCCCGAGCGCCGTGCCGTAACCGCCGGTCGCGAGCGCGCCCGCATTGCAGTGGGTGATCACGGATGTCGTCTGCGTGATGAGCTGCGCCCCGAGATCACCCATGAGACGGTTGGCGAGCAGGTCCTCGGTGTGAATGGCGCGCGCCTCCTGGAGCAGCCTGCGGGCCGCATCGGCGCCCTCGATCGCGTCGGCGACGGCACGCATGCGCTTCAGCGCCCAGAAGAGGTTGACGGCGGTCGGCCGGGCAGCGGCCAGGAGCTCGATGTCCGCCGGCAGCTGCATCCTCCATGCCTCGCCATGCCGCAAGACGGAGAGCACGACGCCGTAGGCGGCCGTGATGCCGATCGCAGGCGCGCCACGCACGACCATGTCGCGAATGGCCGCGGCGGTATCGCGGGCGTCGTGCAACTCGACATAGCGCTCCTCGGCAGGCAGGACGCGCTGGTCGAGCAACAGCAGCCGGTTGTCGCTCCAGACGATGGCCTGGTTCGGATCGGCGGGCTCGTCGAGCATCAGCGTACGCATCTTTGGTATCCTGTTGGAATTTGCGCGTATTGTGCCAAATCTGCCAGCCACCATGGAAAAAAGATCCGCAGACACACTGATTCACGCCCGCTGGGTGGTTCCCGTCAGCGGCGACCGGCGTTACCTGGAGCATCACAGCGTCGTCGTCAAGGGCGGCGACATCATTGACATCCTCCCCTCCGGCGATGCCGGGGAGCGCTACGCGGCCGGGAAAGAGCACCGCCTGGAAACGCATGTGCTGATCCCGGGACTGATCAACACCCACACCCACACGGCCATGTCGCTGTTTCGCGGCCTGGCCGACGACCTGCCGCTGATGACCTGGCTCAACGAGCACATCTGGCCTGCCGAACAGCACTGGGTCGGCGAACAGTTCATCAGGGACGGCACGCGCCTCGCCATCGCCGAAATGCTCCGTGGCGGCACCACCTGCTTCAACGACATGTACTTCTTTCCGAATATCACGGCGGCGGTCGCCCGGCAGGAAGGCATGCGCGCGACGGTCGGCCTCATCGTCTTCGACTTTCCGTCAGCCTGGGGCGACGGGCCCGACGACTACATCAACAAGGGACTCGCGCTGCACGACAACTACCGCGGCGACGAACTCGTCAGCACGGCCTTCGCGCCGCATGCGCCCTACACCACTTCGGATGCGGCGCTCGGGCGCATTCGCACACTGGCCGACGAGCTCGAAATTCCGATCCACATGCATGTACACGAGACCCATGACGAAATCGTCGGCAGTCTCGAGCAGTTCGGCGTGCGCCCGCTGGAACGTCTGAACCGTCTGGGCCTGCTGAGCCCGCAGCTCATGGCGGTGCACATGACGCAGCTGACCGACGAGGAGATCGATCTCTGCGCCGAGTCCGGTCTGCACATGATCCACTGCGTCGAGTCCAACATGAAACTGGCGAGCGGCTTCGCCCCCGTGGAGAAACTGCGCCAGGCCGGCATCAATGTCGCGCTCGGCACCGACGGTGCCGCGAGCAACAACGATCTCGACATGTTCGGTGAAATGCGCACGGCGTCGCTCATGGCCAAGGCTGTCGGCAGGAGCGCACAGGCGCTGCCGGCCTTCGAAACGCTGAAGGCGGCAACGCTCAATGGAGCAAGAGCCCTGGGGCTGGACACGAGAACCGGTTCGATCGAAACCGGCAAGGCGGCCGACCTGGTTGCCGTGAACCTGGATCACCTCGCCACCGGGCCTGTCTACGATCCGGTCTCGCAACTGGTCTATTCGGCAGGCCGCGATCAGGTCTCGGATGTCTGGATCAACGGCAGGCAGTTGCTCAAGGAAGGCAGGCACACGACGCTCGACGTCGCGGCCGTGAAGCACCAGGCGGCGTACTGGAAGGCGAAGATCGCGGCCGCCGACTGACTGCCAGATAAATCTGCCCGCCGTCCCGGCGATTTCCGCCGGGACGGGGTGCGCATCAGGCGTTTTTCTGCTCTTCCTCGATCTGCTTGCGGATGTCCGCCATGTTCAGCTCGGATGCGCGCTGGACGATATCCGCGAAGGCCGATTCCGGCAGAGCGCCGGGCTGGCTGAAGATGATGATCTGCTCGCGGAACATCATGAGGGTCGGGATCGAGCGGATCTGGAAATGCGCGGCGATCTCCTGCTCTTCTTCCGTATTCACCTTCGCGAAAACGATGTCCGGGTTTTCCTCGGATACCTTCTGGAAAGTCGGTGCGAAAGACTTGCACGGGCCGCACCAGGGTGCCCAGAAATCGACGATCACGAAATCGTTGCCGTTGATCGTCTCTTCGAAATTTTCTTTGGTGAGTTCGACGACTGCCATTGCTGTTCTCCGTTAAAAAACAAAGCCCCGGGTGTTACCGAGGCCTTGTTGAAACACGTGGATTCCGAATATTCAGCGATCAGCTGACCCAGTTAGCGAAATTGTCAGTGCTCTTTTCTTCACCATCTTCATAACCAGCTTCATAAGCTTCAGTTACACGCTGCTCTTCACGCTTCGGGTTCTGCAGGAAGCCCGCCTGCCAGCCCTGGATGTACTCTTCGTTCACACCCATCTCTTCCATCTTTGTTACAGCGTCGTAATACGTCTGGTTCATAATCCGGTCTCCGAGTTAATTCACCACATAATTAAGGCCATGCAAAGCATGACCGTGAACCTAAATTTTTATGCCGACCATATGGCCCGGCAATGATCCGATTAGAATACTCTGTTTCACTAATAAATGCCACTTTTTTCAGGTTTTCCTGAAGAATTCACGACGCATGCAGGCATCCCTTGAATCCACACTGGCAGTGTTGTTTTTGAAATCAGTAAGTTAGGCGCGAGTGCCCGCGCGAGGCCTGTTTTGACGGGATACGGGACTGCCGACCATCGGCGCAGTCGAGCGCCGGATCCGCTCTTCAGCGCGCCCGCTTTCCGCTGTTCGCCAGCAGCAGGCCGACTGCCACCAGCAGCATCCCCGCTAAATGATATCCATGGAACGACTCGCCGAGAATCAGCGTCGCGATCAGGATGCCGAAAACCGGAATCAGGTGGCTGAAGTGACCTGTCTTTTCGGGGCCGATGCGTGCGGTGGCGTGGTTCCAGAACAGATAGGCCAGCACCGACGGAAAAATCGCGACATAGAGCACGCTGAGGATGCTCGTCCCGTTCACCGGCATGGGCCAGCCGAGTGCCGTTTCAGCAAGATAAAACGGCAGAATCAGGAGCGTGCCGATCGCCATCGTGTAGCCGAGCAGCGGCAGGCCCAGGAGTACCGCGGGCAGCTTTTTCAAGAGCACCGTGTACGTGCCCCAGACGAGCACGGCCAGCACCACGACGAGATCCCCCCTGGCGAAGCCCAGGCTGGCGATAACGGCCGGATCGCCACGCGTCAGGATCACGAGAGCGCCGGCCAGTGAGAGGAACACGCCTGTCCATTGCCGGCCGCCGGCCCTGCGGCCGAGCACGAGCCGCGACAGCACGATGATGAACACCGGGTTGATCGACTGCATCAGCGAAGCATTGATCGCCGTGGTCGTCTGCAGGCCGAGATAGACGAGGCTGTTGAAGAGGGTGACGCCGCAGACCGCGAGCACTGTGACCAGTCGCCAGTTGTCGAGAAAGTGCGCACGCTGGCGCCACATCGGCGCCAGTGCGAACGGCAGCAGGATCAGCGAGGCGATCATCCAGCGCCAGAACGACAGGCCGAGTGGCGGCACCTCACCGCTGACGGCGCGCGCAACGTTGAAATTTCCGGCCCAGAAAAGCGTCGTCAGCACCAGCAGCAGGTAGGGGGAAAATCGCTCGAGGATGCCCTGCTGCATGATCAGGGTATCCGCTGTTCGCGCACGTCCAGGCGACTGCGCAACCAGTCGCCGAACAGGTTGGCCGAGAGCACGACGAGAAAAATCGCGAGTCCCGGGAAGATGGCGAGATGCGGAGCGACGAGCAGGAACTGCGCACCCTCGCGGATCATGCTGCCCCAGGAGGCCTGCGGCGGCTGCACGCCGAGTCCGAGGAACGAGAGGCCGGCCTCGGCCACGATCACCGCGGCGATGCCGAAACTCGCCTCGACGAGCAACGGCGCCAGCATCAGCGGAATGATGTGACGCAGGATGATCCTCCCCTGGCGGCTGCCGAGCGCGATGGCGGCCGTGACATGCTCACGCTGTTTCAGCGACAACGCCTGTGCACGCGCCAGTCGCGCATAGCCGACCCAGCCGACAACCGAGATGGCGATGACGAGGTTGTCGATGCCCGGACCGAGAATCGCGGCCAGCGCGATCGCGAGCAGGATGCCCGGAAACGCGAGCATGACGTCGATGATGCGCGAGATGATCGTGTCCGTGAAGCCGCCGACATAGCCGCTGATGGCGCCCAGCAATGTGCCGGCCACGGCCGAGATCAGCACCGTCACGACAGACACCAGCAGCGCGACTCTGGCGCCGGAGAGCAGGCGCTCGGCCACGGAACGCCCGAGCGTATCGTTACCGAGCAGATAGTCGAATGACGGCGGGGAGAGAATCGCCTCGAGGTGGATCCTCTCCGGCGTGGTCTGCAAGAGGGGTTCGATCAGCACGGCTCCGACCCACAGCAGCAGGATGGCGATGGCAAAATTCCGGCTCATGTGCGCCTGATCCTCGGATCGATGACCCGGTAGAGCAGATCCGTCGCGGTATTGACGAGCAGGTAGCTCAGGGCGATCAGCAGCACGGCCCCCTGGACCACGGGATAGTCCCGCTGCTGGATCGATTCGATCAGCAGCAGGCCGACGCCGGGCCAGCTGAAAACCTTCTCGGTGATCACGGAGCCGGCCAGCAATGCACCAAACTGCAGCCCGAGCAGCGTGATGACCGGCAGCAGCGCATTGCGCAGCGCATGCCGCCAGACAACCCCCGCTTCCGCGACGCCCTTGGCGCGCGCGGTGCGGATATAGTCCTCGTTGAGGACATCCAGCAATGTGCTGCGCACCATGCGCGCCAGGATGGCGGCGAGCGAGACACCGAGCGTGACGGCCGGCAGGATCAGCGCTCCCGGCTGGTCCCTGCCGCTGACGGGTGTCAGCCCGAGCCACATCGAGAACAGCAGGATCAGCATCGGCCCGAGCCAGAAATTCGGAATGGAGACACCGAGCAGCGAGAGCGTCATGGCGCCCGAATCCCAGGCCGTGCCCTTGCGGCGCGCCGCGAGCACGCCGAGTGGAAAGGCGATCAGGATGGCGAGCAGGAAAGCCGCGGCGGAGAGCTCGAGCGTCGCCGGCAGGCGCTCCAGCAACAGGGACGACACCGCCTGCTTGCTGTGCAGCGACGCGCCGAGATCGAAGCGCAGCAGGCCGCCGATGTAATCCGCGTACTGCTGCAGCACGGGCTTGTCGAGCCCGAGTTCGGCGCGCAGGGCGTCGCGGTCGGCGGGACGCGCCGAGTCGCCAAGAATGTACTCGACGGGGTCGCCCGGAATCAGGTGGATCAGGAAGAACACCAGCGTCACCACGCCGAGCAGCGTCACGAGGGATGTCAGCAGGCGCGCGAGCATCTCATTCCCTGATCAGCACCGGGGTGCCGGGACGCACGCGGGCGGCCAGCTCGATGACGTCGCTGTTGCGCATGCGAATGCAGCCGTGCGATTTCGGAATGCCCATGGGTTCCGAGTCCGGCGTGCCGTGGATGTAGATGAAGCGGCGCAGCGAATCGCATGCGCCTCCCCTGTTGAAGCCGGGCTCGTCGCCCGTGAGCCAGATGATCCGCGTCAGGATCCAGTCCCTGCCGGGGCTGGCGGCGGCGAGTGCTGGCGAATAGCGCTCGCCGGTGAAGCGGCGGCCGATGAAGACCGCATTCTCGGGACACCCCTGGCCGATCACGAGTCGCACGTGATGCCTGCCGCGCGGCGTGCACTCGCTGTTGATACGCTCACCGGGTCCATTGCGCGCCGTCGACACCGGGTAGACGCTGGCAGCGCCGTGCGCTTCGTGCAGCGCCAGCTCCTGCCTCGCGAGACTGATTTCGATGCGCGCCGGCTCACTCATCGTCCGACACGCGCCAGCCCGGTGAGACCGTCGTAGTTGCCGTCCTGGCGCGGAACGTAATCACTGACGGCCCCTGGCCTGTAGGCGGCCATCTGGTCCTCGTACCAGAGCGGGATATAGGGCAGGTCCTGCAAGAGTTGCCGTTGCAGCCGTTGGTAAAAGGGAACCTGGGCATCGATATCGACCTCCTTTTCGGCCGATTCTATCAGCCTGTCGACAGGCGATGAACGATAGCGCCCGCGGTTCGCGCCATTGGGTGGAATCGAGCCGCTGTGGAAGATGTAGCGGAAACTGTCCGGCGTCTTCAGGCCGACCCAGGTGAGGCTGTAGAGCTGGAAATTGCCGGACTTGATATCGCCGAAGAAGGTGCCGAAGTCATGGCTCTTGATCGTCACGCGAATGCCCGCATCGGCAAGCTGCTGTTGCATGATGGTCGCAAGCCGCAGGCGGAACGGGTCGCTGGAAGTCTTCCAGGTCAGTTCGAGCGGACGCGACGGGCCGTAGCCCGCCTCGCGCAGCAACGCCATTGCCTGCTGCGGATCGAAGCGAATGGCTGTCTCGTCCGCGATGCCGAGCGCATGCTCGGGCGGAAAGAGTCCCGCGGCCTTGCGCGCGCGCCCCTTGAAAACATGCCTGATAATGGCTTCGCGGTCGATGGCGTGCGCGATGGCCCGGCGGATGCGCACATCGCCCGTCACCGGATCCTCGAGATTGAACCCCAGGTAGGTGTAGTTGCTGCCATGCGCCGTGCGTACCCGCACGCCCTCCTGCGCGGAGAGGTAATCGACCAGCGAGGGCGGCAGGTCGCCCTGCAGCAGGTCGATCTCGCCGCGCAGCAGTTTCAGGACGCGCACGCTGGGCTCCTTGACGAGCAGCAGGCTCAGGATTTCGCCGTCGGACTTGCGCTCGAGCAGCAACCGCCCGGCATCGCGCTCCTTGAGCCGGAACGGACCGCTGCCGATCGGCTTGCTGCTGAAATCGTGGCCGTTCGCGATGCGTTCCGCGGGCAGGATGCCGGTGACGAGATAGGACGGAAAGTAGGGGTCGGCGCGCGCGAGCAGGAAGTCGATCGTGCTCCCGTCGACCGGGCGCATCTCCTCGATGATGGAGAGCGTCGAGCGATGCGGCGAGTTGTTCTCAGGATCGAGAATGGCGTCGTAGGTCGCCAGCACATCCCGCACGGTGACGGCGGATCCGTCGTCGAAACGGCTGTCAGCCTCGAGGGTGAAGCGATAGCGCCGTGGCTCCGGCCGTTGCCAGGTCGCGAGATCGGGTTGCGGGAGGCGCGTCTCGTCGAAACGCACCAGTCCCCGGTAGAGCAGATGGTTGACGCGCTCGGAGGCGGCGTCGGTCGCCTGCCGCGGGTCGAAATTCAGCGGCAGCTGCTGCACGCCGAAGCGGATACCCTCGCGCGGCTGTTCGCTGCAGCCGGCCAGCGTCGTCGCCAGGCAGACGAGCAGCAGGAAAAGGCGCCTCACCACGAGCGGTAGGGATGCTTCTGCAGCGAGACGTTGTAGTAGCGCAGGTCGTGCGAGACCTCCTTGCCGACCCACTCCGGCAGCGCGACAGGCGTGTCCGCGGAGGGCAACTCGACTTCCGCGACGACGAGCCCCTCGTTGTCGCCCTCGAAGACATCGATCTCCCACTCGACCCCGGCGAGGTGAACGAGATGGCGCGTCTTCTCGATCAGCGGCCGCAACGCGACGCGATCGAGAATCTCCTCGGCGTCGGTCAGCGGGATCTCGTACTCGTACTCGAGGCGGTGGATGCCGTCGACCGAACTCTTGATATTGATGAAGGCCCTGTCGTTCTCGGTGCGCACGCGGATCGAGCGGTCATAGTCCTCCGAGAGATAGCCCTGGCGCATGCGGATCGCCTCGTCGGCCAGCGACCGCCAGGCATCGCCCGTGACGAGAAACTTGCGCTCGATCTCATGCGCCATCCCCGCCTCCCAGGATCTCCCTGACATGCTGCAGGTCATCCATCGTGTCGACTCCGGGCGGCGGGACCTCTTCGGCAATCGCGACATGGATCTTCTCGCCGTGCCAGAGCGCGCGCAGCTGTTCGAGGGATTCGCACTGTTCGAGCGGGGCGCTCTGCCAGCCGCTGTAGCGCTTCAGAAAACCGGCCCTGTAGGCGTAGAGGCCCAGGTGGCGGTAACAGCCGGTCATGCTCGGCATCCACTGCTCCTCCTTGCCGAACCCGTCGCGGTACCAGGGAATCGGCGCCCGGCTGAAGTAGAGCGCGTAGCCGTCGGCATCCATGACGACCTTGACGGCATTGGGGTTGATCATCTCCTCGTAACGCGTGACGGGCGTGCAGAGGGTGGCGATGCTGGCGTGCGCGTGGCCGTCGAGGTTCTCCGCGACCTGTCTGACGATGACGGGCGGCATCAGGGGTTCGTCTCCCTGCAGGTTGACGACGATGTCATCGTCCGGCCAACCTGTCACAGAGGTCACCTCGGCGAGTCGGTCCGTGCCGCTCGCGTGCTCCGGAGACGTCATGAGCACGTCGACATTCGCCGCCTCGACGATGTCGTGGATGCGCCGGTCATCGGTCGCGACGGTAATGGTCGCCGCGCCGCACTCGCGCGCCCGGTCGACCACGTGCAGGATCATGGGCTTGCCACCAATGTCGAGCAGCGGCTTGCCGGGCAGGCGGCTCGAAGCGTGGCGCGCCGGAATAACGATATGGAAAGTGCTCATTCCGGAATCTCCTCGTCGGCGGGCAACTCCCGCGCTTCGCTCGTGAGCATGACCGGAATGCCGTCGATGACCGGATAGGCGAGCCTGTCGACCGGACAGATCAGCTCATCGGCTTTTTTGACGTAGCGCACGGGCCCCTTGCAAATCGGGCAGACGAGGATATCAAGCAGTTTTTTGTCCATGATCGCGTTTCATGATGAGCGCAGTGACCACCTGGTGGACGAAGGTGGCAGATGGATCGACGCGCAGTTTCAGATACCAGAACCTGTTGTCGGCAAAAGGGCGGACCTTGACCGCGTCCTTGGCGGTCATGAGGACCGGCAGATCGTCGTTGAACTCGAGGTCCCCGGGGCCGTAGTCGTGATGGTCCGGGAAGAGGCGCTGATCCGTCTCGATGCCGGCTCCACGGACCATGTCGATGAAGCGCGCCGGATTGCCGATACCCGATACGAGATGCACCATGCGGCCGCTCCACTCCTCGAGCGCCATGGTCTCGCCGGTCTCGAGGTTGATCACCTCTCCGGGCATCTGCTGCATGCAGTGCTCGTTGTCGCTGCAGTTGCCGTTGATGATGATGAAGTCGGCCCGCCTGAGGCGGCCGACGCCCTCCCTGAGCGGCCCTGCCGGCAGCAGCAGGCCGTTGCCGAAACGGCGCTCGCCATCGATCACGACGATCTCGATATCACGCCCGAGCGCGTAATGCTGCAACCCGTCGTCTGAGAGGATGACGTCGCACCGCGCATGTTGCACGAGGGCCTTCGCGGCATCGACCCGGTCCGGGCCCGCGCACACCGGGCAGCCGGTCTCGGCGGCGATCACGACAGCCTCGTCACCGACGACGTGCGGATCGCTGTCGCGCCTGACCTGTTGTGGCCAGCTCGCGGCAGTGCCGCCGTAGCCGCGCAGCACGACGCCAGGATTGTAGCCGAGTTTTTTCAGGTGATTGCAGATCCAGATGACCAGTGGCGTCTTGCCCGTGCCGCCGACCGTCAGGTTGCCGACAACGATCACGGGCACGCTGCAGCGGTGGACCCTGAAGATGCGCAAGTCGTAAAGAAGCCGCCGTATGGCGACGACGACCCACATCAGCAGCGACAGGGGCGACAACAACAGCGCCACAGGATGCCACTTCTTCCAGAAATAGGCGGGGGTCTTCATACAGCCGCGTTATCCCTTCCCTGTTCTCTTGCGGCCGTGCGGCGTTGCCTGACACTGATCGCCAGTGTCACGATCGAGCACATCGGCCGGCCAGCGGCCTCGAGTTCCAGCACCTTCTCTCCCACGGGTCTTGATATGCGCGTATCTTACCCGCTTTTAGCGATGCCAGAAATGCCGATCTGTGAATCGATAACCATCGAGACGGTTCGCTTCCCCGCTATTCACTGCGAACGTCAGCGCGCCCTGGGCGGCTGTTTCGTGGACTGTCGCACCCGTCGAGACCCAGCGTTCCACGACATCCGGCTTGGGATGACCGAAGTGGTTCTTCCAGCCGGCGGTTGCAACCACGTCTCCGGCCTGCAGGCGCTTGACGAACTCCTGCGATGAGGAGGAACGGCTGCCGTGATGCGGCATGGTCACGAGATCGATGTTCCCGATATGTGGATACTGCTCCAGCAGTGCCT
The DNA here is from genome assembly GCA_037385505.1 of Gammaproteobacteria bacterium. Classification (GTDB taxonomy): domain Bacteria; phylum Pseudomonadota; class Gammaproteobacteria; order Chromatiales; family Chromatiaceae; genus Sva-25. Next base: position 8,953 of record JARRMY010000001.1, on the reverse strand, counting down.
GTTCCGCCCGCCTCGTGATATCGCCGGTGATCAGGATACTGGCCGACGGGTGCTCGATCAGCAGCACGCAGGAGAGATCGTTGTCGCTCGCATCGTCGAGCCGCACGGGCAGGAAAGCGAACCTGGCGTGCTGCCACTTCCAGGCGGGCTGTTCATGACAGTGGCGGAAGTCTTCAGCGAACTCGCCGGGCTGCCCCGAGAGCCGGACACCGGTCGGGATTTCCTCGAGAAAGCGTTCGTATCCGCCGCTGTGATCGCTATCGTCATGACTGATGACGAGCATGTCGACATCGCTGATCCCGCGTGCCGCGAGGAAGGGCATCACCACGGCCTCGGCGGTGTTGAAACCGCCCGGATAGATCGGGCCGAGATCGTAGACCAGCACCCTGCCGCCGCTCTCGGCGACGACGGAAATTCCCTGGCCGACATCGAGAATGGTGACTCTGAGCTCATCCTGCGGCACCGGCCACAGCAGGAGCGCCAGCAATGGCATCCCGGCGAGGCGCATGCGCCACCCCTTGCCGAGCAGCAGGAGCGCGCCGCCGGCCATGCTGCCGATCAGAGTCGCCAGGGGCAGCTCGGGCAGCGCAACGAGCCAGCCCGGCGATGCCGCACGCTCGAGCGCGGCGAGTGTCAGGTCGATCAGGAACATGACGGCTTCAGGAAGCCATTCATGCCCGGGCAGACCGGTCTGCAGGAAGATGGCGCTGAGCAGGACGCCGGGGACGATCACGAACGAAAACCAGGGTACCGCCACGAGATTCACGAAGGGCGCCAGCGGCGAGACGGGAAAATGCCAGGTCGCAAGCACCGGCACGAGCAACAGCGACAGGCCAAGCTGGATCGCGATCAGCAGGCGCCATGACCTCAGGGCGGGATAGCGGCGAATCATCAGCAGGATGCTCGTGACGGCAGCGAAGGACAACCAGAATCCGGCTGAATGAATGCTTCCCGGGTCCAGGACAAGCACGGCGATGAGGGCGACCCCGAGCGCCTGCAGCCCCCCGCTGTTGCGCCTCGCAAGCACGGCGGCCACGACGACGAGCGTCATCATCAGCGCCCTCTGGGTCGGTATGGCGAATCCGGCCATGGCCGCATAGAGAAAGGCCGCGATCATTGCACAACAGGCAGCCGCAACGGGTGACGGAACCCTCAGCGGCATCGAGCCCGCATAGCGCCAGAGACGCTCGCACAGCCACCAGGCCAGCATCGCGACGAGACCGATATGCAATCCGGAAATGGCAACGAGATGGGAGGTGCCGGTCTGCCTGAAGAGCTGCCAGCTCGCGTCGTCCAGCAGGGAGCGGTCGCCGATCAGAAGCGCGAGATAGACTGGCGTGGCGGCCGGGCTGTCCAGCGCGAGGACCTGCGCCCTGAGCCGGTCCCTGAATGCATCCGCGGAGAGGTCTCCGGAGGCTTCCAGCCGGTTGGCTGTGCTCTCGCGCACATAGCCTCTCGCGAGCAGGTCTTGCTGGAACAGCCAGCGCTCGTAATCCATGGCGCCGGGATTCCTGAACCCGCGTGGCTGGAAGAGGCGGACGGAGAGGCGCCCGCAATCGCCCGGGTGCAACGCCTGCTCATGCGCATACCAGGAGAGCCTGATCCTGCCCGCGAACGGGATGGCCCTCCCCGCCCCGTCCTGCATCGCCTCCACCCCGAACACGAAGCGCGCCGCATCGCCGCTGCGCGCCGGCAAACCGATGACGCATCCCTCGACCAGGAGATCCGTCCGCTCGAGCGCGGCAGGCAGCATGCGATCGAGATAGCTGGCCGCGTCCAGCCAGGCGTAGCAGAAGCCGGCGATGACGGCGAAGGCGATACCGAAGCGCTTCCAGAGCGACACAAGCGCCAGCGGCACCAGCAGCAACAGCCAGTCGTGCGAGGGAAGCGACTCGAGGGGAAGCAGCAGGAGCATTCCACACAGGAATGCGGGTGCGTATATGTGCATGTGACATCCGTGTGACAGGCCGCCCTTCTCCGCAGGATATGTCCATACATCCCTTCCGCAGATCCGGTGATTGAGATACTCTACTGCAGTCCAATGCAGGTATCACTTTGTATAGTGCCAAAAGAGTTCATCAAACGCCACTGCCCGAGTTCGGAAGAGATCCGCAATCATCGATACTTGCAGATCTTTGGTGAACATCTCCACTCACCCAACCTCTGGCATCTCAACCGGCGTTCTGTCTCCAGGGGGGTGGCACTCGGCACATTCTGGGCGATGGTCCCGATACCCATCCAGATGATCGGGGTCGTTGCCAGCGCCATCATGTGGCGCGCCAACATTCCCATCGGGCTGGTGCTGGTCTGGATCACGAATCCCATCACGATCCCGCCGGTCTTCTTCGGCGCCTACCTCTTCGGCAACTGGCTGCTGGGCAGGCCAGGCGTGGCGATGCCGAAGGAGGTCACGCTCGAATGGTTCGGCCAGAGTATCGGTGACATCTGGCTACCACTCCTGACCGGCAGCCTCCTGATCGGTCTCTTTCTCTCCCTGGTCAGCTACTTCCTGGTCGACTTCCTGTGGCGCTTCAACGTCGTGAAGCGCTGGAAAAGACGCAAAGGGTTCGAGAAGCAATCATAATTACCTGTTGCGGCATCACATCAATCTATGTGATATTTCCCCTGTAATATGCTAAGTATTTAGCCAGACAATAAAAAAACTGCACTTCACCACCGGAGGATACCTGCCCAAGTCATGAAAAAAGTCATTACATCGATACTTTGCCCGCCGATGTCCGTCTGCCGCTTCGGATGTGGAACCAACTGTGCCGCGCCGATCAGCGTGTTCTGGATCGCGGGCGTTGTCGCCGTGATCTACGCCTTTTTCGGCGGTCCTACCGCCATGAACGGTATCGATTTCTACACGCTCGGTCTCGGCCTTGCCGTCTGGTTGATCGCGGCTGTCTGGGCATTGCTGACCATGAGTGGCGTCGAGGCGGATCGTTGCAACGGCATCTTCAGTCCTCTCAACGGCAAGGTCGCCGCATCGGAAGACGAGAGAGACCCCCTCGAAGAGGTCAGAAGAGCACACTGACCGATCCCTTATCCGTTTTCCGGTTCTGACGAGGAGAGTTTCTCCAGCACCTTGCTCACGGCGTAAAAACCGGCCGTCGCCGTGACATGCGTCACGGAACCCAGACCGCCGCAATACAGATGTGAGTGCCTCACGCCCCCTGGATCCTCACAGGCCTGCCCCTCATCGGGCGGTGGCTGCCGCACCTGTTCGGTCGAAAAGACCGCGGGTACCGAAAAGCGGCGTTTGATATTGCGCGGGAAGCCATACTGCTGGCGCAGCTCCTTGCGGACGCGTGACAGCAGGGCGTCCTTCTCGGTGCGGCTGAGATCGCGAATGCAGAGCGCCGACGGATCGGTTTTGCCGCCCGTGCCGCCGACCGTTACGACAGGCACCTTGCTGCGCCGGCAGCGAGCGATGATGGCCGCCTTGTCGCGGAAAGTGTCGATACAGTCGACGACCATGTCATAGCCGCTATCCAGCAAGTCGAGGTGCGCATCACGCGTCACGAACTCCTCGATCGCATGCACATCGGCGGCGGGATTGATCTCCAGAATGCGCTCCTCGAGCACCCTCGCCTTCGCCTTGCCGAGCGTCGACTCCAGCGCGACGAGCTGGCGGTTCATGTTGGAGACCGCGACATGATCCATGTCGATGAGTGTCAGGCTGCCGATGCCGCTGCGTGCAAGCGCCTCCGCGACCCAGGAACCGACGCCGCCGAGGCCGATCACGCAGACATGTGCTCTTCGAAACCGCTCGAGGCCACGCGCGCCGTAGAGCGCAGCAATACCGCCGAAGCGACGCGCGGCGGGGGCCTCGCCCATGGTCAATCCTCGATGGTGAGCAGGAAGCGCTGGTCTTTCCAGGTCATGACGGCGCCCTCCGGGATGATGCGAACCACATCGAGATTGCTCCGCACCGTATCCCCCTCCCGGTACTCGTCGCCATTGAGGAAGACGACGCGCCGCCGCCGGTCGGTCGAGTAGACATGGAAATCGAGGTGCAGCGGCTTGACGCTGTCGCGCAGCTGCTGGCCCAGGGTCGCGAGGCGCGGCGGGACGCTCGAGGCATCGGCCGCCGGGAGGATGCCAGCCTGCTGCAGGATCTCCTGACGGGCGTTGCGACTGTCGACTTCGACGGGCTCGGGGACCGGCTCCGGAGCGGCAGGGGGCGCAACGACCGGCTCCTCCAGGGCGACGGCAGGGGCCGGTTCGGGTGCGGGCGCTTCCTCAATCCTGGCTGCCACGGGTTCCGGCGGCGGCTCCGGCGCGACGGCGGGGGGTGCAACCGCTGGACGCGGCGTCTCGACGACACGGGTCTGCTCGCTTGTCTCGTCGCCCTGGAACAGTATCAGCGCGGCGATCACGGCGACGGCGATGACAATGATCGCGAGCGGAACCAGTGGCAGCGATTTGCCGCCTCTGCGGCGTGCGCGCTGCGGCGTGACGATCAGCGGCAGCACGCTGTTGGCTTCGTCGTGGCGCGATTTTTCGGATTTTTTCAGTGCATCGAGAATCAGGGACATGCGCTCTTCCGTCAGGTCCTGGCACGCAGGCGCGGTCCCGTATCGGAGGGTGCCGCGCTATTGAGTCTGATGATGGTCTGGACGCCGACGATGGCGTCAGGTTTCAGGCTGTTGACAATCTGGAACTGGCGGACCATCTCCGCGAGCCTCTCATCGAAGCGGTTGTAGGCGCCTTCCGGCTCCAGGTCATCGCCGGTAATCTCCTGCAGCCGGTCACGCAGCCACTCGACTTCGGGACCGCTTTCGCCGGGATAGAGTGCGCTCCGATACCCCGTCGGAGGCATCTGCCACAGGAGTTCGAAATCTCCGTACCAGTAACGGTCGATTTCCCGTCGGCTGAAGGTCTGCACCTCGTCGTCGAGATGGATGACCACGCGATCCTCGTCGATGCCCATGACGGCGAGATAGTAGAGTTGCTGATCGGAAAGCCTGACCTGCAGGATCGATGGCCGGTCGAGATCGAAGAGGCGGCTCCAGTTGCCCTGCAACGCCAGGCATTGCAGGCCGGACTCGGCCGCGTAGTCGCAGGGCTCGGTCATGGACTCCGCATCGTAGGCCAGGTCCCATGCCGAGAAAATCTCTGCAAAGGCCTCTTCCCTGCTCGCCTGCGCGGGGCTGGACAGCACCCACTCCTCGAAATCGACGGACAACGCGCTGTCGTCGATCTCTTCGGGCTCCGGCTCGTACTGCGGCATGGGTGGTTGCGGCCGCTCGGAGAGCTCGCGCATCACCTCGCTGGTATAGGGAACGCTGACGCCGTTGGTCACGAGCATGGGCATCAGGGGTTCGGGGTCGGGCTTGGTCGCCGTGGCAACGGCAGCCTTGTCGGCCGTGAACTCGTGCCACAGAGCCAGCGTCCGCTCCTTCAGGGGCTGATGCAGGTAGAAGGCCGCAAACAGGGCCGCAAATACCGCGACACCGGCGGCGGCGCCCCACCACAAGCCGGATGCGGGCGTCTCCCTGCGGCTCGAGAGAACCTGCGACGCGGCCTGCTGCACGAGCGACTTGTCGACCCGGCGCTTCTCCTTGGCGTAGGCTGCCAGCAGCGCCTTGTCGGCAATCTCGTTGATGATGCGCGGTATGCCTCCGGATGCGCGGTAGATCGCCTTGATGGCAGCGTCGTTGTAGAGCTGCTTGTTGGCGCCCGCGATCGTGAGCCTGTGCGCGAGGTAGTTACGGATTTCAACCGGGTCGAGCGGCTCGAGATGGTAGACGTCGGTGACGCGCTGCGCGAGCTGGCGCATGTCCTCGCGCGCGAGCGTCTGGCGCAGTTCGGGCTGGCCGATCAATATGATCTGCAGCAGCTTCTCGCGCGTGGTCTCGAGATTGGTCAGCAGGCGGACCTGCTCCAGCACGTCGACTGACAGCGCCTGCGCCTCGTCGATGATCAGCACCGTGCGGCGGTCATCGAGGTAATTCTGCAGCAACTTGTCGTTGAGTGCGTCCGTCAGGGTCTTCAGGGTCGCGGTATCCGAGTCGTAGGGAATCGCGAGTTCGTCGCAAATGGCCGCGACGAACTCCAGCGGCGAAAGTTTCGGATTGAAAACCAGCGCCAGATCGACGCTTTTCGGCAGCTGCTCGAGCAGCGTCCTGACGAGCGTGGTCTTGCCGGTCCCGACTTCTCCCGTGAGCTGTACGAAACCGCCCCCCTCCTGCATGCCAAACAGGAGGTGCGCCAGCGCCTCCTCGTGGGATTCGCTGAGGTAGATGTATCTGGGGTCCGGGGCAATACTGAAGGGCTTTTCCTTCAGCCCGAAGTAGGATTCATACATGGTGATCGGCAGTCAGGAAACAGGCGAAAATTATAACACTTTTCCGTCCGACAAAATATGCATGCGAAAAAGATGCTAGGCTCTGTTATCGCTTACCCGGATTCCCTCTTCCTGCAATGACAGAACCTCGCGAACAACGCGTCAGGCTGCGCCCGGCAGGCCCTGGCGATGAAGGCTTTCTCAGGGAACTCCATGCCAGCACCGTCCAGCCGGAAATCGCTCTCACGGGCCTCGACGCCGGCCAGATGCAACTGTTGCTCGAGCAGCAGTACAACGCGCGCAAGTCCGCCTATCGCTTGCACTACCCCGGCGCCAGATACGACATCGTCGAGATCGACGGACTCGAGGCCGGTGTGCAGTGCACGGATTGCTCCGGGGAGCAGATCCTGCTCGTCGATCTCGCCTTGCTGCCGCAATACCGTAACCAGGGCACGGGCAGTGTTCTCCTGACCCGTCTGATCGACAGCGCGCGCGCGCAGCGCAAAACGCTCGCTCTGCATGTCCTGGCGGGCAACCCTGCGCAGCGCCTCTACGAGAGAGTGGGCTTTCTCGTGACAGGGACAACGCCGCCCTATGTCCGCATGGAATGGCGTCCCGCAACAGGCGCGCATCCATGACGCGAAGCCATGCGTTTCGAACAACCTTGTCCGACGCCGCCTCCCATCCCGGCCACATTGCGGGACGGAAATGGAAATCTGTTTGCGATTGGGATTGTCTATTGCGCGAAAAGCGATTAACTTTAACCTGACAAAAACAAAAGCAAACAACAAACAGACAGTTTGGATACGGCAATCACGCAATAACAGGGACTCATCCGTAACCAGGGATTGGCCATTGGATGTCCGGGGTCTTCAACGTCGACGCCCTGTATATCAATGGGGATGGATACGACAACCACTCAACCACGATAACAACAGCTCCGGACAGACCCCGGAAGGAGAACCCAAGTGTCAGAACCATTCATTGCACAAGTCATGATGTTCGGAGGAAACTTCGCACCACGCGGATGGGCCTTCTGTGACGGACAACTCTTGCCCATCAGCCAGAATACGGCGCTCTTCTCGCTCGTCGGAACCACCTACGGCGGCGACGGAAGAACGACGTTCGCCCTGCCCGATCTCAGGGGACGCGTCGCCATCCATCCCGGACGCGGGCCGGGTCTCAGCGACCGGCGGCTTGGTCAGAGAAGCGGCGCGGAGACCAATACCCTGACCGTCGCCGAGATGCCGAACCACAATCACGGCGGCGGCTCGCTGCTGGTCTCGAACCAGGCGGGCGAGGAAGCCACTCCGCAGGGCGGCGCCACGCTCGGCGGCGGTGCGCCCATCTATAACGCGGAACCCCCCAACACGACCCTGAACGCCGGCAGTATCGCCGTCAACAGCGAGGGCGGCAGCCAGCCCGTCAACAATATGCAGCCTTTCCTGGCCGTGAACTACATCATCGCCCTGACGGGCATCTATCCATCGAGAAGCTGAGGGGGAATCACAATGGAAGGTTATATCGGTCAAATCATTCTCTTCGCGGGCACTTTCGCCCCGCGAAACTGGGCATACTGCGACGGCCAATTGATTGCCATCAATACATACCAGGCACTCTTCGCGATCCTTGGAACCACATACGGTGGCGACGGCAGGACCACCTTCGCCTTGCCGGATCTCAGGGGCCGGGCCCCGATCCACGAAGGCCAGGGCCCGGGGCTCTCCTTGAGGCAGCTCGGCCAGGCGGGCGGCAGTGAAACCAACACCCTGACCGCGGCCAACATGCCGGCCCACAACCATGGCGGCGGTTCGCTGCGTGTCTCCAACCAGGCGGGCGAGGAAACCGCACCTGCCGCAGGCAGTACGCTCGGCGGAGGGGCAGCCATCTACAATGCGGAGACACCGGGCACGACGCTCAACCCCGGCAGCATCGTCATCAACAGCGAGGGCGGCAACCAGCCGGTCAACAACATGCAGCCCTGGCTCGCGATGAACTACATCATCTGTATGCAGGGCCTCTTTCCCTCGCGGAGTTGATCCGGGGGGTTCCGCCAGCAAACAGAAAATCACGGGGCCTGACAACTGTCGGCAACCGGGCTGAAGCAACGTATGGCAACAGGAGAGAGACTTCCTGACTCTCCTGTTGCCTTCCAGAGAAGAATACAAAGCAGGCAGTTGCATCGCCCGCGACAAGGCAGACAGAGAGGCCAGCGTGAACAAGAATCCCGGAATACTGAACCGTCTTTTTTCCCCCGGTCGCCGCACATCGCACAGGCCGCATCGCGGACGAGGCTTCATGCAGGCGCTGCTGGCGCTGCCGTTGCTGGGGTTGAGCCTCGTGGCTCATGCCGGCCCGGCTCCGCTCGTCGCCGTCATCGGCTACGACGGCGGCAACAACGGCGCCAGTCCCGAGGACGGATTCAGCATTGTCGCGGTCGACACCGTGCCGGGCTCGACGACCATCTATTTTACGGACAGGGAGTTCGACAACACCACCGGCCTTTTCAACACTGCAGAAGGGGTGTTCAGCTACACGACGCCTGCCGGGGGGCTCGTGGCCGGCGACGTGGTCGTCTTCTATGAAACCGGTCCGTCGACAAACACCCTGGCCCTGACCTGCTCGCTCGCCGGTTCGTGTGGCTCCGTCAGTGTCAACGGG